>NZ_CP096147.1:1198750-1865000 GCF_026016445.1 Cognatishimia activa | reverse complement strand
TGGTGCCGTCGGTGGCCGCCGCCCAGATTGTTTCGGCCACTCTGATCGGATCAGAAGCGTTTTCGATTCCTCCACTCATGGCACCGGTAACGCGGGCGACATAGTCTTGGTATTCCGTCAGAGACGGATCGAGGTTCATGTCAAAGGATGTGGTGGCAAAATTGGTGTTCATAACCCCAGGCTCGATCAGCTTCACCTTAACTCCAATTGCAGCCATCTCGTGAGACAGCGCCTCACTCATCCCCTCCACGGCAAACTTTGATCCGTGATACATGGTTCCAAGCGGGAAGGTGATTTTACCACCCATAGACGAGATATTGATGATCGTTCCCGAGCCGCGCGCACGGAAATGCGGAATAATCGCCTGCATGACCAACATGGTGCCGATCACATTGACCTCATATTGCATCCGCATCTTGTGTTCAGGCGTGGCCTCCAGCAGTCCGTAAGAGCCGTAACCTGCATTGTTAACAACAACATCGATTTGGCCGAACCGCTCAATGCCAGCGGCAATTGCTGTTTCGATGGTCTCTTTTTTTGTGACATCGAGCGCCGTGACCAAAACGTTGTCCAACGCATTTAGTTCGGCGTCGCCTTCAGGATTTGAACGGATTGTTGCGATGACGTTCCAGCCTCGTTCCTGAAAATACTGGGCTGTCAGACGGCCAATGCCACTGCTGCAGCCGGTGATAAGGATCGTTTGTGTGTTCATGGTCTATCTCCAAATTTTTGCAGGGCTTAGAAGTCCTTTTTACGGAAACTGTCTCGGACAGCATCACCCATTAGACATGTGAGGTTCATCCAGGTCGGCTCAACTGAGAAGCGAGCCATATTGTCAGCCATGTGATCAAACGCCAGTTTGTTTGTGTTCATCATGTGGCCCATCGACATGAAATTGGCTTCGATGATCGACTTCTCGATATTCTCGTAATTCAGCAGATTGCCGAAATTGCCGTGACCAGAGACAAAGTCTTTGCCTTCTTCATTACCACCCCAGGTCAGATAGGGGCTGAGGAAGATGAACGGCGGCATAGTGTTTATGGCAATACCACCGTATTCCATGTCGGTCACGGCTTGATCAAGCGTAGCTTTGTGGGCTTTTTTCGTGTCTTCGTCGATCAGGATTGCGCTGCCAAGAGTGCCCAGAAGTTGTTCGTTACAGAACTCAACCGCGCCAGGCAGGAACTCTGCCGCATTGGCCGGTAAGTCCAATGGCACCTCGTCAATGATCTGGCAGAACGCTTCGTTTCGGCTCGCATACCCGCCGGGTTCCGTATCCGGCACCAATAGGAAATCGCTATGTGGGAACTTACCGTTTTCGGGTTGCAAGACTTCGGCCTGCGGATAGGCTTCTTTGAAGCCCTGCATGACGTTGTCTGATCCCGGATAGTAGCTGCCTGCCGCCGGTGTTTTCTCTGATATCGCGAGACGGAGCGCATCCAGAAAAGCCTCACGCTGCGGCCAGTGTTTGCTGGTCACCAGCGTCTGAACCCGCCCGCAGACCGCACCGCCGTTCATCTTAGACATGGTGGCAATTTGCAGCGCCTGATGGTCGATTTCCTTTTGCGTCCAAGGGCGATCACCAGGTACGACAATACAAGGGTTGTTGCCGCCACATTCGGAGATCAGAGGCGTGTCCGTGGCGGACATGATCGCCTCGGCGGTACCGGTACCACCGGTGAAATAGATCTTGGTTAGGCGTGGATCCACGGTCAGATCCCGGCCCTGATCAGATGCACAAAAGCTGAGCGCGCCATGTTTGATCAGCGGCTGCATGATCTTTTCCCAAACCGCATCGGTTTCCTCGTTCAGGTGATGGGGCTTATGCACAACAGCGCAATTCTCAAAGAACAGGGCTTTCATCATCTCAAGCGAAGAACTGTAGTTCCCGGCACCCAGAACGGCGATGATCCCGGCAGGCTTTTCCATAGGGTTGACCTGTGTCGGAGCGCCTTTAACACGGATGCGATCCTTGCGGTCGGCATACATCAGCTTGTCTTTGCGCTCCTGCGGGAAGACATAGATATCATACAGGTCATCGCCCACCTTTTCGACCTTGAGCGGTTGTAGCATCTTGCCGTCGATGATGGATTCATAAAGGCTGATCGCCGCGCTGATCGTGCTGGCCATGGGGACCACAGTCCCGACTTTGGACACCGGGTCGGAAAACAGCGGTGCGCCCAGGATGTCATTTTTCATCTTACTGTCAGAGGCGGCTAGGTCGTCGGCATATGTTTTAATGTTGTCGCGCACTTCCTCGAGCAGATGCAGGCGCTCGGCCGGCGAGGTTTTGGCCCATTTTTGAGGGTCCAGATGATCAATCGCTTCCTTGGCAATCATGGTATTCGCTCCGTAATGAATGTCGTTTTCCGACCCATTTTGAGTTTCTCAAAACAGGTTCCGATGAGCTGAAGATGGCAATCCGCAGCTGTTACGTCATTTTCAGTACGTGCCATTCGATTAGCAGAACACGCCAAATTCGCGGAAGTAGGTTTAACCTTTGCCTTCAGTCTACGCGGCCTAGCTGTTTGTAAAAAGCAGCCATCGGCGCAACCGCAGCGAAAGCTAACTTTTGTCCGCGAACTGTAAGTTCACGGCCTCTTCGAATTTGCGATTGCAGCGAATGGCAGCAATGCGGGTAGCAAACGCAGCATTGGAAGGTCGTGTTCAAGGTCGGGTTTGGGCCGAGTGCGGACAACGCAATTTCGGCGGAAAGTAGACGTTCGCTGCGACGCCATGCAACGTTTCAATTAAGCTGAGGTAAAGCCGTTAACGAATTACAAATACCTGCTTTCCACTGATGATCGAATAATTGTTCAGTTGAAACGGCTTCGCGAAAATTCGTACCAAAAAGTTGCAGCGCCATTGTGAATCGGCGCTGCAGATCCCTGTTCTAATTGAACCGCGCTAGGTGCTTTGTTTGTCCCGCAAGTTGTCTCGGTATAACGCCTTTGCCAAAGACACACACATTAGGCCCATCACCATGGTGAATGGGAGTGCGCCAATGATCATTGCATTTTTCAGAGCATCCATCGGATTGTTTTCACCAGCAGCCAAAATCAATGTACCGATCACTGCAGTTAAGACTAAACCCCAAACGATACGATGCTTGATGCCGGTTTCTTGGCTGCCTCCCGACATAATCGTATTCATCACGAGAATTCCAGAGTCGGCGGACGTGACGAGAAATGTCATGATCAAGACAACACACATGATCGTCAAGCCGGTTAGAAGTCCGCCGTCGATCATCACGCCCAGCGTCGCAAATAGTTGATTGGTCTGGCTCGCACCAGTAATTGCGCCAGCAGCTTTTCCTGACAACTCCAGATCGATCGCGGTGCCGCCCAGAATTGTCATCCATGCAAAGCAAACCATGGCTGGCGCGAAGACACACCCAATGATGAATTCGCGTACAGTGCGGCCTTTTGAGATACGAGCGAGAAACAAGCCAACAAATGGCGAGAATGCGATCCACCAGGCCCAATAGAAGGTTGTCCAGCCAGACTGCCAACTGAACTGGCGGCCATCGTTACCTGCAGCATAGACTGCGGCCAATGTTTCTTCGTCTAACTCAGCAGCTGCGCCAGTTAAGCCTGACTTGAAAGTCTCAAAGCCGTCAGATCCGCCCCAGGCACCCCATGCATTAGTGGCACCACTAAACAGTTCATCCGCCAATGGCTTCGCTGCTTCAGGAATTGTCGCCGCGAAGTCGGCGGCAGACAGCGGGCCGTATGCTCCAAACGCGAGTGAAACGAAGTTGATCATATAGTCGATGAATGCCGAGCCGTAAGTTGACATTGCAAAGCCAAAGGAGCCAAAGACAACGAAGGTTGCCAAGAGGATCAGTGACAATACCAGATTGAGGTTCGACAGGTATTTTACCCCGCGGCCCACACCCGAAACAGCCGATAAGATCGACAATCCCATGATCACCACCAGGCCTGCAACCAAGCCAACTTTGCTAGGCGCCGGTACATCACCACCCATATTCATGATCCAATCCATGCCGGTGATAGCATAGACACCGTCAATAAACTGGCTCACCCCAAAGCCGATCGTTACAGACACACCAAGGATCGTCGCAACCACACCCAGCACATCAACAACATGGCCCAAAAAGCCATTCATTAGAGAGCCAAAAAGCGGAGTCAGCGCTGATCGGATAGTTAGTGGCATGTCTCTTGTGTAGGCGTAGTAGGCCAGGCTTAATCCAGTTACGACATAAATAGCCCAAGCATGGAAACCATAATGCGCGAAGGTCCAGCGATAGGCATATTTGACAGATTGCTCGGTATTGCCTGCGGCATCACCCGCTACAACCACGGGGTTCGATCCCCAAAGGCTCAGAGGCTCTGCCGTCGCAAAGACCATCAGGCCAACGCCTAGGCCTGCGCCAAACATCATTGAAAACCACGAGAAATTAGAAAATTCTGGAGTCTCGCCCGGTGCACCCATCACACGAGTGCCGGATCCCGGTAGTAGCGCGACAATCACCAGGAAGAAGATGAACATGCCGACGATGATGATGTAGAACTGATTGAATACTGCCAGAATCTGACCGTTCAGTGTTCCCAATGCACCATTGGCATTAGCTGGAAAGACCAAAGCCCAAAGAACCAGGGCAATCATTATACCCTTGCTGATCAATGCGATCGGTAGGCTGTTATTCTCGTAAAATCCTGAATCCTGAGTTTTGATCTCAAGATCCGTAAACGGCGGTTGAATAGACATGAATTCCTCATCTGTTGGATGCAGTTTTTTGCTGTACCTAAAGCTCTGAATTAACCTCCGATTTTCCCACGTGACGCTTCGATTTAGGCAACGCTATTGTTTTTCGTAGGGAGTCTTTGTTAGGGCAGCCGCGATCTAGTAAGAAGATTCAACATCTCCGGTTTCAACGTAGATCGACTTCTCCTGAGTGTAGAAACCAATCGCCGCCAGTCCGTTTTCGCGCCCAATTCCCGAGTTCTTGACGCCGCCAAACGGCATTTCAACAGGCGTCAGATTGTAATTGTTGATCCAGATCGTGCCAGCTTCGAGCTGACCCGCAAACCTATGGGCACGGGCTAGATCACGTGTGAATACTCCGGCAGCCAAACCAAATTCCGTATCGTTGGCACGTGCTAGGACCTCTTCCTCGGTGTCAAAGGTCAAAACGGACATTACCGGTCCGAAAATTTCCTGGCGTGCGATCACCATTTCGTCGGTCACGTCGGCAAAAACTGTTGGTTGGATAAATCGTGCCCGATCGCACCCTTCAACTTTGGTACGGCCCCCACCGGTTACCAATCGGGCTCCTGCTGACTTACCCTTATCAAGATAGGTCAACACCTTGTCGGCATGGTCGTTAGTCACCATTGGACCCATCTGAGTTTCCGGGTCCATTGGGTCGCCCAACGTGATCGCTTCAGTGCGTTCCTTGAGACGCGACAAGAAATCTTCCAAAACATTGTGCTGCACAAAAACGCGCGTACCATTCGAACAGATCTGGCCGGAAGAATAGAAGTTTCCATTCATGGCAGCACTCACGGCATTATCCAGATCGGCGTCTTCAAAAATCACCAGTGGGGATTTTCCGCCAAGTTCCAAAGTAACGTGCTTCAACCCTTCGGCGGCACTGGCCATCACGCGTTTCCCGGTTGGTACGGAACCGGTCAATGATATCTTGTCCACATCAGCATGCGTGGTCAGAGCGGCACCTGTGTCTCCAAACCCTTGAACCACGTTAAACACCCCATCCGGGAGTCCAGCTTCCTGCAATATCTCAGCAAGCTTTAAAGCTGTCAGTGGTGTCACTTCCGATGGCTTGAAAACCATTGTGTTGCCTGCTGCCAGTGCTGGCGCCACTTTCCAACAGGCGATTTGGATTGGGTAATTCCAAGCGCCGATACCCGCACAGACGCCTAAGGGTTCACGGCGTGTATAAGCAAACGCACCGCCCAATTCGATCATCTGACCATTGATTGACGCTGCAAGACCGCCAAAGAACTCTAGACTGTCGGCACCTGAGGCCGCGTCCGCCACAAGAGTTTCTTGAATCGGTTTGCCCGTATCAAGTGTTTCAAGCTCACTGAGTTCCCGGTTTCGCTCGCGGATAATATCAGCCGCGCGGCGTAGAATACGACCACGTTCGACCGGCGGCATCGCAGCCCAAGCAGGCTGTGCCTGTTTTGCTGTCAATACTGCCCTATCAACCGTGGACGATGTTGCGCTTGTTAGTTTGGCAATGGTTTCACCGGTAGCGGGGAAGATCGACGTGAATACCACGCCATTTTCATCCTCAACAAATCGACCGTTGATGAAATGTGATCCTTTGGGTTGCGCGCGCATCAGTCTTTCTCACCTTCCCAACGCACCTGTTGCGCCCTGTTGTCGGCAGACATGAAGGTATCGTGATACATGTAACTGTTGCGGATCGGAGATGAGATTACCCAATCAGCGCTTGCGCCCGCCTGTACGGTCAAAGTGTCGCCCGCTTGGAGGTCAACTTTGTGTCCGTTGGAAAAGCTGAGCACGGCCGCGCCCTCATGCACAAACATAGTCACCGTACGATCGTATTCGTAGCTAAAGGCTGGATCCGCACACTCCCAAATTTCCCAACCCGCAATCTTGCGTTTTGTGTCTTCGGTCGCTTTGCGGCGTTTAAATAGGTCCGTGTCCAAAATACGTTCGTTGAGTCGTGTCATTGCATTCTCGCTTCAGACGGCCCGGTGATAGGCTACTGCCTCACGGGGTAAGGGTTTGCGGCCAAGAATCATGTCCGCGGCTTTTTCAGCAATCATGAAAGTGGCGGCGTTAATGTTAGCGCTGGGAACTGCTGGAATGACCGAAGCATCGACAACCCGAAGACCTTCGATGCCCCGGAATTTAAGCTCCAGATCGACGACAGCACGGGGGTCACCATCGGCCCCCATGCGTGCGGTGCCGCAAGGATGGTAGGCCGATGAGGCATCCTCGCGAATAAACTCGTCCCAATCAGCATCGGTTTTCACATGGCTGCCTGGCAAATCTTCCCGCTTGTGGAATTCCTTGAATGCAGGCTGGGCGAGGACTTCGCGTCCCAGTTTAAGCCCTTCTCGCATGACAAACCAATCGTGATCTGTTGCCAGATAATTTGGGTCAATCAACGGAGCATCACTAGGATTACCGCTCGCCAATCGGATGGTGCCTCTACTTTCAGGGCGCATTGGGCCCGCACCCAGCCGGTATCCGTTCTTGGCAGGATCCGGGATCCAGTTCGGACCAAACAGGATGGGGAAGAAGTGGAACTGGATGTCTGGATGCGTCGTTTCAGCGGTCGAACGCAGGAAGGCACCAACATGGCATTGGTTTACAGCGGCCACACCACCTTTCCAACCAAACCACTGAATGCCTGCCCACAACATGAGATGAGGTTTAAGGTACTTGTTCAGGGACACCGGTTGATCGGTTTCGACCTGCACATGCGCCTCGAGGTGATCTTGCAGGTTTTCGCCTACCATAGGGGCGTTGAACATCACCGGAATACCTTTGTCCTTCAGGTGGTCCTCAGGGCCAATGCCTGAAAGCATGAGTATATGAGGTGTTCCAAATGCCCCTGCTGACATGACAACTTCGCGATTGGCGCGCACCACTTTGACCTTGCGGCCTTTGGCGTACTCGACACCGACTGCACGGCCGTTTTCCACAACAACCCGAAGCACCTTGGCCCCAGTTAAAACGGTCAGATTGTCGCGTTTTGGTTGCGAATGAATGTAAGATCGTGCCGAGGTGCTGCGATATCCGCCCTCCACCGACATTTCAAAGCGGCTTACACCCTCCTGCGAGAAACCGTTGACATCTTCAGTCAGCGCATGCCCAGCCTGCTGCCCTGCTTCAAGAAATGCCGCATTCAGTGGATTGAGGTGTTGAATAGGCTGTGCCTTAACCCCGACCATTCCGTCACTGCTACGATATTCATTTGCGGGACCATCCCGGCGTTCAAATTTCTTGAAATAAGGGAGACAGTCAGCAAAGGACCAGCCTTTGCAGCCCTCAAGCTCCGCCCAATCATCGTAGTCGCGCGGGTTTCCACGCAAGAAGGTCATTCCGTTGATCGAAGACGAGCCACCTAAAGCCTTGCCGCGCGGCTGGTCAATTTCCCGATTATTCAGGTGTTTCTGAGGTGTTGTTTTGAACCAATAATTGTATTTACTGGTTGGCTTGAAAGCGGAGCGCAGGCCAGCAGGCATCTGCAAAATCCAGTTCCGATCGTCCCCGCCGTGCTCCAACATAAGGACCGAATAGGTGCCGCCTTCACTCAGCCGGTGAGCCAGCACGCATCCTGCAGTGCCGGCGCCGACGATGATATAATCATAAGAACTCACAGATAGTCATCCTCAAACGGGCAGTCAGTAAGAGGTACAGGGCCATCAGCCGTGATCAGTACGGGTTGCTCGAGTTTAACCCCTTCATCGCCGCCGACCGGACCAATATAGCTCTCGACACAGACACACATGCCCTCTTGGAAGGTGCCGGAATATTGCCAGGTTTCGTGATCTTCAGGGTAGTAGATCACCGGGTATTCGACACCAAAGCCAATGCCGTGGATCATCTCTGCGTAGCGGTTTGGCACATAGATATCGTGCATCTTCCAGCTCAGCTCACCAAATTCTTCGAAAGTCATGCCCGGGCGCAAAAGCGCCATGTTGTGTTCCATCTGCTCATAGGCGTGAGCGTAGAGCACGCGTTGCTCGTCGGTTGGCTTCCGATCTCCGATGACAAAAGCCCGCGTTTGGTCCGCGAACACGCCATCAGGCCCGATCAAATCGCTGTCAAAAACGAGCATTTCACCGTTTTCGATTTTCTTGTCCGTCGACTCTGTGAACCAAGGATTGGTGTGATGCCCCGAAGCAAGAAGTCGGGTTTCCTGGTACTCGCCGCCATGTCGCATATTGTATTCGTTCATCTTCGCGAGAAGGTAGTTTTCCGTCACGCCAGGCTCTGCAAAACCGCGCATATAGGCAATCGCATCGGTGCAAACTTGCATTGAATTCTTGATGATCGACACTTCATCCATCGACTTGATGGCGCGCGCCATTTCCATCGGGCCTTTGGCGTCCTTCATTTTGATCCCGCGATGTTGCAATGCTAGCATTGGGAGAAGGTCAGCACGGTCAATGCCCAAGGTCGCTCCACGTCCACATGTTGAGTGTAGCAAGTCCACGATCTCGTCAGCCCATTTGTTCGCATGCTCTTCAGCACGATGGCCAGAACCGAAGTAGTCCCAGCTCTTTGCTGGTCGTGTTTCCTGAATTGTTTCTAGGTCGTCAGAGAGGTGCTTTGCACCACCATAGTCGAATAGGACAACTGGGCCTTCGACTGGCACAAAGACATAACGGCTAAGGTGATGTGAGGTCCAAACCTGCATGTTTCGGCAACCGGTCGAATACCGAAGGTTCAGCGGATCAAACAGAACCGCGGCATCCATTTTGAACTGCGCGAGCAGTTCGCGCGTACGGTTTAAGCGGTAAGCGCGGACACGCTTGTCATCAATGATTTGTGGCAGATCCAACATGACTCACCTTTGCAACAGAAAGTAGCTTCAGTTTGCGATGTTGTTGTGGTTAACTCAAACGAAACAATATTAACCACTGAGACAATAAAACTTAATAATGCCGCCAATCATCGATCTTGATTTGATCAAAACCTTCCTCACCGTCGTAGAGACAAAGGGGTTCAAATCTGCTGCATTGCAATTGAACAAGACGCCTGCAGCCGTAAGCCAACAGATAAAGAGGCTTGAAGAAGTTCTTGGAAAACGTGTGTTGGATCGCAGCAACCAGGGTGTGTCCCTGACCTCTGCGGGCGAAATACTTCGCGATCGGGGGCAACGCCTAGTCGCGCTGAACTACGATTTACTCGGGGAACTACGACAAGATGAACTGTCCGGCCCGCTGAGGTTTGGCGCTCCAACGGACTATGCGCCGACATTACTCCAAGAACTTCTGCCTATCTTCCAACGAGACTTTCCAAGGGTTTCCCCGAGTATTTTCTTGGAACCCAGCCGTTCCCTTCGGCCAAAGGTTGCCTCAGGTGTCTTGGATATGGCAATCCTAGCTCGAGAGCCGGGATCAGACGAAGGATTTGAATTGTGGACCGAAGAAGTTGCCTGGTTTGGGTCTGCAGATTACAGGGGCGGCCCTGCGCAATTTGGCGTGCTAACGACTGATTGTGTACTTCGCGACCGTGCCCTGCGCGATCTAGATAATTATTCCGGACCGAATGATCTCGTACTAGAGGCAGCAACGGTCGCTTCCTTGTGCGATGCCGTCAAAGCCGGGTTTTGCCATGCGCTTTTGCCGGTTAATATCGCCGATGGATTGCAACGTGCCACAGGGTTGGCCTCTGGAACCTCGCTACAGCTTACGTTCTGCCTTATTGCCGGACCACGCTTCGATTCAAAGAGGGCTGAACAGATTGCCAGAAAATTCAGAACGACAATTAGATCAGGATCGCATGGTACGTGAAAGACTGATTTGGCTGTTCGGGCGGAGCCTGTCTAATCCGCTAGGCCATTATAGCATTGAGAGCCGTAAATAGCACTTACGGCTCTCTGTGAAGTTCAGAAATGCAGACCTGTTTGGGCGTTTCGTCTAGAGTAACAATACCCAAAAAGTTGATTTACTTCACTTCGTTTTCGTCCGCATACATGTATTTATAGCGATCATCGCCTGTTGGTTCTGGGGGCAAATTGGTTGGAACCAATTCGGGTTCCATTCCTTTGCCGACCCATAGCTCCGCGGGTTGGAATGGTAATCCACCCGTCGCCCAGTTCGGACGGTTTTCATCTTCCTTCCACCAGAACCAGGCAATTTCCAAAGGTTCGGTATCAGATGCGTTTCTGATCCCGTGGGGGTCAAACGGGCGGGTGTAGATCCAAGTGCCTGGCTTGGCATGTGTCACTTTATCGTAGTTGTAAAACTCGGCTTCGCCTGAGACCACTAAATAGATTTCCCAAGATGCATGTTGACCAACGCCATAGACCCCGCCGGGCTCAAAACTAAAAGTCCCTGCCCACATATTCTTGGCTTCCAATGGCGCGCCTGGCCCGACGACAGTTGTATAGGAATATTGGGTATTTGGAACGGCATCCATTTCGACACCGTTATCCTCAGCCCAAGTCAAAAGCTTTTTGTAACGGTTGGATTGCGTGGTTCCTTGATCCTTCATGTCGTCCCAATGCATGGACCAGGGAAGGCCTCGAAAACCTGTCACGGGGTATTTTGTGCCAAATTCATTGTACTCGCCCTCGGTCTTGATCGCCTTCGGGTCCAAGATTTCCGCCGATGCGATGTTGCTGCACAAGCAAACGGCGGCCATTACTAAAGTTGCTGTTCTTTTCATTGTTACCTCCTTGCATCCGAAACCCAGTTTGCACTCCGGTTTTCGGTTGGATTGTTCTAAGAATACAGCTGTAGAGGCACCCCATCATGGGAGAGGTGAGTAAGGCAAACTAAATATGATTACTTACTATTTAAATAATATTTGTTCATGACTTCATCGAGATTGGTATTTTGCAATCTGATGATTTTTCAAGATGATTTTCGGCTCGGATCACTTGGCGAGCACAGCATTTGCTACGGACGCAAACGCGATTTAAGCGGCGTTGTTCAAGGAAACTGCACGGTTCTAGATAATGCCAGCGTTTGGGAATTAGAAATTGCACCGCCCTTGCCGAAGATAACTTGTCGCCATTGAGCAGTGGCTCTTTCAAAATGGAATGTCCAATGCGCTAGACAAAGCAAGCATTGGTGCAGCCGCAGCGAATGTCTCCTTTGACGGGCTGCACAACAGCATCAATGACCTCGACGAAAGGCCGCTAAGGGCCGGACACAGCCACTCGGTGCCGTTATATGATTCGAAATTCTTGCTTGGAAACGCGCAAAGCCTGGCCAACAAGCTTTCTTAGCAAGCCAAATGTTTCCGTCTCAGAGCTGTGGGACAATTTTTTTTACTGAAAATCACTTGCGAAAAGCACTCCGAAAGCGTGTGCATCCCGTTTTCACCGATGAATAAATCACCCTACGAACACTTTGACTGCGCCGTTTTTCGCAAACATTTCAGCTTGATATGAGTTCGATGGACTGCGCCCAGCGCGGCTTTGGCCGGTTCGAGGAATTGCTAAGAGGTGTTCTTGATGGCGACATTTCCGCTTTCAAAAATCCAGAAAAAACCGGGGTCGCAGCGATCTGCATTAGCCTCGAAACTCTGAACTCGATGCGCTGAACGAAGTGAATTTCAGTCATAATCTAGTCGAATTGAAGCCCGCATTCGCGGGCTTTTTTGTTTCCAAAATCTGAATTTCGCGGGATCTTTGTCCAAAATTCGCGAAATCTTTGCTCCCAGCCAATTTTGGTGAAAAATAACTTATTGAATTATAACCAATTTTCCGTTTGATTGGAGATAACTTTACTCCGATCTACAGAGCCTGCAAATCGGGATAAAGTTGTCTCGAAATCGGGACAAAGATCGCGAGGCTTTGGTGAGTTATATCTTGCTTGAAAGCCAGCTAAGTGAATTCAGCTAAATCTGTAGCGAATGATCTGAGTGTCTGAGCGACATCACACCTGCCTATGTCTAACTTGCGCGTACCCGAGCCATTCAGGAACAACGGGCAAGGATCATACAAAGTCCTTCGAGGCGCGGCGATTGAATGATAGCAAACGCGTAGCATTCTCTCACCAACCAACTGAGCCAAACACGTGTATCAAAACGCTTTGTTTGGCCCCACAAGAGCTGATCTCAGACAATCTGAACCGCTTTTTTGCACAGAATGTTGGGTCGCTTTGAATCCATGCTGGGCCTCTATGTCGTAACTTTAACCAAAGCATTTTGTCTCAATTTAGCCGGTTGTATTAATAATTAATTACCACCTGCAATTAATTGGATGTGTGTTACGCTGTTCTTCCAATGATCCCAGCGTTATGGTTCAAAAAACGACTTAGAGTGAGAAGAGCAATCGTGCAGTACCCCCATACCCGACAGGCGAAATCAGAACGTGGCACCTCTGTACTCCGTCAGCAAAATCGGGAAATGATCGCAAGTATTATCCTTCAAAATGCGCCCATTACCCGCGGTACGATCAGCGAATTAACGGGGCTCACTGGAGCGGCGGTCTCACGCATCACCAGAGAACTGATAGATAGTGGCTTGATCGCAGAAGGTGACGCAATTGCGACTCCAAAACGCGTTGGGCGCAGAGAGTTCGAACTCGTCGTCAACCCCGAAGGGGCCTACTTTCTTGGGATATCAATCACTGCGAACCGTCGAAATGTTTGCCTGGCGGATGCAACAGGTCGCATCCTAGAAATCGCTGACTGCAGTGATTTGTCTTTTGCTGATCCACAAAATTTCCTTGATGAACTTTCTGCGCGAACTCTAGCCCTTGTGGATAGCAATGATCTCGACAAGAGCCGATTGCTGGGGGCCGGCGTATCAATGGCGATGTCATCAGGCATAGCCGATGGCGACACGGTACAAACCGTCGATTCCAGGCCGTTGGGTTGGACCAATGTTCCTGTCCAGTCGATGTTAACGGACAAGTTGCAAATGCCTGTGGTCGTCGAGCATCGCGCCAGTGCATTGCTTCGAGGTGAAATTCGCGCAGGGCATCGCAATGGCAGCGTATATCTCGTAAACGCAGCGCTTGGTTTCGGATCTTCTGCCTATTTCAATGGACAGTTCTTCGTTTCGGGTGATCCTGGCTTCGGTTCAATTTCAAACTTTGTAGTGGAGCCTTCTGACCATGGCGGGGCCAGCAAACGCCTCGAAGACGCAGCATCAGGCTTAGCTGTCATCAGGAAGCTGTACGGTGAAGTCTCTGTCCCAGCGGATGCTCTCAGGCAAGCAATTTCTGAAGCAAATTCTGGCGATATCAACGCGAAATCTGCATTCAATGATGCGGGTCGCGCGTTGGGAACAGCGCTCCTTGCAGTGGCGACGCTCATGGCTCCGCAAACGATTGTATTGGCAGGGGAGGTTGGGCGTCAGAACGATTTTCACTCAGGTGTAGAAGAGGTTTTGAAAGCCCTGCCAGAGATTGAGTTGGCGCGTAGTGATATCAGTTCGGAGGACTCTGCACTTAGCGTGGCAATGCATAATCTGCTAGCAAAGGTTGGAGCGATTTGAGCGCCTAATATGTTGATCATCAAAGCGAACTAATCGTTCGTCAGAGTTTGTTTTTGTATCAATAAGCCAACCCCTCTAATGCAAAAAATTTGCAGAAAACTTCGTGCTTTTATTTGCCGGAAACGTGGAGTTAAAGCGTTGCGAACCATCGACGCATTCGTGGCTTCGCTAAGTTGTTTGACCTAGAAGTGCAGGGGGCCTGAATAAAACAGCCCGCTATCAGCGGGCCATTTAGTCTTTCTTGTGTTCCCGGTTAGCGGGTTCGGCCCAATGGGTCCAACTCGTCTCTGAGCCAATCTCCCAGCAGGTTCAGACCTAGGACAGTCAGCATGATTGCGATGCCGGGGAATACCGTGACCCACCATGCGGTTTGAATGTAGCTGCGGCCCTCGGACAACATACCTCCCCAGCTTGGGGTCTGCGGATCGGCGCCAAGACCGAGGAATGTCAAACTGCTTTCCAGCAGAATATTATTGGCCACGTTGAGAGTCAGAAGGATGATCAATGGCCCCATGGCATTGGGCAAAATATGCGAGAAGATGATTTTCACATCAGGCAATCCATAGCTACGCGCAGCTTGAACAAATTCGCGTTCTCTCAGGCTTAGTACAGACCCCCGGACCAGCCGCGCATATTGCACCCATTGTGATACGATCATCAGGATGATGATCCGATCAATTCCGGGCCCGACAATCGCGATGACCGTGATGGCCATGAGGATGAAAGGCAAGGCCAATTGAACGTCTGCAAATCGCATAACAAAGGCGTCAAGAAACCCTCGATAGTAGCCCGCAAAGAGACCGATTACGGTTCCAAGCACTACGGAGCCAATCGCGGACAGGAGGCCAACGAGCAGCGATACACGGCCGCCGTGGATAATCCGCTCCAAGATATCGCGACCTAACGGGTCAGTGCCCAAAGGATGATCTGAAGAGAGAAAGGGCGCTGTCAGACGTGCGAGCAGGTCAACTTTGGTGCCGCCGTCTGGATAGATGACCCCTGAAAAAATAACCAACAGAGTCAGTACACCAGTAAGCAAGGCACCGGCGATAAACTCAAATGATGCATAGCGACTCGTCAGGAATTTCGGCAATGCGCGCGTGGGTTTTTGTTGTGTTTGATCAGTCATTTAAGCCACCCGGATGCGAGGGTCGATCAGGCCATAAACCAGATCAACAGCGAGGTTTACGGCGACAATCATGATCGCCAAAAGAGAGACGGTTGCCTGCAAGAGCGGATAGTCGCGCTGCGCTATGGCCTCAATTGACAGCGTGCCCATGCCGGGCCAGTTGAACACTAGCTCTACCACCACGAGGCCGCCAATGAGATTGCCGAATTGAAGGCCAAGGAAGGTCACGATCGCAATTGCGGCGTTGCGCAGGGCGTGTTTGTAGATCACGACACCTTCATTCATCCCTTTGGCACGGGCCACCATGATGTATTGAGCCGAGAGTGTTTCCAGCATCTGGGTGCGCACCAGGCGCACATTGGTGGCGGTCAAAATAATACCAATTGTCAGCGCAGGCAGGATCAATGCGGACCAGCTTTCAAAGCCTGAGGCTGGTAGGATGGGGAACGTGATAGACAAAAGCAGCACAAACATGATGCCAAGCCAGAAGTTCGGAAAGGATAATCCAACAAGGGACAGAACGCGGATGATTTGATCAGATAGCCCGCCCTTGTGCAGCGCTGAATGGATGCCCAGGGGAATGGATATCAGGATAGATATACCTAGCGATGCCACCGCCAGTATCAAGGTTGCGGGCATGGCGATGCCAATCAGATCACGGATTGAACCGCGGAAGAAAGACTCTCCCAGATCACCTGAGAGAAGGCTGGTTATGAACTCAAAATACTGGACGAAGAACGGTCGGTTCAGACCTAATGCCTCGCGAATTTGGGCAAGGTCTTCTTCTGTAACGTTACTGGATTCAGCGGTCATCATGATCGCCGGATCGCCCGTTAAGCGAATGGCGAATGCAACAAAGAGGGTCACAGCAAGCGTCACTAGGATCGCTTGGAAGACACGTTGTAAGATAAAACGAAATACTGGCATGAGATCTCCTCCCAGCGATCAACGCTGGTGCGGCCAGCCCCTAACCCGGCAGGGTCAGGGGCCGGAGTTAGATTATTTCAGGGTGACGTCCATATAACGGGCTCGGTCGTCCGGTGCCGGAACAAAGCCTTCAACACGTTTATTGACGCCATAGAGAGTCGACAGGTTGTACAGCGGCAGGTCGAGCGCATGTTCGTGCGCATAGGCAGCCACTTTCTGCAGCGCATCACGACGGACATCGGTGTTGTATGTCGCGCGCTCTTCGTCGAGCAGAGCGTTCAGTTTTGCATCATCGATGTAAGGATTGTTACGCTCACCGGTGTGATAGAGCAGATATGCGGTGTTATCGAAGTCAAAGGTCCAACCGCCCCAGCCGAAATAGAACATTTCTCCGGATTTGCCGTTGGTGACGATCTCATTGAAGAAAACGCTGGTCTCATGGGTGCGCACATTTAATTTCAGCCCAACTTGCTCAAGATAGGCGGCAATCACCTGGGCAATTTCGCGGAATGTGTCGTTGCTGCTTGGAATATCCAGTGTGATTTCAGTGCCCGCAGCAACGCCTGCCTCCTTCAAGAGGCGCTTTGCGGCTTCCGGATCGTAGGGATAGGGCTTGAGCGAGCTGTCGTTGCCGAATGATTTCTCGCCCTGCGCACTGGAAATTGGGCTCGCCAGACCGCCAAGTAGCGCTTGAATGATGGTCTCCCGATCAACTGCCATGGAGATTGCTTTACGGACGCGTGGGTCTGTGGTGATGCCGCGCTCGGTGTTGAACCGGGTGATAACAACAGAAGGCCCATCCACGTTCACAAGATCAACGACGTCGCTTTGTTTGATGGTCTCTACCGAAGGTGTTGGAATGTTCAGCGAGATGTCGATACCACCGGACAGCAGCTCTGCCATGCGGGTTGCATCTTCTGGGATGAAGCGAATGTTGACGTTGTCGACCTTCGCTTCGCCATTCCAGTAGGTATCAGACTTCTCAAGTTTCACGCCGATTGTCGGCGTATATTCGGCGACTTTGAAAGGGCCAGTCCCTACTGGTTTCATATCAAAGGCATCTTCGCCGACTTCTTCAATATACTTTGGTGGTACGATCATCGCACCGTAGCCAGCCAGTTTGGTGATCAGAACGGGATCAGGGCGTTCCATCATGAAATCAACAGTGTATTCATCGACCACAACCACTTCACGGATAGACGTGTAGTTGCCACGCTGCGGACCCTTGGCACCTTCTTCGCCGAGGAGGCGGTCAAAGGTGTATTTTACAGCATCCGCATTGAACGGTTCGCCGTTATGAAACTCAACGCCTTCGCGCAGGCTGAAACGAATACGTGTTTCATTGTCCAGGAATTCCCAGTTCGTTGCCAAACCTGGCTGCAGCTGTAGATCTTCGCCACGGAATACCAGACCGTCAAAGACGTTGCTCGCGATCGAGCCCCATGCCAGTCGGAAGGTATCGATCGGATCAAGATTTTGTGGATCTCGGCCCTGCGCCACATTCAAGGTGGTTTCGGCAAAAGCGGTGATGGGTGCTGCCAAGGTGAGGCAGGACGCCAAAAGGGTCGAACGGACCGCGTTTTTGGGTGTGAGATATCGAGAGATAAAAGACATAAGTCCTCCAGTCGGTGGTTGATGAGGGTGGGCATTCGCCCTTGTTGTTAAGCGGATTGGATGAGGGCTATTGCAGTAATGCGCCGAGCTCTTCTGCAGACTGCGCTGCGTAGAAATGACCATCTTCAACAGGCAGTAGGTCGACCAGAGTTGGTTCATCTCCAACAGGCCGCATCGCGCTAGGGATTTCCCCTTCGAGTGGTGGTCTGGTTGGGCGATGCCCCGGATTGAGAACGGGCACGGCAGACAAAAGTCGTTTAGTATAAGGGTGTTGCGGGTTCTCAAAGATTTGCTGGCGGCTGCCGATTTCAACAATCTGGCCGAGGTACATCACGGCAACACGATGGCTGATGCGCTCCACGACGGCCATGTCATGAGTGATGAAGAGATAAGAAAGCCCTTGGTCAGCTTGGAGCTGCATCAGGAGATTCACAACCTGCGCCTGCACGGAAACGTCCAGTGCAGAGACTGCCTCATCTGCAATGATCAGGCTTGGATCGCATGCCAGAGCACGGGCGATGCAGAGACGTTGTCTTTGACCACCTGAAAACTGATGCGGGTATCGGCTGGCATGGCTGGTCGGCAGCTCAACCTTTGTGAGCAGGTCCGCGATCTTTGCCTCAGCTTCTTCCTGTGACGACACCAACCCGTGGACCTTTGCAGGTTCAATCAAGCTTTCACCAATTGTCTTGCGCGGGTTCATGGAACCGTATGGGTCTTGGAAGACATACTGGGTCTGTTGGCGGAAGGCCTTACGCTGCTCAGGCGGAAGTGAAAAAACATCCTGGCCGTGGTAGCGCATCGCGCCAGAAACAGGCTCTACAAGTTGCTGAATGGTTTTGCCGACCGTGGACTTGCCGCTGCCGGATTCCCCCACCAAGGCAAGTGTTTCACCGGGGTAGATGTTGAAGGAAATCTTCTCTGCCGCATGCACGCGATGTGTGACCCGGTTCAAGAGACCGCCACGCACATCATAGCGTGTGGTGAGATCTTCGATTTCAAGAACAGGCTGGCTGCGGTCGACAGCTTTGGCAGGTGCCTTTGTCTGGATTTGTGTCTGTCCCGGAATATCAAAGAGTTTCGGTTGGGTGGTGCCGGTCATGCTGCCGATGCGGGGAACTGCGGCAAGAAGCGCCTGCGTATAGGCCTCTTTTGGCGCTCCCAAAACGGTTCTGACAGAGCCCGTTTCGACAAACTTGCTGGCCTTCATCACCAAGACATTATCAGCCATCTCAGAGACCACACCCATATCATGGCTGATGAAGATCACCGAGGTGCCCATTTCCGCCTGCAACTCGCGAATGATGTGCAGGATTTGCGCCTGAATGGTCACGTCGAGCGCCGTCGTGGGTTCATCTGCAACAAGGATTTTCGGCTGACAACAGAGTGCCATCGCGATCATCACGCGTTGGCGCATCCCGCCGGATAGTTGATGCGGGTAGCTGTCAAGCAGACGCGCTGCATTTGGCAGGCGCACCAGGTCAAGAAACTCCAGCGCTTTCTTGCGAGCCTCGCGCTTGTTTAAGTTCTGATGGACCGCGAGCGTTTCCCCCATTTGCCCGCCAATGGTGAACACGGGGTTCAACGAGGTCATTGGTTCCTGAAAGATCATCGCGATTTCATTGCCACGGATTTTTCGAAGCTCACGTTCAGACAGTTGCGCAAGATCAACACGCCGACCCAGGATTTCACTTTGAAACAGCAACTCTCCCTTTGGAACACGGCCACCGATGTGCCGCAGCAAACCCAAAATCGCCAAGGAAGAGATCGATTTGCCAGAGCCGGATTCCCCGACAATGGCTAAGGTTTTATTATGCTCAAGGTCAAAGGAGACGCCATCGACAGCGCGTACCGCAAAATCTCCGTAGCCGAATTCGACCGTGAGATCGCGCACGGAAAGCAGTGGGGAGGTGTTGGGGGTGCTGTCAGACATGGCGATGATCCTTATGCGGAAAGAGGTTGCTGGGTGGTGAGTTCTTCGGTGAGAGTGTCGATGCAAATCGCGATAGCTTCGGTAATCATCGGCAGACTCATGGAGGGCACCTGTGCCTCGCGGCGCTCGGTCATCGCGATGTTGCCAGGGGTCTGAGGCACATGGATGAAGCCCTGTAGTGTGGACATGCCACGCTGACTGATCAGGTGCGCTGCGGTGTAGAGCATCTGATTACAGAGATGCGTGCCCGCATGAAAGGAGAGGGCGGCGGGGATACCGGCTCTGATCACCGCATCGACCAATTTGGCATTGGGAAGCGTAGCATTGTAGGCATCAGGCCCGCCTGTGAGAATTGGTGTTTTGTCAAAGGTTGCACCAGCCACATCCGGGACGCCGAAGTGCCGCCAATTGATGCCGACCATCTCTGGCTGAATGATCCCAGCGTCAGAAACGCCAATCCCGATCCAGGCATCTGGACGATGATCTTCCAGCAGTGCATTCACTTTGCTTGCCAGACTGTCGCTACGTACGGGGAGTACGTGAAAACTGACGTCACAATGCCGCCAATCGCGCTTGCGCAGTTCCTCTACAGTCTGAGCAGCCGGGTTGTTTTCCGCTTTCGCCCAGGGACCATATCCCGCCACCAGAATTTTCGGCAGATGCGCCATTCGTATTTCCTTGGTTTGTTTTTTAGAAACCATGGACGAACGAAGTTGATAATCTCAAGTCATATTAATACATAGGTGAATAGGTAAATATTATAGGCGGAGATATGCTTTGAAACACCGACAAATCGAAGCCTTTCGTGGCGTCATGCAATCAGGCACCACGGCGCAAGCAGCAAACCTGATGTCGGTGACCCAGCCTGCTGTGAGTCGCTTGATTGCTGATCTCGAAATTTCCCTTGATTTCAAACTGTTTGAGCGCACCAAGGGCAGGCTGCATCCAACACCTGAGGCGCTTCGTTTTTATAATGGGGTGGAACGGTTCTACATCGGCATGGATGAACTCGACAGCGCTGCCAGACAAATCCGAGAGCAACGACCAAGCGACCTGAAAATCTGCGTAACGCCAGCTTTGTCGACGAGTGTGCTACCTCTTGCTGTAAAGAAGTTTCGCGAATCTCACCCCTCAGTCGCTTTCCAGATCGAAACCGCATCTTTCAACCAAATCGCACTTAAGCTGCAGACTCACCAAGCTACGCTTGGGATTTCGCATGCCTTTCCTGACTTGCCGGGAATACTTCAAGAGCCACTGGCTGAGGCTGCGCATGTCTGCGCCATGCACGAAACTCACCCCTTGGCAAAACGTGAGGTAATACGAGTAGAGGATCTGGAAAACGAAAACGTGCTGCGAATATTGCCTGCACAACAAGTCAATTGGGACGATACCCACAATGTTCTCGATGGCGCGAATATCCAGTATCGCTCAGACATTGGCATTCAGAGCTCCCATACGGGATACTCCATGATCGCTGAGAATTTAGCGGTTGGTGTGATTGAACCATTTGGTGCGGGGCCCTGGCAGGCAAATGGCGTCATTGCTCGCCCGTTTGAGCCATGTATCGAATATTCCTACATAGTTGCGACACCTGAGGGCTTGCCGCCATCGGAGCACCTGGCTGCATTTGTGCGTACTCTGAAGGGCGTTACCGCTGAGTTCTTGCACGGCTTGGGTAATGCAGAAACGTGAAAGGCCTTTAAGGTGTGCGTCTAAGCTTTCTGCCGGGCGCGGGTCTTAGACCCAAATATTTAAGAGTGACCATGTTTGAAAGAAAAAGACGCAGTGATTGAATTCGTCACTGCGCCCTCATTTTGTTCTAAGCTACGAGATCAGTCCTGCAACTGAGACAGATGCGGCATCAGCTTCAGAAGTTCCGCCGTGTAGGGGTGTTCTGGCGCCGTGAATATGGTTTCAGCGTCATTCACCTCGATCATCTGACCCTGTTTCATCACCGCAACCCGATCACACATCTGGCGCACCACCGGCAGGTCGTGGCTGATGAATAGCATCGTCAAACCAAGGTGCTCTTGCAGATCTTTCAGGATGTTGAGGATTTGCGCCTGAATGGACACGTCCAGCGCACTGGTTGGTTCGTCGCAGATCAAGAAACGCGGTTGGGTCGCAATGGCGCGCGCGATGGAAATCCGCTGCCGTTGACCGCCTGAGAACTCATGCGGGTATTTGCGATCAGAGCCGCGCGCCAGCCCCACCTTGTCCAAGAGTTCCTGCACGCGGGCGTCGGTTTGGCCTTTGGGAAGAATCTTGTGGTGGATCAGCGGTTCCGCAACGATATCGCCGACTTTCATGCGCGGGTTCAGACTCGAGAATGGATCCTGGAAGATCATCTGAATCTGTTTGCGGTAGGTCGCCAGTTGCTGAGCATCCATCGAGGTGACTTCATCCCCGTCAAAGATGATCTCGCCGCCGTCGGTATCGTAGAGCGTTGCGATCATACGTGCGACGGTGGATTTACCTGAGCCACTTTCCCCTACGATGCCAAAGACTTCACCGTCTTTAATATCGAAGCTGACATTATCAACGGCCGTGAAGTATTTGGTGCGCGAAGGGATCACAGAGGCCTTTTCCACAAAGCGTTTGGTCAGGCCTTTGACCTCTAGCATCTTACCGGATTTACTGGCATCTGAGTGTTGCCAGTTACGCGCAAGGTCTTCGATTTTAAACACCGTCTCACGCCCGCCATAGCTGACTTGCGGGAAACGGTGAATTTTCTTGTGCGGACGGGGAACCGCCGCAATCAAAGACTTAGTGTAAGGGTGCTCTGGTGCGCCCAAAACCTGATCGGTGGTGCCATTTTCGACCACTTCACCGGCGTACATCACTGTCACCTGTTCCGTAGTATCGGCAATCACGCCCATGTCGTGGGTCACGAGAATGACGCCAATCTGACGTTCCCGCGCGAGCTTTTTGATCAGCTCCAGTACCTGCGCCTGAATGGAGACATCGAGCGCTGTGGTCGGTTCGTCCGCAATGATCACAGAGGGCTCTGAACAAAGCGCCAGCGCAATCACAACCCGTTGCCGCATCCCGCCAGAGAACTGGTGAGGATATTGATCAAAGCGATCATGCGGGTTGGGGATGGAAACGGCTTCCAGCAGTTCAATCGCCCGTTCCTTGGCAGCAGCTGCCCCAAGGTCGAGATGCAATTGAATGGTCTCCACCAGCTGTTCACCGATGGTGAACAGCGGATTGAGGGAGGTCAGCGGATCTTGGAAGATCATGCTGATTTCCTTGCCGCGGATCTTGCGCTTTTCCTCTGCCGACAGATTGTCGATGCGCTTGCCCTTCAGCCAGATTTCCCCCTGCGAGATATGCGCAGGTTCGTCCAGCAGGCCAATCACAGCGTTGCCGGTCATGGATTTGCCAGCGCCACTTTCGCCCACGACGCCCCGGATTTCCCCGGGGACGATGTCGTAGCTGACGTTCTGAACAGGTTTGAAAATACCGTGACGGGTCGGAATTTCGACGGTCACATTGCGGATTGAGAGAATGGCTTCTGTCATTATTTCAACCTCGGGTTCAGAGCGTCACGCAGCCAGTCACCCAGCAGGTTCACACTCAGGGCCAGCGTCAGAAGGGTGCAGGCAGGGAAGAAGAGGATCCACCACTCGCCAGAGAAGAGGAACTGCTGACCAATGCGGATCAGCGTGCCCAGCGACGGTTGGGTAGGCGGCGCGCCGACCCCCAGGAAGCTGAGCGTTGCCTCTGCGATGATCGCCAATGCCAAAGAGATCGTGGCAATCACCAGAACCGGCGACAGCACGTTTGGCAGGATGTGACGCAGCATGATTGAGAAGGACGGACGTCCGATCAACCGCGCGGCGGCCACATAGTCTTTGCCTTTTTCCACCATGGTTGCCCCGCGCACAACGCGGGCGAACTGCACCCAATCTGAAAGACCAATCGCAAGGATCAGAACCCAGATTGCCATTTGATCGCGATATTCCACGGGCGTGATGCCCTTGGCGATACCGAAGACCAGCATGGCCACCAGAATGGATGGGAAGGTCAACTGCACGTCAGCGGCGCGCATGATGATAGTGTCGGTCCAGCCCCCTGCGTAACCCGCGAGAAGACCAAGCGCGATGCCCAGCACCATGGCAAAAAGCACGGCAGCCACACCCACAAAGAGCGAAATCCGCATGCCATAAAGAATGGTGGAAAAGACGTCGCGGCCTTGGTCGTCAGTGCCCATGATAAAGCTTTCGCCGGTGAAGGCGTTGGCTTCAGAGGGCGGTGTGAAACCGTTCATCAGGTTCAAGCTTGCCGGATCAAATGGGTTGCTTGTGGCCAAGATCGGCGCAAAGACGGCGGAAAGGATCAAGAGCAGCGCGACGATTGCCGAAATCATCGCAACCGGTGATTTGCGGAACGCGTAGTAGAGATCGCTGTCCAGAATACGACGCAGGCGCGTCGGGGTTTGTGTTTCGATTACTTCGGTCATTTGCCTGCCACCCGCAGTCGAGGATCAATAAAGGCGTAGAGGATATCAACCGCGAGGTTGATGCCCACAAACATCACAGAGATCAGCATCAGATAAGCTGCCATCACCGGGATATCGACGAATTGGATTGCGTTGATGAACAAGAGGCCCATGCCTGGCCATTGGAACACGGTTTCCGTGATGATGGCGAAGGCGATGATCGCACCAAGTTGCAGACCGATGATGGTCACAACCGGCACCATTGTGTTCTTCAAGGCATGGCGGAAATGGACGGTGCTGTCACCCAAGCCCCGTGCCCGCGCAAAGCGGATGTAATCCTGCCTTAGAACCTCAAGCATTTCTGATCGCACCAGACGCATGATCAGGGTCATTTGATAAAGCCCCAATGTGATCGCCGGAAGGATCAGAGATTTCAGCCCGCTTGATGTCAACAAACCCGTTGTCCAGCCGCCGAGATCCACAACTTCTCCGCGCCCGAAACTGGGCAGCCAATTGAGTTCTACCGAGAAGAGGTAGATCAAGAGGATGCCGATTAAGAAGGTGGGCAGTGAGACGCCAATAAGCGAGGTCGACATGATGAAGTTCGCTAAGAAACCGTCTCGTTTGATGGCGGTATAAACCCCAAGCGCGATGCCAATCAGGATGGCAAAAAGCGCCGATACCGCGGCCAATTCCAAGGTTGCCGGTGCGCGTTCCAGCAGGATTTCGGACACAGGGCGACCTTGACGGTAGCTCACGCCGAAATTGCCCTGAACGGCCCCTTCGAGGAATTTGTAGTATTGAACAGGGAAGGGCTTATCCAGGCCCAGCTGTTCCTTCAGACGCTCAACATCTTCAATGGTGCGTTCCTGACCGAGCATATTGTCGATCGGGTCACCTACGAAGTTGAACATGGAAAATGCGACAAGGCCCACAATGAGCAAGACCAAGATGGACTGCCCAATGCGCCTTATTACGTAAGCCAGCATTTGTTTTTATTCTCCAGTGGGTTACGCATAAATGCGAACGCCCCGAACGATGTCGGGGCGCTTTAGGTTGATTAGTTTACTGTCACCCAGCGTAGGATAAAGAAGTTATCCGGGCGCTGCGTGAGTTCGATGTTGCTGCCGGTACCCCATACCAGCGGTTGTACATACATCGGCACATAGGCAACTTCGTCTTGAAGAATTTTATGCGCCTCATCCACCAGAGCCTGACGTTTGTCCGCGTCAATTTCTGATTGGATCATTGGCAGAAGCTCGTCCACACGTGCGTTGGAGAAGCCACCAAAGTTCCAAGAGCCAAGTTTCTTTTCGCTATTTGGCGTGGATGCAAGGAAGCGGATTGGGTGTTCCGCATCAAATGTGCCTGGGGACCAGCCCAACAGGTACATATCGTAGTTGTCTGCGCGCAGTTCCGGCCAGTAGTTGGACACAGGCATCGCGTCCAAAGTCGCTTTGATACCTACTTGTGCCAGCATGCCGGTGACAGCCTGACAGACAGATTCATCGTTGAGATAGCGGTTGTTCGGGCATTTCAGACCAAACGAAAAGCCATCTGCATAGCCTGCTTCCGCCAAAAGCGCCTTGGCGCGTTCTGGGTCGTAAGCAGGGCGGGCGGCGAGACTATCGGAATAGCCATTCATCGCCGGAGAGACGAGCTGGCTGACCTCTTGCGCGTTGCCACGCATGATGGTCTGCAAGATCGCAGGCACGTTGATGGCATGAGCCACCGCTTGGCGCACACGCAGGTCCGCAAAGGGGTTGGCGTCTGTCACATCAGACGAATATTTGAGCGTGTCAGCCTCATGTGGGAAACCCAGCATGATCACACGGGCTTCGATGCCTTGGATCACGTCTACATTTGGATTGCTTTGCAGACGCGCCACGTCTTGGATTGGCACCGGGTTGATGAAGTCCACGTCGCCAGACAGAAGCGCTGCCAAGGCTGTCGCCGGGTTTTGTACCGGAACCAGTTCTGCTTTGGTGATGTTGTGTTCAACCTCACCCCACCAGCCAGCATGCGGCTGAAGTTCGGTGCGCAGACCAGGTTCGCGCGCGGTGACCGCGAAGGCACCTGTGCCGTTGGCATTCAGCGTTGCGTAGTTGCCGTTTTCCTTGTCAGGCAGGCCCGCGTTATTGGCCTCAGCCCAACCGCTGTCCATGATCATCCAGTTGGCGATCGAGCCTGGGAAGATTGGGTTTGGCGCATTGGTCAGAATGTCGACGGTATAGTCATCGACCTTGACCGCGTCAGAAACAGAGGCAAACCAGCTGCGTGTGTCTGATGCTTCATCAGAGGCGCGTTTGTAGGAAAAGATCACGTCATCCGCGTTGAAGGCAGAGCCATCTTGGAAGGTGACGCCCTGACGCAGAGTGAAACGCCAGCCTTCGCCATCGCCAATCGGTTCCCATGAGGTCGCCAGAGCTGGCTCAACGCTCATGTCTTTGCCACGACGCACAAGGCCTTCGTAGACATTATTCAGGAAGCCCAGAACCGGCGCAGAGTTCACTGCATGTGGGTCCAGAGTTTGAGGATCGGTGGTGACCGCCCATTTGAATTCTTCGGCAATGGCCGGTAGAGCTAAACTGGTCGAAACAAGCGCCGACAAAAAGACTGTTTTCATGCTTTCACCTATGTTGGTAGAACAATTTACTGGTTTCTTGTTTTTGTTATGTACACTGTTCTAATTGCATGCGCTGAGAAGGGATATCCTTCTCAGCGCACATCTGGGCCTTCAATTAAGCACAGACCAGAAATTTAACTGCGGTTTGTGCCGCGGTTACTTGACGGTCGCGTGCTTGATCATTGGCTGGTTCTCAGGGTCAACTTCGATTCCGACATTGTCGCCCATCGCCCAGTTCAGCACCTGGTGGTGAATTGGGATGTAAAGCTGTTCGTCCTGAACGACTCGCCAGATCGCTGCGATGTCCGCATTACGCTGGTCGAGGTCGGTGTTTGACGCCAGAGACAGGATTTTTGCATCCAGTTCATCGTTGTCAAAGCCGGTACCATTCCATGTGCCGATGCTGCTTTCGCGACCGTGTACGAGGAAGTTAAAGATGTACTCGGAGTCGTAAGTTGGAACACCCCAACCCAGCATGTAGAAGTCGGTTTTACTGTCGGTGATTTTCGGGAAGTGCTGTGCTTTCGGAATCGCGTCCAAGTTCACAGTAATGCCGATTTGACCGAGCATACCCACGGCCGCCTGACAGATCGCTTCATCGTTGATGTAACGGTCATTCGGGCAGTCCAGACGGATGGAGAAACCATCGCCATAGCCAGCTTCTGCCATCAGAGCTTTCGCGCCATCGATGTCAGTTGTGCTTTCGCCGTCCATTGCAGCAGTCCAGCCGTTCACAAACGGAGGTGCAATCATGCCCGCTGGCTCAGACTGACCACGCATCACAACCTGCTTGATCGCATCCCGGTTGATTGCCATCGACATCGCACGACGGACGCGCAAATCTGCCAATGGGTTTTTGCCGTCCACGTTATCCGCTTCCAGATCCTCAGCCCCTTGGTTCATACCAAAGAAGATCACGCGGTTTTGTGGCGCGGTTTTCACAACCAGACCGTCAGAGCCATTTACACGCTCAAGGTCTTGCACCGGAACGTCTTGCAGGAAGTTGATCTCACCAGACAGCAATGCCGCAACACGGGTCGCCGCGTTTTGGATTGGTGTGTGGATGATCTCTGAATACGCCATCGGAAACTGATCGCGGCCCCAATAGTCATCATTGCGTTCCATGACGGTTTTTACGTCTGGTTCGCGGCTGACAAGCTTATAAGCGCCGGTTCCGTTCACATTGGTGGTCGCATAGGTGATCTCGCCACCTTCAAAGTCCTGTACATCGACTGTGTTGTTTTCTTCAGTCCAGTCTTTGTCCATGATGAACAGGTCGGTGAGGTTGGCTGGCAGGATCGGGTTAGGACCGTCCGTGACCATTTCCACTGTATAATCATCAACTGCGCGGATCTCTGTGATAGAGTTCAGCAGTTCTTTCATGTCAGATGTTTCTGTTTTCGCACGGTTGTAGCTGAAAACAACATCTTCTGCAGTGAAGTCATTGCCGTTGTGGAACTTCACACCTTGACGCAGGTTGAAGACCCAGACGTTTGGATCGCTTGGGCTAGGGGCCCAATCGGTCGCCAAGGACGCTTCGAATGCACCGGTCACATCACGGATAATCAAAGCATCGTACATTTGGTGGCGAATAGTATGTGTTTGGCCCTCATTCTGTGAATGTGGATCAAGTGTCAGCGCATCACCCGCACTGGCCCACCGTAGTGTTTCAGCGCCCGCTGGCAACGCCGTCGCAGCAAGCAACGACGCCACAATGGCTTTCTTCGCAAATCTCATAGGAGCTCCCCTAAGTTTGGTTTTTTTGATTATGGAATTTATTCTTTGATAAAAAATCAGGGATTTCAAAGGAAATATTAGGTTGCAAATGTCAACAATTTCACTTTGCAACGATTTAGGTCGGATTGTTTGATAAAAACCTACTTTAATACAAAGGTTTAGTCGGCGATTCGCGAAGCGACGCCGCAAGCAGCTTTGTTTCCGGTAAGGTCAGTTTCACATATTTCGGAATCTAACCGGCATTCAATCTGCGAGGAGTGCGGGTCTTTAAGCCATTGGTTGTGCACTTGGATATCAGATTTACCGACGGTTCCTTCTGGCATCCTGCTACCAAACACTTTGCAGGCGATCCCTACAAGGGGGCTCCAGTTACTTAACGAATTCTAGGTTGCTGGAAGTCGATCGGAATGAGGGGTCAGTATATATTGGCGAATTTGAAGTTGCTTAACCAGCCATTATTAGGTGTTTGTCCACTTCATAAAGCGCCGATCTCTGGATCTCGCTCTCTAAGGTGAGTGAAGTTTAATCTAAAAATATATATTTAAAACAATGATTTGAGGCCCTTTTCGGTGACTACTAATTATTTAGTTGACTAAATTGTGTACGTTTGCCAACGTAATGCGACCGGGGAAATCCGGGATATAATTCATTGGGAGGAAAAGATGCGGACGTATCTTCTTTCCGCAGTGGCGGCGGCTGCCGTGATTGCGGGCACACACTCGCTTTATGCCGACGAAGCGGCAGCAAAGCGTTGGATTGATACCGAATTCCAGCCATCCACGCTCAACAAAGATGAGCAGATGAGCGAGATGCAATGGTTCATCAACGCAGCACAGCCATACGCTGGCATGGAAATCAACGTTTTGTCCGAAGGCATTCCAACACACGGCTACGAGGCCGAGGTGCTGACGAAAGCTTTCGAGGAAATCACTGGCATCAAAGTGAACCACCAGATCCTCGGCGAAGGTGAAGTTGTTCAGGCGGTGCAAACCCAGATGCAGACCAAGCGTAACCTTTATGATGGTTACGTGAACGACTCTGACCTGATCGGTACACACTCTCGTCTGCAGCTGGCCTATAACCTGACCGATATGATGGCAGGTGATTGGGCGGCGACAACTTCGCCAACGCTTGATCTGGATGACTTCATGGGCACCCAGTTCACCACTGGCCCTGACGGCGACCTCTATCAGCTTCCAGACCAGCAGTTCGCGAACCTCTACTGGTTCCGCAAAGACTGGTTTGACCGAGAAGATTTCAAAACAGCCTTCCAAGCGAAATACGGCTATGAGCTGGGTGTTCCAGTCAACTGGTCTGCTTACGAAGACATCGCAGAGTTCTTCTCAAAAGATGTGAAAGAGATCGACGGCACAGCCATCTACGGTCACATGGATTATGGTAAACGCGCCCCTGACTTGGGTTGGCGTATGACCGATGCGTGGCTGTCTATGGCAGGCGCGGGCTCCAAGGGTGAACCAAACGGCGTTCCTATCGACGAATGGGGCATTCGCATGGAAGCAGGGTCCTGCAACCCAGCCGGCGCAAGCGTGACTCGCGGTGGTGCGGCTAACGGCCCAGCAGCGGTTTACGCGATCCGCAAATGGGACGAATGGCTTCGGAACTACGCTCCTCCAGGTGCGGCATCCTTTGACTTCTATCAGTCTCTGCCAGCTCTGAGCCAAGGCAATGTGGCCCAGCAGATTTTCTGGTACACAGCCTTCACCGCAGACATGGTGAAGCCTCAGAACGAGGGTAACAACACCGTGGATGCTGAGGGCAACCCACTGTGGCGCATGGCTCCATCTCCGCACGGACCATACTGGGAAAAAGGCCAGAAGGTTGGCTATCAGGACGTGGGATCCTGGACCTTCCTGAAGTCCACCCCATCTGAGCGCGCGCAGGCTGCATGGCTTTACGCTCAGTTCGTGACATCCAAGACCGTTGACGTGAAAAAATCTCACGTTGGTCTGACATTCACACGCGACTCTTCTGTGAACCACGCGTCCTTTACCGAGCGTGCCCCAAAACTGGGTGGTCTGGTCGAGTTCTACCGTTCTCCTGATCGTGTTGCATGGTCTCCAACCGGTGTTAACGTGCCTGATTATCCAAAGTTGGCACAGATCTGGTGGCAGCAGATTGGTGACGTGAACTCTGGTGCATTTACTCCGCAAGAGGCGATGGATCGACTGGCTGAGGAAATGGACATCACCATGGCACGGATGCAGCGTGCAGACGAAGCGCAGAATGTCTACGGCGGCTGTGGCCCTCGTCTGAACGAAGAGCGTGACGCAGAATACTGGTTTGCAAACGGCGGCGCGAAGCCAAAGCTGGCAAACGAGAAGCCTGCAGGTGAGACAGTGAATTACGACGACCTCGTTGCACGCTGGAACGCCAACTAAGCACCTAACACACTCTCCCCGAAGTTAGGCCAAGGCTGGGGTCCTCGTGACCCCAGCCTCCTTAGCAGGAAACGGCAACATCCAAATCCAAAGGTGCAAAATGGCACTTGTTTTGAACAATATTACTAAGGTGGTGCGAGGTGTTACCCACATCAAACCCACCAGCCTGACGTTGGAAAAAGGTCACTTCAACGTTCTGCTCGGCGAAACGGGCGCAGGTAAGACGTCCCTCATTAAGATGATGGCAGGGATCGACCCGATCGCATCCGGTACGGTTGTTATGGACGGCAATGACATAACAAAACTGAACACACAGAAACGGCGCATCAGCCTCGTGCATCAGTTTTTCGTCAACTATCCGCACATGACGGTTTTTGACAATATCGCCTCTCCTCTGCGCGTGGCCGGCATGGCGAAATCTGAGATTGAAGGGCGGGTTGGCGAAGCCGCTGATATTCTGAAACTCGGCCCAATGCTGCATCGTCGCCCGCATGAGCTTTCTGGTGGTCAGCAACAGCGCTGCGCCTTGGCTCGTGCGATTGCGAAAGACAGCCAAGCAGTGTTCTTAGATGAACCGCTGGCGAACCTTGATTATAAGCTCCGTGAAGAGCTGCGGGAGCTGTTGCCAGAACTCTTTGCTGATCGCGGTGCTGTAGTGGTTTACGCCACTTCTGAACCTGAAGAAGCCCTTTTGCTGGGTGGTGAAACCGCTCTGATGGTGGATGGCAATGTCGCGCAGTTTGGCCCGACCGCCGAGATCTACCGCGCGCCAAGCAGCCTAATGGCAGCGCAGGTCTTCTCTGATCCTCCAATCAACCATGCAACAGTACGGAAGCAAGGCAGCGCCTTCCATTTGGGGGATGTATCTTGGGCGGCCGAAGGTGATGCGACTGGGCTAACAGACGGGGAATACACAGTTGCCATCCGGCCAAACCACGTTCTGCCAAACGCCTCTGCGGAGGCGCGTGTGGCCGTGACAGGCACTGTTGGTGTTACCGAACTGTCTGGATCTGAAAGCTCCGCACACTTCGAGTTTGGTGAAAACGGCTGGGTTTCTTTGGCCCACGGCACCCATCCTTACCGACTGGGTGAGGATCACACTTTCTATATGAATACCGACGCGTGCCTTTATTTCGCACCCGACGGCAACCGCGTGGCCTAGGGGGACGTAATGGCCAAAATCACTCTGAAAAATCTCAGGCATTCCTACTACCCCAATCCGAAGGGGCCGCAGGACTTTGCTCTGAAAGAAGTCGATCTGGACTGGCAAGATGGTGGCGCCTACGCGCTTCTGGGTCCATCAGGTTGCGGCAAGTCGACCTTGCTGAACATTATCTCAGGTCTGCTGGTGCCATCTGAGGGGCAAATCCTCTTTGACGGAAACGACATGACAAGAGCGACACCCGATCAACGCAACATTGCGCAGGTGTTCCAATTCCCGGTGATCTACGACACGATGACGGTGCGCGAAAACCTTGCGTTTCCGCTGAAGAACCGCGGCGTGGACCCAGCGACCATCGATCAACGTGTCTATGAAATCGCTGAGATGCTGGAAGTCACGGATATGCTGGATCGCCGCGCAGCTGGTCTGTCTCCTGACAACAAACAGAAGATCTCCATGGGGCGGGGTCTGGTGCGCGATGACGTGAACGTCGTCATGTTTGACGAACCACTGACTGTGATTGACCCGCATCTGAAATGGAAACTGCGCACCAAACTCAAGGAACTGCACCAGCGCGTCGGTCGCACCATGATCTACGTGACCCACGACCAGACCGAAGCCCTGACCTTTGCCGATCAGGTGGTTGTCATGGAACTGGGAGAGGTCGTTCAGGTCGGCACACCGGTCGAACTGTTTGAACGTCCTGCGCATACCTTTGTGGGTCACTTCATTGGCTCCCCTGGCATGAACGTGCTTCCGGCAGAGATCAAAGATGGTGTCGCATATTTCTACGGTCATCAGGTTGAGCTGGAAGGACCGATCAAAGAAGGTACGTCTGGCAAGCTTGAGATCGGTATTCGGCCTGAATTTGTCAGCCTTGGCGATACCGGCATTGAGGCGCATGTGCGCAAGGTCTCTGACATTGGTAAACACACGGTTGTCGAAGTCGAAGTCGGCGAACATCGCGTGGCCGCCATTTTGAATGGTACCCCACCGGCGAAAGGGGACATCGTGCATCTGCAATTCAAACCAAGCCAAACACGACTTTACGCCGATGGATGGCTGGCGACGGATGTCGCAGTTCAGGAGGACGCAGCATGAAAACCGAAAATCAAAAGGCATGGTTCTTTGTCCTGCCGGTTCTCTTACTGGTCGCCTTCAACGCGCTGATCCCGATGATGACGGTGGTCAACTATTCGGTGCAGGAAACCTTTGGTGACAACCTCTTTTTCTGGGAAGGCCTGACATGGTTTGAACAGATCCTGCGGTCTGATCGCTTCCACGCGGCCCTTGGACGTCAGTTCATGTTCACCGCGCTGATCCTGATCATCGAAATCCCTCTGGGTATCGCCATCGCACTTTCTATGCCGCGCAAAGGCTTCTGGGTGCCGGTCTGTCTAGTTCTGATGGCTCTGCCGATGCTGATCCCATGGAACGTTGTGGGCGCAATGTGGAACATCTTTGCCCTGCCAGATATTGGCCTGCTGGGTTACTTCCTGAACCACGTTCTGGGCATCAATTATGACATGACCCAAGACCCGATTGCGGCTTGGGTGACCATCATCACCATGGACGTCTGGCATTGGACCTCGCTGGTTGTACTGCTGGCCTACGCAGGCCTCGTTTCGATCCCTGACGCCTACTATCAGGCGGCCAAGATCGACGGCGCCAGCAACTGGAGCGTTTTCCGCTTTATCCAACTACCAAAGATGAAGAACGTTCTAACCATCGCAATCCTCTTGCGGTTTATGGACAGCTTCAACATCTACACAGAGCCGTTTGTTCTGACCGGCGGTGGGCCTGGCAACTCGACCACATTGTTGTCCATCGACCTCGTGAAAATCGCCCTTGGGCAATTTGACCTTGGCCCGGCAGCGGCGATGTCTCTGATCTACTTTGCAATCACGCTTTTGGTGTCTTGGCTGTTCTACACGCTGATGACCAAAGACGATCTGAACTAAGGAGGGCGATCTGATGCAAAAACGATCTCTCGTTCCCATTCTCTACATCTTCTTCCTGATGCTGCCGATCTACTGGCTCGTCGCGATGAGTTTCAAAACCACCAATGAAATTCTGGCCGGGTTCTCCTTGTTCCCTCAGACCTTCACATTGGAGGCCTATAAGACGATCTTCACCGATCCGACCTGGTATTGGGGCTACATCAACTCGATCCTCTATGTGTCGATCAACACGGTGATTTCCATCGCGGTGGCTCTGCCGGCTGCTTATGCCTTCAGCCGCTACCGTTTTCTCGGCGATAAGCAGCTGTTCTTCTGGCTGCTGACCAACCGGATGGCACCAGCTGCGGTCTTCGCTTTGCCCTTCTTCCAGCTTTATTCCGCTGTGGGCATCTTTGACACGCATCTTGCCGTGGCTCTTGCACACTGCCTCTTCAACATCCCGCTGGCCGTGTGGATTTTGGAGGGCTTCATGGGCGGTGTTCCGAAGGAGCTCGATGAAACGGCCTTCGTTGACGGCTACAGCTTCCCACGTTTCTTCATGGCGATTTTCATTCCGACCATTAAAGCTGGGGTAGGGGTCGCAGCCTTCTTCTGTTTCATGTTCTCTTGGGTAGAGCTTCTGCTTGCGAAAACGCTGACAGCTGTTGCTGCAAAGCCGATCGCGGCGACAATGACCAAGACTGCTTCAAGTGCAGGCTACGAGTTGGGGCTTCTCGCGGCGGCGGGCACGCTGACCATCATTCCGGGGGCGATCGTGATCTACTTCGTCCGTAATTACATCGCGAAGGGCTTCGCGATGGGGAGGGTTTGATATGCTGAGTTGGATGGCATGGACCTGGCCAACCGCGGCCGTTTTCATTGGGATTTTCAGCGCTATTGGCATTTTGGTCATGCTGGAAATCCGCAACCCCGGTGGGGATGAGCGCCAAGGTATTCTCGGCCTCACCACCACCCGAGGGGATCGCCTGTTCCTGACCTGTCTGGGGACCAGCTATATTTTCCTGCTCTGGATCGGACTATTCGGCATGCCTTTATGGGTACCGCTAGGATTGGCGATATTGTGGGGGATTACCTGCTTCTGGAAAGTGTGAGTTCCATTTTCCTCACAGATTATCGAAGAAGGACTCAGCGGTTTCGCTGGGTCCTTTTTGCTGCGTTCAAATTTCGGTGCTGTATTTTAAGCTGGGCTCTTCCTTCATAAGTTGTGAAACGCTAGTGACAGAACAAACTGAATTTGAAAGGAAAATTAATGAAGGCCATTATCTTAAGTGTTTCAGCGTTAGTGCTGGCGGCTTGTGTGTCATCTCCAAGCGGCAGCGTATCAAAACTTAGAGGTACTGCGAATGTAGAGGGCTATAATGTCAGCTGGGGTGCATTGCAGAAATCTATTGCAAAAGTCCCCAACGGGAAAACGCCGTTAATTTTCACTTTCAAGTCACTGACGCCAACTTACAGCAAGGGCGTAACGGAAGCCGATTGGGAGCGTAGGGCTGCCCAGACGGGGATGGCCGTATCCGACGTCAAAACCTTCTTGGGAGAGTCTGCATATAAGGGTCCAGATGGAGAATTACGGGTTTGTACCATACACGCTATCCAACGCGGTCTGTGCGGAAAGAAACTGGGCCTATCAATTCAGAAACGCGTTGATTTCGCTAAGCGCACTCTGGCCCTGAGCGATCGCTGCGAATGGGTGGGGTTTGACACCGGATATCATTCGCAAACAGCCTACCGATTTGGCGCAGTTGATGAAACGTTACATGTTGCTGCCGTCTGCAACTAAGCCTTCGTCTAAACGGGCTGACGAAGTTATTTGTTTAAGTACAAAAACATAATTGTGTGGAGCACTTAAACAAAAAAAGTCACTTACCAGCTTCGCTGTGCCAGTGTATTCAACTCATTCAGCCGATCCAAATTCGCCACCGTCGACAGCATGATGCGATCATGGCTCCATTCTGGGGGTTCAGCTAGCGCCGCGGCCCCAAACAGAACACCTGCCGCCATAAACACCGATAAGGCAAAGGCAAACCAGATGGTCTCTCGCTTGGGGTCTTCCTGATCATGAGCGATCTCAAGGATGCGCTCTTTCAGGATCGAACGGCGTCCCATGAAAGGGATGCTTCGACCAACAAGGGGCACACCCAGCGCTGTTGGTTGAGCGCGGTTCACGATGCTTTGGCGGGCAATGCTGAGTAGTCGCAGCGAATAGCCGTGGGCGTCAAAACCGCTCCGCGCAAGATAGGCGCGATCACAGGCCAATTCACCCAGTTTTCTCAACCGGCTGGAAAGGAACCAGAAGCCAGGGTTCAAAACAACCAGTGGAGAGAGAAGGGAGAGCAGCACTTCCGCATCCACATCCCCTTGGCGAATATGCTGCATTTCATGACCGAGTGACATTTGCATCGCTTTGCGGTCACCGCCAAAACCTTGCGGGATGATGATATAGTAGAACCACAGCCCGCGTGTAGAGAATGGCACAGTGATATGCGGACTCATGATGAGCTTCATGCGGCGCGAGCGGTGTAGAACGCGGCCTTGATAAATCGAGCGACGGACACGCCAGAGGTTCAGAAGGATATAGCAAAGTCGCAAGATCAGCGCAGAAAGGAAGGCTGCGATGACCAGCTGCGCAATCAGAGTGCGGCCGGTGGTCAATTGTTCCATCACACGCGCTTTGATCTGGAAGAGATTATTCATCTCAACCGCAGAGATGGCAATATTGCCCTTCAAAACCTGTGCCACGATCACGTCGGTAGCATTCACCGACGCTGCATAGGTCGTTTTAGAGAGATACGGCATGATGAAGGGCAGGGTGCCCAGACATGCAATAGTTGCAACACCTAAACGTCGTCGCGTCAGGAAATGGCGTCTGTTACCAGACAGCCAAAGCACCCCCTCGAACACTGCAAAAACCAGCGCGGCCAACAGGATCATCAATTGGATCCAGATCGCCCCCCCTACGATTTGATCAACCGTCATCCTTTCTGATCCTTGTATCAATGATCTCTTTTATTTCCTGGATCATTTCGTCCGTCAGGTCTTCGTTATCCACCAACCGAGCCACAAGCGCGGTTGGCGTTCCTCCAAACAAAGAATCTGACAAATTCTTGAGGGACCGTCCCTCATAGTCTGCTCGCTGGATGGCAGGGCTGTAGATCAGGCTGCGGTCTTTACGCTCTGAGCTAACGTAGCCCTTATCCTCCAAAATCTTCAAAACAGTGGCAACAGAAGTATAGGCACGCTTGGTGTCGCCCTCTAAGGCGCCCATGACATCGCGCACGGAACCGGTCCCGATCTCCCAGAGAGCGACCATAAACTCAAGCTCAACATCCGTGAGCATTTCACTGCGACGACGTACCAATATGAGTCCCCACTAAATTTACTAATTGTTTAGTAACAGAGATCCTTGCTTTAGTGAAGTGTAACGTTTTGATCGATCAACGGGCGCCACATGCGCTTTTGTGAAACTTAGAGTTTTCTGTCCGACAATCGATAGCAACGTTCGATGAATATGCGGCTCCTGTTAGGCGCTGCCTTGGTTCAGCCGCGATGTTGCTTCACTCATGCACACCTGAGCGAAAGGATAGTGGTTTGAATTGTATGGGCTTTTCTAATTTCCACGGAAGTTTCTATTGATCTGATGACAGGCCGGATGGGGCAATCCTGATCTTCTCTTCAGCTGAATACTGTTTGCGGGTCGCCCGTTTGATGCCTTTGACGATCTTCTCGCCAGGGTTCTTGGTTGTCTTCCTCATCGTCCACTCCTCGGTGGTTACGATGAGCCATAAACACTCTCTTATCAAATTACCCTATTTTGACCCATAGGTGCTGACGTCAGACACATAGTAGTTCAATATCTCACGATTAGATTCGTCGAATTTCGCGAAAGTTTAGCAGTGATTTAATTACTAAATTAAAAAGACCGGTGGGTGGAGGACTTTTCGCCCACCGGCCGAATTGCCACGCATCTTGGGAGTTTTCCTCAGGCGATTTTGGAAGAATTCCTTGTTTATACGCCGCCAAGGCAGACATATTTGAGTTCTAGATAGTCATCGGCTCCGTATTTGGAGCCCTCGCGACCCTGGCCTGATTGCTTGACGCCGCCGAAGGGTGCCACCTCGGTTGAGATCAAACCAGTGTTCACACCGACCATCCCGTATTCGAGGGCCTCCGCGACGCGCCAAACCTTGGAGAGATCGTTAGCATAGAAGTAGGATGCGAGCCCGAAGATCGTGTCATTGGCCTGCTCAATCACGTCTTCGACGGTATCAAAACGAAAGAGTGGCGCGACAGGGCCAAAGGTCTCGTCAGACGCGATGAGCATCTTACGGGTCACATTTTTGAGCACAGTTGGCTCATAGAAGGTGCCACCAAGACTATGGCGTTTGCCGCCGATGATGACAGATGCGCCCTTTGATGTGGCGTCTTCGATATGCTCTTCGACTTTCGCGACAGCCTTCTCGCTGATTAGCGGTCCGGCCGTGACGCCATCAGTAAATCCATCGCCGACCTTCATTTTCTTGACGGCTTCAACCAACTTCTCAGCAAAGACATCATAGACGCCGGACTGAACATAGATGCGGTTGGCACAAACACAAGTCTGGCCGTTGTTGCGATACTTGGAGATCATCGCGCCTTCGACGGCCGCATCAAGATCGGCATCATCGAAGACGATGAAGGGAGCATTGCCACCTAATTCCATGGATGTCTTCATGACCTGATCAGCGGACTGCTTCATTAGAATGCGGCCCACCTCTGTAGAGCCTGTAAAAGTGAGCTTGCGCACTTTGTCGTTCGAGCAAAACTCCTGTCCGATCTCCGCACTGCGTGTCGATGTGATGACCGAGAAAAGGCCCGCTGGCAGCCCGGCATCTTCTGCCAGCTTGGCCATGGCCAGCGCTGAGAGGGGTGTTTCAGCTGCAGGTCGCGCGACGAAGGCGCAACCGACCGCCAGGGCAGGGGCCACTTTGCGTGCAATCATGGCATTCGGAAAGTTCCAGGGCGTGATGGAAGCAACAACACCCACGGGCTGCTTCATCACCATGATACGTTTGTCCGGTTGGTGGCCCGGAATGAGATCGCCGTAGATGCGTTTGGCTTCTTCAGCGAACCATTCGATATAGCTCGCGCCATACATGATCTCACCCTTGGCTTCAGCCAAGGGTTTGCCCATCTCGGCACAGAGGATCGCGCCCAGATCATCAACATTGGCGATTATCAGATCATGCCACCGTCTTAAGACAGCCGAACGTTCCTTACCTGTCTTCGCTGCCCAATCCTTTTGAGCCTCATAGGCTCCGTCAATCGCGGCGCGCGCCGCGGAAATGCCTTGATCAGGTAACGTTGCCAAAACAGTGCCTGTAGAAGGGTTGGTTACCGAAAAGCTCGCAGAGCTTGTTGACGAACCAAGCCATTGGCCGTTCACATAAGCAGAGTTGAGAAGGAGACTCGGATCTGCCAAATGAAGTTGCCCAGAGGCATTCGCAGTTTTCTGATTCATGAAAAAATACTCCGCTTAACTTGCTTTCCAGAGCTTTCGATTCTTGGCTGCATTTACAATCTTCTTCCAATTTGTCTGAATTCGATCTTTGTCGGTGGTTGATGTTCTTTAATCGCGCAACGAAGTGTGCATTGCTTTGTGTTTGGATTTGGCGGAGGCTCGAAAGCCTTTGAGACTAATGGTTGCAACTCGTTTAGCTGAACGTTCACGAAAGATTTGGCGCTAAGATCTATTAAGTAAACGCCGCGCTCTTTCGATGACAGGCCGATCAATCATATTATTGTCTAATGACACGGCACCCAGCCCTTGTTCGAATGATTGCTCTGCGGCTTTAATGATCCGTTGGGCTTGCATGCGGTCGTTTTCAGATGGGGTGAAAACTGAATTCAGTGTGTGTATCTGATTGGGGTGTATGGCAAAACCGCCTTCAAAACCAAGTTTCGCAGATCGGTGAACAATTGTCTCAAATGCCTCGATGTTCCCAAAATTTGCGATACTTCCCGCATAGCCTAATGGGATTTTGTTTGCAGACCGAGCAGCGATTACAATCTGTTGGCTGGGATAAAGCAGACCGTCCCACTCAGGTTCCATACCCATCTCGAGGCTGAAATCTTCTGTTCCGAGATTGAGCGCGATAAGCTTGTCGTGGGACGCGGCAATTTCAACAGCGTTTACCAGTCCAATTGGAGTTTCAATCAGCGCAACCAGCGAGGTGTCACTGCACCCTTCATGATGCAAAAACTGTGCAACCTGACGGACGAAGGCTTGGCTTTCCACCTTTGGGAGAATCAAAAGATCAGGCCTTACAGCTGCCGCTGCCTCCAGATCATCTTCGACCATCGCGTCGTCATTGTTGATCCGAACCGCGACGCTTTTGCCCATCTCGAACAAGATTGCGGTCGACTGGCTGAGCCTCTGCCGTGCCTTGTCCTTTTTACTGAGTGGAACAGCATCCTCAAGATCAAGGATCACGACATCAGTTTCTGTCTTGCCAGCTTTGGCAACAAGCGCTTCTAAGTGTCCGGGGACGTATAGCAAGGATCTAAGGCGCAGGCTCGTCATCAGGGTTTTCCCTTCATTGCAGGGGAGATTTGGTCCAACAATCGGCTATCCATGAACGGCAAATCTCCAGGCGCGGTCAGGTATGCCTGGGCGGTATCCACAGAGCATCCGCAGGCGCTGACTTTTTGCATCAGGTCCGCTTCGCTCATTGGCATGGCGTGGCCCCCAGGTACAAATGTCATCTCCTGTTCGATGACGCGGCCATCCTTGAACTCGATTGTTATCTTTTCAGGCGTTGTTGGGCCGATGTCGCCTGTATCGCCTTTTGGCAGATCATAGAGATCCAATTTGATGGTTTCGGTTAACGCGCGGCGATCCGGGTTGTTAAAACCCTGCAGTCCAAAGTCCTCGGGTAGAACTTTGCCTTCCGTCAATCCAACCGCAATACAATAGCGCACAGAGAACCGCGCTTCGGCATCGTTGTTGGGTACGCCAAAACCGGCAACACGGTGGAACGGCGCCGCCATGCGAATTGTGATGCTATCCACGTCATCCGTGTTGTCGATCTGATCGCTCAGTGCGATTGCGCCGTGAATGGCACGCTGGGTGTAGGCGCAACTGGGCCAGAGCTTGCGCACAACCGGATACTGATTAACCGCTTGGCCAAGCTCCATTGTCTTCATCATTTCGCGGAACCCGATAGACTCAGGTGTGCCGTAGACCTTTGTGAAGCCGAATTCGGAATCCCACAGGTTGCAGTTCCCGGTTGCATCCGCCCGACCCAATAGCGCGGCACGTAGCCCGGCCTCAGCCGCAAGCCCTGTGTGCAGAGCCTTCGCGTCATAGCCAATTTGGGTCAGCAAGCCAGAGGAAGAAGAGGCGGCCAAAGCCATGGCGTTCGACATTTGGCGTGACGAGAGGCCCATTGCCTTAGAGACCGCAGCCGCAGTCCCGATCGGTCCCAGGGTGGAGGTCGAATGCCAGCCAATGTCGTAGTGGCCATAGCCCAAAGCTTTGCCCATCCAAATGATGGTTTCATACCCGACAATCCATGCATCGCTCATCTGGTCAATTGTCAAAGGCACCTTGTGGGCCAGGCTGAGCAGCGCGCTCAGCACCGGGGCGCTTGCGTGGCTGGAACCTGATAGCTCGTAGTCGTCGAAATCCAGCGCTGCAGCGCGTGCGCCGTTGGACAATGCCGCGCCGGTGATAGACAGCATCTCTCCCCCGCCCACAGGCGGAACAGAGCCCTGTCGCAAGCCAAATAGCATTGCCTCGGATGCTGCAACGGCTTGCCGCTCAGAGGCGCCAAGAACCATGCAGGACAGAGTATCGATTAATGTAAATCTAGCCTGTTCCTTGACATGCTGATCGACACCCAGATCGTCTTGGGTGGCCCATTCAGAAAGACGTTCGGAAAAGTTCAGAACATTTGGTTTCGCCATGGTGTTATTCCCGACAGAGGTATCAGGCATTGATCTGATCTCAGAAATTTGCTGTTGCTTGCATGGATTTGACACCATCGTGGCGTCGAGCCCACAGGTGCATCGTGTGGCCATCCCGGTTGCCTTCAATGTGGAACGGTTGAAGATCGGCGATCGGTGACAAACCCCTAAATTCAAACGTCTTTGGAGCTTTACCAAGTGTCCGCGCAGCCAGGTCAACCAGGAAGGTTGCTGTCAGCGGGCCGTGGAAAACAAGTCCGTCATACCCTTCGACTGACCGGGCATAATCTACGTCATAGTGAATCCGATGACCGTTGAATGTCAGAGCGGAATAACGAAATAGCATGACCTGAGACGGGTTTACGATTTCTGAAATTTCCGCATCGGTTGGTGCCTGTGGCAGGGTGGGCTTTGGAGCATCTGGATGCGGGTCTTCGCGATAAACGATGTCATGCTCTTCTGTCAGTATCAGAGTGCCGTCCTCAAGGAACAGCTGGTGCAGCACAGTCACGAAACACAGGGCACCGCTTCGCCCGTTTTTCTCAGAGATGTTTTTGATCGTAGAGCGCTTGGAGACCTTTGCGCCAATGGGGGCTTCGGCATGAAACTCAAAACGACCACCTGCCCACATTCGGCGGGGCAGGGAGACGGGCGGCAGGAAGCCGCCCTTTCTTGGGTGACCATCGCGGCCCAGTTCGCCAAGTGGCTTGGCTTCAAGGAAGTAAAGCCAATGCCACAGTGGCGGCAGCGCATCACCATCTTGAAGAGTCGCGTCGCGACCGATGGTGGTCTGCATAAAACGGGCTGGTTGCTCATGAAGCGTGTCATTCAGAGTTTCGGACCGACCGATCCATGCCGATACATCTTGCGACATCGGAATTGATCCTTCTGCTTAATTTATGTGAATTCGGCGCGTAGAGCAGCGCCGTGTTGGTTAATGGCGGGAGCCTTGGCCAATGGCGCAGAGTCTTCCGCATCCATCCAGCGAATAGGGGCGGCAGGGATAGAGACAACTTCGCTTTCTTCGGTCAGAACTTCGCGACGGCGCAGAGCTGGGTGCTGCCCCAGATCATCAACGCTGTTGACACCACCGAAGGCGATATTTGCAGCAGCGAGGCGGCTGCGGAATTCATCCAGCGTTAGATCGCGCGACACGGCAGAGATCAAAGCCTCCAGCGCGTCTCGGTTGATGACCCTGTTGTTGTTAGAGTCAAACCGGGGATCTGCACCTGCCACGTTAGAACACAGAACTTCCTGACAGAATTTTTGCCACTCGCGTTCATTCTGAATGGCAATCAGAGTAAGGGCACCATCGCTTGTTTCAAAGGCACCATAGGGAGCCATGCTCGGATGCCGCAATCCGACGCGTTTCGGCGCGCCCTTGCCGTATTCACCATGAATTAGCGGTACGCTCATCCAATCTGCAGCCACGTCAAAGAGAGACACAGCGATTGCAGCGCCTTCGCCGCCCTTTTCGCGTCGCATCAAGGCTTCGAGAACCGCAGCGTGACAAGTCATGCCTGCACCGATGTCACAAATGGAAACTCCAATACGGCCCATTTCATTTGCACCGCCACTGATGCCCGTTAGCCCGGTTTCCGCTTGAATTAGGAAGTCGTAGGCCTTCAGGTGTTTGACTGCATCGCTCTCGCCGTAACCGGTAATGTCGACAGTAATGAGGTGCGGGTATTTTTTGCGCAGTTTGGCGGAGCCAAAACCCGCGCGGGCAATAGCGCCAGGTGCCAGGTTTTGAATGAATACATCCGCCTTCGAGATAATCTTGTCCAACAAAGCTGCGTCTTCAGCGGTGCGGAAATCTAATGACAGCGATTCCTTGCCTTGGTTGGTCCAGGCAAAATAGGAACTGGTGCCTTTCGCGGCCTCGTCATATCCGCGCGCAAAGTCTCCTTCAGCGCGTTCGATTTTGATGATGCGAGCGCCTGCCTCTGCCAGCCTTGCAGTACAGAGCGGCGCGGCAAGGGCCTGTTCAATTGAGACCACAAGAATGTCTTTGAGCGGTTTCATCTAGATACCTATGCATGGTGCTGTTTGCCACAGGTTACTGCGGTGCAAATTGAAAGAAAATTTATTGATTTTGTGATTTCTGTTAAATATTTTCTTACAGAATGGCGATTCACAAACTTCCCCCGCTGCATGCCCTGCATGTTTTTGAGACGGTGGCCCGGCTTGGGGGCGTTCGCGCGGCTGCGGCTGAATTGAATGTCACTCCACCAGCGGTCAGTCACCAACTTGATAAGCTCGAGGGCTTTCTGGGTGCCCCACTTTTTATTCGCAGAGGCCGGAATCTCGTGCTGACAGACAGGGCGCGGGATTACCTGACTGAAGTGCGCCCCAGTTTGGAAGCGATTGGACGCGCGACGTCTGTTGCCACCCAGGAATCCCAGCGCGAAGTTCTGACAATTGCGGCGCCCCCTACGCTGACCACGATGTGGCTGATGCCCAAGCTCATAGGTTTTTCTGAGCAGTTTCCAGAATACGACATTCGTCTTCTGGATCGGATGACCTTCAATCCTGATGAACGCAGTATCGATATCGCTATAGAATACCGGTTTGAGCCCGACCCCGATCTTGTCTCTGTACAGTTTTTGCCTGATGAACTGGTCCCGCTTGCCAGCGCAAGTTATGTCGCCATGAAAGACATCACGTCTCTGGAAGATCTCAATGGTGCGACATTGATTGAAACAGAAAGGCGACTGACCTCTTGGAAGAAAATTCTGGCAGGACGGAGCTGGCTTAAGCATCAACGGTTCTTCTCTGTCAGTTATTCATTGCATGCATTTGAAGCTGCAGCGCGTGGTATCGGCGTTGCCTTGGGTAACCGCGCAAATGCCGACCGAATGTTGGCTGAAGGGCGACTGTGTATTCCATTTGAACTCCCTTCAGATTCTTTGCCGCCAGCGCCTCGTTATTTCCTGAGCGCTGTGTCACACCGAAAACGCCAGCCAAGAGTTCAGGCCTTCTGGGACTGGATAATGAACGAAACGCAGCGAGAGCTCTAACATTCTGGGTTTGCGGGCGCTAAAGCGCCATTCCGTTACCGCTTATTTTGCCTCCGCGGTCTGAGGAGGGGCGTTCACCAAAACGCTTTCGATAAAGTTTCGAAAAGCTAGTATATCCGGAAAACCCAGTTGCGATGGCCACTTCCATGATCGACATATCCGTGCCCAGCAAAAGACAGCGAGCACGATCAAGTCTTAAGTTTCGAAAGTACTGCGACGGCGTGGTTCCAAGGTATCGTTTGAATAGACGCTCAACCTGTCGACGAGATATATTCTCGCCTCCGATAAGATCCTCCAGCAGAGGGGCTGTATGTATGGACTCTTCCATTTTCTGAACAATGTTGGTGATGGCTGGATGTCGGCCGCCGACCCGTTTTGCAATCGTAATCCTTTGAGTTCGGCTGACGTCACAATCAAAATCGTGCAAACAGAATTCCGCGACGCGTTGCGCCGTTGCGTGGTCGAAGTCTTCCTGAATCACTTGAAGCGTCAGGTCGAGACACGCGCTTCCGCCTGCGCAATAGGACAATGTCCCTTCGGAAACAGACCGGTAGCTCATGCATTCCAAATCCGGGAAGATTTCTTCAAAGACCGGGATTTGCGCCCAATGCAGTGTCAACTTTGCACTTTTTGCAAGCCCGGCTCGAGCCAGTGTAAACGCGCCGGTGGCTAAAGCTGCAACCGCCCCTCCAAATCGAGCATGCTTGCGCAGCCACTGCAACGTTTTGGGATCAGCGTCCAGAAAGCCAGCTTCGCCAGAACAAACGACGACAACATCCGCAGCGTCGGTATCAAGCAGAGCGCCGTCAACGGGTAATGAAATCCCATTTGAAAGTGTTATCGGCTGCCCGTTTTCAGATACGATAGACCAAGTATATTCTGGTGCAGCGCGCAGCGAATTCACAATGCGCAGCGGTTCAATTGCCGCGGAAAAGTCCAGCATATTGGCACCGGGCAAAAGGAGAAAGCGGAAGTGGCGTTTTAGGCATGCTTTAGCCGCGATCGAAACATTTTCGCCGCCGAAGGTTGCCTTGGAATTTGGGGCCAAATACATCTCTTCACGCTTCCTCTGTTCTGCCTTACGCCTTCAGCAACGCCTTGAGGTCGGTCTCTGGGTTGCGGATCACTTCGGGAGTCGGAGATTTGCCACTTTCAATCAATCGTTTCGCGACCATGTAGGTTCGCGGATCATTCATGGCGTCGACAGCGATCAGGGCGTTGTCTCGGTAATACCAAATTGACAGCACACCATTGGTACCCTCGCGGGATATGGTCTGGTCATAGCCTGCGTTCAGCCCCGCGATCTGCAGCTTTACGTCGTACTGGTCCGACCAGAACCAGGGTTTTGGCTCATAGACAGTTTCAGTACCTGCAATATTGGCGGCAATAATTTCGGCCTGATTGATGGCGTTTCCGACGCTTTCGAGACGAATTTGAGTGCCTTTAAAAGGCAAGGTGGCACAGTCGCCTGCGGCCCAGATTCGTGGATCAGATGTGCGGCCCTTGTTGTCAGTGACAATACCATTCAGCACCTCAAGACCCGCTTGTTCTGCCAGCTTAGTGTTTGGCGTGATCCCGATGCCGAAGACCACAAAATCAGCTGGGATCTCTTCGCCATTTGCGAGTTCAACACCTTCTACCTTTTCCGTTCCTGTAACACGCGCTAGCTGCGTGTTTTCCAGAATACGTACGCCTTTGGACTGATGCAGATCCCGGAAGAAATCAGCAGTTTCAGGTGCCGCAACCCGCTGTAAGATGCGGGGGGCGGCTTCGATCAGCGTAACTTCAAGCTCAAGCTTCGCCGCTACGGCGGCCACTTCCAAACCAATGTAGCCACCGCCAATGATGACCAGACGGCGGCCTGAATCGAATTCTGGGGCAATGGCGTCAATGTCAGAGATCCCGCGGATAGTATGCGTGCCGGAAAGTGTGCCACCAATGGCTTCTGGTAGGCGCCGTGGTGTGGAACCAGTAGTGAGGATCACATGCTCAAAGCTCAGTGTTTCCCCGCCGCAGACCAGGGTGCGGTCTTTGGCGGAAAGCTCGGAAACTTCTGCGCCGAGGCGCAGGGAGATGTTGTGTTCTGCGTAGTAGGACTCTGGACGTAAGAACAGGCGCTCGCGCGACATTTCACCCAATAGGTATGCCTTGGACAGCGGTGGGCGTTGATAGGGTGGATGGGGTTCTTCACCAATCAGTGTGATTGGTTTGTCATATCCCAGATTTCGCAGCTTGACCGCTGCGGAGCAGCCAGCTTGTCCTGCGCCTACGATAACGACACCAGTTTCCGTCATTTGTATAACCTTTTAAAAGCCAAGGTTGGAAATGCGCCCTTAGGCGCATTCCTTGTCAGCGATGCCCAATGTGCGGTCGAGAATTTCGAGGCCGGTCATCATGTCTTCTTCCGAGATGTTGAGCGGTGGCGTCAGACGGATAACGTTGGAGTAGAAAGACAGGTAAAGGCCATTCTTCATCGCAAAGCTCATCATCTCGTTCATTGGCTTGGCTGCGTCGCCCTTTGCTGCAAACGGTACCAATGGTTCGCGAGTCTCTCGATTTTTCACGAGCTCGATACCGTTGAACATGCCTTTTCCGCGAATGTCGCCAATGGACGGGTGTTTTTCGGCTAGTTTGTGCAGTTCTGCGCGCATTTTCTCACCCATGGCGGTTGCATGGGCTAGGGTGCCTTCTTCCTGCATTGCGAGGATGGCAGCCACGCCCGAGGCGCACGCCAGTGGGTGACCTGCATAGGTCAAACCACCAGGCAATGGCGTATTGCGCAACCAGTCATGCAACTCGGTGCTGACCGACATTGTTCCCAGTGGTACGTAGCCCGAGTTGATGCCTTTGGCGGACGTAATGATGTCTGGCTGAACGCCCCAATGATCAACGGCGAACCATTCGCCGGTCCGGCCAAAGCCCGCCATAACCTCGTCAGCGATCAGAAGGATGCCATATTTCTCGCAGGTTTCCTTGATGGATTGCAGGTAGCCATCTGGCGGCACCAGAATTCCATTAGTCCCAACGATTGGCTCCAGAATGACTGCCGCAACCGTATTCGGATTTTCATACATCAAGAGTTCTTCCAGATGCGGGCCACCCTGTGCGACCGGACATTTTGCAGGGTCCGTGTGGCCTGTCGGCAAGCGATAAAGATAAGGATCAAGCATCCGCACGATCCCAGGCATATCGGCGCGGGTCAGATGGTGACGCGGATCACCCGTCAAGGACAAGGTGCCTCCTGTAGCGCCGTGATAGGACCGATACCGCGCAATGATTTTATTGCGACCTGTGAAGTGGCGCGCCAGTCGGATGGCTGTCTCATTCGCCGCAGAGCCGCCAGTCGTGAAGAAGGTCGATGAAATATTGGCAGGTGTAATTTCGTTCATTAACGCTGCCAGTTCAGAACGAACGTCAGACCCCATGGCCGGGCCGATGTAACAGAGTTTGTCCGCCTGATCTTTGATGGCCTGCACAATCTTCGGATGCTGGTGACCAAGGTTCGCGTTCACCAGTTGAGATTGGAAATCGAGATAGCGTTTACCATCGCTGTCCCAGAACCAAGACCCGCTGGCCCCGGTGATGACCCTCGGCTTGCCGCCTTGCTTGGACCAACTCTGTAGATAGTGGTTTGCGTGCATCTCCTGTACCCATTCCGGATCATGGGAGGGGAAGGCGTTTGAGAGGTCGTCCATGGGTTTTTCCCTATAGTTCTAGATGGTTATTCAATAATGGCTTGGGCCTGACCCAGCGTGTCGAGGTCAGGTGTGATGCCAAGACCGATGCCGTCAGGTGGCGCGATGCGCCCGTTGTCTCTTGTCGGCACCCCCGGATCGAGGCGCGGGCCAACATAATGTGATAGGTCGCAGGTGTTCATAATGCCCCGTTCCGGCGTCGCTGCAGCCAGATGCAGCACTGCGGCCGTGGTGATGTCGCTGCCCCAGGTGTCTTCGATGCACATCTGAGTGCCGAGCGTCAGGCAAAGATCTCGTGTCCGGCGCATATTGGAAAGCCCGCCCATTTTGGAAAGCTTCAGTGCGGCTGCGTCCATGCACCCCGCGCGGTGACCAGCGAGCAGGGAAGGGACATCCCGCGCGCTTTCATCCAGTTTCATGGGCAATCCGGTAGCGGCGCGTACATGAGCGCATTCTTCAATGGTGGCACAGGGCTGCTCCAGCATCACATCCAGATGAGCCACCGCGCGCCCAACACGCGTCGCTGTCAGCGCGTCCGACCCGCAATTCCAATCACCATAAACCAGTGGTCCTTGACCAACTTCCTCACGCACCAATGTCAGGCGCGCCACGTCGGCTTCCCAGTTTTTGTCTGCGCCAAGCTTCACCTGGAATTGGGTCATGCCTTGATCCTGAGCATCACGCGCCATGCGGGCCATCTCGTCTGGAGCGACGCAGGTGATGGAATGATAAAGCGGCATGTCCTGCACCGCCCGTCCGCCAAGCAGTGCATAGAGTGGCAATTGAGTAGCTTGAGCGGTCAGATCCCACAGCGCGGTATCAACGGCTGATTTCGCGTAGTCATGACCGATGAGGTGTTTGTTCAGCCGCTCCATCAGCGCTTCTGGCCCCACTGGGTCCGCACTGATCAGAACTGGCGCCATCTCTTCCAGTGCCGGGATCACGCCTTTTGCATAAGCAGGCAGATAGTGCGGGATGGGGCAAACTTCGCCCCAGCCGGACAAGCCTGTGTCCGTGTCGAGCCGCAAAATGACAGAAAGCGTGGTGTCGCAGGTTTTGCCGTCCGCCATGTAGTAGGTTTCATGGGAGGTCAACGGAACCTCCCAAGCGGTGATACGTGTGATTTTCATTGCGTGACCTCCCTTGTTTTTTCTCTTTCAAGCGCGTGTTTCGTACGTTGCGACTGCTGGTCCAAATTGATCAGGGTCCGGCGCCACGCCCAGCCCTGACAAGCTGGGTGGAACCGCCACGCCTTGATCATTTCGCGCACCTTGGCCCGGGACCGGATCAACTGATAGGTGGTAGTGGCACAGCCAGCTGGCGAGGCGGTTGGCCTCCGGTGTCGACGCCGCCAGGTGGATGGCTGCAGTATCCGCCAAAGCAGAACCACCGAGATCCTCAATGTGCATCTGCCAGCCCACAGATACGCCGAAATCACGGATTTGCAGCGCCTTGGTCAGGCCACCAACGCGGTTTGGCTTGACCTTCACACCTTCACAGGCACCACGCTTCCACGCCTCGAGGTGATCCGAGAACGTGTGCATACACTCATCCAGCATGATCGGGTTTGAAACCCGGGTCGCGACATGGGCGCATTGGTCCAGTGTTTCACAGGGTTGCTCGACCCAATCGCGGGCCGAAGTGCTGTTAAGAACCTCGATCGCCACAGCCGGTTGCCAAGCGCGGTTTACGTCAAACGTGACTTTGTGGCCCTCAGGAAGCGCCGCCGATATGGCATCTATTCGCGCAATATCTAATCCGATATCGGTGCCGCCAACCTTGGCGGAATGCACCGTGTAACCTTTGGCTGCGGCCTTTTCGATCCGCGCGATCATTTCCTCTGGTGAGCCCGTTGAAATGGAAGAATTGACCAAAACAGCCGCGGCTTCATGGCCACCCATCAGTTGCCACAGCGGCATGCCGGACGCTTGCCCAAGAATATCCCAACAGGCCATGTCGATGGGAGATTTTACATATGGATGACCCGGCAGCTGCACATCCATCACACGGTTGATGTGATTAAGGCTGCGCGGATCTTCTCCAATGAGGAATGGGGCCAATGTTTCGATCCCGGCGCGGATACCGGGACCGTGCGCGGGCAGATAGGTGTGCCCCCATGGACACCCTTCGCCCCAACCGGAGATGCCTGCATCAGTGTCGATGCGCACAAAGGTGCTGTCGAGTTTCTCGAACTTCAGGCGACCTCCAGAGAGGTAGTAGGGTTCCGATAAAGGCATATCCAATTGATAGACCATGATGCGAATGATCTTCATGTAGGGGTTCCTTCGTGGGTCCCGACGGACGTATCACATGGCGTCACCACGATGTTGCCAAGATGCGATTTACGGATGAAGGCTTCTTGTGCTTCCGCCAGGTCTTCCAATTTGTAGATTGCTGCTAAAAGCGGCTTCAGGACGCCGGTTTCGATCATTCCAACCACACGGTGCATCGTACCCGGCGGGCAGATTGTGGCTCCGGTAAGTTGTAGATCCTTGTAAACCAATTGGCGCAGATCGAACTGGGCAAATTGCCCGCCGATGCAGCCTGAGGTCGAATATCGCCCGCCCTGTCGTAGCGCATTGATCAGAGGCATGAACCGATCGCCACCTACGACATCCAAGGCAATATCAACAGGTCCACCTGCAACGTGTCGGATTTCTGCTTCCAAATTTTCTGTGCTGCGTTCAATGACATGCGCAGCGCCAAGGTCCAGCAACACATCCGCTTTGGATACGCTTGCGACAGCAATCACCTTGCAACCGCGCAGGCGGCACAGCTGAATTGCGGCAGACCCCACGCCGCCAGACGCACCGGTGATGACGACGGTCTCTCCGGGACGGGGCGCAGTTCGCTGAACGAGATTTTCAGCTGTTGTATAAGCACAGGCAAATGTGGCCAGCTCAACATCGGAAAGTTCCGATGTGACCTTGATCGCACTGGCCTCGCGCACCTTGGTGAACTGCGCAAAGCCGCCATCGCATTCAGAACCGAAATAGCCCGAGTTTACGGGGTTTTGCCAATCTCCATGACCCAGGAGCCATGGGTCCACCATCACGCGCTCTCCGATGCGGGCATCAGAGACGCCAGCGCCGACGGCAACGATTTCGCCAACTGCGTCTGCGCCCTGAATGCGCGGGAAGGTGATTGCACCCGCACCCCATGTGCTGTCAGCATCATCGGTTTCGGCAAATCCCTCTTTCGCGCCTTCGCCCAAAGCCGTGTCATTGGCTTTGGAGTACCAAGCGGTGCGGGTGTTGATATCGGTGTTGTTGAGGCCGCAGGCCCCAACTTTGATCAGAACCTCGCCCTTTTCAGGCCGGGGTGTTTCGACGTCGCTGTAAACCAACCTGTCCAAGCCACCATGCCCCGTCAGGAGCATAGCTTTCATGGTGCTTGGAACGGCGCTCATGCAGGCACCGCCGCGGGTGCGTCAACGCGTGGTCGCTCGGACATCGGGTCATAGGCAGCTTCGGCAAGGATGCGGCCTTTGCGCGGTTCACCGGCAACAATGACTTCAACTTCGGTGCCCGCCGCTGCAGCGTGTGGCTTGATGTAGGCAAAGGCCAGAATTTTGCCGACCGTATGCCCGTAAGCCACAGACGCGGTTGCCCCGACAACCTCGCCATTGACCTTCACAGCTTCGCCACCGTGCCCGTCTTCAATGCCATCCGGCTCAATTTCCAGATAAGCGCAGACCCATGGCGATTTACCGGCTTCCATTTCTTTCGCAGAGGCTTTGGTTTCCACCACGCCGAGGTAGTCCTTGTCGAGCTTATAGAAACGGCCAACATTTGCTTCGGGCAGCGTGACTTCATTGGTCAGCTCGCCTGCACCCGGGAAGGCTTTTTCCATCCGCATGGCGTTCATCGCGAAGGAACCGTAGTTGACGATGCCATGGGCTTCACCTGCGTTCCAAAGCGCTGTGTAGACATCTACGCAGGCATCGTCCGGCATGTGGAACTCCCAGCCAAGTTCACCTGCATAAGACATGCGGAAGGCCCAGACCTTGTGACCCGCAACAGTGATTTCCTGCGCACTCAGCCAACGGAACCCAGCATTCGAGAGGTCTGCATCTGTGCATTGCGCCAGAACATCGCGAGATTTCGGTCCGTTCAAGGACAGCGCTGACCAGCCAGCAGAAAGAGGCCTTATGGTGGCGTCCTCATCTGCACGATTGTGAGTCAGGTGATCGAGCAGGCGTTGCTCAAAAAAGGCGGCACAAACAAGGTAGTACCGGTCATCCGCCATGCGTACGATGGTGGTTTCCAGTTCGATTCGACCCCGACGGTTCAGCATATGGGTCAGCGTGATAGACCCGTTTTTTTGCGGCATCTTATTGGCGGTCAGACGATCAAGCAGCGCGTAAGCGTCCGGGCCAGATACTTCGACTTTGGTAAAGGCGGTCACATCCATGATGCCAACGCTTTCACGGACGGCTTTAACTTCGGCGCCGACTTGGTCATGCACAACATTGCGACGGAAGCTGTAGTGGTCGCGCTGCTCTACGCCGTTGGTGGCAAACCAGCGGGGGCGTTCAAAGCCATAGACCTCCTCATAGACCGCACCTTTGTCCTTCAGGATCTCATAGAGCGGCGACGGTTTGATCGGGCGACCTTCCAGCCGGTTGTAGTGCGGGAAGGGGATCTCGTGGCGCAGCTTGTAGTCTTCGTGTGCCTTGATGACCTGCCAGTCTTTCTTGGCATAGGCACCGAAGCGACGTGGATCGTAGTCGCGCATCGAAATGTCAGCAGACCCTTGCACCATCCACTTAGCCAGCTCGCGAGTCAGGCCAGGACCCCAGCCGATGCCGATCTGCGTACCACAGCAGCACCAGTAGTTTTTAACGCCTGGTGCCGGGCCAACCATTGGATTGCCATCTGGCGGATGGGAAATCGCGCCGTGCACTTCACGGGTGATGCCGAGTTCAGCAAAAATAGGCATGCGTTCCAGAGAGTTCTCAAGCCACGGCATGACGCGGTCATAATCCGCTTCGAACAGCCAGTTCTCGTATTCCCAAGGGCATTCATCATGCCAGACTGAGTTGGAATTCTCTTTCTCGTAAATCCCGATCAGACCCTTCTTCTGCTCCATGCGGATGTAGCCGGAGACCATTTTGTCATCACGAATGACAGGCAGTTCTTTTTCGAGGTTTTGGAACTCTGGCACATCTTCGGTGACGAAATAGTGGTGCGTCATCGACGTCATTGGCAGCTGAAGGTCAGACCATTCGCCCATCTGACGGGCATAGGTGCCGCCCGCGTTAACTACGTGTTCACAGATGATGGTGCCTTGCTGGGTTTCAACGACCCACTCGCCCGCATCGTTCTGCGTGATGTTCGTGGCTTGGCAATGGCGGAAGATCTGCACGCCTTTTTGGCGCGCACCCGTAGCCATGGCCATTGTCACATTAGACGGATCGACGTGACCATCATCCGGCGTGTAAAGCGCACCAATGACGCCCTCGAGATTATAGTATGGGTGCTTTTCAGCGATGAAGTCAGGACCAACCAAATCGATGTTGAAACCCAACGCACGGCCGACTGAGAGCGTGTGGCGCAGCCAATCCATCTCGTCTTCGGTATAAGCCAGCCGGAAGGAACCACAGCCGTGCCACGTCACCGCCTGGCCGGTCTCTTCTTCTAGCCCCTTGGAATACAGGCCGATATTGTAGTCGACCATTTTGCCAAGGCCATAAGAACTGGTGGAGTGGGTGATCTGACCTGCTGCGTGCCATGTTGAGCCGCTGGTCAGTTCAGCTTTCTCCAGAAGCACAGTTTCTTCACCCCAGCCTTCGTGGCCTAGGTGATAGGCCAGGCCACAGCCCATGACGCCGCCGCCGACAATGACGACTTTTGCGCGTGCGGGCAGTTCTTTTTTGGACATCGCAAATTTTCCTGTTCGAGTCGAAGTTTTCAGTGGACTTGGTAATGGTTCAGTTGTACCCAAGTCAACACGAAATGACACAAACGTACGTTCGGATGGAAAATTGAATTATACAACTGTACCAAACGCAGCATTAAATGCCCTGTCTCAAGGGTTGGATGAGATGACACCACAAGTGCGCAAGGCCGCGCGCTATGTCATGGAACATCCCGAGGATATCGGGTTCTCTACTGTGCGAGAGGTTGCAGAGGCCGCAGATGTAAAACCCAACACAATGGTACGTATGGCCCGTCAGGCCGGATTTGATGGGTTTGACGATTTCCGCGAGCAATTCCGCGATGCAATTCGATCCGGTGAAGCCTCGTTTTCGGACCGCGCACGCTGGCTGCAAGGCATCCAAAAGGGCGGTGCGATGGGCGAGCTTTTTGCCGACATGGCAGAGCGCGCCTTGAAGAACATCGAAAAGACCTTTGCCTCGACCAGTGAAGAACAGTTGCAGGCGGCGGCCGAAGCCATCTGGAATTCACGCAAAGTCTACACTTTGGGCGTCGGCGTGAATCATGCCAACGCGCATAATTTCACGTACCTCGCCTCAACCGGAATGACCGATTTCCACACAATTCCGCGCCCGGGGTCGACCAGCGTAGATGATCTTGCATGGGCGGATGAGCAGGACGTGTTGATCGCGATTACCTGCTCACCTTACCGAACCGAGGTTGTGCAGGCTGTTCAGTTCGCAAAGGAGCAGGGCATCAAAATTGTCGCCCTTTCAGATTCACCCGCGTCACCGATCATTCGGGCTGCAGATCACGGGTTTCTGGTGTCCACGGAAACCCCTCAATTTTTCCCATCGTCCGCCGCAACGATCGCACTGCTTGAAACTCTGCTGAGTTTTGTCGTCGCGCACTCTTCTGAGGAAGTCGTCGGCAGGGTCGAAAAATATCACAATCGTCGCCATCAGCTTGGACTGTATCAGGAGGATCAGAATTGAACGCACCGCTCACGCACACACTAGAGCCAAGATACTATACGGATCCCGATATCTTCGAAAATGAGATGGAAGGTTTGCTGTCCCGCACTTGGCAATTTGCTGGACATACCAACGACATTCCGAATGTCGGTGACTATTTCGCCTTCGAGATCGCAGGGCAAAACCTTTTTGCTATCCGCGGTCGCGATAACGTTATCCGCACATTCTATAATGTGTGTCAGCATCGCGCTCATGAAATGGTTACGGGTACCGGCAATACGCGCGTCGTGGTGTGCCCATACCACCAGTGGTCATATGAACTGACGGGTGGTTTGCGTGCGGGTCCAAACCTAAAAAAAGTGCCTGGTTTTGACCGCGAAAAAATTTGCCTGACCGAGGTTCGCACAGAAGATTTCCTGGGGTTTATATTCGTTAATCTCGATAATGACGCAGCTCCGATGGATGAATGGTACCCTGGTGTGCGCGAAGAAATTCGAGAATTTGTGCCACACGTGAATGAATTGGCCCCACTAGAATGGGTTGAGATTCCAGAAGATTGCAACTGGAAGCTTTCGGTTGAGAATTACTCCGAGTGCTATCACTGCCCGTCCAACCATTCTACCTTTTCAACGGGAGTCATCAAGCCGGAAACCTACGATATCCAGCCTGACATCAATGGTGGTTATGTTCTCCGGCATGTGACCGAGTGCCAAGCACTGGAAAACATGACCTATCCAATTGATATGTCCGTGCCTCATGCTGGGGACTACCAATCTTGGTTCCTGTGGCCAGCTTTCTCATTCCAGTGCTATCCAGGCAATGTGCTTAATACATACCACTGGCGCGCAAATGCCGTTGATAAATGCACCGTATGGCGGGGCTGGTTTACCGAAGGTGGTCACGAAAGCGACGTAATTCGCAAGTTGGCGATTCAGGATCGGGAAACCACGGTAGAGGAGGATATCCGACTGGTCGAGTCTGTGAACCGCGGCTTGAGATCCAAAGGCTTCCGCCCGGGTCCGCTGGTTCTTGACCCTTCCTGTGGTGTTATGAGTGAACACTCAGTCGCCAAACTGCATCAGTGGATACGAGAAGCGGTCGATTGCGCGCCCAAGTCAACAGAATAAGCCCGTCACATTCTTACAGAAGAAACACTGAATTTGGCGCGGTGCAGATAGCGCCTCGTCAAAGGGTTGGAGGATATCATGCATGAAGTGAAGCCTTACTGGCAGAATTATATCGACGGCCAATGGGTTAACGGCGGCGCGGGGCGTATCGACGTTATTGATCCGGGAACCGGCCAAAAACTGGCTGAACAGGCGCTCGCTGATGCAGACGACGTAAATCGTGCTGTCATGGCAGCGCGACGGGTTCATCTATCTGGTGCACTCAGCGATCTGCGCCCTGTCGAGCGTGGCCGCATGGTGCAGCGTATGGGTCATTTCCTGCTCGAAAAGATCGACGAAATCGCGCCGGTGCTAACCAGAGAGCAGGGCAAACCCCTTTGGGAAGCCCGGATGGAAGTCGAAGCGGCTGCTCGGTATTTTGAATACTACGGTAATCAAGCTGAAACAGTAGAAGGTCGTTCGATCCCGCTGGGTTCAAACTATTTCGACTTCACCACCTACGAGCCCTATGGCGTTTCGGCACAGATCATTCCTTGGAACTATCCGATGGAAATGACCGCGCGTTCGCTTTCTGCGGCGCTGGCAACTGGCAATACGGTTGTTATCAAAACCCCAGAATTGACACCTCTGACAAACGCCTGGTTTGCTCAAGCAGCCGAAGTGGTTGGCTTGCCTTCAGGAGCTGTAAACATCCTTTGTGGTCTGGGTCATGAGGCAGGTGCTGCTTTGTCTGCCCATCCTCATGTGAACCAAATTGTCTTCACAGGTTCCGTCCCAACTGGAGTTGCAATCGCCACAGCCGCAGCACGCAATATTGTTCCATGCGTATTGGAACTGGGAGGAAAATCTGCGGCTATCGTGCATGATGACGCAGACTTGGAAGCTTTTGCCAACGACGTGCGTTGGGGCATTTATTTCAACGCGGGACAAGTCTGTTCCGCCATGAGCCGTGTGATTGTTCATGAAAGCCGCCACGATGAATTGGTGGAACGTATTGTTGATACGGCCAAAAACCTGAATGTTGGCCCGGGCATCGACTTCGGTGAGTTTGGCGCAAACATGGGAGCGATGGTCAGCGAGGCACAGCGTGACCGCGCTGCCGGCATGGTGTCGGAGGCGATTTCCGTCGGAGCAACGGCGGCAACGGGTGGGCGAAAGATGAACATCCCTGGTGCCTTCCTTGAACCAACTCTTTTGACCGGAGTGACACCAGGCATGACGATTGCCAATGAGGAAGCATTCGCACCAGTCCTGTCCGTTCTGAAATTCAAGGATGATGCAGAAGCAATCCAGATTGCAAATGGGACGCCCTACGGTCTCGTCGGTGGTGTTTTTACCAGTGACATTGACCGAGCGACCAAAGCTGCACGCGAAATCCGTGCGGGTCAGGTTTTTGTCAATGAGTGGTACGCCGGAGGGGTTGAAACTCCCTTCGGCGGTTACGGAAAATCTGGCTACGGCCGGGAGAAGGGGCGCGAGGCGCTCTGGAACTACGTGCAAACCAAGAATGTTGCCATTCGGTTGCGCGGCTGAATCGAAGTAAACGCAAAAAAGGAGAGGGAGAGAGACTATGTCAATCCAACCACCGCTAACAGATCTGCCGATTAAGACCGCAGAGAGCGGCTTTTATCGAGGTTTTACCAAAGACGTGGCCATCACCGCCAAAATCGTCGTCGGTGCTCTGATCATCTGGTCAGTTGCCTTTCCTTCACAGGCGGGTGCGGTTCTGTCTAATCTGAACTCAGCGATCCTGACCTCGTTCAACTTCTGGTACGTCTATGTGATGGCCTTCTATGTGATCGTCTGTATTGGGCTGGCGCTATGGCCTGCGGCCGGGCGGTTGAAACTGGGCCATGAGGATGACAAGCCCGAGTTTTCGAGCTTTTCCTGGTTCTCGATGATGTTTGGGGCAGGGATCGGCATTGGGATGCTGACCTTTGCGACCGCGGAGCCAATGTATCACTTTGGCGTAAACCCGGACACCATCACTGGTGTGACAGACCCATCGGCGCTGAATAACGTGCGATCTGCCTATGTGTGGTCCTTCACCCACTGGGGGCTTGCTGCCTGGGCAAGCTATGCCATCGTCGGTTTATCGCTGGCGTATTTTGCCTTCCGTCGCGATCTGCCGTTGACCATCCGGTCTGGCTTGGTTCCAATCTTTGGCAAGGCGCTGTCCGGCCCGCTGGGTCACATCGTCGACATCGTCGCCGTTGTTGCCACTGTGCTGGGCGTGTCCCAGACGCTGGGCTTCGGAGTTGAACAGTTCATCGCCGGCCTGTCACGGATCGGGCTCGGTGACTGGTTGCAGACTACTGACGCAGAAGGCACCGTCAAAGCCAGCATGGCCGGTATTTTGGTTGCGCTAGCCGTGATCATGGGCGCGTCAACCTTGTCGGCGTTGTCTGGCGTAGGCAAAGGCATCAAGTGGCTGTCCAACCTGAACATGGTTCTTAGTTTCCTGCTGCTGGCGTTCTTTGTTATCTTTGGCTCGACGATGTTTGGCCTGCAGGCTTTGTTTGTCGGGATATTCGACTATCTCGTCTCGATCCCTAGCACAATCTTAGCGGTCTGGTCTTCTACGCCACTGGACAGCTTTACCGCTTCGGCTCCTGCTGCGGTTCAGGCACTGTCAGCTGAAGAGATTTCTGCCATCCACGGCGCCGCAACAAGCCCATGGGGTACGCTGCAAAGCTTTACCGATGGGCTGCCTGCTGCAGCTGCTGGCCTGTCCGCGGAAGATATTGCTGCTGCTTACGAGGTTGGTACTGAAAGCCGCCTGTCTGGTTGGCAGGGTGCCTGGACGATCTTTTACTGGGCGTGGTGGATTGCCTTTGCTCCCTTTGTGGGCGTGTTCTTGGCGCGCATTTCGCGTGGCCGTACCGTGCGTGAATACGTACTGGGTGCGATGATCATCCCGTCGATCATGTGTTTTGTCTGGTTCGCCATTGTGGGTGGCACAGCTATTGATCTGACCCTGCAGGGTGAGGCGTCGATCGCGGCCGCAGGCACGTCAGATCAGCTGTTTGCGACCCTTGCGGTGCTGCTGTCCGACAATATGTCATGGATTATGTCTGTAATGGTTGTAGTGCTGCTGTTGACCTACTTGGTCACCTCGGCGGACTCGGCTGTTCTGATCATCAACACCATCAACGCAGGCGGCGACGAAGGCCCCAAGGCCCGTCCGCACATCCTGTTCTGGGGTGCAGCTCTGGCGCTTGTTGTTGGTGCCTTGTTGATCGTGGGCGGCCTGTCAGCAATCCAGACGGCAATGGTGATTGGCGCATTGCCATTCTCGCTGGTCATGGTGCTGATGGCATTCGCAGTGCTCAAGGCCATCTGGCGCGATGGTCAGCGTGAAAAGGTTGGCGTGCCTAGCACGGCGTCCAAGATCGCAACACAAGAACCCGCAGAATAATCTGCAGATGCAACGGGGCGGTCTTGGAGGAGGCTCCGGGACCGCCCCTTTTTTAAACGGAGAAACCATGAGTCAGTTTGACGAAGACCTGTTCCTGAAGGGCCTGGAGCAGCGCAAATCCACTTTGGGCGCGGAATATGTCGAAAAGAATCTCGCCGCGGCGGATAATTTCACGCGCCCATTCCAGGAAGCAATGACCGCCTGGTGCTGGGGTTTTGGCTGGGGTGACGACACTATCGATCACAAGACGCGTTCAATGATGAACCTCGCGATGATCGGCGCACTGGGCAAAATGCACGAGTGGGAAGTTCACTGCAAAGGTGCTTTGAACAATGGCGTCACCAAGGAAGAAATTCAGTCGATCATCCACGTAATTGGCATCTACTGCGGCGTTCCACAATCCTTGGAATGTTTCCGCGTGGCACGCAAGGTGCTCACCGAGCGCGGCCTGCTGGAGTAAGAATGTATGGTCAAAGTCACGTTTTTTAGTTTTGAAGGACAGGCTAGAACTGTTGATATTCCTGTTGGATCTTCAGTAATGGAGGGCGCGCGAGACAATAACATAGCTGGCATTGAAGCCGATTGTGGTGGTGCCTGCGCATGCTCGACCTGTCATGTTTATGTCGATGACGCCTGGGTGGACAAGCTTGTGACAAAAGGCGACGTAGAAGAGGACATGTTAGAGTTCGCGTATGAGCCAAACGAACGCTTATCTCGGTTGACATGTCAATTGAAGGTGACGGTGGATATGGAAGGTTTGGTATTGCGATTACCTGAACGCCAAGTTTGACTCCTGCCACTTCAAGACACCTGAAAAGCGCCACCTACAATTGGTGTTTCGTAAGCCCAACGAACTGGCAGTATCGTTAGCCGTCGTTAAATCAGAAGTTCTAGATGGTATTACTACGGCGATAAGTCTATCGGGAAACGTTCAAAGTATGAGTGTTTTCCGGTTTCTAATTTGTCAGGCATGCGTGACTCTCACATGCTTTAGTCTTGGTCTCGAGCATCCCCAAACTTTTAAATAATACGTGATCCGCAACTTCTGAACCGAGAAGACTTTGTCAGCCCATACCACCATGTACCTTGGATTCTCATTGTAATCTTTAGCGATCGTTTTTCGGCCTCGGTTTTCGTATAGTGTTCGGTAGAGATTGGTACAATTCTAACAGCTACTTAGCATTGGCTAAGCTTTTGAAAGTTGATTTTTGTTACGCCGGTTTCTGAGAGCAACCCAGAATGCGCCTACGACCAGCAGGATGTTGATAACAAGCAGAGTTGCGGCAACAGGACGATCCACGAAAATCCAGTATCCTTCTCGAGAGATCAACAAGGCTCTACGCAGGTTGTTTTCTAGGATCGGGCCCAAAATCAAACCGATCACAATCGGTGAAAGCGGGTAGTTTGCAGCTCTGAACAGAATACCAACGAGCCCAAACCCCAGCATCACCATCAGGTCAAACACCGACGCCTGAAGGGCAAATGTACCAATGGAACACAGAAGCAAAACTACTGGGATCAGGTAGAATTTCGGGATACGCAGAATGTAAACGAACAGAGGCGTCACCAAAATTCCGGCAATCAGCAAAAACACATTGGAGGCGAGATAGACCAAGAAGATACCGCCCACCATGTCCGGTTGCTGTTCAAATAGGATTGGGCCGGGTACAAAACCCAAAATCAACAAGGCGCCCAGCAACATGGCAGACGACGCATCGCCCGGAATGCCAAGAGCGAGCGAGGGCACTAGCGTACCACCAACAGTCGCGTTATTGGCCGCTTCCGTTGCCACCACCCCGCCTTCGGCGCCTTCTCCGTAATTCTCATCCGGTCTCGCCCAGGCTTTGGCGATTGCGTAAGACGTGAACGAGCTGATCACCCCGCCTGCGCCAGGAAGGGCACCAAAGAACACGCCAATGCTTGAAGAGCGCACTAGGTTTTTCCAGTTTTTGAGCGTCAGAAAAATCGAATTGAAACCGGGACGTTCAATCTTGATTTCCGGCTTCTTCAACAGATCCCGACCCATGATCTGAGCGGCCATCTCTGACACTGCGAAAAGGCCGACAACAACAGCAACGATATGAAAGCCATTCAGCATATTGTGGTTGCCGAATGTAAAGCGGTAACCGGTCGAAAATTCGTCTGTGCCGATGGTCGCCAAAAGCAGACCAAAACACCCAGAGATCAGCCCTTTTACCAACGATCCACCCGAGATGATGGCAATGGCAAATAGACCTGTAATGGCCAGCATGGCATATTCGGGTGGGGCAAAATCGCTGGCAAAATTTGCCAGGATTGGCGACCCCATGATGAGAACCACACCACCTATCAGCCCTCCAATGGCCGAAGCCGTGATGGCGATGCCAATCGCATCAGACGCCCGGCCTTTCTTCGCCATAGGATAGCCGTCAAACAAGGTGGCTGCAGCCAAGGGAGTGCCGGGGATACGTAGCAAAATCGCGGAAATGGAGCCGCCACAGGAACCGCCCACAAAAATCGCGATCAGAAACCCCATTGCGGCAACCGGCGGCAAAGAAATTGCCACAGGCAGCAATAAGATAATGCCCATTAGCGGCCCGAGGCCAGGAAGCGCGCCAATGAGCAACCCGATAATGACCCCCAGCAACGTCATGCTAACAGCAAGGGGCGTAAGGAAGAGTTCCAGACCGGATGCAACAGATTCAAACAACATGATCAATCACCATGGAATATTCAGGCCGAACACGCCGCCTGGCAGAACGACGTTCAGGATTTTTTCAAAGGCATAGGCAAACACAAAAGCCAGCGCGAAGGATGAGAGCAGCAGCTTTAAGGTGTTCCGTGCTCCACAGGTCCACATGATTGCGAAGACCATTGGGCCGGTGGTTAAGTGGTATCCGAGTGTCTTGAGTAGCCCCAGATAAACGCCGAAAATGACCAGCAACAGTGCGCCGCGTTTCAGTTGGTCGGGCTGTGCTGGAGGCATGTCGTCGTCGCTTAATGGCGGGGCCAATCGCTCAATCACCAGCTGCAACAGCGCCAATCCCGCAATTGCAATCGCAATTGCCCGCGGATATGCCGCGCCGTTGTTGTAGGGACCGCCGCTGGCGATCCCCTGTTCTGTCATTGAAGTGTAGATTTGCTGAAAGGTAACAGCGACGATGATTGCGAGAAAGGCAAACACCAGCCATTGCATTTGTTTCTGGGTAATCATCGTCAATGCGTCCTTAGTTTAGCTTTTTCAGCTCTTCGACTTCCCAATCAAGGGCATTGCCCATCGCTCCGAGTTGTCCGGCAACCGGACCTACAATGGCGTCATATTGAGTATGGTCCCACTCTAGCGGTACAAAGCCAACGGCTTCGATGGCAGAGCGAACGTCGTCGCGTTTCATCGCAGCGGTCATCGCCGCGCGCAGTTTGGCTACTTCGGCATCTGGTGTGTCTGGGTTCACAATCCACCAGGTCCATCCCATTGGCGCAAGCCCGGACAGTCCAAGGTCAATGCTGAGGTCCGCGATGGATGGCGCCCCATCATAGGAGGCTTTTGCGCCAGGGAGCTCAGACAGAACCAGCATAATGTTGAACGCTGGTTTGTCCTGAATGTAGTTGCCGACATTTACGAATGCGAAGTCCAGAACACCCGACTTGAGGTCTTTGACGGCGTTGCCGTCCTGCGTGTAGGGCACGTTCTGCGCAACAACACCATAAGACTGCAGAACCTTCGCGATCACCATATGCGGCAGGTTGTTGCGCGAGCCTGAAGAATACCGCAACTCGCCTGGATTTGCTTTCCCATAGGCCATCATCTCTTCGAAGTTGGACCAGCGGCTTTCACCCGGACGACCACCAATGGCAAAGGCATTGGACACGGCTGCATGCAGTGGTGTGAAATCGGAATAGGTCCAGTCAGCGTTTCCAAGAACAGGTTGCAGGACCAGCGGTGCAACATAGCCGTCAAACACGGTGTATCCATCCGCAGGCCGTTGCATGGCCGTGATCTGGCCTTTGGTGCCCGCAGCCCCAGGTGTTGAAATCACAGGCATGTCGACGCCCAGCTCTTCACCCATCGCTTTTGCAATGATCTGGCTGACTGCCATAGCATTTCCGGGCCCCCAAGGGTGGATCAATTCAATGGTCCGCTCAGGGAACTCTGCCATCGCAGCACCTGCGCCAAATGTGGCGAAGGCAGCGGCGGCAAAACCGGTCTTTAGGTTCTTCATGAATGTCATGTTTTCCTCCCATACATATATTCATGTTGTGTTTTGGCGAAGTTCGCCAGTCTCTCAGGGGCCTTCCAGCCCGAAATGGGCGTAAAGCTCCGTTGGGGCGTCGTGCCGTTGGAAATGGTAAGAAATCCGTTCCTTTAGGCGCGAAATAATCACTGGATCGTCAATGGGTTGCTGCTGTTCCGGGTCATTGGGCAAGTCATACAAAGCAGAGTTGCAATCAGAGAGTGTTTGCCCGTCATTCCCAAGCTGACTGTTTTTGGGATCAAGCTGAATGCGCAATACCGGCGCGCCTTTTGTGAAATCGAAGGGACCCACCAATTCGCTGGATTTCAGTTCTTCGATGTCAAAGTGGCTGAGCATATGTGTTGGCATGAGCGTGTAGATATTGATTTGATCGGGCGTCGTGCTGTCCGGGTAGTGGAAGTAACTGTACGTTCCGTCCGTGACGCAGACCGGCCCGGTGAACATTCCGAGCGCGACGGAGTCATGACCTGCTTTGTCAATGCCAAGCAAAGCCTTGATCGAAGACCCCGTCACACCGGGTGGAACTTCACATCCATGGAAATCCAGAAATGTCGGCATAAGATCCGGTGTTTGTGTTAATCCGCTTCGCCGCTCACCTGCATTTTCAGCAAAATCCGGATGGCTGATCATCAACGGGATATGCGAAATTTCTTCATAGTAAGGCATCCTATTTTTGCCCCACCATTCGTGTTCCGACAGTAGGAACCCGTGATCCGTAGACAGGACCAGGGCGGTGTCCTTCCACAAATCATTTGCGTCGAAATAATCCAGCAGCTTACCAAAATACTCGTCGCACATGGCCACAAGCGCTGCGTAGTTTCCTCGGATTTCTGCAATGTCTTCAGGAGATTCCGTGGCACGCTCATACATCGGCCAGTCAAGAATTTTGCCATTGTAGCCGCTCGTGTAAGCATCCCTAAATCTGTCGGGCGCCACAAAGGGTTCATGCGGATCAAAGCACTCCAACTGCAAAAACCAGTCATCTGCTTCAGCGTTTAAATCAAGAAAATCAAAGGCCGCCGCAAAACATTTCGCAGTTGGGAAATCGGCCTCTTCTTTGAGGAAATCTCGGGAGATTGCCGCGCGGGACTTTTTCCAAGCCGTCTTCCCAGAGGTGCCTTTGGTGACGGATTGCCCTTCTGGCAATTCATCCAGTGGATAGTGGCGGGCGTCAAACTTCTCTTTGTAGCGTTGTAGTGGAGGCTGTACCAAAGCTTTCAGGGCGTCATATTCCTGCCCCCGGATGAAGTCGAAACTATCGTAAGCCGTCGCATATCCCCAGCCGCCTTCCTCGAAGTAATGAAGATGGTCAGAAATCAAATGTGTGTAGACACCAGACTGGCTGAGGCAACGGGCGAACGAGTCATCAAACGGCTCAAGTGGCCCCCAGTGACGATGCATGAAATTCAACCGCCCGGTGTGCATGTCGCGACGCGCCGGCATGCAAGGCAGGCTTCCAACATAGTGTTTGTCAAATGTCACTGAACGCTGCGCAAAACGATCGAAATTCGGTGTTTCAACAGCTGTTCCTCCATAGGCACCGAGTGCCAAGCGGTTCAGTGAATCAAATAGGACAAAGACAGTTTTCATTTCGCTCCCCAGCCGCCAAATTTTGTGATTGGCGCTTTCGGGAGTGTGGGTCGAAATAAATATTCTGTAAAATTGCTTTTTTGCCCTAAGATATTCAAAAAAGGAATATCATGGACCGCAATTTAGATGCCTTCCTCGCCGTTGCACGCGCAAACACTCTGACAGAAGCCTCGGAGTCGATTGGTTTGACGCAACCCTCGCTCACCAAACGGATTGCAAACCTTGAAGAGAGCATCGGGACAGAGCTGTTCATTCGGCATCGTCGGGGTATGACATTAACTGAAGCGGGACATGTCTTTTTGCGTCATGCAAAACGTATCGAAGCCGAATATCGACAATGTCAGGAAGAGGTCGGTATCGTCGGGTCCGCCGGACTGTCAGTTTTGCGCGTGGGTGCAGGACCTCTCTTTCACTTGAATTGCGTCGCCGGGTTGTTCGCGCAATTGAAGTCTGAATTTCCACATCTCAAGCTCGAGCTTTCAACGGATGTGAATTTACCCAAAAGCGACTTGCTGAATGATGGTACGCTTGACGTCTACATGGGTGTCATCACCGATGACCATCTGGATGACACCATTTACGTTAAATACGTGACTCAAGTGGAGCACGGGTTAGTACTCCATCCAGATGATCCGTTTGCCAAGAGAGAAACCCTCGATCCTGCCGAACTAGAGGGATACAATTGGGTTATTTTCGCCGTCGACCCGGAAACGGAGCGTACAATCCGAGATTATTTCGTCCCAGGATCAATGAATCGTTCTATCATAGATGTGCGTACGACGTCATTTAATACAGGTCTTCAGCTTGTACATGAGGGAAAATTTGTTCTTTCGGCTCCCCTTCAACTAGCGACGGTTATAAATTCCACAGGTCTGGTAATAAGACCGACGACGCAAGGAATGCCCACGCGGCGTGCCGGAATTTACGTCCGCGAAAGCGCACTTGGGTATGGTGTAATCCAATCAGTTCTACAATATTTTGACACGTATGTGTTTGATTTTCAGAAATAATTGAAAGCGCTGGTGTTGAGATATCAGATGTCTACAGTTGCTATTCTTTACCATCGCTGCCATTTCTGGCGGCCCCCTTCTTAAGGGGCTTATCAGATCATGAGTCGCGACCTTCTGAAGTAACCCGATGTAGAGGTCGCGCAGCCCGGGTTCCGATCCGTCATCCTGACGCACAGAAGCTGGAAAACCTGATCCGTTCCTCGGGTATCAGCTTCTTTTCTGGCACTTTCCCGGGGGCGGGCGGGGTTATCAGCTCTTTCACCTCCTACGCCATTGCCAAAACCTCGGCCCGGCCGGATGAGAAATACGGCAATGGCACCGAGGGCGGCGTCGCAACGGAAGGCGCCAACAACGCGACCGTTGGCGGCAGACGGGTCCCTTTGCTGGCACTCGGTTTTCCGGGCGACGCATCCTCCGCGATGCTGCTTGGTGCGCTCCTGATCTTTGGCTTCGTGCTGGGCCCGATCCTCTTCGAACAACAGCCCGACATGGCGGGCGGTACTTCCCTCGCCTATATGGTCTAGAATGTATTTCTGCTGATCGCAGGCATATTGATGGCACCGTTTTTTCGTCTACGTGCTGCGGATACCTAAGTACTTTCTTACGCCGATTGTGCTGCTCTTGTGCTTTGTCGGAACCTTCGCGCTGCAAGCTTCGGTCTTTGACTTGGTGGTCATTCTTGGTTTCGGGCTGATCGGCATCCTGTCTCGCGCTACGCGTTTCTGATTTCGAGAAAGGGGTACTGGATTATTCTCGCCCTCCAGTGTCCGCCTTACTGGTTACGGTGAATGTATTGCTCATTCGGGGTGCCTTTCGGGACGGGCTGCGCAAATGCCGAATGAAAACGGCAAGTCCGGCTTCAAGCTGACAAGGCCCGCCGCTTTGATGTTCAGCGTAACCAGACGAAGTTTACAATTCCTGTCTCATTTGTAAAATAGTGCCAATGGTGAGGGAGAGACCCGTGGCGCGGCGCGATACGAAAACTCAAATATTGGAAGCCGCCTGCGAGGCATTCCGTGAGTACGGATATCAAAAGGTGTCTCTGAATGACATTGCGCGGGCGGCGGAAGTTTCGCGGCAAACGATCTACATCCACTTCGGGGATAAGGAGACCCTGTTTCAGGCGAATTTCGAGTTCGAGATGTCCCGAAATTTGGCGCAGGCAACGGAAATTCTTGAAACAACCGCCGAGCCCTTGGAAGCGCTCACAGAAGTTTTTGGCGTTTGGCACGGGCAATATGTCAAACGATATAGGCGCCTGAGAGCAGGGGCGGAACAACCTACTATCCAACTGTCGGGTGCCCGATTTATCGAACTTCGAGCCGCGTTCATCGCGCTGTTGTCAGACTACATCTCAACACACCCGGCGATTTCCTTTGCCGCAAATGATGAAGTGTCTGCATACGATGCCGCTGAGACGCTGGTTGCGACGTCACTGGGTCTGCACGGCTTCTCCAGCAGCGAGGTCGACTACTTGTCCAAAATGAAGACCGCAATTCGCACCATTCTCAAAATCTCAAAAACCTAATACGGAGATTAATATATGAAATTTGGCTCCATGGCTGCAGCCGCCTCACTTGTGGTAGCATTTCCCGCAATCGCAATGGCGTGCAATCCAAACCCGCACTTCCCGATAGAGCGACACTCAACCTCGGTCATCGCGTCAGATCACCACGCCGTCTTTACGGAAATCACCATCAACGCCCCTGCCGCAGAGGTCTGGGATGCGCTCACGGACTTCGAGGCAATGCCGGACTGGAGCCCCGCCTTGCAAGGCATAGAGGGCGACCTTGCGGACGGAAGCGCGGTCACGGTCTTCTACAAAGTCGGTGACAGGGTCGCGGAAATTCCACATGTCATTTCGTACCAGGAGGGCAGGTCCTTCGGCTGGGCCGAGGAGTTGAAAGGTCCGGCCCCCGGCATTTTCGACAACCACTTGTATGAGGTCGTGGCAATCTCGGATTGCCAAAGCAGGCTCATCCAAAGTGACGCCTTCAAGGGGACCAGCACCGAGCAACCCAACCGCACAACGGCCTTTTTTGCCGAGCGCGTTCTTCCGGGGTACCGGGCCTTCAACCAGGCGCTGAAGACGGAAGTCGAAAAGTAACGCTGCTACTTAAGAAACGGATAGATCCCATGACACACAAGTTTACCAGAATTACCAGCGTGCTAACAGCACTATGTTTTGCCACCCCGGTTCTTGCGGATGGCCGTGATTGCACCATCGACGACACGCTTGCTCTTGAGACGTTCGGCATTACCGAGATGGCAGAAGATCACCACATTATCGAGACGGAAATCATTATCAACGCTGCCCCGGAAAAAGTGTGGGCTGTCCTCATCTCGCCCAAAAATGACTGGAGCTCGTCCTATCGCGGCATTTCGGGCGACGTACGCAATGGCGGTCAGGTCAACATCGCCTGGCGCATGAAGAACGGGAACTTAACCGATTTCCCGCTCGTGTTGGCGCATTACATCGACGGTCAGCAATTCGGGTGGTCTGAGGAGTTTCCAAACGCAAAGGGCATTTTTGACAACCATATCTACCGCGTCGAGGCTATTTCGGAATGTCAGACCCGCTTTGTTCAGACCGATGCGTTCAAGGGAACAAGTGTGGAAAACCCGGACGCCAAGACGAAAGCCTTTGCAGAGCAAATCCTGCCTAGTTACGTCAACTTCAACCGGGAATTGAAAGCCGCAGCAGAATAGCGAGAGTTGTCCGGACCGCACTGAATGGCGCGGTCCGGATCTGGCGTGACTATTCTACGTGCTGATGCCACATGTCGGTGACTATTTCCCAACCTTCGTCCTCAGGTTTCAGCACGAAAAGATAGGTGCCGGTCGCATCAAGGCCTGCCCTTTTCACAACGGCTTCTACGGACCCAATCATTACGGCGAGCGTTTCATCTTCGGAGACGAACAAATGATCGATGGTGTGCGTTACCTCGCCCGCGTTTTGCGTGACAAACTCAAACAACTGCCGAGGTCCTTCCAGCCCCTGAGTGACGCGTTTGCCTTGCTCAATCCAAAGCGTGTCATCGGCATAAAGCCCGATCAGCGCTTCGGCATCACCTGCGGCGGCGGCTTCGTTGAAGCGGTCGTTAACTGCGGTCAGGCTCGCAGGTTCGTGACTATCGGCAAATGCGGTCGTTGCTGTTACTGCGATGATTGCAGCAGAGAGGAGACGTTTCATGGATTTTCCTTTGAGGGTTAGGGTTGTTCAAATGTTTTCATTGCGGGTCATGATGACCTCGCGGGTGATCTGCCAGCGGTCGTCCTCGAACACGAAGTCGATGCTGAGTGTCACAAGCTACTTACGGTTGGTGACATTGTTTTTCCGGCTGATAATAATGTGTCCTTGGGACTCATTGGCCTCGACCAGATGATAGAGTGCCCATGGATCGGGGTCTTGCATCTGACCCATGGCAGCCTGCACATGTTTCATAAAACCGGGTTTGTCGTTGCGCATCATCTCGCCGCGGTCGACCAGCAGATAGGTCTGCATGTCAGCGTGATAGACGCGGTCCAGCACGTCGAACGAGTGGCCTGAAACCCCGGCAATAAGCTCATCAAGGGTGGCTTTCACCGCAGCGGTGTTCGGGTGATCGGTTGTCATGGTCATCGGGGTATTCCTTGGTGGTGTTGGTGCAGAGAATTGCGAAAGACGTCATGCCGCTTGCGGATTGTCGGCCTTGCGCAACGTGATCCGGGATAGTAGCAAGGCCCCGGTAGCACACAGGGCTATCGTCACGACCATCGGCAACGCAGTAGCGTCAAGAAACGGCTCGCTGATCGCGATCATCAGGCCTGCGGTCACAACCTGAAGCGTGCCGCCGAGGGACGCGGCGAGTCCCGCAATGCTGCCGTGCTTGTCTAGCGCCAGCACCATGGTTGGCGGCACAACGAAGCCCAGAAATCCAAAAGAGGTGAAGAGCACCGCAATGATCACTGGCAGGCTGCCAAAGCCTGCGGCTGTCAGAACCACGAGCAAGATCGCGGCAGCGGCGTAAAGGGCAGTTGCGCCTTTAATCATGGTGGCCATCCCTAAGCGTTCAGCGACTTTGCCGACAACTTGTGTGGCGAGGAAGAAGCTCAAGCCATTCAGGGCGAAGGCCAAGCTGAATTGAATCGGCGTCAGGCCGAATTGGCCGGTATAGACGAAAGAGGCGCTTGCGAAGAAGACGAAGAAGCTGGCCATTCCGAACGCGCCGATGAAGGTCAGGCCCAGATAAGTCGGATCACTCATGAGCGTGCGAATGCCGGTTGTAAAGGTCGAGACGTCGAGCCGGGTGCGCTTCTCCGCTGGCAACGTCTCGGGCAACGCGGTTCGCGTTAGCACAAGGCTTAGAACCGCGAGCAGCATCAGCGCCAGAAAGATCGTGCGCCATCCGGCCAGCATCATGATACCGCTGCCCAGCAACGGAGCAATCATGGGGGAGACGCTGATAACCATCATGATCGTGCCCATCATACGGGTGGCCGCAACGCCAGTGTCGATGTCACGGATCAAGGCCCGTGGAATGACCATCACCACCGCCCCGCCAAGGCCCTGCACGACACGCGCGGCAGTCAAGACCTCGATAGTCGGGGCTAAGTAAGCCAAAAGACTGCCTGCGATGAACAGCAACAAGCCAATGTAGAGGGGCAGTTTCCGGCCGGTCTGATCCGAAACCGGACCGTAGAAAAGTTGCGCACTCTGGAAGGGCGGGCAGATACATGTCGATGGTCATCGGGCCGACCACGGAAAGCAGTCAGAGGATCAGTCCGATTTTCAACGTGGTTGTGGGAAGGGAAGTCTCTGACATTTTGCGCTCCTTTGGCTGAATCAAGCGAAGGTTCCGTTGGCGGGGAAGGGTTCTGTCATGCCGCGCATGAACTTCAGACCACCCACAAGGGAGCCAATCTGCGGACGCAAGAAGGGTACATTCGCAATATCAACCATGCGCAACTCACCCTCTTGATTGACGAGGAAAAGGCCGGGTTCTGCGAACGGACCTTCTACATCCATGCCGTGACGCGGGCTGGATATATAGAGGCCCAGCGACTGCATCTGTTTGATGCTCAACCCGTAGCCGACCGCGTAATCCGGGTTCACTTCTGTGATCTGATCGGCGGCGCGTGCTTCGCTGTCGGCAGAGATAGCGACGATTTCGATACCCAACTCCTTCAAGGGGGCAACAATCTCGTTCAATTCGCGCAGGTAACGGGTGCAGATCGGGCAATGTTTGCCCCGGTAGACAACAATCAGCTGCCAATCATAGCCGCTCCCGGTTTTGCCAAGAGTGAGGTTTTCCCCGTAAAGTTTTGGAAGTTCTGTGTGCGGGATTTTGTCGCCCGGCTTCGGTTTATTGGCGTGCATATCACCGCTCCTTGACTTAAATAACAATCGTTACATATATATAGCAGGAGAGAGGTCAAGGACTTTTATTGTGATCGATACAAAAAAAATGGGAAGGCCGCGTACCTTCGACGAGAATGATGCACTGATGGCGGCCATGAATGCCTTTTGGGCAAGGGGCTACGACGGCACTTCGATGAAAGACCTGTCAAACGCGATGGGTATCAGCGGACCGAGCATCTATTCTGCTTTCGGAGACAAGCGCGAACTGTATCTCAAGACCATCGATCGCTACGCTGATGTCGATGGTTGCGCGCCCATTGTCGAGTTTGAAACCGCCGGAACCATAGAAGAGGCGGTGCGCAATTTTCTGGAGGTGGTCGTTACCTATTCGACGCAACAGGAAGGGGCACCGCGCGGCTGTTTCCTGGCATCCTGTGTCGCGATGACCGTGGGCGAAGTCGAAGGCGTGGCCGAACGTATGGACAAGGCCATACGAGACACCGATGCGCGCCTCGCAGGTCGTTTTGAGGCGGAGAAAGCAAAAGGCAACCTTCCGCCCAACTTCCCAGCGCAAGAGCGCGCAAGGCTATTGCACGATATGCGCCAAGGCCACGTCCATCGCAGCCGCGCAGGGTGGTCTGCCGAAAGCCTGTTGGAAGATTTGGACGATCGGGTCCGCATGATCCTGATGACCTGACCGACGCAACCTCAAAATGCAGGACGAGCCTTTGGGAACGCCCCGCATCTTTTTGCTGTATCACCCTTCTTCCGTCGGGCCGCTAGCTTCTTTCCACGCGTCGAAGACGCCGACATTAGTGACAGATGTTTAACCCATATCGATAAGGGTATTACCAGACAGCGCCGCTTGCCCGCCCAGACCGCAGAAAAGGTAAATCTCGGCATCTTTCTGAAAGGCTTCATTATGAAAGCCCATGTCGGGATCAGCAGCGAACTCGATAAAGCCGCGCGGAATTCGAACGGCCCTGGAAATGGTGCCGGTCTTGGCGGCAACTGCACTATCACGCACATCGACAAAAACGCCGCCCCCGGCGGCATGAACTTTGATTGCTTCTTCCGACGACAATTTCGGAACGACAGCATTGGCTTCTTCAAAATATGTTTGAGCAGTTTTCATGGCTATTCTCCAGTTGATGAGTGAAAGAGAGCCGGCACAAGTGCCAGCTCTCAGGGGAGGGATGGCCCCGTAGGGCAACCTGAAATTCGGAATGTGACCTATTTGAAGGCGATCATCGAAACCTCGACCAAGACCGGGGCGCCGGGTTTTCCGCCCGGGAGAGCACCGACTTCGACGGCGGCCCGCGCTGGTGGCATCTCGCCTTCGCCCCAGTAGGTTCCGTATACTTCATTGAACGCGCCATAGTTGACCATGTCGGTCATGAAGACCGTCGCCCGGACCGCATCGTTGAAGTCGTAGCCTGCTTCGGCCATGACACTCTTGATATTGTCCATCACGATCTTCGTCTGATCCTGCACGTCATTTTCGCCATCCCGTGCGTGGGCCGGAATCTCGCCGCCGACATAGGCGATCTGGCCGGAGACGAAGAGGAACCCGTTGTCTTAGCCCCATAAAACTGTGCCACTATTTATTTGGCATGGGAAAAATGAGGGATGGCTCGAAAGCGATATTCGGATGAAGACGCGCTGCGATTGTTGCGCGAGAGAGACGTCCATCTTCATGACGGGCTTGATGTCGTGAGTGAGTGCCGCAAGGCGGGGATTTCGGACAAGACCTATTACTATTGGCGCAAGAAGTTTGGTGGCATGGGGCGATCGCAACTTGTGGAGATGAGAGCGCTACAAAAGGAGAATACGCTTCGACTGCAGACACTTGGGATCTTGAAATCCTGACATCAAACGCTGAGTGGAAATTGGTTGCAGCCAAGGCTAAAGCCGCCCGTCCAGTGTTTGAGAAGCGCGGTCGGTTTTCAGGAGAGATTGTGGAAACTGATAAGCACTGAGACGGGTTAGTCCACTAAAGGAGACGTTCGCGGTCGAGTTAGCGAACGTTGAATTCGCGCACATCTCCAAGACTTTGCAAAGTCCGCTTTCTGCGCATAGCTGATTTTTGCGCAGCGCAGCACAGGGGGCTTCGGGCCGAATAGGCATGAATGGCCGCTTTTTCGGCTCAGGCGCAAAACTTTCGCAAACGCAGCGAACTTCCGCTTTCCGCCCATTGAGCAACGCTCAATCATCCCACTCCCAAGGCTCGTTACTGCATTCGTTGCTCTTTGGTCGAGCGCGCTGCCGCGAACCTGTCCTCACTGCCGGTAAATCCAAAGGACTAACTTTGGCATTTGGGACGAGGTTGACCAGGCGTTCATCGATTTCTAGTGCCACCAAAATTCGGACTAAACTCTCAAAATTACCTCCAGTTCCAGCCTCCAAACGTCTGACGGCACCTCGAGAAATACCTGCTAATTCTGCTATGTCTTTTTGCCTCAAGTTTCTCGAAAGCCGGTAAGCTGCAAGACTTTCGCCGAACTCTTGAGCAAGAACAAAAACTGGTTTGCTTGGGTTTTGATTACGGTCCAATAACGGCTCCTTAAGGCGTTTATTTGCGATAAGGCTCTAAAAAGGGATCACTATCACAGTAGCGTTTGCGAGCCATCACGTTTAAATTGCAATCTCAGCGACCCAGTCTCGTTGAAGGCTCGTTGAGACTTAATTTCTTCCCCGCGTCGCAATCAGATTTCATCGAATGTCTCCATTCGGTCCGTATGCGGTTGGCTTTAGCAGGGCATATGCCTCATGTAGGCCTGAGAACTTCGGACCGTCACTACAATGTCTTAGCAGTCGGTCATCAAATTGGTGCGCTTTTCACTGCCAAACTTCAAAAAGGTCGATTATTTGAGCGCCGGTGCGATCGTTTCGAGAACTATCCGACCACTCTCTCTCGCCTAACAACCACTCAGACTCAGTGAGTTTGACCGAGTCCCATTCCAACCAAAATTGAAGTTTGTCATGTTCCAGGAAGATCATTCTCCCTAGAACGCGCTCGTCATGTAATTTTAGAGCGAACTCGGCTACTTTTTTGGAGATTGCTATTCCGCTGCCCCGATCAATAGCAAGGTAGCTACGAACAAATTTGGTCAATAGTTCAAAAGGTTTTCGCGAAAGTTCATGCGCCGCCAATTCTTGCTCGGAGCGATCTTTCCAGGATTTTAGGCAAGCCCATCCACTTTCGGTGAGGCATATGAATTGAAGCGTGTCTCCTTGGAGCGACCCGGAGTGTACTTTCATTTCATGAGATTTTAGGAATCCTAGAGCTTTCAATATCAATGCGTTTTCGTAACTTGTCGCACCGTTCTCGCTCACTTCCAAAAGCGGCCGGAGCACCGGGTCTGCCAACATGCCTCTTATCATGCGCTGACAAGTCCCCGACCCAAGCTCATTTCGCATCGATCGTTCCCAAAATGCCTGAGTGAGTTGGTCGGTCTTCAACAAAAGTTTGGGGTCGACCAAGTTAAGATCTAAGTACATGCCATTTCTTTCGATATGTGAATTTTCGCACGTCATAACGAATGTCTCTTAAAACCGGTAGAGCTAAAACCGACATCGGGCGATGGGATGTGTATGAAACGCGTCCCTAAATCCCCCCTTCGAGATAGGTTGGCAACTAATCTAAGGGTTGAGCGAGCTAAATTGGGATGGTCACAAGAACGTTTAGCACAGGAAGCCAGCTTGAATCGAACATATCTGAGCGCGATCGAGAGAAGCGAGCAGAATATATCGATTGACAATTTGTGGAGGCTTTCTCAGGCACTCCAGATACCAGCGGAAGTTCTATTAACGTCAAGGGCAGCGGACAAATGAGCGGAACTAAGTTCAAGCCTTGGTTAGCGCCTCAGAGGCGAGTACAGCTAAGTGTATCGGTGTACGAATTGAATGAATTCGGAACGTTTGCAGTGCATTTCCAAGTTGGAGCCTAAGTGCGCCGCATTCAATTGCTGTCAAATGAAGGGTAAGAGCCATCTATATCACCTGTTCTTCGACAATCCGTGACGGAGAAAAGTTACAAGTTTTTTTGGTTGGCGCTGTTATTATAAATTAAGATATTCATTTCTCAGCTTGCAGACTTAGAGGCGCAAGGCATTGCATAAGTCTCAATAGCTTATAGAGCCGCAATTAAGTCAGAGTGATTTTTTGGCGATCCCGCTAGGACTTGAACCCAGAACCTAGTGCTTAGAAGGCACTTGCTCTATCCAGTTGAGCTACGGGACCGCACAAATGCTGACTTAAAGTGAAAGCTTTAGGGTGTCTATACCTTGCAAGAGACATACAACACTCAAGTTTGAAAGTCCTCGTTTCTGGTGGGTATATCTAGAAAGCTTCGATTGGAAGCTTGTTAAAACGGCCCAGTATTAGGAGAGTGTTTTGCAATGTTTAATTCTTTTCAAAAGAAGTTTTTATTTCTGGGGTTTTACATGGCGATTGTTCCCCTCTCCTTAAGAGCAGCGGCTTCCGACTTGGCGAAAATCTACTATTTAACATAGCGTTAGAAGTCTCACGAACTTAATCTGTATCAACGCTGCCTCCTTATGTTGCTACCAAAGCAATGTCGTTTCTGATTTTGAGGTTTAGCTAAGCGTTCGAGTCCTTCAGGGATCGCCAATTTCCATTCTCCTCCCTAGGCAGCAGCCATATGCTTGACTGTCATATCTTCAATCAATTGCAGCCACCCGTTTTCAAAGCGTTGCTGGTTGAGCCGTGCCAGTTTCGGGCGATTTTGGGTGGCATTGGGCACCGGGCATTCCACCAGGCGTTTCATGTCGGTGCTTAATGATGCGATTCCGACGCCCGTCAGCGACTGGGCACCGTCTTGGATCTGGTCCAGCAAACCGTCAACCGGGGCGACCAGAACGGCACGGCCTGCAGCCAAGGCTTCCTGCGCGACAAGCCCAAAGGCTTCCCAGCGGGAGGGCACAACCAATGCATCGATCTGCGCCATAGCTTTGGCGGTTTCGCAGAAACCCTCAAAGGTGATACGCGGGTCTGACCCAGCCTGAGCCACGAGTGCTTTCTGTTCGTTCCCTGTGCCGAAGATCTTCAGGCGAAGATCGGGGTCTTCCAGTTTCTGAAATGCCGCTATGGCCTGGTCAAAGCCCTTTTGTACATGCAGCCGACCAATTAGTCCTAAGACATGTGGATTGCCTTTGGGTGCCGGAAGGTTCGCCAATTCATCGAGTGCCACAGAAGACCGAATGATCCGCAGTTTGGGCGCGTCGACAAGCGCGCGTGTGGCCATCCAGCTGCCCTGGGCTCGGCTTACGCAGACAACTTGATCAAACAGTGCATAAGCCGTCCGCAACAGGGTGTAAAATCGATCGCGATTACTGACATTTAGCGCAGTGAAACGTTGAGTATAACTGTGCTCGACATGGATCAATGCGGCATGTGGATGCTGTGCGCGCAGGGTCATCAAGGTCGGCAGATTGCGCCAGTTCAGTGCCAGGTGGCTGACGATGACTTCGCTATGGAAGACAGGCCATCGGCCACGGTTGGCAACCATTTGCAGCTCATGTTTCGCTTGTTTCCCAAGCGTTTCGGAGCTTTGCAGCCCTTCAATTACGCGGGTCACACCGCCGGGAGTGGCATCGTCCAACAGATGAGTCACAGTCATATTCATAGTTAATCCTCCACTTAGCAATTACTGAGATTGTCCGGCGCCAAAGCGCAGGCTGACGGGGTTGAATTTCAAATGGGTCATCGCCAAGGCTGCGGCGAGTGTGGTCAGCGACTTCAGGGGTTCTGACCAATAGGGTTCTAAAGAAGATTGGTTTGCGTTCCGTAAATACTCGACTGCCTTGCGTTCATCTCCGCCACTCACCGCGCGTCGCGCGAGATAGCGCAGCTGATAGGCACGCGCTGCGGCTTCATATTTGGCGAAAAATTCTGGCTGCAACGGACGTAGTTTTGCGATCACATTTTCCCAACTTGCGAGCTGCCGATCTGTGTTCGCTGAAAGGCCGCCCATCGCCACTCGATAAAGTGTCAGCTTGCCGGGTAATCCTTCGATCTTCCAATCCGTTAGAAGGGCAATACGCAGCCAGCACTCAATATCCTCAGATTGACGAAAAGCTTCGTCAAAATAAGTCGTGTGACGCCCATCCGGGGATGTCGCAATGTCTTCAAGTGTCGCCCGGCGCAGCACGGCCGCGGAGCCATTCCCAATGGGGTTGCGTTTCAGGATGTGCTTCGCTGAGATGCCGCGCAGGCGCGGGGATTGGCTGACACCAAGCGCTTTGCCATTGTTATCGATCATCGCAGAGCCCGCGTAACTCAGCCCCACGTCTGGATTGGTGTTGAAATGCGCGATATGGCGGCGGATCTTGTCGGGGTGCCAAAGATCATCTGCGTCACAAAACCCAATAATGTCGGCACAGGCTTCTTGAATACCTCTGTTCCGGGCACCTGCGAGGCCGCGATTGGCTTGGCGCACATAACGTAGTCTTTGATCTTGCAGGAAGGGGGCAACAACATCCGCCGTCGTGTCCGTTGAACCATCATCCACGATGATAATCTCGATATCGGTGACAGTTTGGCTGACCAAGGACTTTAGTGTTTCGCGGATTGTGGAAGCCACGTTGAAGGCCGGAACGATGATCGATGCTTGGGGCATGGGTGATCTCCTGAATTAACTAAAAAACTTGCGGCGCATCGCCGATGGGATGACTGGGGCAAGAAGTGACGCCAGGGCCGTGGCCACTCCGCGGCGCGCTGGGCAGAGGAAGGCCATTGGGCTTTGTTTCAAGCCTGCGACGGCGAATGATCGAGCGATCTCGGCGCCTTGGTCCAAACGAAGTGCACGGCGTGCTAGGTAGCGGAGATAACGCGCCTCATCTGCGGGCTTTGGTTCATATCCAAAGAAGCGCGCCGTGCGCAGGGCCTGACGGCGTGACCGCACCATGGCGATGAGATCAGAAGAAAGCCCACCTGACGATTTGCGGTACCATACATGAGGGGAGGAGATCGGTTGGATCACTACACCCAACCCTGTCAGCCGCATCAGCCATTCAAGGTCTTCATTGTGCACAAAACCCTGCGCCAATCCTCCATGCTCGAGGAACAGCTCTCGGCGCAGAGAGAAGTTGGACATGGTGCAGACGACATTCTCCCCCATGAGAAGCGGCAAGGAGAGCCGTTCATTGGGAACAATTGAACGCGTCAATTCCTCTCCTGGCTCATCGCAGAATATGACCTCGCCAAAGGCCCCGCCGACGGTTTGATCCTGAAAGACCTCACAAAGCTCTTCTAGTTTCTCAGAGCACCAAAGGTCGTCCGCATCGAGAAAACAGAGGATATCGCCAGTTGCCTGAGACGCAGCGAAGTTGCGCGCGACAGCTGGTCCTCTGTTCTCAGAATGAATGACACGAATACGAGGCTCTTCTTTCGCCCAGCACTCAAGCAAGCGCGGTGTTGCATCGGTGCTGCCATCGTTGAAACAGATGAGTTCCCAGTCTTCACAGGTTTGCTCCAACACAGATTGGATGGAGGTGCCAAGAGACTTTTCGGCATTATAACAAGGCATTATGGCGGAAAATTTGGGCATACTTACACCTCTGGTTTGAGATCAAGGGAGGGACGCGCTGGCCATAGAACGCGGTAGGATGCCAGGCAGAGTGTCAGGGTCACGACCACGACGTGCACCGTCGCCAGCCCCATCAGACCCCAAGCTGCGGCAGGAAACGCGGAGAGCAAAAGCACCGCTGTCAAAGTGATGGTCACCACCAGCTCCACTTCGGGGTGCCCCGCGACGCGCAGTTGTGCAGCGGCGGCGGACCACAGGGTCAGAGGCAATGCGGTCAGGCATAGAAGGGAGACCACCGGAGTGATGTAGCTCCAGGCCTCGCCCAGCAGGAGCGGCACATAGATTGGGGCCAGCAGGGACTGCATCAGAACCAGCGGCGCAATCATCGCGACGCCAAGCAAAGCCAGACGACGGACATCCATTGAGGTGCCTTTGCAAAGGTGGGGGAAGATAACCTTGTCAAAGGCAGCGACGTATGAAGTCGCGATGCTGAGGCCGGCATTAAAGGCCATGAAATAGCCGCCCAGTCCTTCGGCGCCGAGCAAAGCGCCGATTACCAGCTTGTCGGCATGCAGGCGCAGTGCATTCACGAGTGAAATACCAATTACAGGCAGGCCGAATGTCAGGAAATCATGAACAGGGGCGGGCGTGACAGAGCGATGGGGGCTCCAGGGGCGCAGGCGGCGCATGGCTATAAGCCAGATTGGGGCGGTCAGAACTCGTGGCAGAACAAGAACAAGCGGGGAGGGTGCGATCAGCACAAGGCCAACAGACAAGAGATTGGCGCTGCAGATCTGTGCTCCAGCGATCGCTGCCGTCTGAGAGAGCTTGCCCTCACGCATGGCCAACGCCGCCTGAACCAGACCCGCTGGCATAAACAGCAATTCAACGGCAGTCAGTGCAATGAGCATACCAACGATTGGATTTTCGAAATAAACGAACAGCCCGCCTATCAGAGTTTGCACCAGAAAGAGCGTGAGGTTGACTTGCCAGAAAAGGCGATGCGCGCGGGCGGTTACTTGCGGTAGATCACCTTCGGGCGCGGCGATGATCTTTTGACCAATTCCATTTTCGGTCAGGCTTTTAAGAATATCACAAACCGCCAGAGCCGCTGCAGCCAAACCAATCTGTTCGGCACCAAGGTGACGCGCCACCATGATCACAACAAACAACCGGGAGAGCTTGCTGACCACCTCTGAGGCGCCATAGGCCATCAGGTGAGAGAGAAATGCAGGTGACTTTTGATTGCGGCCAAACATGGCAAGCTCCCGGTTGAATAAACCCAGCTTGCGAGATGGAGGGGTGTGTCGGGCGGACCCTTCTGGCCAAAACAGCGACCAAGAGAGCACATTTCTACCCAAACGGGTATTACGCGAGCCGAAATGTATTGCGGCGGGATCAAGCAGATGTCTTATTTCGGGAAAAACAATAATAGCTGAGGCGCATGTTCTGATGGGTACTGGTTGGTTCCAAACAACAAAAGCTGTTGGCTTGCTGGCCTTTTTGGCCGGTTGCGCGGCTGTTGCCGATCCTGAGAATATCGAGCCCATTGATGTCGGTGATGGATATCAGGCCCAATACAGAGATGTCGTCACGAAGCGGGATGATCGCTTTCTAACCTCAGCGCGGCTCAATGCAGAACGGTGCCTGCCTCTTAGAGGAGGCGTTGCAGGAAAGACCATAGGCGCTGGGCATCTGCTCGGGGAAAAGATTTCGCGCAATGACCTTCTAGATGTGCGGATCGGATCAGATGAGACCCTGACAGGACGCTATGTCGTTTCCCGCGATGGGTCGTTGAAGTTGCCCTTTGTACACTCTGTCCCGGTGCAGGGGAGATCTGTCGGCGATGTCGAAACACTTTTGGCCGGCGCGTTAATCAATTCCGATCTTTACGATGATCTACCGCCAATATCCGTCAGACTGGTTGATTTCGCATCGGTCAGCATTGGCGTTTCGGGTGCAGTGTTTGAACCGCATCAAATCGAACTGGGCGGCACACCCGGAGATCAGATTGATCCCAATCGCGCAGAGGCATTGGGGGCTTCCACCGAGTCTCGCAATCTCTCGGCGGCCCTGCGCTCAGCTGGAGGCATCCGGCCTGATGCGGATATTTCCGCCGTCGAGCTGCGGCGCGCTGGTCGCGTTCACAAACTTGATCTGCGTGGCGTTTTTGAAGGGCGCAACATGGTCGATGTGATGCTGATGACGGGTGATCAGGTTTATGTACCGTCGCGTCAGTGTTTTCAGGACAGTCTCATGCGACCAAGCCCGATCAGCCCTCCGGGAATCACAATGTTTCTGTCAAATCTCACGCAGCCAGCGTCGAGCAATGCCTCCTCTGCGATCGGTAGGGATGTTCGTGAACTACCCTACGGAACACGCTATATGCAGGCTGTTGTCGATGCCAACTGTGTGGGTGGCGCGCGTGTCAGCAGTGCCCATCGGTCTGCCATGTTGATGTCACGCAATCCAGAAACCAAAGTCTCGGTTGTGATCGAACGGGATATCGAAGACATGCTGCGTCGGGCTGACCGCGATGACTACGATCCATATTTGCTGCCGGGCGATGCGATCGCTTGCTATGACAGTGCGGTGACCAACTTCACAGAAGCAGCGCGTGTGTTGGGTGCTGTGACCCTTGGTGCAGCGTTGAACTAGGGCAGCCTTTTATTTCTAGGCAGTTGGGGCTTAGCCTTTCGTCAGCGACGTGCGGGTCTCAGACCAACTGCTTTGGATTTCTGCCAGAACGGGCTCCGGGACTGTTGTCTCTGCTTTTCCAATCTTTTCTGCAGCCTGAAGCGCGGAGCGATACCCTTCTGCACCAAACAAAGCCGCTGAGGACGCGATCTTGTGGCAGCGTTGAACGATCTCATCAGCTGAATTGGGTGCGCTCTCTAACCACATAGAAAGCGCATCACCTTCCGAGATGAAACGCTCAAGGAAGTGGTCATATTGATCCCCAAACATCGTCTGCGCATCGCCGGTATCGATTGCTACCGTCGCATTTCGAATGGAGGGACTGTCCTGCGGGTGACCGATCGTTCCCAAAGCGGCACGCAGCTCTTCGATTTGCACCGGCTTGCCGATGAAGCCATCCATGCCGCTTTCTCGGAACCGCTTGGTATCCTCGGATAACACATTGGCAGAGAAAGCAAAAATCGGCGTTTTCCGCGCGCGTTTCACATTGGCGCGAATGCGTTTTGTTGCCTCCAACCCGTCCAGCTTTGGCATGTTGATATCCATCAGTATCGCGTCAAAGTCGCTTTTGCCCGCCCAATCGATTGCCTCCAATCCGTTGGTGGCAATGATCACAGTGTGCCCCTCGGCACGCAGCATTTTGTCGACGACAAACGCATTCATTTCGTTGTCTTCCACCAACAGCAAATGCAATGCATATTCAGCTTTTGCTTCAGGTACATCACGTTCCGGCGTGGGGGCATGGCCCTCCGGTATGGGCAGGCGAACCCAGAACACGCTGCCATCTCCTGGCGTGCTCTCAACCCCGATTTCCCCGCCCATCAGAGTGGCCAGCCGTTTTGCGATTGGCAGGCCGAGCCCCGTCGATCCGGTGTCACCTCCGGCTCGATTTGTGGTTTCAAACTCTTCAAAAATCCTCTCGATATCATCTTCGGCAATGCCCAGACCACTGTCTATCACCCTGACTTCTACGAGAGGTGAGGCCCCCCTGAGACCAACCTGTTCGATCTCGATATCCACTCGACCGTTTTCCGTGAACTTAACGGCGTTGCCTACGAGGTTCAGTAGGATCTGCTCCAGATGCCCTTTATCGGTTTTCACCCAATCCAGAGCATCCCCGATCCACGCCCAGCTCATTGCTGTATTGCGCTGTTCTGCTCCGGCACTTTGGCCATCAACAACATCCTGCAGGAACTCTCCGATGTGAAATGTCTCTTCCTGGATTGGAAGGCGCCCGCTTTCAAAGCGCGCGATGTCCAAGATCGAGTTCACATGTTTCAGCAATTGCCGACCTGAAATCTGCATATTGTTCTGAAACTGCTCTTGTTCCTGCGTCAGTGCAGTGCTGCCCAGTAATGTGAGGTTACCCAAAAGCCCACTTAGAGGGGTGCGGATTTCGTGGCTCATGACCGTCAGGAATTCAGCTTTTGCCTTTTCCCCCGCCAAAGCTTGGTCCCGCGCCTCGGTGAGCTCTACTTCCGCTTCTACCTGTGCAGAGATATCTCGTAAAAAGGCAATTAGGATATCGCCATCTGGGCCACGTCCAGATTGCAGAGCGAGCTCCACTGGGAATATTGACCCGTCTTTGCGCATCGCGTCGATGCGAATGCGGCCATTGCCGACAAGTTTCTTTTGGCCCGTGTCTTGCAGGCGCTTCATGCCGGCCTGATGCGCTGCGCGCAATTCAGGCGGCACAATTAAATCTCCAATGGAACGTCCAACAGCCTCTTCATAAGTGTAGCCAAAGATGGTTTCCGCGGCGGTGTTGAAGTCTACCACATTGCCACTGCGGTCAGACACAATTACCCCGTCCAAGGAAGTGGATAGAATGGTTTCCATATGCGCATTTGCACGCGCAAGGGCATGTCCTCGGGTCCGGCTTTTGGCGTCAGCTGATCGAGAATAGAGCAGCAAGGCCACGAGGCTCACGACCAAAAGGGCGGTGACTGCGGAAAGCTCTCGTAAGGTTTTTGACAGGTTCTCGCGCAATTGGTCGGAGGCATCCGTAAAATGCGCCAAACCTGACACGTAGAGGGTGCGCACATTCGGGCGTAATGCCAAGGTTTCGGTCTGAATTTGAGGCAAGGCAGCAATCAAGGTCTGATCATCAGAATCAATTGCTATGGCCGTTTTGGTCAAGAACTCCCCAATGTCTTCCTTAGCTTCGTAAAAGGGTTTCTGACGTCTTGCTGCCTCAAATACCTGACTATGGGAAATGATGTCATGGCGGCTGAAGAACACATCAAAGTCTTTTCGAAGATCGCTGAGATCTGGTGCTTCTTCCCAAATGGTCTGTTGCAGGGTTGCAGAGAAATCTAAGTACTCAATCTCAACCTGCGATAGGGTCCATTGGACGGTGTCTGATCTGGCTGAACGCAGTTCTCGAAGATCATTTATCACACTGCGTGCGAGCAATAGGATCACAACCAGGCTGATCGCCGCCGCAATCGGCAACAGCCAAGACCTGAGAGACGACTTCTGCTTCTCAGAGGTGAGGGTAGGGGAATTCTCTAACAATGAATGTCCGTTCGGTGGCTTCAATCAATCACTTCAATCTTATTAAGCTGCCAAACTGAGCGCGCGTAAACCGTTTCTGTCCGAAATCGTGCCGATTGATCAAATGGATAGACAATCCAAAGGGGGCCTTTTCCCCGGCGAGACATTTCTGAGCCATTCATTCTGTAGGCCAATAGGGCGTGCTGGTTTAAGGCGTCATCCAAAGGAATGTCTGCGGCGTGATCATTGTTGGCAAGCAAGCGAAGCTGGGACCCTTCGATGTTATAAGCTGACAGAAGTTGTGTTAAGGGAACGCCTTTGAAGCGATTGATCCCATTGGTCCAAAGGGTAGAGGTGACAATTTCACGGCTTTCCAGTGCCTCAAGGGCCTGTAAATCCAGCTGAAATGCCACCTCTTTCCCCCCGCTCGTTTGATCAACGATCTCTAGCAGGACGGAGGATGACGGCAGATTTTCCTCATGCGCGATCAGGGCTGAAGGTGTCAGGCTGATCAACGCTACAATCAAAACAGCGCTGGTTAACAAACGGGACCACATGCGGCATCCTCCTTGGTTGAGAATGCCAGATTTCTTTGCCCATTAAGTCATATCTAGCGGGTATCCCCCTATCCGGTCGGATAGGAGTGATCTCTCTCAATAGGCGCCTCGACCTGTCAAAACTGCGCGAAACGTGGCGTAGAAGATAAAGACGTCTAGCCAAAGTGACTTTGAAGAGGCATAGGCGAGATCCATGTCGATCATCCGGTCAAAGTCGATATCCGCGCGGCCTGAAACCTGCCAAAGTCCAGTGAGACCGGGTTTGATCGCAAGCCGACCACGCGCTTTTTCAGGATAGGCGGCGACCTCTTCCGGCAAAGCAGGGCGCGGACCAACAATCGACATATCACCTTTTAAAACGTTCACGATCTGTGGGAGTTCATCCAACGAATAGCGGCGGATGAATTTGCCAATGCGTGTCACACGTGGGTCGCTACGGGATTTGAAACAGACCCCTTCACGATCAGAGGTTGCAAGAAGCTTTGCGCGCTGCGCTTCTGAATCCAGGGCCATGGAACGTAGTTTATAGAGTGTGAAGCGGCGGCCATTCAGCCCAACCCGTTGTTGGCGAAAAATTGGTGAACCCTGACTTTCCAACCGGATCAGCGCCATGAGGCAAAGAAGCATCGGGCCCAGCACGATAAGACCGCCAAGACTTAGGGTGATATCGATTGCGCGCTTGGTTTTATCTGACGAGGAGCTCTGCCTGTAGGGCCACAGAGCCGCCCGGGCAAGAAATGCCAGATTGCCAATCAGATAACGTTTTGCCATCCGGCGGGGCTCCATCATCAGTCGCCAAACCCACTCAGATTTAACCTTGCGGACCCAATTGGGTGCTCTTGATACATTGCCCGCAAGGAAATCAAAAAGACCTCCAACCGAAACGCAGATGCGTGTTTTCAACGCTGGAAAATTGCGGTCGATCCAAAGTTCCTGAAGTGGCACACCCAGTGCAACCAAGAGAATATCAGCGTCCGAGGCATTAATCTCTTTGATCGCAGCCTGGTCCTCGGCACCAGAATACCCATCTCGTGTTCCTGCAATCTTGAGCTTTGGGATTTGTCGACACAGAGCTGCAGCGGCCCGTTCTGCAGTGCCCGGTTTGCCACCCAGCAAGTAAACGCTTTGACCTCGCTTAGCAGCTTCCACAAGCAGCTTCGGAACAAAATCCGTGCCGTTCAGGTTCTCGCGAATATGGGTGCCCTGCATTTTTGCGGCAAGCTCCATCCCGATCCCATCTGACAAGACAACATTTGTGCGCTCAAGCGTAGCTGAGTACGCGTTATCCTTCCCAGCGACATTTACGCAGTGCGCATTCAGAAAAGCCACTTTCCGGCGTCCAGGGGAAAGCACGCGGGAAATCGCTTCTCGCGTGTGAAGATTATCAAAACGATTTCCGAGAACCTCTTTGCACAGCGGCAAGCTGGCCGTTTCGCTGAAATTCCAATGATCGAATTTGGCTTGATAGGTCATGAGTTTGCTCCCTTGCGTTTCCATCAGGGTGGAAGGCGCAGCGGGGGAAAACAGCATCACATTTGGCTCAAATTGCGGCTAAATCGGAGTTTGTGAGCAGTAAAAGGTCTTGTTTTTCATGCTGTTGTGTTTTCTTCCTATCCCTTAGGGTAGAGTTATCACCTGATGTTTCCCGCGAAATTTTCCCATTTCGGCCACAGTTGTTTGCGACAAAACATTATTGAGTAAAGTATCGAGCGAGGTATCGGCGATGCGTATTTTGATTGCTGATGACCATGACCTGCTGCGCGACGCGTTGGTGGCCTTCATGGATCAGGAAGAGAATATAGAGACACATACAGCTGCGGATCTTGCAGAAGCAGTCGCGCTGATTGATGGGGACTGGACATATGATCTGGTCCTCCTGGACTACAATATGCCGGGGATGAACGGGCTCGATGGCCTGCGTATCGCCGCTGATCGCAACGGTGTGCACCGCGTGGCATTGATGTCAGGCGAGGCCAACCGCGAAATAGCCGAACAGGCGCTGGAATTGGGGGCGACGGGATTTGTTCCGAAGACCCTGCCAGCAAAATCGTTGGTGAACGCGATCAAGTTCATGGCCATGGGTGAGAAATACGCCCCGTTGGAATTCATGACTGCAGAACCAGAAGCGAACAATCACCCGCTTTTGGAAAACCTGACAGAACGTGAAACTCAGGTTTTGAAAGGTCTGACCGAAGGCAAATCCAACAAAGAGATCGCCCGCGATCTCGATCTGTCGGAACCTACGGTGAAGCTGCACGTGAAGACGCTTTATAAGAAGCTGGGCGTGGCAAATCGCACCCAAGCGGCGCTGATCGCCCGCGACCAAGGCGTATTCTAAGCCTATCCAAACGGATCATGAGGGCATGCCTTTGCCCTCATTACTCTCCAATCCCCCGAAATTTTGATGGCGTGCCAAGGCTAGGCTGACTGGTAAATTCCTTCAGTGCGAGTGCCCCATGGTGATGCAACCCAATGTTCCGACCTACGTGTCCAACGCTGAATACCTCAGCCGTTTGGATAAAGTTTTGGCGAAGGGAAAACCTGGTCAACCAGGATATCTCTTCAAGCGCATTCTAAGATACCTGGCGGTGTGCCTGATCTGGATTGCTCTGATCTGGGCCCCAATCATCGGATATCTCTCATCCGCGCCGCCAAAATATACCTCTCAGATGTCTCTGATTTTGCCGGGATCGGGGGTGTCGGCCAGCGTGAATATGGAGGGTATCGGCCAAGCCAGCAGTTATGCATCCTCGGCCTTTTCCAGCAACTCGATCAGCCCAACCCAAACCTACAAACGCCTGCTAAGGGCGGATCGCATTCTGGATGCCGCGGCTTTGAGTTTGAATGCCCGCCGAGAAGACCTGCCTCGACCAAAGGTGACCTTGGTTGACCAAACTGGGTTGATCCACGTTGAAATGACCGGGGTAACTCCTGAGGAAGCACGCGACCGCAATCAGGCGATTTTGACGGCGTTTTTCAAGGAAGTTGAGGCACTGCGCACCGATGATTTGCAAGAGCGCGAGGAGGGTGCAGTTCAGGCCATCGAAGAATATCGCGACTCTGTGTTGGCCACCCGCCAGGCCGTAAACCGCCTGCAGTCTGAAACCGGATTTATTTCTAGGGATCAGTTCAGCCAGCAGGTCTCAGAAAACGATGCGCGCTTGTCTGATCTGGTGGTTCTTCGCAGTGAGTTGCATGATAAAACCGCTTTCGTGGGTCGTTTGCAGCAATCGCTCGGCCTCACGCCGCAACAGGCTGCCCGCGCGCTCGATTTATATTCTGATCAACAATATCTGGCTTTGGTAGACGATCTTTCTGCGAAGGCGGCTTTGCGCAACAGGGCGCGCGTGCAATTCGGTACGCGGCATCCAGAGCGCCAGGAAGCTGAAAACGCATATGACATGGCGCAAGAGGCGACTGTGGAGGCCGCAATGGCCATCACCGGTATGCCACGTGCGGTGGCCGCAAAGCTGAATGTTTCTCAATACGGGGACCGCACGTCCTTGCTCGCTGATCTTCTGCGAAACGAGGCAGAACGCGCCGGGCTTGAGGCGCAGCATCAGGAACTTGATAAGCGCTACCAACAAGAAAAATTGCGCCTTGCCAAAGCTTCACGCGCTGCTGCGCAGCTCGAAGATTTGCAACGGGATTTCCAAGTAGCCGAGGCCGTGTTTGCCTCTGCTATCGCGCGCGCACAGTCCTCAAAGACTGACGTTTTTGCCTCTTATCCACTGGTGCAGGTGCTGGAAAACCCATCCCTTCCTGAGGAAGGCAGCTCACCACGCAAGAAACTTGCTTTTCTTGCAGGGGCTGGGGCGACATTCCTTGCGCTCATCGCGCTTTCATTGGGTTGGCTGCGTCGCAGTATCATTCGCTGGGCTTTGGGCCTCAGAGATGGCGTGTCTCATGTCTGATCTAAAGCCTGCGAACCCGGTTGAAACCATCATCTATAGGACTCTCACCTGGACATGGCCGCTTTACGCTGTCGGTGCACTTTATGTGGTTGGTCCTGTCCTGGCTTGGGTTCTCGCCGGTATCGCGGCGCTTGCGCTCTATCTCGGACCAGCTATGCGATCTGATCTGAATGCGCAGGCAATTCCAACATCTGTTTGGTTTTGGTTGATTGGTATGGCGGCGATGCTGCCCATTCTCTGGGTTGGGCACGTAAACTGGGGCTATGGGCTTGCCTCGACGATCAAGTCTACGATCGGCTGGGCCAAGGGTTGGGCTTTGATGGCGCTCTTTCCGTTCGTTGGGGCCGTCCTGCCCATCCGCCGGGAAATATTGATCCGCGGGCAATGCATCGTGGGCTTTTGGACCCTCTGTCTTGCGCCAGTTCTGCTCGCCGCCCCCTATATCGGACTGCCAGAACGTATTTTCACGTCGCCGTTGAAGGTCGTTGGTGGGCCCGGACCAGAGTATTTCACACTGTTCCTCTTCACTTTCGATCCAGCGTCCTGGACGCCGCGCTGGCAATTTTTCGCGCCATGGTCTCCATTTGCAGCCTTGCTTGGCGTTTGCATGGTGCTCTTTGCGCTTGAAGAGAAAGATCGCAAATGGAGGGCCGCTGGAATCGGGGCAGGTGTTCTGATGGTACTGGCATCAAAATCGCGTATGGGACTCGTTGGGTTGGTCTTTTGCACAATCCCGCCAAGACTTTTGCCATTGATCGGAAAGCAATGGGCTGTCTTCCTTTTGGCGGGTTTGACTGCGAGCCTTGCAGTAACCGCGGATCGATTGATTTCCTCGCTAGGGGCAGGGATATCCGCCTTCAAAAACGCCCGTGCCGACAGCACCCGTGTACGCGCCACATTGCAGCGCATTGCAGAGGAACGATGGCGGGAAGAGGCCGTCTGGTTCGGTCATGGTCGACCAGAACCCGGTGCGCATATCGTCGAATATATGCCCATCGGCACACATCACACCTGGTATGGGCTTTTGTTTGTAAAAGGTCTGTTGGGCTTCCTGGCTCTGCTGATCCCATTGCTCTACCAGCTGCTCACAGCTTTAGCGGATACTACACTTCATCAACGCGGACGTTTGCCTTTGGGAATCCTGCTGGTGATTTGCATGCTGTCTTTCGGGGAAAACATTGAAATCGAAGCTTATTTGCTCTGGCCGGGTCTGATGATCCTGGGCATTCATGCGCGAGAAATTGCAGCCGATCCAATTGACACTGTGCATCCCAAACGTGTGAAGCCAGCCATTGCATCATGAAAACAAAAACGGCTCCCGAAGGAGCCGTTTTGGTATCTGCAAACCCTTGATGGGTCTGAGTAAAATGGTGGGCGACCTTGGAATCGAACCAAGCGTGAGTCGCCTCGAGGGAGTTACAGTCCCCTGCCACACCTTGCGGCCTGTCGCCCACTTGTTCGGCATCGCTGCTGAACGTGAGGGGCTGATTACAGGCCCCATTGGGGGGCGTCAACAAGAAAATCTCTTGCAGATGGGTCAAGTTCACTGCATTGGTACCGCTCTTATTTCTGGAAGGCGGAAAACCATGAAAAAGCCAAAGTGGGTCGTTGAAAAAGAGCAGGCCAAAAAGGCCGCATCTGCCGAAACGGTCTGGCTATTTGGCCTTCATGCGGTGCGTGATGCGCTGATGAACCCAGCGCGGGAAAAACTGCGACTCATGGTGACCAAAAACGCCTCTGACAAGCTCGCAGAGGCCATTGCCGCCTCTGGCATGACACCAGAAATGGTGGACCCGCGGAAATTCAACGCTCCGATCGATAAGCAATCCGTGCACCAAGGCGCAGCATTAGAAGTGAAGCCCTTGAATTGGGGCAGCCTGACGGATCGCGCAATCAGCTCTGATGATCGTCCTCCGCGTCTGGTTTTGCTCGATCGCGTGACCGATCCACATAATGTTGGCGCGATTCTGCGTTCTGCCGAGGTCTTCGGCGCGCAGGCCGTGATCGGAACCCGCCATCACTCGGCACCTGAAACTGGGGCGCTTGCGAAAACAGCTTCTGGTGCTTTGGAACGCCAGCCTTATCTGCGCATGCGCAATCTGGCGGATACCATTATTGATTTGCAGAACATGGGGTACATCGTTCTGGGGCTGGATGGTGAAGCTGAGGAAACCATCGAAGAGGTATTGGACGGCAAATATGACCGACCGATTGCCTTGGTTCTTGGCGCTGAAGGACCGGGCCTGCGTCAGAAAACCAAAGAGACGGTGGATCAGCTTGTAAAAATCGATTTTGCTGGCGGTTTCGGCTCCTTAAACGTCTCCAACGCCGCAGCAGTGGCGCTTTATGCGGCCAAGCCGAAGTCCTGAGGCTTGAAACACGAGGCACTGAAGGCAATATCGTTCTGAACAGAACCAAAAGAGCAGGGCAGAGATGGGACCAAAAATCGCGACATGCTGTTATTGCGGCACACGGGCGGCCCTGAAACTGACCGGTGATGTGCAACATGAGCTGGCGTGTGCTTCCTGCGGGGCGCCACTGCATGACATCAAGCAAATGCCTGTCAAATCGCGTAAGGCTGAGAAAAAGCAGCATTATGAAAAGCCAGTTGCTTATAAGAAGCCGCTGAAATCAAAGAAAAAATACAAGAAGAAAAAGAAGGGCTTCCTGTCGGAACTCTTTGATGATTTTGACGATATACTTGATATCTTTGACTGAAACATTTGCTGACAGGCGCTCACAAAGTCGTCACCCCCTCTAGGGGAATTCTAATTTTTGCATAGTCTTGGGTCAGTTCATTTAAACCGGAGCCCACAATGCTGAACCGTCGTTCATTTCTCATCGCCGCAGCCGCAACCCCGGCGGCGCTGTCTCTAGCATCCCCAGCTTTTGCAAAAACCGCCGAAATCTATGCACCAAATGGCGTGGCCATCAAAGGCTATGACACCGTGGCCTTTTTCAAACAGGAAACCCATGTGAAGGGTGATGCCGCATACAAGACCAATTGGAAGGGCGCAGAATGGCATTTTGCCTCTGCTGAAAACCTTACTGATTTCACCGCCAACCCAGAAGCCTATGCGCCTCAATATGGCGGGTGGTGCGCCTTTGCTGTCGCCCATGGTGCCACCGCAAAAACCGACGCCGACGCCTGGACGCTGCATGACGGCAAGCTTTACCTGAATTTCAACAAATCCGTGCGCGCCAAGTGGCGCAAAGATATTCCTGGATTTGTCGCCCGTGCTGATGCCAATTGGCCTGCGGTTCTAGAGGCCTGAATCACGGGTAAGTGTCGAGGATTAAGGCATTGTTCACAATTTTCTTACATCCTCTGGAAAGACGAGAATTTCGTCATATCTCTTATTCATGAGGGCAAGACCGGAACTCTTGCCTTCATTTCACTGTCCCTCGTTCCGCACTGCGCCCGGATATTTTCCGGGCGCTTTTTTAGTTTGTGCTATCCGCCCGATGAACCGAAGCAGCGAAACAGCCGGGTTTGGCGTAGTGCATATGAGCGTAGGCAACCTCAGGATTATCAAAGGCTTTGGAAAGAAACTCTAGGAGCTGATCCCCCACTGCCAGATCCGCATCAATCATCATGTGATCCGCATCAAAGAAGCGCAGAGATATCATGCGCGAGCGCAGTAATTCTGGGACTTCATTGACTTCAAAGTGAGCCTCCTCGGCATTTTCACGCACATATATAGCGTGGCGCGCTTGAAAGGGGCTATCTGCGTTCAGATGCGTGTGGTTCAGCAGAATGACGGTCTCACCAACTTCTGCATCCACCATGCTAACGCGGCAGGGCGCACCGGGGCAGTCGGTCACCGTCATACGTTTGGCCTGCTGTGCAGCCAGCTCCTGATCTGTAAGTGTAAAGAGATGTTTGAAGTCGCGGGCGGGAAGCGCTTTGAATTGAATGTCCATTCCGAACTCTCCTGATCATGTTTTACCTCAAACTGCGTTTCCGCAAGCTCTAAGACGACCCGCTTCCTGCGCTTTCATCGCGAATTCTAGGATTGAGACGTGGGGTTGCTCTTTTCATTCCGTTCTGAACACCCAAATGTTGGGGCATGACACAATATTCCGATGAGCTGCTTAATCAGGTCTTTGATCGCGCAAAAACAATTGCCGTGGTCGGGTTTTCAATGAATCCAGCGCGCGCCAGCCATTATGTGGCGCAGTTCCTGCATGAGCAGGGCTATCGAGTGATCCCGGTGAATCCGGGGCACGCGGGCAAAGAAATGTTTGGCACAACCATCCGCGCCTCTCTGGAAGAAATCGATGAACCTGTTGATATGATAGATGTATTCCGCAAATCGGATGCTTTGATGGGGGTTGTCGAGGATGCCTTGGCGCATCTTCCAGATTTGCAGACCGTCTGGACACAATTGGGCGTCATAGACGAGGCCGCGGCTCAGAAAGCCGAGGCTGCAGGATTGACTGTGATAATAAACCGTTGCCCAATGATCGAATTTCCGAGATTGGGCCGAACAAGCTAGCCTTTTCGGCTGGCTTTTTCCGCGATGCCGCTTGTGCCCTGACGGCGCGCCAGTTCAGCCAAAACCTCTTCCAGCGCCACGCCACGCGACTGCAGCATGACCAAGAGGTGAAACAGCACGTCAGCGCTTTCGCTGATCAGGCCTTCGCGGTCATTTTTTATGGCTTCGATGATGGCCTCAATCGCCTCTTCGCCAAATTTTTCAGCGCATTTTTCTGGACCTTTGGCCAGAAGTTTTGCGGTCCAGCTGCTGTCAGGATCGGCTTTCGCGCGCTCTGCGATGGTCGCGGCAAGATCGTTCAGAGTGTTCATCTACCAGCCCTCACACCAGACGCATTGGAATGCCATTGGCAATCATGTGCTCTTTCGCTTCCTGCACCGTATATTCACCGAAGTGAAAAATCGAGGCGGCCAGCACGGCAGAGGCTCCGCCTATGGTCACGCCTTCGACGAGGTGATCCAGGTTGCCAACCCCGCCAGAGGCGATCACCGGGATATCCACGGCATCCGAAATGGCTTTGGTCAGGGGCAGGTTGAAGCCCGACTTAGTGCCATCACGATCCATACTGGTCAGCAGGATTTCACCCGCGCCTTTAGAGGCGACGAGTTTTGCAAACTCCACCGCATCAATCGGGTTACCTTCGCCATCAAGCGCCTCTTTGCGGCCACCGTGGGTGAAGATACCCCATTTGTTTGGCTCGCCTTCGTCGTCATGGCCAACGGTTTTGGCATCAATCGCGCAGACAATACATTGGCTGCCAAACTGATCTGCCGATTCAGCGATCACGTTAGGGCGGGCCACTGCGGCAGAGTTAAAGCTTACTTTGTCCGCACCCGACAGCAAAAGTGCGCGCACGTCGTCCTTCGTACGCACGCCGCCACCAACTGTCAGAGGAACAAAGCATTGCTCCGCTGTGCGACGTACCATGTCAAACATGGTGCCACGGTTTTCATGGGTGGCATGGATGTCGAGAAAACAGATCTCGTCAGCACCGGCCGCATCATAGGCACGAGCCGCTTCGACAGGGTCGCCCGCGTCGCGCAGGCCAACAAAGTTCACACCTTTGACCACACGGCCATCAGCAACGTCCAGACAAGGGATCAGGCGGGTTTTCAACATCTTGGCACCTCTTGGCGGTCTCATACTTGGTTTTCCCCGCTGCGCCAAGGCGAGGATCGCGCGTCACGGCCAAAGCCTGCCGTTTTTTTGCGGTCGACTATTTGTGATTGGCCAATTGTCACGTGCCTATCGTGAATGACTGCGTAGGTACCCATTGGGAGAGAGACATTATGAAACGTCTACTTATTGCCGGAGCCATCGCCATGTCGTCCAGTCTACCCGCCGCTGCAGAGCTGATCTCAGTTATCAGCAACAAATCCGTATCGGAAACAATCGATGCCCTTGAAGCCGCCGTTGAAAATGCAGGGACCACGGTCTTTGCTCGTGTTGACCACGCCGGAGGCGCAAAGAAAATCGGAGAAGAATTGGCCGATGCCGAATTGCTGGTTTTCGGGAACCCGAAAATCGGTACTCCAGCCATGCAGGCAAATATCCAAGCGGGTCTCTATTTGCCATTGAAAGTCTTGGCCTATGAGGCCGAGGATGGGACGGTGTATTTGACCTATGAAGACCCCACTACAAGATTAGTGAGTCTGGGCATCGATCGAGAAGCGCCCTTCATTGCCATAATGAAAGGTGCGTTAGGCAAGCTGACCGCCGCAGCCGCTGAATAATCCAAGAGGTTTTCCGCGCTCTGAAGTGCGGAAAGCCGACCATCAAGATGCGGATGGGACAGGTGGCCGATTGCCAGCAAGAGCAGCCCTTGCCACACCGTTTCGGGCAATCAAGATGTGAAACGGCATGATAAGTGCCAGATAAAGACGCCCACCAATGTTGTGAGGATGCACCCAGGTCGCGAGAGAAAGCTGGCCGTTTTCACAGATTACCGACACTCTGAAATCGAGATGCTTGTCGTCAAAACCCGCAATGATCTCATGGTCTGTTTCACTTTCAACAGGGAAGGGGCCGAGTTTGTCCTCGGCGTCGGGGCCGTCCTGATCTAATCCAAAAGGTGCCGTGACAATCCCACGGAGTTTCACCAGCCATTTTCCCCAGATTGGAAAGTCGACAATGACGCCTGCTGCTTGGCGTGGAGAGATCTGAGCATCGGTTGCGAAGCAGTCGATGAAGTCTCCGTCTTGAATGCGGTCATGCAATGCGCTGCTTTCAGGGAGTGGAATTTTTCTGACCTTCTGGACCATGCGCGAATCCTTTCAAATGTCCTCCACTACACCTTGGGGGGAGTAGCAAAATCTTCAAGCAACCGGGCGCGTTTGTCGCATGCAAAATGCCCCAAAATGGTCACATTCCCCCGCTTGCCAGAAATTAAGAACGGGTTAAGAAATCCCATATTTTGTGGGAGGTTTTATTATGTTTCGTTCGAGAATTTTATGGTGTGCCACGGGTATTGTGATCGCGGCACAAGCGGCATCTGCGACCAGCGCTGTCACATCAGAATGTCGTCTTTTGGAGCTGGCTTATAAGGTCACGAAAGCTCAACAAGACACGGCCTTTTCTGACATCCTTGTGGATTGTCCGGGCTATGAGAGTTGGACTTTTGAAATGACAACGCGGGACAACAGTCTTGCGTTCCGAGAAGCCCTGAATGCGCAGAAGCCCTATAAGGTGGAAAAGGGCACTGAGACCGCAAAAATTTTGTTCCAACGTATGATCACAAGAGGTGTCCCTGTCGAAATTGCGCAGGCGCTTGTGGAAACCCGCGCTTTTGACAACGCGGTTGCTGAACTTGAGAAGTAAATGGCTGAAAGAAAATATGGGCGCCTGAGGCGCCCAATCTTTTAGGATTTCAGAACAGTGAGCGCCTCGGCCAGATCAATCGCCCCATCATAAAGCGCGCGGCCTGAAATTGCGCCGTTCAGCTTTGCTCCGCAGGATTTCAAAGCCCGCAAATCTTCCAGTGAGGACACCCCACCAGAGGCGATCACAGGAATCGAAACCGCATTCGCCAGATCAGCTGTTGCCTGCACATTCGGGCCCTTCATCGCGCCATCGCGCATGATGTCGGTGTAGATGATTGCAGCGACGCCTGCGTCTTCAAATGACTTGGCGAGATCGGTGACCATCACATCGGTCTCTTCCGCCCAGCCTTTGGTTGCGACCTTGCCATTCCGCGCGTCGATGCCAACGGCGACTTTACCGGGGAATTCCTTCGCTGCTTCGCGCACCAGATCAGGATTCTCCACCGCAACGGTGCCGAGGATCACACGTGCAAGACCTTTGTCGATCCAACGTTCGATTGTTGCCATATCGCGAATGCCACCACCCAATTGAGCTGGCACTTTGGTCTGCTTCAGAATTTCTTCAACCGGAGCGGCATTCACAGGCTCGCCAGCAAAAGCGCCGTTCAGGTCAACCAAGTGAAGCCAATCACAGCCTGCTTTCACAAATTCCAACGCCTGCGCAGCCGGGTTGTCGTTAAAGACAGTGGTCTTATCCATATCCCCATGCAGCAGGCGCACGGCCTGGCCGTCTTTCAGGTCAATTGCAGGGTAGAGGATCATGGCAGTTTCCTTTGGTCTATCGTCGGTTTTTTCCCACTGGCTGCCCTTATGCATGACCTCGCGCAAATGGCAACCTGACCCCAAGTCATTCTTGATCGAAGCCGGTGGCCTGCGTCAGGCTGCTTCGCAAAAAGGGAGTGAACTTATGAAAACTGCTTTGCTTGCAGGGGCTCTGAGCCTGACAGCTTCAATTGCGCTCGCTGACGCAGCAGCGGGGACCTGGAAAACCGAAGCCGGAGACACGGGCGGCTATCTACATGTAAAGATGGCACCCTGCGGAGACGCGCTTTGTGGCTCTATCGACAAGGCCTTCGATGCGGAAGGCAGCGTGAGCTCTGACTATGAGCACACTGGTAAACGCATGATCTGGGATATGAAATCCCAAGGGGATGGCAGCTATGGCGGCGGTAAGATCTGGGCGCCAGACAAGGACAAAACTTATAAGTCCAAGATGTCTCTGAGTGGGAATAAGCTGACCGTTAAAGGCTGTGTCGCAGGCGGTGCAATCTGCCGCGGCCAGACTTGGACACGCGTGAACTAAGGGCTCAGCCAAACATGCCCAATTGCACGGGGATAACAGCATATCCCCCTTTGAGCTTGGCCGCTTTCAGGCGTTCAAGCTCTTTTTCTGCAGCGGGGGCTTCGGCCAGATAGTCACGTTTTTCTTGCGCCGCACCGCCAATCACACCCCATTCGCGCACCAGACACCACTCGCCAAAAAGCGTCTGGTTGAGACGTAGCGCGTAGTACCGCTTTTGCCTGCGGTTATGATTGAATTTCTCAAGTCGGACGTGCACAGGGAACGAACGGCAGCTCAGGGCTTCCAGCGCAGGAAGTTGCTAATCATGCGCAGACCGACATGCTGGCTTTTTTCCGGGTGGAATTGCATGCCAACCATTGTGTCACGTCCAATGATGGCTGTGATGTCACCCGCATAATCCACGTGGGCGATGCGCTCAGCAGGGTTGGTGACCTGAAAATGGTAGCTGTGTACAAAATACACGTGCTGTCCGCTTTCAACACCGTCAAGCAGGGCGTGAGGCTGGTCGATCACCAGATCATTCCACCCCATATGCGGCACTTTCAGGCGGGGGTCACTCGGCTGGATCTTAACGACCTCGCCGCTGACCCAATCCAGACCATTTGTATCTTCGTATTCACGGCCAGTGGTCGCCATCAATTGCATGCCGACGCAAATGCCAAGGAAAGGGCGGCCATTTTGTTCGACCGCTTCTACCATGGCGTCATAGATGCCTTTGTGGCCACGCAATTCAGCGGCGCAGGCTGGGAAAGCACCATCACCGGGTAGCACCAGCCGGTCTGCCTTGGCCACAACATCGGCATCGGAAGTGACAACAACCTCACCGGCATCGACTTCTTCGGCCATCCGCTGAAAAGCCTTTTCTGCGGAATGCAAGTTGCCGCTTTCATAGTCGATGATCGCTGTCAGCATGGTCAGTCCTTTCGCTTGATGCTCAAGTGAAACGAATTGGTGCCGGGGTCAAGAGAGAAGGGCTATGAGCTAAGGTTTCCAACACGATCAAGCAGGGTAACCACCTGGTCAAAAGGGCCATCTTGGATCGGTGGGGGCGGGCACCCAAATTCTCCCGCCAGATACAGCATGGTGAACCCATGAATCAGAGACCAAACCTGAATTTCCACTACCTGAGGATCTTGCCCCTCAGGAATAAACGGTGCGCAGACGCCTCGCAGAATGTTGTAGGCATAGCCGCCTTCACGATTGTCTGGCACAAGGGCCGCAAGCCCGGTGCCAAAGATCACATTCAACAGGCCGGGGTGTTCCAACCCGAAAGCTAAATAACCACGACAGATCGAACGCAGACGTTCCTTTGGGTTATCTATTCCTTCCAGCCCGTCCTCTAAGTATCTTGAAAAGATAAGAAAACCTTCCTGAGCAATCGCTATCTTGAGCCCCAATAGCCCATCAAAATGATGCGCGGGAGCCGCATGCGAAACGCCAGCGCGCGCCGCACATTTGCGTAAGGTCAGCCCGTCAATGCCGCTTTCTTCAAGCAGCTCGATCCCGGCATGTACCAGCGCTTCTTTCAGATTTCCGTGATGGTGCTTTTTCTTGGTCGCCTCTGACATAGCCCATTACTAGCAAGAGACTTGACATCGTCAAGTTGTTTTGATTTTACACTGTCAAGATTAACTTTACATCGTCAAGTTTACTGGAGATCCTCATGTCTACCACCCGTTCTAAAATCGAGACCTCTTGGTCCCTGATGATTGTCTGGATCTTATCGGTGCTGGTTGCCATTGCTTCGCTGCGGTTTCTGATCGCGGAACTTTCGCTGGTTATGCCCCATATGGTCCATCACGCTATGTCCCGACCGGTCAGCCTCTATCTGCATATTGGCCTTGCTCCGATTGCCTTGCTTCTTTTGCCGGTCCAGTTCAGCCAGAGACTGCGCAGCTGCAGACCTGGTCTGCATCGCTGGGGTGGCCGTCTCTATGCAGTAATGGTTCTGCTTGCAGGCATCAGCGCTTTGCTCTTAGCGATCACATCCGAGGCGGGCCCCATAGCCGCCGCAGGCTTTGGGCTGCTGGCAATCCTATGGCTCGCAATCACGGCCCGTGCTGTGCAATTGGCCATGCAAAGGCGCATTGCAGAGCACCGTCGCTGGATGATCCGATCTGCGGCACTAACGCTGGCCGCAGTGACCCTGAGGATATATCTGCCAATCGGTATCCCTCTGTTGGGCTTCGAGCTGGCCTATGTGCTTGTGTCCTGGGCCTGTTGGGTGCCCAATCTGATCTTGGCAGAATGGATGCTGAGACGGCGTGTCGCCGCACAGCCTGCCTAACAAAAAGCCCGGCGCGAAGGCCGGGCTTTCTCAATTCTGGGATTGGCTTCCTTAAAGGGCGCCTTTGGTCGATGGAATATCGCCGGCCTTGCGCGGATCAGTTTCCACTGCGGTCCTCAATGCACGCGCAACTGCTTTGAAAGCGGCCTCAACAATGTGGTGGCTGTTGCCACCGTGCAGCTGATCAATGTGCAGGGTGATGCCGCCGTTGGTCGCGAAAGCGGTGAAGAACTCGCGCACCAACTCCGTATCGAATGTGCCGATCTTCTGGGTTGGAATGTCCAAGTTCCAGACCAGAAACGGTCGCGCGGAGAGATCCAGAGCAGCACGCACCTGCGCGTCATCCATCGGCAGGTGGCATTCGCCATAGCGGTTGATCCCGCGTTTATCACCGAGCGCTTGCACCAGAGCCTGACCCAGCGCGATGCCGGTGTCTTCGACCGTGTGGTGATCATCGATGTGATAGTCGCCCTTGGCGCGGATTTTGAAATCAATCAGGGAATGGCGCGACAGTTGGTCCAGCATGTGGTCAAAGAAGCCAACACCGGTCTGGTTGTCATAGCTTCCTGTGCCGTCGAGATTGATCTCAACGGTGATTTCAGTTTCCGCAGTCTTGCGGCTGACGCTGCCTGTGCGCATGGGCCATTCCTTCGTACTTTGCCGCGCTGTTATAGGCGGGCAGGGGGCAGAGGGGAAGAGATGTTAAAACGGAAACTCGTGTACGTGCCAAATGTGCAAAGCTGGCGGACGCTTTAAGATTCAAACCTGAGAATTTCTTCAAAATGTGTCATGTCTTCGAATGTGCAAAACGCTGGCGGATTAAGTGGAATAACTGGAACGGTAACCTGTAAATCTGAAAGAATGGACTGATATTCTTCCTGCCAAACCGGAACTATAGCCTGTGGTATCCATGCGAGCGGGTAGGCGAAAGTCATGTGGAACCTGTAGTTATCATGGTCCGGATGACGGTATCCAAATGGTCCGCATAGCGCGTCGCGCCAGGTGCGCATGATTTGTTCGTCAGCTGCAGTTGCGCCACAAAGTTGAAGCCCGGTAGGGGCGATGCTTTCAATCCGAACGTTAAAGCGAGATAGTGGCTGAAACTCTCGTAAACTTTCAAGCAACCAGCGTGTGACCTCTGTCATTGGCGCATCAAGCGGCAACCATTCCGGCCAGAAGTTCATTTCCCTTTGCGTTTCCAATGCGCCGTTAAAAAGCGTCATGTGCAGGCTGGCTGTCGGCGTGAATAAGAATCTGTCGGCTGAAGGCAAAGCGCGCATCCGATTGCAGGCATCAAGAATTGCCTCATGCTCCGGTGCGTCGGTATTTAGATGGCAGACGACGGTATTGCCGCCTTCAGGAAGGAACTTAGTATTGGTATATCGAACACCCAACCGAGGCGGCGGGGCATCGTTATCAACATCTGAAAAGCGAAGGATATTTGTCGTTGGTGTCATAGTAGATCTCCGTTGAACGGATATTACGAAGCACAGGTGACGGCTGTATTATAGCTTTTGAAAATTCTGATATTTTTCAGCAATGACATTTTGGAGCGGGCGAGGCGATTCGAACGCCCGACCCTAACCTTGGCAAGGTTATGCTCTACCCCTGAGCTACGCCCGCGCTTCAAAATGTCTGGAACCGATGGAGCGGGCGAGGCGATTCGAACGCCCGACCCTAACCTTGGCAAGGTTATGCTCTACCCCTGAGCTACGCCCGCAAACCGTCAGTTCTATGTCACTCTCTGGAGCGGGCGAGGCGATTCGAACGCCCGACCCTAACCTTGGCAAGGTTATGCTCTACCCCTGAGCTACGCCCGCACCGTTGAGTGAGGCGTGAAATATAAACTCTACGGCGTAGCCGCAAGAGGAAAAGTGACGCCTTGGCAAAAAAATATCTCAAGCTGCGACGGAAACTTAGAACCCCGGCGTATTACCCGTCATGAAGATAGCAAACACAACATATTCCACATTTTTCCGGCGGATGGCGGTGATCTTTGGGGTCACAATGACGCCAGTTATGGTGCCCGCGCACGACGGACATCACGTGACGCGCATCGTCTCTGATGTGGAGGCCATCGCCGTCGCGGGCAGCCGTATGACGCTGACACTCGCCGTATCCAACTATTCAGAGGCGGAAGTCGTGCTTCAGGCAATCTCTGTCCCGAATGCGGAAAGCACATCGATTGCTCCGGTGCTCATTGCCCCCGGTGCGCAGCAGGATGTTGACGTCACGCTATTCTTCGAAACTCCCATTCCCGGCATTTTCACTGCTGTCCTTGATTTTGGATCGGACGGGCAGGGACCGGTTTTGGTGATGAATTGAATTTCGAGCAGGAGGTAAGTCCATGACAGGTAATGGTAATATTCGCATCACAGCCTTGGTGGTGGCCCTTGGATTGGGCTTTGTCGCCAGCGCAGACGCACAGGGCAGGCCACAGATGCGCAACCACACGGCCACTGAGGCCAAGCCGCTGCAGCTGATCTCGGCCAGTCAGTCTCTCAGCTCCAATCGGGTGAGTATTACCACTTCGGGCAACACCCGAACCATTCGTGCCAACGGGGTGCCAGATCACGCGGTTGGGCGTTTCCCTAATCGAGGCAACCCTAACCGGATCAAAGCGCAGAGCTACACTTTCAAAGTATCTACTAATCCGACGGTTGGTTTAGCCACAGGCATGCGCCGCGGAGGATTGTTCGGTGTGGCCGTCAACGGTGTTCCCTTCGATCCCGGTGCGGCTGAATTCTGGATGGGAAACCCGCGCTCCGGTTGGCAATACGAGGCGCTTGGCGGCGCTGTGCGGCTTGGGCTTGATGAAAACTATGGCCACGTACAGCCGACAGGGGCCTACCACTATCATGGCCTTCCCGTGGGTCTGATGCAGGAACTTGGCTGGTCAAGCAAAGCAGAATCCCCGCTGATCGGCTATGCGGCAGATGGCTTTCCGATCTATGCAATCACCGCTCAGGTGGATGGCACCGTTAAGAAGATGCAAAGCTCATACCGGCTGAAGTCAGGAAACCGCCCAGGTGGGTCCGCACCCTCAGGGGATTACGACGGAACCTTCGTTCAAGACTACGCTTATGTGGCTGGTTCCGGGGATTTAGACCAATGCAATGGCGGCTATGTCAAAACCCAGGACTACCCAAATGGCACATATGCTTATTTCCTTACCGAAAGCTTCCCGGTGGTGCCTCGATGCCTTGTGGGAACCGCGGATCGCAGCTTTAGCAAAGGTCGGCGCTAAAGCAACGCAAGAGCGAGCAGCACAATCGCAGTTCCGATGATTTGAGAAAGCGTCAGCGCCATTCCCAACGTGCGCTGGCGGAAATTCATCGGGTGCGGCTGCAATCCAATTGCATGTAATACACGCCCGGCGACCAAGCAAAGTCCAGAAGCATGTGCCACCCAACTCGGAACGCCCTGCAGTTCAAGCAACAGCAACAGGATCACACCGATGGGTGCATATTCAGCACAATTTGCATGGGTGCGCATGCGCTGGCGCATTTCCGGGTCACCGCTATCTCCCAAGGAAATGCGATTGTCTCGCCGATACAAAATCACCCGCGCGGCCAACCAGACGTAAAGCAGCGCAAGCAAGCTCGCATAAATCGCAGTAATTGAACCCATGTTTTCCTCCTGCCTGCAAAGCACTTAGGCCGCGGGTGGGTAAGATCAATGGATGAAAAGAAAAAGCCCCGCGCAGAGGCGGGGCTTTTTCCTTCGTAAGCGGTTGCGCTTAGTCTTCCAACTCGACCAGAAGGTCTTTGGCGTCGATCTGGCCACCCGGCGTGACATGCACGGCTTTCACAACCGCGTCGCGCTCGGCGTGGATGCCTGTTTCCATCTTCATCGCTTCGATCGTCAGGAGAAGATCGCCTTCAGCCACCTTCTGACCCGTGCTGACGCCGATGGACGCAACAACACCTGGCATTGGCGCACCGATGTGGTTTGCGTTGCCCAGCTCTGCCTTCGGACGGGCCGCAGTGGAAGACTTCACCAGACGGTTTGGCACGCGGATGACACGTGGTTGGCCATTTAGTTCAAAGAACACCTTCACTTCACCATCTTCGCCGGTCTCACCGATGGCCTGCAGGCGAATTTCCAGTGTTTTCCCCGGATCGATTTCTGCAGAGATTTCTTCGCCCGGTTCCATGCCATAGAAGAAAGTCTTGGTCGGCAAAGCGCGGACCGGGCCGTAAAGGCGATGGCGACCCATGTAATCCAAGAAGACCTTTGGGTACATGAGGTAGCCGTTCAGATCTTCATTATCGACATCAAACCCTTCAAGCTGCTTGGACAGGTCCGCCCGCGTTGCGTCCAGATCCACTGGCTCCAGGTGCTTACCCGGACGCTCGGTGTTTGGCTTTTCGCCCTTTAGTGCCTTCTCAATGATATGAGATGGGAAGCCACCCGCTGGCTGACCAAGGTTGCCGCGCATCATGTCAACAACGGAGTCCGGGAAGGCCACATCTTTGTTCGGGTCTTCCACTTCTTCACGGGTCAGGCCCTGGCTCACCATCATCAGGGCCATGTCGCCCACCACTTTGGAAGACGGTGTCACCTTCACGATGTCACCAAACATCTGGTTCACATCCGCATAGGTCTGCGCAACCTCATGCCAGCGTTCTTCCAGCCCCAAGGAACGCGCCTGCGCTTTCAGGTTAGTGAACTGGCCACCTGGCATTTCGTGCAGGTACACCTCGGAGGCTGGCGCAGTTGTGCCGCTTTCAAACGCTGTGTACTGCGCGCGCACGCCTTCCCAGTAGTCGCTAATCTCACGGACAGAGGCGATGTCGATGCCGGTGTCACGATCGGTGTTGCGCAGGGCTTCGACGATAGAGCCCAGGCACGGCTGCGATGTGCTGCCAGAGAAGGCGTCCATTGCCGCATCAACCGCGTCCACACCCGCATCAGCGGCGGCGAGAACGGTCGCGCCGGAGATGCCAGATGTGTCGTGTGTGTGGAAGTGGATCGGCAGGCCGACCTCTTCTTTCAGAGCACGGATCAAGAGTTTCGCTGAAGCAGGTTTCAGAAGGCCTGCCATATCTTTCAGACCCAGAACATGAGCACCGGCCGCTTCCAGTTCTTTCGCCATATCAACGTAGTATTTCACGTCATACTTGGCGCGGTTCGGGTCCAGAATATCGCCGGTATAGCAAACGGTGCCTTCACAGACCTTGCCCGCCTCTTGGACTGCATCCATCGCAACACGCATGTTTTCAACCCAGTTCAGGCTGTCAAACACGCGGAAGACATCGATGCCTTTCGCCGCTTCTGCCACAAAGGACTGAACAACGTTGTCAGGGTAGTTTGTATAGCCCACGCCGTTGGATGCACGCAGCAGCATCTGGGTCATAAGGTTTGGCATTGCCGCACGCAGGTCGCGTAGACGCTGCCACGGGCATTCTTGAAGGAAGCGATAGGCCACATCAAAGGTTGCGCCGCCCCAGCATTCCATCGAGAAGAGCTGCGGCATGTTCGCGGCATAGGTTGGCGCCACGCGCAGCATATCAATGGAGCGCATACGCGTTGCCAGTAGGGACTGGTGTCCGTCCCGCATTGTGGTGTCAGTCAGAAGCAATTGCTTCTGCTGCTTCATCCAATCTGCGACCGCCTGAGGGCCTTTTTGTTCCAGAAGATTACGCGTGCCGTAGGCTGGATCAGCCTTCTTTTCTGGCGCAACTGGAAGTTTCAAATCCTCTGCAGGCGCAGCGCGCCCCTGTGTCTCCGGGTGACCATTGACGGAGATATCCGCAATATATGTTAGTACCTTGGTGCCGCGGTCACGACGCTTTTTGAAGCTGAAGAGGTCAGCTGTCTCGTCAATGAACTTTGTAGTGTATTCATTGGAGAGGAAAGTTGGGTGCTTCAGCAAGTTTTCCACAAAGGCGATGTTTGTCGAAACGCCGCGGATACGGAATTCGCGCAGCGCACGATCCATACGCGCAATCGCTTTCTCCGGGGTCGGCGCGTGAGCGGTCACCTTGGTCAGCAAAGAGTCATAGTAACGGGTAATCACCCCACCAGAATAAGCGGTGCCGCCGTCCAGACGGATGCCCATGCCGGTGGCTTCGCGGTAAGCGGTGATGCGGCCGTAGTCCGGGATGAAGTTGTTCTGTGGATCTTCAGTTGTGATCCGGGTTTGCAGAGCGTGACCGTTCAGACGGACATCTTTCTGGCTGCCTTTGCCGGTGGCTTCAGCAATCTTTTTGCCTTCCGCAATGAGAATTTGTGCCTGAACGATATCGATCCCAGTGACTTCTTCGGTCACCGTGTGTTCCACCTGAACGCGTGGGTTCACTTCGATAAAGTAGAACTTGCCGGTTTCCATATCCATCAGGAATTCAACCGTGCCCGCGCATTCGTAGTTCACGTGCTTACAGATCTTGTAGCCGAGATCACAGATTTCGGCGCGCTGTGCTTCAGACAGATATGGGGCAGGGGCGCGTTCAACCACTTTCTGGTTGCGGCGCTGAACGGAGCAGTCTCGTTCAAAAAGATGATACATGCCGCCATGTTTGTCGCCCAGGATCTGAACTTCCACGTGGCGGGCGCGGGTGATCATCTTTTCAAGATAACCCTCGCCATTGCCAAAGGCGGCTTCTGCTTCGCGACGGCCTTCCAGAACTTTTTCTTCGACTTCGTCTTCGCCCATGATTGGCCGCATGCCGCGACCGCCACCGCCCCAGGAGGCTTTGAGCATCAGCGGGTAGCCAATCTCTTTGGCCTCCGCCTTGATCGACTTCATGTCATCGCCCAGCACTTCGGTTGCCGGGATCACTGGTACGCCAGCGGCGATGGCCACTTTACGGGCAGAGGCCTTGTCGCCAAGCGCGCGCATGGTCTCAGCCTTTGGACCAATAAAGGTGATGCCGTTGGCTACGCAGGCGTCTACGAAGTCTGGGTTTTCAGACAGGAGACCGTAGCCTGGGTGGATCGCATCGGCACCGCTTTCGCGTGCCACGCGAATGATCTCATCGATAGACAGATAGGCCGCAACCGGTCCCATGCCTTCGCCGATGCGATAAGCTTCGTCTGCCTTAAATCTGTGTAGGCTCAGTTTGTCCTCTTCGGCAAAGACAGCGACGGTTTGCTTGCCCATTTCGTTTGCTGCACGCATGACGCGAATTGCAATTTCACCGCGGTTCGCAACCAAAATTTTCTTGAAATCTGCCATAAGAACGGAGCCTTTCTTGGGTCGACATAGTGTTCGCAGTCCTTGGCTAGATCGAGCAGAAGCCTTGAATCAATACCAAGAAGTGCTGAGTTGCAGGGATTTGGTAAAAAATTCGTACCATTTGCTACCCAAAAAACGTCGATTACACTCAGATAATCGTAAAATCGGGTCAAAATCTATGTTCGAAAATGTTAGTAGGTCAATTCAATTGACCTAAATTCGCAACTGCAAAAATAAACTCGACTTGTTAGTCGGTTTTATCTGCTGGAGCTGTCAGACTCGTAGATGCGGCGATGCAGCAATTGTCTCTGTGCTATTCCGCAGCAATATCGCCCTTTGAAGGTTTCGCCTCTTCTTCAGACAGAGCTTCGTCTTTTGACAACACCAAAGGCGCAGTTGCTGAACGCGAGGGATGACCGGCAAAGACGATGCGGTCTCTGCCATTGTTTTTTGCGTCATACATAGCTTCGTCCGCGGCTCTCAATATGTCCTGAGGCAAGGTGCCATGCTGTGGAGAAGAGGCGACACCGATAGAGGCAGTAACCTTTGGGAGATTTTTCGTCTGATAGTTCAATGACAACCCGGTGATTTTGCTACGCAACGCATCCAGACGGTGTTTAAGCTCAGCGTCAGCCAGGTCCGGCCAAAGGATCACAAACTCCTCTCCGCCCATTCGGCAAGCCACCTCGTCATCGCTGCAGCTGGCATCCAGCACCTCCCCAACAGCGCGCAACACGTAATCTCCTGCGTCATGTCCATGGGTGTCATTGAAGCGTTTGAAATGATCAAGATCGAGGTAGATAACATGTACGGCTCTGGTCCGATCCCCTGAAAGGTCCACCAGATGGCGCAACCGATCGATCATATGACGTCGATTGAACAGCCCCGTCAGAGGATCGCGAATGGATTGTTCCTGCAGCTGATCACGCATGCGCACATTGGCGATGGCCATTGAGATCTGCTCTGCGCACATCTGAGCCAGTTTGCGCACCGCAAGGAAATCGTGATCAGAAACATCAGGACGTTTCTTCAGATGCATCAAACCCACGGTTTCCCCATGTGCCAGAACCGGGAAGCAGAAATAGGGGCTATCGTCATGCGGCTCTGCGTGTTCGCAGATAAAGTCTACCTCACTGGTGCCATATGTATATGTGCGACCCCGGCGTAGCCCCCAGCAGGCTTCCGGGTGAATGTGCCGTTTGACCACGCCATCGTTCCACGAACTGACCCCATCCAAAACATCGCGTGAGTTCGAATAGACATAAATGGACCCAGCACATTCCGGCAGCATGTGGCTCATAAACTTGATGACCATATCGAAGAGCTCATCCAATGATCGGCTGGATTGCAGCCATTCATTGAGTTCTCCAAGCAGTTTGACCTCTTTGGCCAATTGCATTTGGTTTTCTAGAATTTCGCGTTCTTCAGAATTGCGATCGTCAATGCGCCGCATCTGATTGCGTGACGTGCGCACCATAAACACTGCAGTGCCCAGCATCACGAGGATCAGCGCCAAGGCCCCATAGGTGACGCCTTTGTCGACGCGTTCATAAAGAACGTCATGCAGGCCTGTGACATCTTTGAAAAAGACCAACGTGCCAACATAGGCTCCATCCTGAAACACAGGTGTGTAAACCTCATAGACCAGATGGCGTTTGGTGGTGTCGATTTCCAAAGAGTGAATGGCCAATCCATCGATTTCACTCGCGTCTTTTTGCGAGGCTTCCAACAGAAACTCTCCTGAGATACCAGCCGCGCGCACTTTAGAATTGGCCAAAGTGCTACCGATATCTTCGGGACGCGTTGACCAAAAGACAAGACCTTCATCAGAAACCAATTTCATACGGTAGATATCAGAGGTGTTTGGCACGAGGCGCAGAAACTCCAAATCGGCATCAGACAATTGCTGATCCTCAAAAGCCCCGGCTCCAGATGAGATTTGGCTGAGAATCCGCCGTTGCCACAGCTGCGCTTGGGTCTGGATGTCTGTATCCAGCATCCATTTGACGATCGGTTCAGGCAGCATGCGGTGCGCCCAGTACCCACCCGTGGCAGTGAGGCCTGCAAAGACCACAACACTCGCAACCCAAAACCAATTGCGAAACCTCCGGACGAACCGCATTCCATCAACTCCCATAAACGCCCCAGAGCACTCAACACGATTGACCCTGTTGAAACCGTTAATGGGGCGCAGGGACTTTCTTTCAATTTGAAGAGAATTGCGTCAAACACTGGTTAACTCTCGCCTGACAATCTTAAAAAACGGGCGAGGAACAATAGGAGAACGTGACTTCCCTTCGCGCGACAGCCGCGATACCCTGTGCGCCATGAGCAGTTTTGACGAATCCGACGCCTTTGAGAGCGCTTCCCTTGCTTCCCGCGCCATGGCCGCGCGGCCGACACCCTATCTGGACGAGCTGAACCCCGCGCAACGCGAGGCGGTGGAAAAGCTCGATGGGCCGGTCTTGATGCTGGCAGGCGCTGGCACAGGCAAAACCAAAGCGCTGACCTCGCGCATCGTACATCTGCTCAACACGGGGCGGGCGCGCCCGAACGAAATTCTGGCCGTGACCTTCACCAATAAGGCTGCACGCGAGATGAAAGACCGCGTCGGTCGCATGTTGGGGCAGACAGTTGAAGGCATGCCGTGGCTGGGCACCTTCCACTCGATCTGTGTGAAACTGCTGCGCCGCCATGCGGAATTGGTAGGGCTGAAGTCGAACTTCACCATTTTGGACACAGACGATCAGATCAGACTTCTCAAGCAGCTGATACAAGCCGCCAATATCGACGAAAAGCGTTGGCCACCGCGACAGCTGGCTTCGCTGATTGATGCTTGGAAGAACAAAGCCCTGACGCCGGACCGCCTGCCAGCAGCAGATGCGGGCGCTTTTAACAACCGGGGTGGGGAGCTTTATGAGCAATACCAGACCCGCCTGCGAGAGCTGAACGCTGTCGACTTTGGTGACCTGCTGTTGCACGTAGTGGTGATCTTCCAGAACCACACTGACATACTACAGCAATACCAGCGCTGGTTCCGCTACGTTCTCGTAGACGAATACCAGGATACAAACGTCGCCCAATACCTTTGGCTGCGCCTGTTGGCTCAAGAGCATAAAAACATTTGCTGCGTTGGCGATGATGACCAGTCGATCTACGGCTGGCGCGGGGCTGAAGTTGGCAACATTCTGAAGTTTGAAAAGGACTTCCCCGGCGCATATGTCGTGCGCCTGGAGCAGAACTATCGCTCGACCCCTCACATTCTGGCGGCGGCCTCTGCGGTCATTTCCGGCAATGAAAACCGTCTCGGCAAAACGCTTTGGACCGAACAGGAAGAAGGCGAAAAGGTTCGTCTGATTGGCCATTGGGATGGCGAGGTAGAAGCGCGCTGGATCGGCGAAGAGGTTGAAGCGCTGCAAAATGGCACGCGCGGTATGAAGCCCTATGGGCTGGAGGATATGGCGATCCTCGTCCGTGCCTCCCACCAGATGCGCGCTTTTGAAGATCGTTTCCTCACGATTGGCCTTCCATATCGCGTCATCGGCGGCCCGCGCTTTTACGAGCGCATGGAAATCCGCGATGCCATGGCCTATTTCCGCGTGGTCACCAGCCCCGAAGATGATCTTGCCTTTGAGCGGATCGTGAACACCCCGAAACGCGGCCTTGGCAATGTGGCGGTTCAGAAAATCCAAACCGCCGCGCGTGAAAACGGCGTCTCACTTGTGGAAGGCGCGCGTCTTTTGCTGGAAGCTAAAGGAATTGGCGGCAAGGGTGCCAAAGAATTAGGAATTCTAATCGATAGCATTGATCGTTGGCGAGTTGCGATGCTTGGTAAAGCAGCACAGCATGTAGTGGAACCAGTTGTCGAAGTAGACGTTGACGACGAAGTTATTGAAACCGATGGCGGAGTTTTCGAAGACATAGGTTACAACCGCGAACTCTTCGATGAAGACACAGAGGGTTTCCAAGAAGGCATAGTTTCCGAGACAGTTCCAACGATGCCCCACACGGAACTCGCTGAGATCATCCTCGATGAATCAGGCTACACATCGATGTGGCAGAACGACAAAACCCCGGAAGCACCGGGGCGGCTTGAGAACCTCAAGGAACTTGTGGGCCAACTAGCGAATTTCGACAACCTGCAAGGTTTTCTCGAACACGTCAGTCTTGTCATGGACAATGAAAACGACGATGCGGATGCCAAGATTTCCATTATGACGCTGCACGCCGCGAAAGGTTTGGAATTCCCGGTGGTCTTCCTGCCGGGTTGGGAAGATGGGCTGTTCCCCTCGCAACGCTCCATGGATGAAAGCGGGCTCAAGGGCTTAGAAGAAGAGCGGCGGCTTGCTTATGTCGGTATCACGCGGGCCGAAGAAGTCTGTACGATCAGTTTTGCGGGCAACCGGCGCGTCTTTGGCCAATGGCAGTCACAAATGCCAAGTCGCTTTATTGATGAACTGTCTGAAGAAGATGTCGAGGTGCTCACCGCTCCCGGTATTTATGGCGGTGGTCATGGTGGGGCGACGGGGGATTTTGGCAGCGGCATTCAGGATCGCGTGCAATCCGCCAACACCTATAACTCACCGGGCTGGAAGCGCATGCAAGATCGGGCAGGGCAACGGGGGCTGAGCCAACCGAAGGAAAGCAAAAATACGATTATCGACCTCGAAGCGGTCTCAAGTCATGCTGTTGGGGACCGCGTGTTTCACCAGAAGTTTGGCTATGGTGAAATCATGGAAATCGAAGGCGATAAGCTTGTAATTGAATTTGACAAGGCCGGTGAAAAAAAGGTCGTGGCCAAATTCGTAACTGCTTCAACTGATATCCCGTTCTAGCCGCCATCGCGCCTCCTTTGGTTAAGCTGCGGTTGTTGCATGTGAAATCCTTGCGCCGCTTTCGCTATCGCGTGCCGTCAGACTGACCTCATAGCCCCAGAGACGGCGAATGTGTTTTAAAACCTCATCACGGTTTTCGGGATCAAGATTGATCCCGTTGCGCACCGCGTGAGTCAGCTTCAATTCCCGGTCGCCAGAGAGATCTGCGTCATCGACCTGAATGTCAGGTTCCAGATAGGCCAGATCATAAGACTGGGCGAGGGCCGAACGAATATTGCGATAGCCCTGTCGGTTGTGAATATTGCTGACCACAAGGTTCGGTTGCTTGGCGTCATCTGACAGCATGAAGAGCTTAAATTTGCGCATCAGACGGGGTGAGAGAAACTGCAGGATAAAGCTCTCATCCCGGTAGTTCGCCCAGGCATCCCGCATCACTGATTTCCAGTCTGGATTACCCGCAATATCAGGGAACCACTCGCGATCTTCATCAGTGGGATCTTCGCAAATCCGGCGAATGTCCTGCATCATCGCAAAACCAAGCGCGTAAGGATTGAGCCCGCCATAACGTGGATCATCATATTCCGGCTGCAAGACCACATTGGTGTGGCTATGCATCATCTCCATATAAGAGCCTTCGCTGATCAGACCTTTCTCCAGCAGGCGATTGATAATGTAGTAATGTGTGAAGGTCGCGCAGCCTTCGTTCATGACTTTGGTCTGCTTTTGCGGGTACATGTATTGCGCAATGTAGCGCACGATCCGCAACAGCTCTCGCTGCCAGCTTTTCAGAACCGGGCTGTGTTTCTCTAGGAAATAGAGGATGTTTTCCTGCGGCAGATTCATTTTGCCGCGACGGGCTGAAAGCTCCCCATCTTCGGCAGCGCTCGGATCATTCCGAGTGCCCATGTTATCGGCCCAAAGCTCCAGAACACTTTGCTGACTCTCATAACCTTCCCTCTGCCGCTGCATCGCCTGAAGCTCTTCCTTGCTGGGGCGGGGAGGGCGCCCGTAGCGGAAGACCCCCTGGCTTTGCAGGGCATGGGCCGCGTCTAGAATTTCCTCCACCGCATCAACGCCGTAGCGTTCTTCGCAATTTGCCACGAAGTTTTTCGCAAAGGCTAAGTAATCATGAATGCCGGCTGCGTCGGTCCATTGCTGGAAGAGGTAGTTGTTTTTGAAGAAATGGTTATGTCCAAAGGCCGCATGCGCCATCACCAAGGTCTGCATCGCCATGGTGTTTTCTTCCATATTATAGCTGATGCAGGGGTTGGAATTGATGACGATCTCATAGGCGAGACCCTGACGACCTGTCCGGTAAAGCGCTTCATCGCGAGCAAAACGTTTGCCGTAAGACCAATGCTGATACATCAGTGGCATGCCCACCGCGCTATAAGCGTCCAGCATCTGTTCAGAGCTGATGATTTCAATCTGATTTGGATAAACGTCTAAGCCCAAATCCTCGATTGCAATTTCTTCGATCGCGTCATGGGCCTTAGAGAGCAACTCAAACGTCCATTCCGGACCATCAAATAAGAGTTTGCTCATGAAGCGCGCTCCTTTTTATTGGCGGTAAAGAGATCGCGGAAGATCGGATAAATATGACCCGGCTCTGCGACGCGACGCATTTCAAATTGTGGGAAAGACTGGTCGACTTCGCGCAGGTTCTGCCAGAGGTCAGCCCCTTCTTCGCGGTCGCTCAGGAGCTTTTCATCGTTTTCGCCGACGATTTCAACGTAGGCGTAATACTGGCAAACCGGGATCAGCGTATCAAAAAGCAGGTCTTTGCATTTCACGCTGTCATTGCCGAAATTCTCGCCATCTGAAGCCTGCGCACCATAGATGTTCCATTCATCCGTCGGATAACGCTCGTCAATGATTTCCCGCATTTTAGTAAGCGCGGTGCTGACAATGGTGCCACCGGTTTCGCGTGCATAAAAGAATGTCTCTTCATCGACTTCCTGCGCCTGATGCGTATGACGGATGAACACAATCTCTGTGTGCTCATAAGCCCGCTCCAGAAACAGATGCAGCAGCATAAAGAACCGTTTCGCGAGGTCTTTTTCGCGCTCCTGCATAGAACCTGACACGTCCATAAGACAGAAAACAACGGCGCGCGAGTTGCGGATTTTTTCTGGTACTGTGGTATCATAGCGCAAATCAATCGGGTCAATATAGCCAACCAGTTTGCGACGACGATCCATGATTGCGAGCTTTTCTTTCAGCTCTACAATACGCGCAGAATGATCCTCGGACTCATCTTCGATGCTTTCGAGGTTCTCCAATTCGTCCTGCAAGGCTTTAAGGGCCGCGGAAGAGGGACGTTGCAGAGCAATCCGGCGCCCAAGCGAATTTCGCATTGTGCGAACAAGATTGAGGTTATTTGGTGTGCCAGCTGTCGTCAGGCCAGCGCGCCGCGTGCCGACTGTCTCAGTCTCCACAGTGTTTTTCTTCACAAGATCAGGAAGCTCTAGCCCCTCAAAAAGGATCTCAAGATATTCATCCCGCGTCAGCGTAAAGGAAAACCCATCTTCGCCTTCGCCATCCTCTGATCCCTTTTTACCAGACCCACCGGCACCGCCCTTAGGGCGCGGGATGGTGTCACCGACTACAAAGTCTTTGTTGCCAGGCAGGACATGTTGGCGAAACCCGCCTTTTGAAGAGCTAGCAAAGAAGGGTTCTTTGATGCCCTTCGCCGGGATGGTGACACGTTCGCCATCCCCCTGGTCCGCGCCCGTCACGGATTTATCGCGCACGGATTTGTCGACCATCTTCTTGATGTTTTCCCGCGCACGTCTCAGAAACCGTTGCCGGTTTCCGAGGCTCTTACCCTTTGGGTTGGCGCGTCTGTCGATGAAATGATGCATCTGTTTATGCTCACCCCGCCTTGTTCACACGCATGTACCATTCAACCAAGCGACGGACCTGCCGCTCTGTGTAGCCATGGGTTTTCATCCGCTGGACAAACTCCATGTGCTTGCTTTCCGTGTCGCTGTCCTTCTTGCTGCCAAAGCTGATCACTGGCAGCAATTCTTCGACCTGGCTGAACATGTGCTTTTCAATCACATCGCGCAGCTTCTCATACGAGTTCCATGGTGGGTTCTGACCCGTATTGGCCCGGTGACGCAGGGCGAACTTTACAACCTCATTGCGGAAGTCTTTCGGGTTCGCGATACCAACTGGCTTTTCGATCTTAGAAAGCTCAGCATCCAGAATTTCACGGTTATAAAGCTGGCCCGTGTCTGGGTCTTTATAATCCTGTTCTTCAATCCAGGCATCTGCATAAGAGATATAGCGATCAAAGACGTTCTGGCCGTATTCGGTGTAGCTTTCCAGATAGGCCTTCTGGATTTCATTGCCGATGAACTCTTCATAGCGTGGTGCGAGTTCTGTTTTGATGAACTCCAGATACTGCGCTTCGGTCTCTGACGGGAACTGCTCCCGTTTGATCATCTGCTCTAGGATGTACATTAGATGTACTGGATCAGCAGCGACCTCTTGCGTGTCATAGTTGAACACATTGGAGAGCACTTTGAAGGCAAAGCGTGTCGAAACGCCGTTCATACCTTCATCAACACCGGCGGTATCCTGATATTCCTGAACCGTTTTTGCTTTCGGATCAGTGTCTTTCAGGCTTTCACCGTCATAAACGCGCATTTTGCTGTAGAGATTTGAATTCTCATGCGGCTTCAGACGGCTCAGAACCGCAAAGCGAGACAGGATTTTCAGTGTCTCAGGGGCGCAGGGCGCATCTTTTAGCTCTGAGTTCTGTAGCAGCTTGTCGTAAATTTGCGCTTCGTCGCTCACACGCAGGCAATAAGGCACTTTCACGATGCTCACGCGGTCAATGAAGGCCTCGTTGTTTTTGTTGTTCTTGAACTGCTGCCATTCGCTCTCATTTGAATGCGCAAGGATTAAACCGCTGAACGGAATGGCGCCGAAGCTTTCGGTACCCATATAGTTGCCTTCCTGCGTCGCTGTCAGCAACGGGTGCAGCATCTTGATCGGCGCTTTGAACATCTCAACGAATTCCAGAATACCCTGGCTCGCCCGGTTCAAACCACCGGAGAAGCGATAGGCATCAGGGTTGTCCTGGCTGAAATGCTCCAACATGCGGATATCAACCTTACCAACCAGCGTCGAAATATCCTGATTGTTTTCATCACCCGGTTCAACTTTGGCCACACAGATGCGGCGCAGACGGGACGGGTGAATTTTCACAACCGAGAACTTGGAGATGTCCCCGCCAAACTCGTCCAACCGACGTACAGCCCACGGCGACATCAGACCCGGCAGCCGGTGTTGTGCGATTCCGTATTCATCGGCCAGCAGGTCGCCCATCTTCAGAGGATCAAACAGGCCTAGCGGGCTTTCAAAGATCGGTGACAGGGTGTCACCCGCTTTCAAAACATAGACTGGCTGGTCTTCGATCAGGCGTTTCAGACGTTCAGCAAGAGAGGATTTGCCACCGCCCACAGGTCCAAGAAGATAGAGGATTTGTTTGCGTTCTTCCAAACCCTGCGCCGCATAGCGGAAGTAACCGACAATGCGTTCGATCGTGTCTTCCATGCCGTAGAAGTCTTTGAAGGCCGCATATTGTTTAATGGTTCGGTTTTGGAAGATCGGACCCAGTCGGGCATCCTTTGAGGTATCAACAAGCTCTTCTTCGCCAATGGCCGCCAACATGCGCTCGGCCACGTTCGCGTACATCCCCGGATCATCGCGGCATCCCAACAGGTACTCCTGCAGTGACATTTCCTGCTCGCGCGCGCCGGAATATTGTTCCGCAAATAGCTCGACGATATCCTTCATGTGATTTTCCCCTCTGGTTACTATAAGGCCCGGATTCCTCCTCGGGATCATGCAGATGCGCGGTGCAAACAGGTCGTGACTTGCCGAACGATGTGGCAACCGCTGACCGCGCGAATGTTCAGAATTAGCTCGATGTCGCCACTTTAGGCTCGACCGTATCGTGCTCCCGATTTCCGGGAAGTCATTGAAGCCATTAGGCTTTTCGGTCGATATTTATACCTCTAGGGTACACGAAAAATCCTGTGTTTTCTATATTAATCTGTGGCACATCTTGTGATTTGCCAGAGCTGCTCAATAAATCGTGTTCCAAATCAGGCTTCACGAAAATGTGGAATATTTGGTTAACCATGCCGACCGGTGTCTTTGGAATGGCGCAACCTGACCCTAGGTCAGGTAAAATCAAAATGGGCTGATTGGCCTGTATTGCTTTGCTTTCAGAACAGCTTAGAGAAATGAACAACTGTTAAATTATATGCGAAATCTGATCCTGCCTGAAGGTCATGAATGGCAATCAAATTAGGTGTGAAATGCAACGCTCAAATTCTGAGCAACACTCTCGTGGAAATTTCACTACTGAAACACTTTACCGGTTTTGTGAGGCTTTTCTTCGCTGATTGTCCGCCTCATTTCCACAACATCTAGGTGAGGGATTCGTTTTTAAGCCTTCGGGTGGGTCCGGTTGTAGACATCCATCAGACGCGCAGTGTCGACGGCAGTATAGGCCTGAGTGGTAGAGAGGCTCGCGTGCCCAAGGAGTTCTTGGATCGAACGCAGGTCGCCGCTTGCTTCCAACAAATGAGTGGCAAAGCTATGGCGCATCGCATGGGGGGTGGCGGTCGAAGGGAGCCCAAGCTGCATGCGCACGTTCTGCATAACCGATTGGATTTGTCGGGCACTCAAGCGGCGACCGCGGACGCCAATAAAGAGGGGCCCTTCATCCTCAAGCGGATATGGGCACTGACGCAGATACTCTTCAACGGCCTCCCGCGCCGTCGGCAGTACTGGCACAAGACGCTCCTTGCCGCCTTTGCCAAGGATGCGCATCACTTCAGGCAGGGGGGCATCACCGCGGTTTAGCCCCAGTGCCTCAGAGATCCGCAGCCCACATCCATAAAGAAGCGTGATCACCGCCGTGTCGCGCGCACCAACCCATGCGTCTTTGGATTGGATTTCGACGGTGTCGATCACGGCCTGTGCCGCATCAGGAGCCAATGGCCGCGGCAGCTTTTTCTGAAACTTTGGAGCGCGGGTCGATAGAACTGCGGTTGGGTCAAACCCTTCGCGTTCTGCGAGCCATCGAAAGAAGCTTTTCACGGCAGAGAGCTTACGCGCCAAAGATCGTGCCGAAAGATCACCAGCGCGCATCCGCGCCATCCAGGCCCGCATATCGCGAATGGTCAAGCGGGATAGGGGTGCAAGCCCCTGCTGGTCGCCTTTGTATTCCGTCATAAAGGCAAGAAACTCGCTGACATCCGCAAAATAGGCGTTCAGCGTGTTTTCAGATGCACCTTTCAGCGCTTTTTCAGCCTCAAGCCACTTGTCTCGGGCGTCGGTGGCTGCGGCCGATATCAAGAGAGCCAGCGCCGCATGGCGCGCTCAAAAACGCCACCAAAGAAAGAAAGCAAATCTGTGCCTTGCTGTGGCGTAAAGTGATGCGGATCCTCGGCGCCCATTACAAGCATACCGGGAAGGCGACCCTCGCCGAGGTCGAGCCTCAGGCAGGATTCAGAGCGCACAAAGTCGGATTTGTCGCCGTAGATTTCATGTGCACCGCCGCTGACTTGTCTCAGAGTAACCTGACGCACAGGCGTGTTGCGCCCCTGGGTGAGGTAGGCATCAATAAAGCCCGGTTCCGCGACAGACAGTACACTGCCAAGTTTGCGGATCGCGGGATCATCGTCGGTCTGTTCGGTTTCGAGCACCAAACGCACTGCGTCCACGCGCAGAATGTCGGCAACTTCTCCATCCAGATCCTTCAGAAAGGTTTCAAACTCCAGCGGATCCATCATACGTAGAATCGCGCGGTGGACCTGGTTGGTACCTGCGAGGTTTTCATAGGCCGCGGCAATCACACTGCGATGCGTGTCTTCCAGACGATCAAGCCGCGCCTCAAGCCGCTCCATCGCAATGCCGCGCAGATCGACGATATTGCCGCCCATGGACTTCTCGTTTGCGGCAATGAGCGCATTCATCAGGTCATTGTCGTCAAGAATCATTTCCGGAGCAGAAATGATCTTCTCACGAAGGTCGTTTTCGATCTGTGCTGGGTTGGTCATGCTCGTGCCAATCGTCTTTTGCGGAGACCTTAGCAGAAGGTTTCCGGGATTTCTGCTTTTTTTTGGCAAAGGCGCGGTTAATTGCGCGTGCTATGGGAGTAGCTGGTTTGGGGGAGGGGCCTTGCCCCTCAGCGCGATGCGCTTTCACCCCAGAGTATTTTTGCAAAGAAGAAGTGTTGAGTGTCTTCTTTGGGCAAGCTTAGAGAATTTTAATATCTGCCGCTGCAATGTCTTTCAGGAAGGCGTCGAGGCCTTTGTCGGTCAGAGGATGGTTGACCATACCTTTGATCACAGCCGGAGGCGCGGTGATCACATCGGCACCGATGCGCGCGCTTTCCAGAACGTGGTTTGCAGAGCGGATTGAGGCCGCAAGGATTTGAGTTTCAAAGCCGTAGTTGTCATAGACATTGCGGATGTCTGCGATCAGGTCCATGCCATCCAGGTTGATGTCATCCAGACGACCAATGAAAGGCGAGATGAATGTCGCGCCGGCTTTTGCCGCCAGAATCGCTTGGTTGGCAGAGAAGCAGAGAGTCACATTCACCATATGGCCTGCTTCAGTGAGAACCTTACAGGCTTTCAGGCCATCCCAGGTCAATGGCACTTTCACGGCGATGTTTTCAGCGATCTCAACCAGCTTGCGGCCTTCCGCAATCATGGTGTCAGCATCAGTCGCGGTTACTTCTGCGGAGACAGGGCCATCCACCAAATCACAGATCTCTTTGGTGACTTCGATAATGTCTCGGCCAGATTTCTTGATCAGAGAAGGGTTGGTGGTCACACCGTCCACCATGCCCAGATCATTCAGCTCGGCAATGGCGTCGATTTCAGCGGTATCAACGAAGAATTTCATGGGGCAAGTCCTTTGATGGGTTGGCCTAAGGTCGCGCCTCGTTTACCTCATAAGAAGAGGTGCTGGAACCCCCTTTGAGGGCAAATTGTGAGCGCTAACATATTTCGAGGTGATTTTGGCGCAGACCGACTACTTTGACGAAGGTGCCCTGGTAGGGGTGCTGACCACGCAACCCCTGGATCGCGTGCTGGACTATAAAGCACCCGAAGGCGGCTGCTGGGCGGGAGCCTTTGTGGAAGTGCCGCTTGGTCCAAGGAAAGTGCTTGGGGTGGTCTGGGGGCCGGGTCGTGGTGATTGGGATCCGGCGAAGGTGCGCTCTGTCATTCGTGTCCTGGATGTGGCTCCGATGCGCGGAGAGATGCGCAGTTTTTTGGAACGCGCTGCGCAATACACACTGACCTCGATGCCGAATATGCTGCGTTTGGCCACGCGCGCTCCTGGACTTTCTGATCCGCCCTCCATGCGCAAAGTCTACCGCTTAGGAGATCAGGCACCAGATCGGCTGACGGATGCGCGCAAACGGGTTTTGGAGACTTTGCAGGAGTATGGGGGGCTATCGTTTACGCTGAAAGAGCTCTCGGATATGGCCAGCGTGACCTCTTCGGTGGTGAAAGGTCTGGTAAAGCTTGGGGCCGTTGCCGAAGAAAACACCCCACGCGATATGCCGTTTCAACGCATGGACCCAGATTTTGGTGCCAAAGAACTGACATCGGAACAGGCCGAGGCTGCTGCACATCTGACAGCGGAAATACGGCGCGAGGAATATGGCACCACTTTGCTGCGGGGTGTCACAGGTTCAGGCAAAACCGAAGTCTATCTGGAGGCCATCGCAGAATGCCTGCGGGTCGGGCGCCAGGCGCTGGTGCTCTTGCCTGAGATCGCTCTGACGGCTGAATTCTTTGGCCGCGTCGAAGCGCGCTTTGGGGCGAAACCAGCCGAATGGCACTCTGGTGTGACCATGACCGAGCGGAGGCGTATCTGGAAAATGGTCGGGCAGGGCGGTGCTCAGATCGTGATTGGTGCACGCTCGGCATTGTTCCTGCCGTTTCAAAACCTCGGACTGATCGTCGTCGATGAGGAACATGACACTTCTTATAAACAGGATGACGGTGTCCTCTATAATGCCCGTGACATGGCTGTTCTGCGCGCAAGTCTCGTGGGGGCAAGCGTTGTGCTGGCCTCAGCCACTCCAAGCTTAGAGAGCTGGGCAAATGCGGATGCCGGGAAATACAAACGCATAGAGCTGACATCCCGCTACGGACCTGCCGTGATGCCCGACATGCGCGCGATTGATATGCGCGTTGAAGATCTACCAACGGGCACTTGGATTTCACCCACACTGCGCCAGCAAGTAAATGACCGGATTGCCAAGGGTGAACAGTCGCTCTTGTTTATCAACCGACGCGGCTATGCGCCGGTCACTGTGTGTCGAGCTTGTGGCCATCAAATTGGCTGTGATCATTGTGATGCACGGATGGTGGAACACCGTTTCCTCAAAAGATTGCTCTGTCACCAATGTGGCGAAAGCAAACCGATGCCGGAGGCTTGCCCAAGCTGCGAGGTCGAGGGCAAGCTGGCGGCGGTTGGTCCGGGCGTGGAACGCCTTGCCGAGGAAGCAAAGGAGGCCTTCCCGGATGCGCGGCTCGCGGTGCTCTCTTCAGATCTGTTCGGGTCGGCACGAGCGTTAAAAGAAGGGATCAAAGCCATCGCTGATGGTGGGGCCGATGTCATCATCGGTACGCAGCTTGTTGCAAAGGGGCACAACTTTCCGCTGCTCACACTGGTCGGTGTGATCGATGCTGATCTTGGTTTGCAGGGCTCAGACCTGCGCGCAGCGGAGCGCACCTTCCAACTTATCCGTCAGGTGGCTGGGCGTGCTGGGCGGTCTGAACGCAAAGGCGCGGCACTCTTGCAGTCCCACCAGCCAGAGCATCCTGTCATTCGCGCGATTTTGGCGGGTGACGAAGAAGCCTTCTGGCAGGCAGAGGCAGGCGAACGACGTCACGCAGGCGTGCCGCCTTATGGTCGCATGGCGGGGATCATTCTTTCGTCCACTGATGTCGGAGAGGTCTTTGACCTAGGCAATGCCTTGGCGCGCAACGACGGTGCGTTGCGTCAGATTGGGGCGCAGGTTTTCGGCCCCGCGCCAGCTCCAATTGCGCGGGTGAGGGGGCGCCATCGAGTGCGGCTTTTGGTGAAAGCAGAGAAATCAGCCCCCATTCAGGCAGCCATTGCCAAATGGATCGGACAGTTTCAGATCAAAGGCGATATCCGTCTATCGGTCGATATCGATCCGCAGTCGTTTTACTGAAGCATCTGCGCGCAAAGCTCTGTGCATTCCTGCAAAGTCAAAAAGTCTCGCCTCTTGTGCTCTAGAGGCGTAAAGGAAATGCATGTTTGAAAAGATTACTATTGGAGAGACCGGGCATCTGCCTCGGTGGCGTCAGCCCGTTGTTTTGCTATTCCTGATGGCGGCGGCCATGCCTATTGCATTTTCCACATGGCTTGCGCTTCTGAATAACTTTGTCATCGAGGTCGCCAACTTTGACGGCTCAGACATAGGTCTTTTGCACACGGTGCGCGAAATTCCGGGTTTTCTGGCCGTTGGCGTGATTTTCCTGATCATCTTTATCCGCGAACAGGTGCTTGGCATGTTGTCGTTGGCGCTGCTCGGTCTGGCGACTGCGGTGACTGCTTGGTTTCCGACCCTAGGCGGTATTCTGATGATCACGCTCTTCAGCTCGATCGGTTTTCACTACTATGAGACCGTGAACCAGAGCCTTCAGCTGCAATGGCTTGACAAGAAACGCGCACCCAAAGTGCTGGGTTGGCTAACTGCCATGGGTTCGGCGGCCACATTGATCATCTATGTTGCACTGATCATGACATGGGAAAGCCTCGGGTTGAGCTACAATATGGTGTTCTTATTGTCGGGCGGGGCGACACTTATTATAGCGCTTGTTGCGTTGTTTGCTTTTCCTCAATTTGAAAGCCCTACGCCTCAAATCAAACAGATGGTGCTGAAAAAGCGCTATTGGCTCTATTACGCCTTGCAGTTCATGGCAGGAGCCCGACGCCAGATTTTTGTGGTTTTTGCTGGCTTCATGATGGTCGAAAAGTTCGGCTTTGATGTGCACGAGCTAACCGGGCTCTATTTGGTCAACCTTGTGGCCAATATGATTTTTGGTCCGATGATCGGTGGCATTGTTAGTCGTTTTGGCGAACAGCGCACCCTCTTAGTGGAATATCTTGGCTTGGTGACGGTCTTTTTGGCCTACGGTGGTATTTACTATTTCGGCTGGGGTGTGATGCTGGCCATGGCGCTTTATGTGATCGACCATTTGCTCTTCTCGATGGCTTTGGCGCTCAAGACTTACTTCCAGAAAATTGCTGATCCAGAGGATATTGCTCCAACTGCAGCTGTTGCATTCACGATCAACCATATCGCAGCTGTGTTCCTGCCAGTGCTGTTGGGCCTGTTGTGGCTTTATTCTCCAGGCGCTGTCTTTGCTATGGCAGCAGCAATGGCTGGCGTCTCATTTGGCCTGGCTCTGTTGATCCCGCGCCATCCACAAAAGGGCTATGAAACGCGCCTTCAGGGTGTTGGACCGGTTCCCGCAGAATAGGCTGCTCTTGACCTTCACCGCGTCGATGCGTAGGCCGCTGACAAGCGTGAAAAGGAATTTGCGATGCCCACATTTACCGCTCTCACCACATTGGAAGGCAAAGATCAGGCCGAGCGCCTGGGCGAAGCTATGGAGAACCTTGTTCCTGAACCAACGGGAGTGGGTGTTTTTGAAATCGAAGATGGTTCAGGCCTTTGGGAAGTCGGCGCCTATTTCACTGAAGAACCCGATGTAGCGTCTCTGGCGCTATTGGAGGCCGCGTTTGGGATCAAACCCTTTGCCGTTTCAGAGCTGCCAGAAACTGATTGGGTTGCCCATGTGAAACGTGAGCTTGTTCCTGTTCAGGCTGGACGCTTCTTTGTCTACGGGAGCCACGATGCAGATCAGGTGCCTGCAGATTGCGAACCTCTGCTGATTGAGGCTGCGATGGCTTTTGGAACCGGACACCACGGGACCACATTGGGCTGCTTGAAGGCGGTAGATCGTCTGGCAGCTGAGGGCTTTGTAGGCCAGAACGTAGCGGATATCGGATGTGGAACAGCTGTACTGGGCATGGCGGCCGCACGCATTTGGCCAAACCCAGTTCTGGCCAGCGACATTGACGAAGTGGCCGTGGACGTAGCTATTGCCAATGTCAAAGCCAATGACTTGGATGGTCGTGTGATCTGTGTGGAAGCCGCGGGTTTTGCGCATGACGCGCTGCAAGCGAAAACACCATATGATTTGGTCTTTGCCAATATCTTGAAAGCCCCCCTGGTCGGGCTCGCCCCTGAGATGGGACAGAACATAGCGACGCAAGGCTATGCCATTTTGTCGGGTATCTTGAACGAGCAAGCCGACGAGGTCGTATCGGCCTATGCAGAAAATGGCTTTTCCGTGCACACGCGCGAAGAAATCGGTGAGTGGACCACACTGACTTTGCAACGCGGCTAATCGTGATTCGCCTAATTTGAAGTAAAAGAGCGGCTTTCGGGCCGCTTTTTTTGCGTCCTTTGCGCGGAATTGGGCCTCGAAAGCGTTGGAATTCGGGCTGTTTTGTGAAAATTGGCGATTCTTGCCCTAATTTCGCCACAATTTGGAGGGAAATTGGCCTTGTTTGGTGGGGGCCAAACGAAGTGTGCTGCTATGGCCGATCCACGTGATGAGTTTTCCCTGCGCCTGCGTCGTGTGAACGCAAAGCGTAAGAAGTCTTTAAGACGTTCCCGTTCCGCATTCATTGACAATGATGGTTATATGATCGTGCGCGGTTATCGCGAAAAGCGTGGTATTCCTTATGCCGGGCTAATGATCCTGCTTGTTGGTTTCTTTGGATTGAAAGGCGCGTTGATGGCGCAGATGGGGGAGGCAACCTACGCCGCGAAAATGGATGAGCTGCGCGCCAGCGACTCCACTGCCGCAAGTGTTGGTGTCTGGACTCTGCAACCTGATCCCGTATCGAACCTGGTCGCATCACACCTTCGGGACTTTTTATGAGCCCCAAAGCAATTCGCTAACAAAAAAACCGCGGCAGCTTGGCTGTCGCGGTTTTCTTTAGGGAACGTTTAAAAGATTAAACGATAGAGTGGATGTCACGGCGCAGCAGGCCGATGTCTTCGAGCTCGCGGTCTGTCAGTTTGGACAGGGCGATGCGTGTTTTACGAGCTTCATACCAATGCGCAACATTAGCGAAGAGGTTGGAGAAGAACTGGCCGAAGAAGCCAGCAGTTGCGGGTTGAACGCGAGTAGTTTCAAAAGCGGCCATATCGGTAATCCTTCTGTTTGAGTTATGGTCGTTGTGCTTGACCCGGATTTAGGATCACTGCGGCTTTTTCACAATCGACAAGATATCATTCCCGCCTTGCGTTTTTTGCATGCCTCATTTTTGGGCATTGCGTCGCGAAATGTAGCGCTGGGGTTTGCGCATGTTGGGCCGACTTGGAGGGGGTTCACTACCTAAATGTCACGAAGGTGCTTGGCGCGCGTTCTCGTTTTGTGCTAGGTTTCGTGAAAAGGCCGAAAAGGCAGGAGCAGATATGCGGGTATTGGGGATTGATCCGGGCTTGCGCAACATGGGATGGGGGATCATCGATGTTGCAGGTAGCCGGATGAGCCATGTGGCAAACGGGATTTGCCATTCCAAAGGGCAGGATTTGGCGCTGAGGCTACATTCCTTGCACGAACAGCTCACCGATGTGATTCATCAACATCAACCGGATCACGGCTCGATCGAACAGACCTTTGTGAACAAAGACGGTGTAGCTACCTTGAAACTGGGCCAAGCGCGCGGCATTGCCTTGCTGGTACTGGCACAGGCAGGGCTGACGATTGGCGAATATGCTCCAAACAAGGTTAAGAAAACCATTGTCGGCGTTGGGCATGCTGAGAAGCATCAGGTTGAACATATGGTAAAGTTGCAGTTGCCTGGCGTTCAGATCGCAGGGGCGGATGCAGCGGATGCTTTGGCAATCGCCATGTGTCACGCCCATTACGCGCGCGCCAGCGGCAGCTGGGAAGCCGCCCTAAAGAAAGCAAGCGCATGATTGGGAAAATCACCGGCCGCATTGAATATCGTACCACCGATCACGTGCTCATCGATGTGCGCGGCGTGGGCTATATTGTTTACTGCTCTGAACGCACTTTGATGGAGCTACCGGGTAATGGTGAAGTTGCCGCGCTCTTTACCGAAATGCTGGTGCGCGAAGATATTCTGCAGCTTTTTGGCTTTACCACTTTGCTTGAGAAGGAATGGCACCGCCTGCTGATTTCCGTGCAAGGCATCGGCGCAAAAGCCTCTTTGGCCATTTTAGGCACTCTAGGACCGGAAGGCGTAGGCCGGGCAATTGCCTTAGGAGACATCGCAGCCATCAAAGCGGCGAGGGGCATCGGCCCTAAGACTGCTCAGCGTGTTGTGCACGAGTTAAAAGACAAAGCCCCAGCGGTCATGGCGCTTGGTGGGTCGCTCGCGGAAGCGCAAGGCGAAGCGCCGGCATCAGCTGATGTGCTTGAGGAACCGGCGATTCAGCCGGCGCCCGCACCCAAGGCGTCTGCTGCGCCCAAAGCAGGGGCTGCGGCACAGGCTGAGGCATTGTCGGCCCTCTCAAATCTTGGCTATGGTCCCGGCGAGGCGGCAGCTGCGGTGGCTGAGGCCTCTGGGGCTGAGCCAGAATTGGATACCTCTGGCCTGATCCGCGCGGCTTTGCGCCTATTGGCACCGAAAGGGTAATTGATGGACGCTCCTGATCCGACCTTGCGGCCCGAACCACGCCCTGAAGACGCCGACCGCGCTCTGCGTCCGCAGGGTCTTGGTGAGTTCATTGGTCAGGCCGAAGCCCGTGCCAACCTGAAAGTGTTCATTGAATCTGCCAAACAGCGTGGCGAAGCCATGGATCACACGCTGTTCCACGGTCCTCCAGGTTTGGGTAAAACGACCTTGGCGCAAATCATGTCGCGCGAGTTGGGTGTGAATTTCCGCATGACTTCCGGGCCGGTATTGGCCAAAGCAGGGGACTTGGCGGCGATCCTGACCAATTTGGAAGCGCGGGACGTGTTGTTCATCGACGAAATCCACCGCCTCAATCCGGTTGTCGAAGAAGTGCTTTATCCGGCCATGGAAGATTTTGAGCTGGACTTGGTGATTGGTGAGGGGCCAGCGGCGCGGACCGTTCGGATCGAACTCCAGCCTTTTACTTTGGTAGGGGCGACCACACGTCTGGGTTTGCTGACCACCCCATTGCGGGATCGTTTCGGTATTCCAACGCGTCTTCAGTTTTACACGGAAGATGAGCTGAATGAGATCGTGACGCGAAATGCGCGTAAGTTGGGTGTCCAGCAGGAAGAGGGCGGAGCCAGGGAGATTGCGCGGCGGTCTCGCGGCACGCCGCGGATCGCGGGGCGTCTGTTGCGCCGTGTGGTGGACTTTGCGCTTGTTGAAGGGGACGGGGTGATCACCAAGAAGCTCGCAGATGGTGCGCTGACACGGTTGGGTGTCGACAATCTGGGGCTGGATGGGGCCGACCGGCGCTATCTGACATTCATTGCCGAGAATTATGGCGGCGGCCCTGTGGGCGTTGAGACTATTTCTGCGGCTTTAAGTGAAAGTCGGGATGCTATTGAGGAAGTCATCGAACCATTCCTGTTGCAGCAAGGCCTGATCCAGCGCACGCCACGCGGACGCATGCTGGCGCGCAAGGCATGGAAGCATTTGGGATTGGTGGCGCCGGAGAGCGGTAAGTCGCAGACCGATCTGTTTGAGTGATCCGCTGAATGCCTCCGGCGGGAGTATTTTTGCAAAGGTGAAAGCGGGGGCTTGCTGTTTTTGCAGGCGGGCGGCATTAAAGCGCGATCTTTTTTGCCAGATTGCGAAGTTCCATGAGCGTTACCACTCCCGAAGCCATTCAAGAGTTTTTCACCCGTTCAGACGGAAGCTATGCCTTCGCGCGCTGGGGGCGGCCGATTGCGCCGATTGTCTTTGGTGTTGAGGATGAAACCCTGAGCACCGTAAAAGGCGCGATTGAGGCAGTTGTCACTCTGGCAGGCCACACGATGGCCGAGACCGATCCGGAACTTGGCAGCAACCTCATGTTCTTTTTCTTTCGGGATTGGAGCGAATTGCTGGAGGTGCCTGATCTCGATCGACTTATTCCCGGATTGAAGGAGCTGGTAGGAAAGCTCGATGTGGCAGATGCAAATCAATACCGAGCGTTCCGGTTTGACGACCAAGGGGCCATTCAGGCGGCCTTTGTATTCTTGCGTATGGATATGGCATTGTCGAAGGTGCCGGCGGAAACACTGGCATTGGGGCAAGCAGCGCAGGTCATCCTGATGTGGGGGGACCGCGCATTTGTCGATGCTTCTCCGCTGGCGGTCTTGCCTGAAAACGGGGCGACGATTTTGCGTCCTGATGTGGCGGGCATTATTGCGGCGGCCTATGACCGGATGATGCCGCCATCGGCGGATGACGCGAGCCACGCCTACCGCATCTTTGCGCGGCTTCAGGGGTAGTTTCTCAATCTTGGTTGAATTTTAACCAAAGACCTCGTAGCGATTTGTCACCAACAAAGGGCAGATCCGATGCAGCATAATTTCCCCATCCGCGTCTATTACGAAGACACCGATATGGCAGGGATTGTGTTTTATGCGAACTACCTGAAATACATCGAACGCGCGCGCAGTGATTGGGTCCGCGGCAAAGGCATCAATCAAGCCGAACTCAAAGAAGAGGAAGGTCTGGTGTTTGCCGTACGTCGCGTTGAGGCCGATTACCTTGCGCCAGCGCATTTTGATGAAGAACTGGTTGTCGAAACCCGCACCATCTCGGTGACGGGCGCGCGATTGGTGATGGAGCAGATTGTGAAGCGGAACTGCGATCTGCTGTTTCAGGCGGTTGTGACGCTTGTTTGTATTAACGAAGCGGGTCAGCCGGTGCGTTTACCGGCAAATCTTCGCTTAATGTTGCACTAAATCGGGCAAATTCTCGTGAATGAGCCGCTTTGCAAGGCTTTCCCCGTAGCAAACTGCGCCGATTGGCGTTAGTTTTCTGGCAAAAGGGCCACCAATGGCCGTCAGAAAACGAGCAGACATATGGAAGCAGCAGTCGATTTTTCGATGTGGGGGTTGTTCGCACGCGCCACATTGACCGTGAAACTCGTGATGGTGATGCTTGTCATTGCCTCTTTCTGGTCGTGGTCTGTGATCATTCAGAAGATCATTTCCTATCGCACTGCGCGTCGGGAAGCCGCGCAGTTTGACCGGGCCTTTTGGTCCGGGGAGCCTTTAGATGGTCTCTTTGATGAGATCGGGCCTGAACCTGACGGGCGGTCCGCGCGCATTTTTGCAGCAGGCATGATGGAATGGCGCCGCAGCCATCGACAGGACGGCGGGTTGATTGCCAACGCGACCAGCCGGATTGATCGATCCATGGATGTGGCTGTCGCGAAAGAAGCTGAAGAGCTGCAAAAGGGTCTGCCAGTTCTGGCAACTGTCGGTTCGACTGCGCCCTTCGTAGGTCTCTTCGGGACTGTCTGGGGCATTATGAATGCCTTTATTGAAATTGCAGAGCAGCAGAACACCAACCTCGCTGTTGTGGCGCCGGGTATTGCTGAAGCGCTGCTGGCGACCGGTCTGGGCCTTCTTGCAGCGATCCCAGCCGTGATTTTCTACAATAAGCTCAGTGCAGACAGTGACCGCATTCTCGCGGGATATGAGGCCTTTGCAGACGAATTCGCCACCATTCTCAGCCGTCAGTTGGACAGCTGACCCATGGGTGCGGGTGTCATCAAAAAGAAGGGCGGGGGACGTCGTAGCCGACGCACGCGCAGCCAGCCGATGGCAGAGATCAACGTCACGCCCTTTGTGGATGTGATGCTGGTTCTTTTGATCATCTTCATGGTGGCCGCGCCTTTGCTCACGGTCGGTGTGCCGGTTGAGCTGCCAAAGACTGCCGCCAATCCTTTGCCGGGTGAACAGGAAGAACCTCTGACCGTGACTATCACCGCAGATGGCATTGTGATGATCCAGACCACGCCAACCACTTTGGAAGAGCTTGTGCCCAAGCTGCGTGCCATTGCGGTGGAGCGGGCGTCTGACCGCGTTTATCTACGGGCTGATGGCGGTATTCCTTATGAGAATGTCGTGCAGATCATGGGTGCGCTGAATGCAGGTGGATTTGCTGACATTGGTCTTGTGACAGACATTGGTGGGCCGACCTTAGATGGTCAGGATGGCTGAGGCCCGGTCGCTTGGATAGTCGCTTAAATATCGGTCATTACGTATCCGGTGGCGCGCATGCGTTGTTGATTGGATATGCCTTGTTCGGAGGCGTGTTCAGCTCTGAACCGGAGCCTCCGGTTGTGACCGGCGTCGATATCATTTCGACGGAGCAATTTGAGCGACTTCTGAACTCCGAATTACCACCACAAACTGCGGACGAAGTCGAAACTCCTGTGGCACCGGAGCTCTCCGAAGCCCCGCCTGCGGTGATTGCGGAGCCCGACCCTGTAACGCCTCCGCGCCCTCCAGAACCGACAGAGGCGCCTGAGCCAGAAAGCGCGCCTGAAGTCGAGCAACCAACTTCGCCGCCGGTGGATTTGACGGACACGGTGCCTGAAATCACACCGCCTGCAGAGCCTGAAATCGCGCCAGAACAATCTCCGCGCCCCGTTGCCCGCCCAGTAACACGTGTTGCACCAGAGGCGGTTGCGACACCGGAACCAGATGTGCAGATTTCTGACGTTGATCAAGCGCCAACGGCCCCAGCGGAAAGTCAGACCGAGACGATAGAAGCGCAGGAAGAGACCGCGCGTGAAGAGGCGGCTCCTGAAATTCCGACGGAACCGAAATCTGGTGCGGTGACATCCTCCATTCGTCCTAAGGCGCGACCCAGTCGTCCGACACCCTCGCAGCGTCCCGAACCAAGCTCAGAACCAGAAACCAACACAGCAGATCGCGAAAGCGGCGTAAATGATGCCCTGGCGCAGGCTCTGGCCGAGACGCCGGCAACGCCATCCGGTCCACCACTTACGCAGGGGGAGAAAGATGCGCTACGCATTTCGGTGCAGGAGTGCTGGGTCGTCGACGTTGGCAGCCAGGCCGCGAATGTTACGGTGACTGTAGCAATGTCACTGGATCGCGAAGGTAAGGTCGTTGGTGGGTCTCTGAGGCGGCTAAGTGCCTCTGGTGGCGACGAAAATGCGGCCATTGCGGCCTTTGAATCTGCGCGACGTGCGATTTTACGCTGTCAGCGCGGTGGCTATAATTTGCCGATCGAGAAATATGATCATTGGCGTGATGTGGAAATCACGTTTAATCCGGAGAAAATGAGGCGCAGATGACAAAACTACTCTTGGCTCTGGCGCTGGTCCTTACCAGCGTACATTTGGCTCCGACCAGTGCGGCCGCACAAAACGGACCCCTTCGGATTGAAATCACCGATGGTGTGATCGAGCCATTGCCCTATGCGGTACCCGATTTTGTCGCTGAAAACGCAGGCGCCAATCAGATTGCGCAGGATATTGCGCGGGTGGTGGCTGCCGACCTTTCTGGCACGGGCCTCTTCCGTGAGATCCCTGAAGAAGCTTTCATCAGCACAATCACAAACTTTGCCTCTCCAGTTCAGTTCGCGGATTGGAAAGCCATCAATGCGCAGGCTCTGATCTCTGGTGCCGTCAGCGTAGATGGGTCTGGCAATATCGCTGTAAAGTTCCGTGTCTATGACGTCTTTGCAGGCCAAGAACTCGGCAATGGGCTGCGTTTCCGCGGCACACAAGATGGCTGGCGTCGTATGGCGCATAAGGTTGCCGACGCGGTTTATTCGCGGATCACTGGTGAAAGCGGTTATTTTGATAGCCGAGTTGTGTACGTGTCTGAGACAGGACCAAAGAACGACCGCAAAAAACGCCTGGCGATTATGGACTATGACGGCGCGAACCTGAAGTTCCTGACCGATAGCAATAATATCGTTCTGGCGCCGCGCTTCTCCCCATCTGGCGACCGTGTGCTTTACACATCTTATGAAACAGGTTTCCCACGTGTTTTCGTGCTGGATATCGGCTCTGTCACGCGTCGCGTGCTTGAAGCGCAGACCGGCGACATGACCTTCGCGCCGCGCTTCTCACCTGACGGGTTGGATGTGGTCTTCTCTGTAACCGATGGCGGCAACACCGATATCTATCGCATGAACATCGCCAGCGGCAAACGCACGCGGCTGACCTCAGCGCCTTCGATTGAAACCGCGCCGAGCTTTAGCCCGGAAGGGTCTAAGATTGTCTTTGAGAGCGACCGCTCTGGCACCCAGCAGCTTTATGTCATGAACGCAAATGGTGGCGAAGCGCAGCGCATCAGCTTTGGGCAAGGGCGGTACGGCACGCCGGTCTGGAGCCCGCGGGGTGATTTGATTGCCTTCACCAAACAAAACAAAGGCCGGTTCCATATCGGCGTTATGCGCACCGACGGCTCAGAGGAACGCCTGCTGACCGCAAGCTTCTTGGATGAGGGGCCAACATGGTCACCAAACGGCCGTGTCATCATGTTCACACGCGAAACACAGGGTGCAAACGGGGCGGCATCGCTTTATTCCGTGGATGTCTCTGGCCGCAATCTGAAGCCTGTGCGCACACAGGGCGGCGGCTCCGACCCAAGTTGGTCCCCTTTGCAGCAGTAAGCGGGCAACAGTGAATATTATTTCTTAACGACCTGTGGTAATACCAAACACAAATAACATCTTAGAGGCGCAAACGTCGGGAGCATAACAATGAAGAGTAAACTAGGTAAATCCGCCCTCCTTCTTGCATTCGTGGCAGTCAGCGCATGTACCAACCCAAATGGCGTGGGTGGTGGACTGTTTGGCGGCGGCGCAGGTGCGAATACCGGAGCATTCGAGCCGGGCAGCGCAAGTGACCCGACAAGCCCAGCTTACTTCCAGCAAACGATCGGCGATCGCGTGCTCTTTGAAGTGGATCAATCCACTCTGACCGATCAGGGGCGCGCCGTTTTGACCGCGCAAGCGGATTGGCTAATCACAAACGCTGATTACATGGCCATCATCGAAGGCCACGCTGACGAGCAGGGCACAAGGGAATATAACCTCGCCCTTGGCGCACGTCGCGCAAATGCTGTGAAGGAATTCCTCGTCAGCCAGGGCATTGCCAACAATCGCCTGAAAACCGTGACATTCGGCAAGGAACGCCCGATTGAGATTTGTTCAGCTGAGGCATGCTATTCACAAAACCGCCGAGCGGTAACTGTGATCTCAGCAGGTCTGCTGAGCTAAGGGAGACCAAAAGATGCGAGTTCTGGCTGTTGTTGTTGCCTTGATGGGCAGTGTGTCTCCACTGACTGTGGCGGCGCAGTCTGATGAGACACTGGCGGATGTGCGTCAGCAGCTCTCTGTGCTTTATGTCGAGATTCAGCGCCTGAAACGCGAGCTCTCCACCACAGGTGCCCCGCAGGGCAGCGTTTCCGGTGGATCTGTTTTGGAACGCTTGGATGCCATTGAGTCCGAGGTTCAACGCCTTACGGGCAAGACAGAACAGCTTGAATTCCGCATTGATGAGATTGTACGCGATGGCACAAACCGCATCGGCGATCTGGAGTTTCGCCTTGTGGAGCTCGAAGGTGGCGATCTTAGCCAGTTGGGTGAAACCACTACGCTTGGTGGTGATTTTGGCGAGCTAACTTCGGGCCCAGCCACAACACCTTCTGAGAACACCGAACTCGCAGTGGGCGAAGAGGCCGATTTCAATCGCGCCTTTGCCGCCTTGGAAGGGCAGGATTTCCGCTCTGCAGCCGATCAGTTCGCAGCCTTTAGCCAGACCTATCCGGGCAGCCCACTGGAAGCGGAAGCACATCTGCGTCGCGGGGAAGCTCTGGAGGGGGCGGGCGTCATGCCTGATGCGGCACGTGCCTATTTGGAAAGCTATTCCGGCTATCCGCAAAGCCGTGTTGCGCCTGAAGCACTGTTCCGGTTGGGATCGGCTCTTGGCAAGCTTGGCCAAATTGACGAGGCCTGCGTTACTCTGAATGAAGTAGATGTGCGCCACCCGGGGCATGAGTTTGCATTTGAGGCGCAAAACCAGATGCAGAGCTTGGGATGCAGCTAGGTCGTACTGACAACGACCTACTAGAGATCCTGAAATCCGAAATTGCCAAGGCCGGAGCGACACGGATCGGTATCGCCGTATCCGGTGGTGGCGATTCCATGGCGTTGCTCTATTTGTCTGTCGCTCTTGGAGAGCGTTACACGGTGGAAGCCATCACCGTGGACCATGGACTTCGCGCTGAATCGGCCTCGGAAGCCGAATTCGTTCAACGTGCCTGTGCCGGCCAAGATGTGCGCCACGCGACAGCGCGGTGGACGGGCTGGAAAGGCGAAGGCAATCTGCAGGACCGAGCGCGCCAGGCACGCTATAGCCTGATCGCCGAATGGGCCAAGCGCCGAAAGCTTCATGCCGTTATGATCGGGCACACTTTAGATGATGTGGCTGAAACCTTCTTGATCCGCCTTGGCAGAGAGGCGGGGGTTGATGGTTTGGCGCGAATGGATGCTGCTTTTGAGCGACAAGGCATGCGGTTTTTGCGCCCCATGCTTGAGGTCTCTCGCGAAGACTTGCGTCAGTTCCTGAAACGTCATCGTCGGGAGTGGCGCGAAGATCCCTCCAATGAAAACGAGATGTTCCAACGCGTCCGTGCACGGCGCGCGATGGAGATTTTCGAAGGCATCGGCATTTCCGCTGAAAGCCTAGCGCGTGTCTCCCAAAATATGCGCGATGCGCGCGAGGTGCTGGAGGCAGACGTCAGAAATCTCGCAGGGGAATGCATTCAACAGGTCGACGGTGATTTGCTGCTTGAACGAAACACGTTCCTTGAAGCGCCCAAAGAACTACGTCGCCGTCTGCTGGTCGCTTCGATCAGCTGGATTGGCCAAAATGACTACGCCCCACGGCGCGCGCCTGTCGATGAGCTTGATCAGGCCATCACCGAGGGGCGCAACTTTGCCCTCGGTGGCTGTATTATATCGGTCAGCAAAACACGGGTACGTCTGGCGCGGGAATACAATGCGGTGCGGGAACTCACGGAGCATTCGCCCGGTTGGGATCGCTGGATGCTTGAAGGGCCATGGCAGATGGGCATGCAAGTTAAAGCGCTAGGAGAACCCGGTCTGACACAGTTGGAACTTTGGCGAGAATCGGCGTTGCCGCGGAAATCCCTGATGGCTTCACCCAGCGTGTGGCTGGGAGAGGAATTGATTGCGGCACCGCTTGCGCGGGCGGCAGAGGGTTGGCAGGCGCATCTGAAATCGCCAGAATTTCTGGATTGCCTTTGAACTAGGGCCATTATCGCATTGAACATGACGGTTTGATGTCTATTTATCAGGTAAGGCAGCTGTGCCAGGACCGGCTGCAATCGACTTTGAGGAGAATTGCCTTGGGCAACGCACGCAATATTGCATTTTGGATTGTGCTCATCCTGCTGATTCTGGCCCTGTTCAACCTGTTCAGTGGCAATAGCGGCAGCCTGCAGAGCCGCGATATCGCTTATTCTGAATTTGTGGACGCCGTGGAAGACGGTGCTGTGAGCAGCGTCACCTTGGATGGTGAACAGGTCATTTACCGTGGATCAGATGGCAATGACTACGTAACCATCGCTCCAGACGACGCGCGCGTCACTGATTTGCTGCTCGCAAACGACGTGAATGTTGCCGCGAAATCCCAAGAGCAATCTGGGCTTCAGGCCTTTATCCTGAGCCTTCTGCCATTCCTGCTGCTGATTGGCGTGTGGATATACTTCATGAACCGCATGCAGGGCGGCGGCAAAGGCGGCGCGATGGGCTTTGGCAAATCCAAAGCCAAAATGCTGACTGAAAAGCATGGCCGTGTGACTTTTGACGACGTAGCAGGCATCGACGAAGCCAAAGAAGAGCTGGAAGAAATCGTGGAATTCCTGCGCAACCCGCAGAAATTCTCGCGTCTGGGCGGCAAAATCCCGAAAGGTGCGCTGCTTGTTGGCCCTCCGGGTACTGGTAAAACCCTTCTGGCGCGCGCGATTGCGGGCGAGGCGGGTGTGCCATTCTTCACAATCTCTGGTTCCGACTTTGTTGAAATGTTCGTCGGTGTGGGTGCATCCCGTGTCCGCGACATGTTTGAACAGGCGAAGAAGAACGCGCCTTGTATTGTCTTTATCGACGAGATCGACGCCGTGGGCCGTCACCGTGGCGCAGGCTACGGCGGTGGTAACGACGAACGCGAGCAGACATTGAACCAATTGCTGGTCGAAATGGACGGCTTTGAAGCAAACGAAGGCGTGATCATCCTTGCTGCAACCAACCGTAAAGACGTGTTGGACCCAGCGCTGCTGCGCCCGGGCCGCTTTGATCGTAACGTGACTGTGGGCAACCCAGACATCAAAGGTCGTGAGAAGATTCTCGCAGTGCACGCACGCAAGACCCCCCTGGGCCCAGACGTAGACCTGCGCATCATCGCGCGCGGTACACCTGGCTTTTCCGGTGCTGATCTTGCGAACCTCGTAAACGAAGCCGCGTTGATGGCTGCACGTGTGGGCCGTCGCTTTGTGACCATGGAGGATTTTGAATCCGCCAAGGACAAGGTCATGATGGGGGCGGAACGTCGCTCTATGGTTCTGACGCAGGATCAGAAAGAGAAGACTGCCTATCACGAAGCGGGCCACGCAGTAGTCGGTCTAAAGCTGCCTGAATGCGATCCGGTATATAAAGCCACCATTATTCCACGCGGCGGCGCGCTGGGTATGGTTGTCTCCTTGCCTGAAATGGACCGCCTGAACTGGCACCGTGATGAATGTGAGCAAAAGCTTGCGATGACCATGGCGGGTAAAGCCGCTGAAATCATCAAATACGGTGAAGACCATGTGTCTAACGGCCCAGCCGGTGACATCCAGCAGGCGAGCCAACTGGCCCGTGCCATGGTGATGCGCTGGGGCATGTCTGACAAAGTCGGTAACATCGACTACGCGGAAGCCCATGAAGGCTATCAAGGCAACACTGGTGGTTTCTCTGTCTCTGCAGACACCAAGGTTCTGATCGAGGAAGAAGTGAAGCGCTTCATCCAAACCGGTTATGACCGTGCGCATGAGCTGCTCACCAAGTATAATGATGAGTGGGAACGTCTGGCGCAGGGCCTTCTGGAATATGAAACCCTGACGGGCGAAGAGATCAAGCGGGTCATGAACGGTGAGCCTCCACAGGCTGACGATGATGAAGGCGGAACACCGGAAAAAGATGAGAAACCATCTTTGACAGCGATCCCTAAAACCAAGCCACGTGACAAGTCTGGTGATGGTGGCATGGAGCCTGAGCCGTCTGCATAAACGCACGTAGCAAAGAGCGAAAACGTATACCCCGGCCTATTTGGCCGGGGTTTTTCGTTCCTATATCCCACTACGTTGTCAAAGCTTAGGAGCTGGGGTCGTCCTATCCGACGGTTGCCTTTGGAAAATATGGTTACTTCCGCACAATCCAGTATCGCCACTGTTGCTTTCCAGCGTGGCAGTTTACGCGCGCTTCTTTCGATCTGTATTTTGCTGATCGTGGGCAATGTGATGTCCGGCGGTTGGCAGGTCGCGATTAAATCCGAGCTTGGTGCTTTAGAACTCTCCTCATTTGTCTGCTTGTCATTTGCCGCTTTGATCGGATGCTCGTTTCACAAGAGCGGCTTGGTGAGGCTTTGGGCGATCCCTTACGTCTTTGCGTTTTTGGCTCTCAGAGAGATGGATTTCCAAAACTGGTGGTTCGACCCGGGTTTGTTGAGAACAGAAATATTCAGCGCACCCGTTCCGATTTGGCAAAAGCTTGTTTCGGCGAGCGCTATGGGCGTTATTGCTATCACTCTCATTAGCTTGTTGGTGAATGGCGCACGCCCGTTCTTGTCTGCGCTTTTCCAGGGTGACACATGGGCGCTGATTTTGGCGGCGAGCGGTGTTTTTGTTTCGCTCTCACTTGTTCTGGATGGGGTCGAGGCCAACCTGTCTGCAATTGGCCTGACGCTAGCTCCGGCTGCTTTGACAGTCGCCAGTTACATGGAAGAGATTATGGAGTTCGGCTTTGCCTTTTCTTTGGTCGCAGCATTGGTCGTGTTTGTGCGCAGTCAGATTGACCCCCATCGACGACCCCTTAGAACTATTTAGAGTGCTATCCTCCGCGCGCTGTTGAGCGCTAAAGAAGGCGGTTTCACGGACACATCTGGCTTCGGTAAAACAGCCAGGACCTGTTCGCAAAATAATGTTAAGAAAGCGACAGGACAGAACGACTTCGGGCCAGTCGATTGTTCTGTTCTGCTAGGTTTCTAGAAAGAACCCACAGATTTCGCGCATGCCTAGCGGAGCAATGAGCAAAGTTTCCAATGCGCGACATAGGATATGATTTACGACGCAAGTTAATCGCGAAATGTCGTATTCTCAACCTGCTTGTCTATCGTGTCAGGCTAATCCATGCGTAAGTTGCGGCGCACCGAAGGAGTTATGCGGTTATGGCCTACAAATCAGATATTGAAATTGCTCGCGAAGCGAACAAGCTGCCAATCCAAGAGATCGGCGCTAAAATCGGCATGTCTAACGATGACCTGCTGCCTTATGGCCACGACAAGGCGAAGGTAAGCCAGGAATTCATCAACTCTGTCAAAGACAAAGAAGATGGCAAGCTGATTCTGGTCACAGCGATCAACCCAACACCAGCTGGTGAAGGTAAAACCACAACCACGGTTGGTCTGGGTGACGGCCTGAACCGCATCGGCAAAAACGCGATGATCTGTATTCGCGAAGCCTCCCTCGGCCCGAACTTCGGCATGAAGGGTGGTGCTGCAGGTGGCGGCATGGCACAGGTTGTGCCTATGGAAGAAATGAACCTGCACTTCACAGGTGACTTCCACGCGATCACATCCGCGCACTCTCTGCTGTCCGCGATGATCGACAACCACATCTATTGGGGCAACGAGCAGGAAATCGACATCCGCCGCGTCGCATGGCGTCGCGTTGTTGACATGAACGACCGCGCGCTGCGTCAGATCACTGCGTCTCTGGGCGGCGTTTCCAACGGTTTCCCACGTGAAACTGGTTTCGACATCACTGTGGCCTCTGAGGTTATGGCGATCCTGTGTCTGGCAAACGATCTGCAAGACCTTGAGAAACGCCTGGGCGACATCATTGTTGCTTACCGTCGCGACAAGACACCAGTTTACTGCCGCGACATCAAAGCAGAAGGCGCTATGACTGTTCTGCTGAAAGACGCGATGCAGCCAAACCTGGTGCAAACTCTGGAAAACAATCCAGCCTTCGTACATGGCGGCCCATTCGCGAACATCGCGCACGGCTGTAACTCTGTCATCGCAACAAAGACTGCGCTGAAAGTCGCGGACTACGTTGTGACCGAAGCGGGCTTTGGTGCAGACCTTGGTGCCGAGAAGTTCATGAACATCAAATGCCGCAAAGCAGGCATCGCGCCTTCTGCGGTTGTTCTGGTTGCGACAGTGCGCGCAATGAAAATGAACGGTGGCGTTGCCAAAGCGGATCTGGGCGCGGAAAACGTTGACGCCGTGAACAACGGTTGTGCAAACCTTGGCCGTCACATCGAAAACGTGAAGTCCTTCGGCGTGCCTGTTGTGGTTGCGATCAACCACTTCGTGACTGACACAGATGCAGAAGTACAAGCTGTTAAAGACTACTGTGCAACCCACGGTGTCGAAGCGGTTCTGTCCCGTCACTGGGAGCTGGGTTCTGAAGGCTCTGCACCTCTGGCGGAAAAAGTTGTGGAAATCGTTGACGCAGATGCTGCAAACTTTGCACCGATCTACCCAGACGATATGCCGCTCTTTGAGAAAGTCGAAACCATCGCGAAGCGTATCTACCGCGCAGACGAAGTTCTGGCTGACAAGAAGATCCGCAATCAGTTGAAAGAATGGGAAGAAGCGGGCTACGGCAACCTGCCGGTTTGCATGGCGAAAACCCAGTATTCCTTCTCCACTGATCCAAACCTGCGCGGCGCGCCAACTGGTCACTCCGTTCCAGTGCGTGAAGTTCGCCTCTCTGCGGGTGCAGGCTTCATTGTGGTTGTTTGCGGTGAGATCATGACCATGCCAGGTCTGCCACGCAAACCAGCGTCAGAATCGATCCGCCTGAACGAAGAAGGTCAGATCGAAGGCTTGTTCTAAGCCCCTAGAAAAGCTACTGCGGTCCGAGAGCTTTCGGGCCGCAGGAGACTCAGATGACCACACCCAAAAAACCACATGATTGTTCATCAATGGAAGAGGTCCGTTCGGGCATCGACGCATTGGACAAGAAACTGGTTCAGCTCTTCAAGGAGCGGGCGGCGTTCATCGATCGAGCAACCGAACTGAAGCAAGGGAACGGCTGGCCAGCCCGCATTCCCGAACGCGTGGAAGAGGTTGTTGTGAATGCGCGACGCGAAGCTGAAGTACAGGGCTTGGACCCTGACTTGATCGAAAAGCTTTGGCGTCAGGTGATTGATTGGTCCATTGATCGGGAAGAAACCGGTCTGGGCCGCAAATAATTGGCATCGTCCGCAAGGAGAGAGTGATGACAGCAAATATTATCGACGGCAAAGCCTTTGCGGCGACCGTTCGCGAGAAAGTCGCAGGCCATGTCGCCCGCTTGAAAGAAGAGCATGGCATCACCCCGGGTCTGGCGGTTGTGCTGGTCGGCGAAGACCCAGCTTCCCAAGTCTATGTGCGCTCCAAGGGCAAACAGACCGTCGAAGCAGGCATGAACAGCTATGAGCACAAGATGGACGCGGACACCTCTGAAGAGGATCTGCTGGCGGTTGTTGAGAAGCTGAACAACGATCCAAATGTGCACGGTATTCTGGTTCAGCTACCGCTGCCGGGTCACCTGAACGAAGACCTGATCATCAACTCCATTGCGCCTGAGAAAGACGTCGATGGATTCCACATCTCAAACGTGGGTCTTTTGGGCACTGGTCAGAAATCCATGGTGCCATGTACACCACTGGGCTGCCTGATGATGCTGCGTGATTACCACGGCTCCCTGTCCGGCATGGACGCGGTTGTCATCGGTCGCTCCAACATCGTTGGTAAGCCGATGGCGCAACTGCTGCTGGGCGACAGCTGCACCGTGACGATCGCGCATTCCCGCACCAAAGACCTGCCAGAAGTTGTCCGCCGCGCAGACATCGTAGTTGCTGCTGTTGGCCGCCCTGAAATGGTTCCAGGCGACTGGATCAAAGAAGGCGCGACTGTAATTGATGTGGGCATCAACCGCATCGAACGCGACGGTAAAAACAAACTGGTTGGCGACGTGGACTTCGCATCCTGCGCCGAACGCGCTGGCGCCATCACACCTGTTCCAGGTGGTGTTGGCCCAATGACCATCGCTTGCCTCTTGGCAAACACCGTGACGGCCTGCTGCCGCGCAAACGGTCTGGCAGAGCCAGAAGGCCTGACCGCCTAAAAGAGATCGCTGCTTGCATTTTGAAGCGTCGGTGAGAGATCACCGGCGCTTTTCACGTTTTGGGGAATTCCTGTCGGAAATTCCCAATTCATTTGACCCATTTTCGCGCTCTGATAGACAAAGCGTTAATTTGACGTGATAATATTACATGCATCCGGGGCCGTGCAGAGTTCAATGATTGATACATTCAAAGACACTTATAAATCGCTGTTCTCAAAACTGACTATTTCAATTTGGGCGATTGCCTCCATTGGCTCGATTTTGGCGGGGCCCTTTGGAACATTTGAAAGTATGAGTTTTGCGTCGCGGTGTGCCTATTGGCCGCTTGTAACAACGAGCTCCATTCTGCTGGGGTATCTTGCGCATGCTCTGACACGTATGGTCTTTGACGATGGGGAAAACACCAAGAGCCGGATGATGGCCGGTACACTTGGGACGCTGTTCATCACCACAGATGTGTTCTGGTTATCGCGTCTCTTTAGTCCTGAACGTGCAAGTTCCGCCCCGTATCTGCAGCTCATGGGCTGGGTGGGCTTTGTCTTTTTTGCGGTGTTGCTTGCGCGGTCGATTTTTATGAATGCGGTACTTGAGACATCCAAATCAAGCGTAGCGACTGCGATTGAGTTGCCCCCGCATAGTTCGATAACGCAGGTAAGCTTGAAGCCACGACTGATGGAGCGGCTGCCAGAACTCAAAGACACTGAGGTCCTGCGCCTGTCTGCGAACGATCACTTTGTGCATGTATTGACCGCTGCGGGAGAGCACCCAATCCGTATGCGGCTGCGCGATGCGATTTCAGAAATGGACGGTGTGGAAGGGACTTTGGTCCATCGCTCGCACTGGGTCGCGCAAAGTGCCATGCAGGGCGTGCTCAAAGAGCAGGGCAAAGTCTATTTGCTGCTCAAAAATGGAGATCGCGTGCCGGTCAGCCGGAATTACCGCGCCGATGTCGAACAATTGGCCATTAGCGTTTCGCTTGACGGGGCAGGGGAACAATCCGAGGTGTCTGTCCAGTAACAATGGCTTTTGCCTCTGGACGCATCAGCTCACTCAGAACTGCTTCCGTACTGCGCAATCCGCCCGTGTAGGTGCCATAGGCAGGCATAATCACGCGATCTGCATCAAATAAGAAAGCAGGCCGGGAAATGCCGCGCAGCCGTGTTTGTACGCGCACCTTTGGATGGTAATGCCCAGAGATTTCACCGCTTTTGCCTGTTTCTGCGATGTGACGGAAGGTCAGCGGTGGTAGTGGCAGTTCTGCGAGGTGACTGCCGGGCAGTTCAACCGGTCCCGGATCGTGGTTGCCTTCAATCCAAACCCAGCGCCGTCCCGCTTGCAGGCGGTTGATCCAATTGCTTTCGCTCTCTGGCATGGCGTCAAGCACCTCCAGATCATCAAAACTGTCACCCAGACAGACAACCGTTTCCGCATTGGTGAAGCGCAGGTCTTGTTCAAGTCGGATCAGCGTGTCGCGCGTGTCATAAGGCGGCAAGGCGCTGCCACCCCGGCGCAGGATGCGTTCTGATTTCCCCAGATGTAGGTCTGAAATGCAAAGCAGGCTTTTATCCTGCCACCACAGCGCGCCCGATCCAAGCGCTGTGAGCTGCACACCAGCCAAAGAGAAATCCACGGTTTTCATGCGCTCATTGGTGACCTGATTCCGAGGTCATGACAAGCGATTAGGCAAGCCCGGCTGTCTCCATTAAAGCGGCTTCCTCTTCCGCCAGAAGCCGCTCTTCGGCACTGCCTGCCACAGTGACTTTGCCGACCTCCAATAAAAGCGGCGCTGCCAGCGGCGTGACATGCTCCAGAGTAATGTGATCAATCCGGTCTGCGACCCGATCCAGCATTTCATCAATGCGCGAGAAATCGACCATGCCGCGCATGGCTTCGTCACGCGTGATGCGCATCAGCAAATGATCTGGGTCGTATTTCTGCAGCGTATCATAGAGGATGTCGCTGGAAAATGTCGCCTGCCGCCCAGACTTGCGCTGCCCTTGCGTATTGCGCTCGATTAGCCCCGCAATGGTCGCAACGCCCCGAAAGGTGCGCTTCATCAAAGCGTTGCCGGCAAGCCACCCATCGAGCCCGTCATGCAGCGCATCTCTATCCAAAAGTGGTGCAGGATCAGTGACCGCATCGATGCCCCAGATCAACGTTGCATAATCGGTCGAGACAAAACCCATCGGTGCGAGCCCCAGCTCTTCCATGCGTTTGGTCAGCAGTAGCCCAAGCGTTTGCTGCGCATTGCGCCCGGCAAATCCATAAACGCAGAGATGATTGCGCCCATTGTGGGGGAAGCTTTCGATCAGCAACCGGCCGGGTTGCGGGAGCTCAGATATCTCTCGCTGCAAGGTCAGCCATTCAGCTGTGTGCCTTGGCAAATCAGGCCATGTCTCTTGCTGAAACAGGCGGAGGATACGTTGGGACAGCTGGGTGGAAGTTGAGAACTTTGTGCCGCCAAAGACCGCGACCTTGGGCTTTTTGCGCGCATCTTTGCTGACTTCTACAGTCATTTCGCGCAGGCCTTCGTATTTCACGATTTGCCCACCAATCAGAAAGGTGTCTCCGGGCAGCAATGAGGCTGCGAAATATTCCTCGACCTCACCAAGTGGTTTGCCACCACGGCTGCGCTTCATCCGCACCTTCAAAAGGTCGCTGTCCTGAATGGTGCCTGCATTCATACGGATTTTCGCGGCGGTGCGCGGATCACGGAGTTGCCACGCTCTATCGGGGCGCTGTTGCAGGCGTTGCCATTGATCATAGGCGCGAAGGGCGTATCCGCCGGTGGCGCAGAAATCGAGACAGGCGTCAAAAGCCTCGCGTGTCATGTCAGCGAAGGCACCAACCGAGGACATCTCTGCAAAAAGCTCATCTGCTTGGAAGGGCCCGGAGGCCGCGCGCAACAAGATATGCTGACAGAGGACATCCAAGGGACCAGCGCCACGCGTTTCACCGTCCAGATCGCGCTCTAAGACCGCTTGCAAAGCGGCGGTACACTCCACGACTTCAAACCGGTTGGCAGGCACCAATAGCGCCTTGGAGGGCGCATTGTAACGGTGATTGGCGCGGCCAATGCGCTGGACAAGCCGTTTCACATTCTTGGGTGCGCCGATCTGGATCACCAGGTCCACGTCCCCCCAGTCGATGCCCAGATCAAGGCTCCCTGTGCAGACAATCGCCCGCAGATCACCGCGCACCATGGCAGCTTCGACCTTTTGGCGCTGTTCGCGATCCAGACTGCCATGATGAATGCCAATCGGCAGCCCGTCCTCATTGGCAAGCCAGAGCTTGTGAAAGAAGATTTCAGCCTGCGCGCGGGTGTTGTGAAAGATAAGTGTGGTCTTATGCTGTTTGATCTGCTCCAGCACCGCTGGGATCGCATAGGCCGCGCCACCACCCGCCCAAGGAGGGGCTTCCTCGGTGATCAGCATCGCGATGTCAGGATCAGGGCCGGGGTCTGCGTGGAGGATGTCGCAAGGGTCAGGATGCCGCGCCAATAGCCCGGCGATTTCATCGGGGTTATCGACGGTGGCTGAAAGCCCGACACGGCGCAGATCAGGGCAGATCGCTTGAAGGCGTGCCAAGGCCAGCATCAGTTGGTCGCCGCGCTTGCTTTCCGCCAGTGCATGGATTTCATCGACCACCACGCGTTTCAGGCCCTTGAAGGTGCGCTCGGCATCTTCATAGCTTGTCAGTAGGGCAAGACTTTCTGGTGTGGTCAGCAGGATATGCGGCGGGTCAGCGCGCTGGCGTTTCTTTTGAAAGTTCGATGTATCCCCGGTGCGGTCCTCGATCCGAATATCGAGCCTCAACTCATCCACGGGCGTGCGCAGGTTGCGTTTGATGTCTGCCGCTAAAGCCTTCAGGGGCGAGACATAAAGCGTGTGCATACCCTCATGAGACACTTCAGAGAGATCAACGAGTGTTGGGAGAAAGCCGGCCAATGTTTTACCGCCCCCTGTCGGGGCAATCAGCATTAGCGAAGGGTCATCCGCGCGATCGAGCATCTCCTGCTGATGCGGATGAATGTGCCAGCCTTTGCTGGCAAACCAAGCGTCAAATCGCTTCGGCAGCGTGGGCATGTGTTATTGCGTGTCCGCAGGCGCGCAGAAGAGGCGGTACATCATGCCGATGACCTCTGCAGTGCGCGCGTCTTTCAGAGAATAGTAGATGGCCTTACCGTCGCGCCGGGTCGAGACGAAGCCCTCATCCCGCAGGCGTGCCAGCATCTGGCTCACGGCGGCCTGCCGCAAGTCCAACAGACCTTCCAGCTCACCCACTGATTTTTCACCACCGCTCAGATGGCAAAGGATCATCAAACGCCCACCATGTGCGAGGGTTTTCAAATAGCTCGCAGCGGCTTCTGCGTTGCGCGCCATATCTTCGGCTGGGATCTGCACTTTCTGCATCGGGGCCTTGGTCCTTGGTCTTTTGAGAGTGATACCACGGTACAGGATTGAGCGCGAGCTTGGTTCTTCTAACTACACCTGATCTAGCGAGAAACGATTTCCAATGCTGAGGCCGCGCAAAGACAGGCTTGAGGCAGGCAAATCGAAAGCATATGCGCCGGGTCTTTCGTGATTGTCTCATTAAGACCGCTACTCAATAGATGCAGTTGCCCTAGACTGGTGCAATCTGGGTAGGCCTCAGACAACCTATTGCAGATCAAAGCAGCAGCGGCAGAAACTGCTTCGGGCTGCATCGGTTGCTCACACAGAGGTAGGCGCAGAGCATCCGCCAGTGGTTTCGCGACGTTCAAACCGGCGCTCATGTGAAGGCCAATGGCAGAAGAACGTGCTTCGCTCAAAGCAGCGGTCATGGCCGCCTTGTCGATTTGGCCGTTCTCAATCTCTGCTATACGCTTATCGCAATAGCTCAGGAACTGACGTATGCGGAGAGCCAATGCGACGGCTTCAATCTCATCGGGGTTCACATCGTGCAGGATGAATTTGGAGTGCTCTGGTGCCTCCATCGCTTTGGCAAAGGCTTTGGCGACAGCCTCAGCAAAGCCCCCCGTGAGCATGTCTGCCGCCAGACCAGCTGGGTCGATCTGCACTTCCATGCCACTGCGATGGATGAAGAAGGCTGAATCTTCAGGGACAATCTCCAATTCTCCCTGAACTTTTGCCAATGATCCTTCGACCAAGAGAACCGCACGCACCGCGGCGCTGTCACTGAAGAGGCGTGCAGCTTCTCCTGTAGGGAAAGAGGTCACAAACATAGGGCTGTCAAAGATGGAAGCGGCCATAGGTCTCTCGTTATCTGCGTTTAAGCGTGGCCGATGCGCTTGAGAAAACCTGTCACGGCCTCCGCAAAAGCTTCGGGTTGGTCAATTGGCGGCAGGTGACCGGATTTGCGCAGGAGGGCGAAATCTGATCCGGGGATCAGCCCCACGGTCTCACGGGTCATATCTTGCGGGACAAAGCGATCCTCTGCGCCACCGATGCCAAGGCAAGGCAGACGCAGGCCACTGGTTGGTGTGTAGAAATCTGTGCCCATCAGCGCTGCAAAGCTGCCTGCCAAGCCATCTGATGCAGTGTTGATAAAGGATTCCAGAATGTCTTCGTGCTGACCATTCGTCAGGGCTGCACGGTGAAACCAGATTTGCATCATCCGCAAAGCAAGCTTTGCCTGATCACCCTCGGTGATCTCATCAATCATGGCCTGCCAATGGGGCGGATGGCCGATCTTGGCAGCGGTATTACACAGGACAAGCCCTCGCACCTGATCCAGCCGTTTCACCGCAAGCCCCTGAGCAATCATGCCACCAAGCCCCACGCCAACGACGACAGCATCGCGGATTTTCTCCCGCTCTAGGACCATCTCAACATCTTTGATCATGGCACCCATAGAGTAGGGTGGAGCAGGGCAGTCAGAAGCCCCATGCCCGCGCAAGTCCATGCGGATCACATGCAGTGTTTCGGGTAGGAGCGGCAGAACCGCGTCCCATAGGTGCAGGTCACCACCAAAAGTGTGCAACAAGACAATCGGAGCGCCGATTTTTGGCCCGGAATGTTGGACGTTGAGGGCGATCTCGCCTTTGCCTGAAGTCATCGTCTGTTCTTAGTCTGCTTTGCCGATCCGCATATGCGCCATGATCTGACCATGGTCAGAGGCCAGCTTATTATAAGGCGCTTCTGGGTGGCTGCCATCCGTCAAATGGTCATTGAACACACTAAAATATTCCATCTCACCAACAGCCTGTGGATTTTCAGGATTGAAGTGACGGCTGAGGTAAATCTGGTCGATGCTTTCATGCACGCCGCCAAAAGCGGTCGTATAAACCATGTCGCGTAGGCTCTTGCGAACAAAGAACTTTTCGGCAGGAGTCAGTTGCAGTTTCAGCAGGGCGGCTCGGATTTTGGTGTCTTCCTCTTCGCTGTAGCGATCACGCGGGGTTTCTGCATCATGGCGTAGCATCCAGGCATAATTCTTAAACGGGGCCTCTCCAGAGATGATTTCGGAACTGACGGCATGTTCGCCGTCATTGAAATCGCCGGTGACCATAACAGGGCGGCCAAGTTCGAGTTCCTCCACTATTGCCCTGCGCAACACCCAGGCCTCCGCCATACGACGGACTGCAGCTCGCATTGAGCCGAGCGCGCGCCCAACAGCATCATATTGGGTGAGATCCGCCTCTGGTGGGAATTCCGCGCCTTCGGGGGTGATGAATTCCCCCAGTTTGGATTTCAGATGGCAATTGAAGACCGTCACAACCTGATCCCCAACAGGAATGCGGACCTTCAGGATCGGGCGACTGATCTTCGTGATCTCAAAATGCCCGGCATCACCTCCGCCAAGTTCCTGAAAAGGGATTTGAACGGGCTCTGCAAGTTCCTGGATGATCTCAGGCTTTTCCGCAAAACCAAAGCGGCTCAGGACAGCGACACCCGGACGGCGTTTGCCAGGCTCTCCGGTGTCGTTGATATTGGGCGCGAAGGCTACAGCGGCGTCTTTATAGCCATCAAACCCGAGTTTTTTGAAGATGGCTTTGCGGTGATAGCGTTTGTCACGTCCGGGAATGACCGCGTCATTCAGTTCCGCTCCGCGACGGTCGGCCTCAGAGATGACATCCGTCAGGGCCTCTTCTTCGAAAATTTCCTGAAAGCCGACAATATCCGCGTCCATCGACAGCAGCTGATCCGCCATCCAATCGACCTTCCAAGCGTATTCCTCAGGCGTATAGCTTTGGAACCGATAGTATTCTTTATCAGCTCCAATCAGGTTTTTGACATTGAATGAGGCAATCGTGAAACGGGTCATAGGGCACCAGAAAATACTTGTTCGAGGTGAAGTTAACCCACTGCCTGAACATTACAAACCGGCATTCTGCTTTTGCTGACAGATTTTGTCAGAGGTCTATGCGGCCTTGAGTTGAGTGATCCATTCTCGCAGCGCCGCAAGAGATTCAGGTTCATCCAGATAGGGGATATGACCGCGATCTTTGACTTCGGCCATGATGGCGCTGGGCATGGCTTCGGCCATCTTTGCAAACGTCTCGGCGCTTAAAATATCTGAACCTTCGCCGCGGATCACGGTCACCGGGATGTCAGAAAACGCAGTGAAGAAGGGCCAAAGATCGGGTGCTTCCTGCTTTTGTGCTTCCATCACCGCATCTCGAAGCTTTGGGTCATAGGTCAACGCCAATCCGTTTTCGGATTGCCGATAGAGCTTTTCGACTTCTTCACGCCAGCGGGCCTCTGGAACGTTCTTAAAGGTCGTCATGGCTCTGGCGCGTTTTTCCGTGGCTTCAGACAGAGTTTTCCAAGTAGGGGGGCACCCAAGATATACATTTATGAATTGCAGACCGCGTGGATCGATCTCTGGCCCAATGTCATTGAAGGCAACGCCCAGTAAGCGCTCTTTCGCGAAAGCTCCAATTGTCATGGCGCATAGCCCGCCTCGCGAGCTGCCAAGCACGGCAAATTTCTCGATGCCAAGATGATCCATCAATTCCAGCGCATCCATGCTTTCGCGAGGGATGTTGTAGGTCGTGAAGTCCTCTGCCCAATCGGAGCGGCCGCGCCCGCGATAATCCATTTTGATCAGGCGAACACCTTGAAGATGATCGTCAATGTAACTGAAATCACTGGAGTTTCGGCTGAGTCCTGAGAGGCAGAGCACAGGTACTCCTTCGCCCCAATCCGTGAAGTAGAGCGTCAAACCATCGGTCGTTTTGAAGTTAGGCATCAGGAATCCGTAAGTGCAGGAATGTCAGTTAGGTCGGACAATAGATGCTGTGGATGGTGAGGCAAGCGATCAACCGGCTCCTTTGCGCGATTGACCCAGACAGTTTGAAACCCAAATCCCGTCGCACCTGCCGCGTCCCAGCCATTGGACGACGCAAAAAGGACTTCTGCAGGCTGACAGTTAAAACGTTTTAGAACCAGATCGTAGACACGGGAATCGGGCTTGAAAATTCCGACGTCCTCGACGCTGAGGCAGTCATCCAAGACATCCCCAATACCGGCACTGTCAATGGCCGCTTGCAACATTTTGGGCTCGCCATTTGAGAGGATGGCCGTGTTCAGCCCCTTGTCTTTCAGGGCCTGCAGCATTGCCGGTACTTCGGGGTAGGCGGAAAGCTCCCAATAGAGCTGCAACAACCGCTCCCGTAGTTTTGGATCGCTCAGCCCAGAAGCTTCTAGCGCCCAGTCCAATCCATCCTGCGTGACTTGCCAGAAATCGGTGTGCTCTTTGGTGATTGCACGCAGCCAAGTGTACTGCAGCTGCTTAAGTCGCCAATCTGACGCCACTTTGGGCCAGGTATCGACCAAGGCCTCATACCCTGGCTCCTGTGCGGCTTCTCGCGCTGCAGCTGAGACGTCAAACAAAGTGCCATAGGCATCAAAAATACAGGTGGTGATGGTCATTTTGGCCCTCCTGATCCCAACTTGGCGGTGTGTAAGGGAAAGTCAATCATCCGGTTGGCAATGACGGTGCGTCAGAGTAGGGTGCGCGCTTTAGGCCCAGTCATATCAAGTGATATTGGGCGAAACCCTAGGTTAGGACACCATATGACAGCGGCAAAATCGGGCGATACCGTCCGCATTCACTATACCGGCACTCTGGATGACGGCAGTGTTTTTGACAGTTCAGAGGGACGTGATCCGCTGGAATTTACTCTTGGCTCTGGCATGGTCATCAAAGGTTTTGATGACGGTGTGACCGGCATGACCGTGGGCGAAAAGAAAACCGTGAACATTCCTTGCGCAGATGCTTATGGCCCGGTGCGCGAAGAAATGCGTCAGGATGTGCCGCGCGAGCAAATCCCAGCGGAAATTCCGCTAGAGGTTGGCATGACCCTGCAAATGCAATCCCCAGACGGGCATGTATTGCCGGTGAAAGTCACTTCATTTGATGATGCCACAGTGACCTTGGACGCCAATCATGAGTTGGCAGGCAAAGACCTGACCTTTGCACTGGAGCTTGTATCCGTCGGTTGATCGGGGGCGTCTAGTTCCAAGGAATGTCGGCAAGCCACTCTTTGACTGCATTCACCGCAGCAGATCCCAATTGGCTGTTGTGTGACATAAGCCAGACATCTCGTTTTGGCATTGGAGGCGTCCCGGCGGGGCGCACCAACTCCCGCAACCTCTGATCCATCGCGGCAACCCTTCGGGGAAGGATAGATTTTCCGACCCCCGCGGCGATGGCTTCAATTGCGGTTTCCGCATCAGCAACACGTAGCGGCGAGGAGTCATCCTTTCCCTGTGCCAATGCAGCATTCAGCCATACCGCCTGCGGAAAGCTCGCTTGGCTTTCATCATAGATGATCCAATTTGAGCGATCTGATTTGTCGCTATCCGCACTGCCTTGTCCAAATACTGCGTAATTCAGCTGACCAATGCGGCGTGCCGAGGTTTTCAAACCACCAGAAACGGGCCGCGCCAGTCGAATTGCGAGATCAGCTTCGCGTTTGGTGAGGTCAATGTTGCGGGTTTCGGGGATCAGCTCCAGCACCAGTTCCGGGTGTTTGCTATGTAGTCGATGCAGTTCCGGAACCAGAATGCGGTTGATCACGAGGGGGACGGCGCTGAGCCGGACCGTGCCAACCGTCGCTGCTTTATTGCCCGCAATTTCTAAAATCGTAGAGACCTGCTGCTCGATGACTTCGATGTGGTCCAGGATCAAAAGACCAATGTCCGAGATTTCATATCCCGAATTGCCGCCTTTCTGAACCAGCTTCACGCCTAGCTTTTCTTCAAGCGTGGCCACCCGTCTTGCTACGGTGGTTTCGCTTACGCCAACCTTTCGGCCAGCTTCCGTGTAAGAACCGGTGCGGTGCATCGCCAGCACGTATCGAAGGTCGTTCCAGGTTATATCCTGCATTTTTGCAGAATGACTCAGCAATATTGCTGATGCAAGCGCCAATTTTGCTGTGCTATCGGAGTGTCAGGCGAGGTTTGGGAGGACGTGTCATGAAATATGTAGTGCTTTTTGAGGACAATCCGGAGACGGATGTCACTGTACGTTTGAGTTACCTGCCTTTGCACCTGAAGTTTCTTCAGAGAAATGCAAAAAAGATCGCTGCCGCCGGTGATCTTTCGGATACGCAGAATAACGGGGCTGGTGGGCTCTGGGTGATGAATGCGGAAGATGAAGACGAGGTTGTGCGCTACGTGCGTGAAGATCCGTTCTGGCCGACTGGCTTACGCAAGTCTTTCCGCATTATGAAATGGAGCCAGACTCTGACTGAAACGCTGGATTCCAAGATCCCATCTCCGAAATACGCCTGAATGGTCTTCGTAGATCTTTGGTCTGCACCCAAAAAGAAAGCCCGGCATATGCCGGGCTTTCTTTGACTTTTTTTCAATTTACTAGAGATTTTCTGATTGCGGCATGCCCAAGACGTGGTAGCCGCCATCGACCCGAATGATCTCGCCTGTTGTGCAGGCCCCCGCATCAGACGCAAGATAGACTGCTGTCCCACCGACGGCTTCCAGCGTCGCGTTGGACCGCAGCGGAGCGTTCTGTTCGGTCTGACGATAGGTCTTGCGCGCGCCACCGATTGCTGCACCAGCCAGGGTTTTCATTGGACCCGGAGAGATCGCATTTACGCGAATGCCGTCTGGACCAAGATCGTTCGCAAGGTAACGCGTTGTCGCCTCCAGAGCAGCCTTTGCAACACCCATGACGTTGTAGAACGGCGTCACGCGGTTTGAACCCTGATAGGTGAGGGTCAGCAAAGTGCCGCCATTTTCTTTCATCAAAGGATGTGCACGGCGTGCAACTTCAATGAAAGAGTAGGCTGAGATATCCAGCGAATTCTTAAAGTTCGCGCGTGTGGTATCCACAAAACGGCCTGTCAGCTCATTTTTGTCAGAATAGGCAATTGCGTGAACAACAAAGTCCAAAGTGCCCCAGCGCTCAGTGATCTGGGCGAAGGCATTGTCCAGCGACGCATCATCGGTGACATCCACATCCACCATGAAATCACTGCCTACGCTCTCAGCCAAAGGCGCAAGGCGCTTCCCGAAACCTTCGCCTTGGTAGGTGAACGCCAGTTCTGCACCTGCTTCGTGCATCGCCTGTGCAATGCCCCAAGCGATGGAGCGGTTATTGGCAACGCCCATAATCAGGCCGCGTTTGCCCTTCATTTGATCCGACATGGTCAAATTCCCTGCTTATCCGTTGTATTTCGACATGATCATGGAGCCGTTGGTACCGCCAAAGCCAAAGCTGTTGGTCATAACACTATCCAGGCCCGCGTTTTCCACGAGTTTCGTGGCGATCTCGCCTTCGTTGATGCCCTCTGCCAGCGTCTCAACATTGATCGATGGCGTGATGAAATCATTCTCAAGCATCAGAAGGCAGAAGATGGCTTCCATTGCGCCCGCCGCACCCTGACCGTGGCCGGTCATGGATTTGGTGGAGCTGATCGGAGGAACAGAGCCTTCGCCAAAGACGCGGCGTACCGCTTCGACTTCGCCCACGTCACCGACTGGTGTCGATGTGCCGTGCGCGTTGATATAGCTGACTTTACGGCCTTCTGGCAGGGTTTGCAGGGCCAAACGCATCGCGCGTTCGCCGCCTTCACCCGATGGGGCCACCATGTCGTGACCGTCAGAAGTGGCTGCAAAACCAGTGACTTCTGCGTAGATTTTTGCGCCACGTGCTAGGGCGTGATCCAGATCTTCCAGAACCACGATGCCACCACCACCGGTAATCACAAAACCATCGCGGTCTTGGTCAAAGGCGCGGGAGGCTTTGGTTGGCTCGTCATTCTTTTTCGATGACATCGCGCCCATCGCGTCAAAGAGACAGGACAGCGTCCAGTCAAGCTCTTCGCCACCACCTGCAAACATCACGTCCTGTTTGCCCATCATGATCTGTTCAGCCGCGTTGCCGATGCAGTGCAGGGATGTAGAGCAGGCAGAGGTGATGGAGTAGTTGATGCCTTTGATCTTAAAGGCCGTCGCAAGGTTGGCCGAGATTGTGGAGCTCATGCACTTTGGAACAGCGAAAGGCCCAATACGTTTGGTTGCACCGGTTTTTGCTACCGTTTGGTGCGCTGTCAGCATCGCGGAGGTGGATGGGCCACCAGAGCCCGCCACCAGACCTGTACGTTCGTTCACAACCTGATCTTCGCTTAGCCCAGCATCCGCAATGGCTTGGCTCATCGCAATATGCGCATAGGCCGCGCCCGGACCCATGAAGCGCAGGGTGCGTTTGTCGACGTGTTCTGACACATCGATTTTCAGAGTGCCAGCGACCTGGCTGCGAAACCCGTGTTCCACCATTTCAGGGCTGGCTTCGATCCCGGATTTTCCTGCACGCAGACTCGCGACAACTTCTTCCGCGTTATTGCCGATTGAGCTTACAATGCCCAATCCGGTGACGACGACACGACGCATACGTGCACTCCTTTGTTATTTGAAACTTGTTTAGGACAACCGCGAGGGAGCGGCAAGGCTTGGAGGCCGAATGCCTTGATAGAAAGGTCTATAGAACTAAAAAAGGCCACCAGAAGGCGGCCTTTCAATTGGGTTTATCCGGGCTTACGCCTCAGACAACGCAACCTTCATGTCTTTGACTTCATAGGCCACTTCGCCATCGATTTTTACGATGCCATCAGCAACACCCATGGTCAGGCGACGGGTTTGAACAGCCTTGGTGAAGTCGATTTCATAGGTCAGCAGTTTGCTTTCCGGGCGTACCATGCCTTTCAACTTCACTTCGCCCACACCCAGCGCGTAGCCGCGGCCTTGCCAACCGCGCCAGCCGAGGTTGAAACCGGTCAGCTGCCACAGGCCATCAAGGCCAAGACAGCCCGGCATGATCGGGTTGCCTGGGAAGTGGCATTCAAAGAACCAAAGATCAGGGGTGATGTCGAATTCCGCCAGAACATGGCCTTTGCCGTGCGCGCCGCCGTCACCGGAGATTTCAGTGATGCGGTCCATCATCAACATCGGAGGAGCCGGCAATTGCGCGTTACCGGGGCCGAATAATTCGCCACGGGCGCATTTCAGAAGATCCTCTTTGTCGAAGCTGGTTGGAAAATCGGCCATACAGGCATGTCCCCTTTGTAATTCTGTCGTTTTCTTCCTGTATCACTGGCTTTGCAGCGGGTGCAAGGGCAGGGGATGATCTGGTGAAAATCGGGATTTCAACTGCAAATGATTTTCAATTGAATTCGCGCCGGTGAAACCATAGACTTACCGGAATAGATGACAGGTCCAGGCAGATGAATATCAACCCAGTTCAGATTGGCACCCAATGGTTGACCGATGGCGGAGTGCGCCCAACACGTCAGCGTGTTGCACTCGCAGCTCTGTTGGTTGGCGATGGCAAGGACCGTCACGTCACCGCAGAAAGCCTGTTTGCCAAGGTCAAAGACCACGGAGATAGCGTTTCTCTGGCGACCGTCTACAACACTCTTCGGGCGTTTTGTGACGCGGGTCTTATGCAGGAAATCACTGTCGATGGATCGAAGAGCTATTTTGATACCAATACCCATGATCACCCGCATTTCTTCTGGGAGGATGAACGGGCGCTCACTGACGCACCGGCGGAGCAATTGAAAATCATGTCCTTGCCTGAGGCACCTGAAGGGGCGGAGATTTCTAAAGTGGACGTTGTTATTCGTTTGCGTCGCAAGTGATCCAATAGAAATGATGGAGGCCTATGGGCCTCTTTTTTTTGGCCAAAGGCCCTTATTGTTGGGGTAGGGCCAACAACAGAATTTTGGGAGCCGTGCGCGACGGCGTCCGAAATACGCGGACCTAGGCGAGCGCTGCTTGCTCCCGTTCGCTATAACGCGCTCGCAACCAAGCGAGCCTAACAAAATGGAGGGACAAAATGGCAAGTCTTCTGTCAGTCATCATTACCTTTGGCATCATCATGGCCTTGGTAATGGTCGCGTTCTGTGTGGTGAAATGGTGGAATGTCAAAGCAATTGGCGTCACTCCTGTGCCGCTTTTCACATTCATCGCTATCCTGTTCACATCCGGCTTAGACGTTGGATTGATCATGTTTCCGCTTGGGGAATTCCCGGTTTATGCGGATCCTGAGAACGCAGAATACGCATTCACAAACCCGCTTTCGATTGAATTTGGGTTCTGGGGCTTTTTGATCTGGAGCTTCTACTTCCTGACCAGTTTCTACTTCTGTGTTGTGGAACCAAAGGTGAAGTTCTTTGAAATTCCTATTGTGCGGATTGTGAACAACATCGTGATCATTGGTACCTGTGCCTTCACAGCAAGCCTCTTCCTGATCTACCTGCCGTTCTACATTCCTGAAATTGGCGATGGTGAAACTGTTGTGCCTGCCTTCTATGTGATTGTTTTCCTGACAATTCTCGCAGCAGCCTATTCAAGTACGGATATTAAATACGTTCGTATCCTCAGCCTTGCATCCAGCTTTCTCTTTGCCGGTCTTGTTATCTTCATGTGGCTCTACGCAAAGATGGGTTTTGGCGGTCTTTTCGGCAACCTCGGAGAGCTGGCAAGCGGTTACTTTGGCAACATCCATCGCTTTGCAGCGCCGATCAATGACTACCATGAGTTCTATCTCTTCTGGTGGTTTGCCTGGTCGATTATGATTGGTCAGTTTACCTCTCGCTTCGTGGGTGGTCTCAGAACGCAGACTCTTCTTGTCGCACTCCTGGTGATCCCATCCATTCCTTTGGCGATCTGGTTCTCTGTTCTGTATTTCTACTACCAGAATGGCATCGATACCTCTGGTCTCGTGAACTTCTGCATGATCGTTGTCGGTATCACCTTCGTGGTGAACTCTCTGGACAGTTTGATCCGCCTCTATTCGGACAACCTGTCTCTGACCGTGAAACGCCTTGGTCGCGTGCCATATATCGCCATGAACGTTGCGATCCTTTTTGGTCTAACATTGGCCTTCCAAAGCCAGTGGCTGCAGATTCAATGGGTCGGCGCGATTGTGGTTGGCATTTACGTGGCCTGTATCCTCTACATCGCACTGCGTAAGCGTCCTGATGTCATGAGCATCAAGGCCTCTCCGGAAGAGAACACACTCGACTTCGACAAGATCGAAACAGTGCACTGATCTTACGGATCATAAGAAACGGAAAACCCGCCAATCGGCGGGTTTTTTATTGGAGTCAATAAAAAGGGTTTAGAACCACTGACCCGGTTCCATCAGGCCCAAATCCAAGAGCTGACGGGAATGCCATTCAAAGGGTACGGAGTTGTGCCATTTGAAACTAGGAATATCAAAGGTGCTACCCGGATTGGTTTTCAGAGCCTTCGCCGTGCGGAAGGAACAGACAGATGCGGTGATGTTGTTGTGCCATTCACAGCTGAATGTGTTCATTTCCTCATCTGACATGGTGAAGTCAGACCTCAAATCCACACCTTCCGTGGCGCGGAAAATGGAGATCCGGTCGATCTTGCGACGAACCTGCGGAATATGCTCTTCATAGCGCCAACGCAGACCACCATAGAAATTCAACTGACGTTCTTTCGGGTGGTTGTGGTTTTCTTTGTCATGACGGGAGAGGGCGTAATAGCCGGTCTTGTCCATCAAAGCGCTTTCGATGGACACCGCATTGGGGTGTTCCCAGAGATTGTCCGCGTAAAGATCAATCACATAGCTCAGCATAGCACTGCGGCGCTCTTCGGCGTGGAAGGCCAGCATCTCGCCAATGGTGCGTGTCTCACAGAAAGGGAAGAGCAGGTATTCAGCGTTAAAGCAGTAATAAAGCCATTGCCCTGGTACCTGCCGGGCGACCTTGTTGACCATATCGATCATGTCCTGCCCGGTGGTCTTTTCGCAATCCACGCGGATGACATCTTCGCTGACGTCATAGGCCATTTTGAAGGCTGCAGGCATAAATGCGATCACCTGGCTAAAGCCCAAATCTACATGGTGGCGCAGTGTGGTGTCGATTTCGACCTGATCTTCCACAAAAATCAGCGCCAATGGTCCCTTTTTAATCAGGGCCTTATCTTTGGACACAAGGTCATCAAATGAGGTGAAACGCATGGGCCTGCTTTTGTTTGTCTGCTCTTAGTTGATGTTAAATTCGGTTAATTTGACGTGCATTGCAAGCCAGTGTGAAACTGATATACGGAAGCGCCTTGAAACCGCGAGTATCTCTCATGTCCGATCCAAAGAAATTGTTCATCAAGACTTATGGCTGTCAGATGAATGTCTATGACAGTGAACGCATGGCGGAAGCCATGGGTGGGGCAGGATATGAGACCACGGATACGCCAGATGACGCGGATATGATCCTGCTGAATACCTGCCATATTCGTGAGAAAGCGGCAGAGAAAGTCTATTCCGAACTTGGGCGTTTCAAGGGCCTGAAAGCTGAAAAGCCTGACCTGAAGATCGGTGTGGCGGGCTGTGTGGCTCAGGCAGAAGGCCAGGAGATTATGCGCCGCCAGCCGATGGTTGATCTGGTTGTGGGCCCGCAGGCCTATCACCGTCTGCCAGAGATGGAAGAAAAGACCCGCGCTGGTGAAAAGGCGCTGGATACGGATTTCCCGGAAGAAGATAAATTTGAGAAACTCAAAGGTCGCTCCAAAGCCAAACGCGCACCAGCGGCATTCCTGACTGTCCAAGAAGGTTGCGATAAATTCTGCGCCTTCTGTGTGGTGCCTTACACCCGCGGGGCAGAGGTCTCTCGCCCAGCATCCCGCGTCATTTCTGAGGCGCAGGATTTGGTTGAACGTGGCGTGCGCGAGATCACGCTGCTCGGTCAGAACGTGAATGCCTATCATGGCGAAGGCCTGAAGGGCGGCACAATGTCTTTGGCTGATTTGATCTGGGAGCTCGACAAGGTCGACGGGCTTGAGCGCATCCGCTTCACCACCAGCCACCCGAATGACATGCAGGACGATCTGATTGCTGCCCATGGCGAATGCAAAAAGCTGATGCCGTATCTGCACCTACCTGTGCAGTCTGGCAGCGACAAGATCCTTAAGCGCATGAACCGCAGCCACACAGCGGAAAGCTATATCCGCCTGATCGAGCGTATCCGCGCGGCGCGCCCTGACTTGCTGCTCTCTGGTGACTTCATTGTCGGTTTCCCGGAAGAGACCGAGGAAGATTTCCAAGCCACCATGGATTTGATCAAAGAGGTCAAATACGGGCAGGCCTATTCATTCAAATATTCCACGCGTCCGGGCACCCCGGCTGCCGAACGCCCATTGGTGGATGAAGCTGAAGCGAGCGACCGTTTGCAACGCCTTCAAGCGCTGCTGTCTGAGCAACAAAAAGAGTTGCAAGACGCTATGGTGGGGCGTGAAGTGTCAGTGCTCTTTGAAAAAGAGGGTCGCTTGGAAGATCAGATGGTGGGAAAATCCGACTATCTGCACGCCGTGCACGTCGCCGGTTCTGGCGCCGCGATTGGTGATATTCGCAAGGTGAAAATCGTGGAAAGCGGTACCAACTCGCTGAAAGGCGTTGCGATTTAAGCAGCAGACTTAGCGCAGCTTGAACGCGCTATAGCCACAGCTTAACCGCGACGTGGCCGTGTGTTTTGGTAGCTCGATGATTTCGATACGCTCAAAGCCCGAGGTCGCGAGCCAGCCCGCTGCCGTCTTCGGCGAGGCGCGCTGGGTGCGCCACATCAATTGAATCGCGGCGCCTGCAATTGTGTTTCTCGTGATGCAAATCAGCAGTTGTCCACCCGGCCGGAGCACGCGCAACATTTCTCGCAATGCATCAGAAGGCTCGCAAAGATGCTCAACAACATGTCCGCAGACAATTAGATCAAAGCTATTATCTGCAAAGGGCAGGTCGCAGGCATCAGATTGCAACAGACGTAAGGCAGCACACTTACTGCTTAAGCGATCTTCAGCAACTTCAAGCATTGAGGGTGAAATATCGACGCCGGTTAAATCAATGTCCCGACCTAGGGTTCGCAAAAGAGCCGAAGACAACACCCCAGTGCCAATTCCAATATCAAGCACTTTCATGGGGTGATCGATCGTCTGGGTCGATACGGCTGCCGTAAGTGTGCCATAGGCATCATCAAGTCCCAGCCGTTGGGTTTTTCGGGTCCATGATGTGGCTGCACGATCGTAAAACTCTTTGAGACGATGGTCTTCCCAAGCATGACGCCTGAGACTTATCTCCCAACTGCCAATGCGAAGCGCGCCAATATCGAACCATGTCTTAGCGGCGCGATAGTAGGAGGTGGGCTCAGACATGGCTTGCCTCATTTTTGGACATGGGTTCAGTAACCCGCCAGCGTGAGGCAATCCAAAAGATGAGGCCGAAGGTAAAGATCTCGACAGTTGCGAAAACAAAGTCATCTGGATCACTTGGTTGACCTAAATAAACACCGATAGTGGCCAAGACCGGAAAGATCATGTTAAGGATGCGCGCCGCACGATTGGGTAGGGCGAATGAGGCGGGGATGGCCAAAAGATACAGCACCACACCGAATGAGCCTGCAAACAAGACCTCCTCGGTAACAGGATTTCCATTCAGATATCCCGACGAAATTTCTGCGAGGGCGCTCGCGGTGGTCAACTCGTGAATGTCCCGGAAAAGGATATTGAATGTGGCAAAGACCCAAAGCATCGCAAGCAACGATCCTTTGTTCTCTTGGGAATGTGGCGACAGCATTGGGGGCTCCTAATTGAGTTTCGCCACACATTTATTTCATCTATATTGGAATGGAATTCTATATTTCTACATGAAAGGTATGCGTCTATAGATGAAATGGGATGCGCTTTTATATGACTGGAACCATGTGCGTGCGTTCTTGGCGGTTGTCGAAGAGGGGTCCCTCTCTGGCGCAGCACGAAAGCTGAAATTGACCCAGCCGACGCTCAGTCGACAAATCGGAGGTTTTGAGGAGGATTTGGGGCTGACGTTGTTTCTGCGTGGAACACGTCGCATGGAGCTGACCGAGGCGGGCACGGCCTTGCTAGAAGATGTCCGTCAGATGGCAGAGGCGGCAATGCGTATCGCATTCGTGGCGAGCGGGCAGTCTGAATCCGTTTCGGGCACTGTGCGAATATCCTGCAGTGACGCCATGGCTGCCTATATCATGCCCGACATCATCGCGATTATTCGAGAGAAATACCCAGACATTCATGTCGATCTAAGGGCCTCCAATGATGTCAGTGATCTGTTAAGACGCGAAGCAGACATTGCCGTGCGCCATATCAGACCCGAGCAGCCTGAACTGATCGCCAAGAAGCTTGGCAACCTGTCTCCGTACTTTTACGGCACCAAAGCTTATCTAGGCACGCTTGGCCCAGTCGAATCCCCGGCTGATCTCTCGCAGGCCGATTTCGTGGGCTATGAAAGCGCCGAGCGGTTCATTCCACAGTTTAAAGCGCTGGGCATTTCCGTTGATGCGACCAATTTCAAAATCACCACGATGGACGGGGTGTCCTATTTTGAATTGGCGCGGCGAGGATTAGGCATCGCCATACTGCCAAAAGAATACGCCATTAGGTTTGCTGAATTTCAGTGCGTTCTGCCTCAAGTTCCCCTTGGAGAGATGCCGGTTTGGCTTACAACCCATAGGGATCTAAATACCAATATGCGCATTCGGCTCGTCTATGATGTGTTGAGCCAAGAGTTGTTGCAACAAAGCTCACAATCCTAGTTGTGACCACCACATCTAGTATTATTCCTTCACATAGGCCAAAAATTTGCTAGAGTACCTTTATTACAGGACTTCGAATACCCGTGCCGATTCAAATAAACGGGGGATACGGGGCAAGCAGAGGGTAAGATCGTGGCAGTTACATTGAATGCAACCGCGCGCAAGCTGTTGGGAGGGGCCATGATCGCAGCCATGGCCGCCACAGCATTTAGCAGCGCGGCAATCTCACAAACCAAAACAGTGCGTGCGCAGGATTATACGCCGGGTATCTGGGTTGACCCAGATGGCTGTGAGCATTGGGTCATGGATGACGGTGCTGAGGGCTATATGAGCCCGCATCTGACACGACAGGGTCTGCCTGTTTGTCGTGAAGGCAATATGTGCGGCGAGCTGAGCTCTGACCAATTCTTCAAATCCGGCAGCTCTGCGCTAAGCGCTTCCGGACGTGCGCAGATCAAGCAGTTCTTCCAGACCGCAGGCGCACAGTATTACATCGTCATGGGGCACACAGATAGCCGCGGCAGCGATGAGGCCAATATGGCCCTAAGCTTCCGTCGCGCGACCGCTGTGGCCAAGGTAGGCCAATCCGCTGGCGCTGATATTGCTGACGTCCGGGCCTACGGCGAGCGCATGCCACGCGCAAGCAACCGTTCATCTGCGGGCCGGGCTGAAAACCGCCGTGTTGAAATCATGTGCATCCGCTAAGGGGGACGGGTCATGAAAGCATTGAAACTATGTGTCGCTCTGGCTGCTGTCTCCACATTGGCTGGGTGCTTCGGCGAAGAAAGCGGCGGCGAGATCACAGATAAAACCGTCGATGGCGGCTATGACGCCAAGCCACTGACTGATCTGGTCGCTGGCATCTGGGTTGATCCAAACGGCTGCCATCACTGGATCATCGATGATGGCAACGAGGGTTATATGGACGCTCGACTGGATCGCTACGGCAAGCCTGTTTGCGCACCAATTGCGCCACCAAACACAGCCACAGGTGCCTATAAAGAAGGCACATTCTTCAACGACCCAGCGTAAGCTAGGATATTGAATTTAATAAAGTTTCTGAAAGATCGCGTGAGTATTTCACGCGATCTTTTTTTGTAACGATTGGGTGAATTTTAACCCTGAATCACTTGCGTTGCGGCCCACAACTTGTCACGCTTAGACTCAGAACACTGAGTCTAAGGAGACCTACTTGGCCACCAGCGCCCTGACCCCACCGCCCACAAATGAAACCGTGAAAGAAGTCTTGATCGAGTTTCCCGACAATCGTTTGCTCATTGATCTCTGCGGAGAATACGATCGGAACTTGGCGGATATAGAGCAAAAGCTCGGTGTTCAGATCATCCGAAGAGGCAACCAACTGGCAATCCATGGGGACACTGGTGCGCAGCTTGAGGCGCATGAGGTTCTTCAGGCGCTCTATCAGCGGCTTGAAAGCGGTAAAGCCGTAGAAGCGGGTGACATTGACCGCGAAATTCGCATGGGTAATGCCGAACGAGGTACGGGTGCGCGCGATGGCGACCAGCTTGAGATGTTCAAGGGTGGCCCGGTCGAGATTAAAACCAAGAAGAAACATGTCGAACCGCGCACCGACGCTCAGAAGGCCTATGTGCAAAGTCTGTTTCAGAATGAACTCGCCTTTGGCATCGGACCAGCAGGGACAGGTAAAACCTACCTCGCTGTGGCGGTGGGCGTCAGCATGTTTATCTCAGGAGAGGTGGACCGGATCATCCTGTCGCGCCCAGCCGTTGAGGCAGGTGAAAAGCTTGGCTATCTGCCGGGCGATATGAAGGACAAAGTCGATCCTTACATGCAGCCGCTTTATGACGCGCTGAATGATTTCCTGCCCAGTAAAATGCTGGCTAAGCTGATCGAAGAGAAAAAGATCGAAATCGCGCCTTTGGCCTTTATGCGGGGCCGCACTTTAGCGAATGCCTTTGTTGTGCTGGATGAGGCGCAGAACGCGTCGACGATGCAAATGAAAATGTTCCTGACCCGTTTGGGTGAAGGCAGCCGCATGGCCATCACAGGCGACCGGTCACAGGTCGATTTGCCGCGCGGCGTGCAGTCTGGCCTGAAGGATGCTGAGCGCCTACTAAAAGGCACAAAAGGTATCAGTTTCAACTACTTCACGGCTGATGACGTTGTGCGCCATCCTTTGGTTGCCGCGATCATCAAGGCCTATGACGCGGATGCCGAACGCGCCTTGGCAGAGCCTAGACGTCCAAGTCAAAAACAATAATCCCGTCACCGCCACCAACGCAGAGCTGGCTGAGCTGACCACCCAATTCTTTGTGAGTAGGGTGGTTGGCATAGTTGTCCAGGGCTTGGGCATCAGTGAAACGGATGACAAAGCCTCGGTCATAGGCTTGTGATTTCATTTCGAAATCAAGATTTGGCCCGTGATCAAAGGCTATTACCCCGTCAAGTTTCAGACTGAAATCTTCCAGCGCATTGATCGCAGCTTTTGAAGCGTCTTCAGAGATATCATCTCGAAAACTGCAGAACACACAGTGCAGTATCATAATCCCATCCCTATCTGACTTCGTTTCAATTTTGCTGTTCACCCTAAGGCTTTCGGGCTATGGCGAACAGATGGAGATTGATGTTGTCATTGAGGATGATCGCTGGGTCGATCATGATCTGCGAACGCTCGCTGATAAAGCGGGTGAGGGCGTGCGCTTAGCGCTAGCACTAAGTGCGGAATGGGAAGTCTGTATCATGGCTTGCAACGACGCGCGTATCGCTGATCTTAATGCGGAATTTCGAGAAAAGCCGACACCAACAAATGTGCTCAGTTGGCCGTCCGAAGAGCGGGGCGCTGAGATCGATGGTGATGAACCTCTTGCGCCAGAAGGACCTGATCCAGAACTTGGAGATATCGCCATCTCCTATGAAACCTGTGCGCGCGAAGCACAGGAATCTGAAGTGCTTTTTGAGGATCACGTGACGCATCTGTTGATCCATGGTATCTTGCATCTTCTTGGCTATGATCACATCCGTGACCAAGATGCCACTTTGATGGAAACATTAGAGACAAAGATACTTGGCAAAATGGGTATCGCAGACCCATATAGAGAGACAACGGGGTAACCCCCCATTTTGGAAAGGTACGATGGGCGACAGCACCGACGGGTCTTCTAGCGCAGCGCAAAGCGCGCAGGGAGATTCCCAGATACAGAGTAAATCCGGTGGTTTTTTCCGCCGACTAATGGAAGCTATCAGCCCTGCAGATGCAGGTGATGAGCTCCAAAACCCTCACGTTGAACGCGAATTCACGCCGACTCCAGGCATGATCAACTTGCGCCGTATGCGGGTTGAAGATGTGGCTGTGCCAAAGGTGGATATTGTTGCGCTCTCGGCAAACATGAGCCGGGAAGAGGTTGTTAACGCGTTTCGCGAAAGCGGGCTGTCGCGTCTGCCGGTCTATGACGGCACGCTGGATACGCCGATCGGGTTTTTGCACCTGAAAGACATGGCGTTGAAATATGGGTTCAATGGCGCTGGCGGTGGATTTGCACTGCGCGCCATGGTGCGCCCGTTGCTATTTGTGCCGCCTTCCATGCCTATCGGTGTTCTGCTGACCAAAATGCAGACCGAACGTCGCCATATGGCGCTCGTCATCGATGAATACGGCGGCGTGGACGGTTTGGTGACCATCGAAGACTTGATTGAACAGGTCGTCGGTGAAATCGAAGACGAACACGACCAGGCAGAAGTCGCGCTTTGGACACAGGAAGCGCCTGGCTGTTACTTGGCTTTGTCCAAAACACCTCTGGATGAGTTCGAAGCTGAAATCGGCCGGTCTCTCAGTGCCCATGATGAAATCGATCCTGAAGAGATTGATACGCTGGGGGGCCTCGTCTTTATGCTTGCTGGCCGTGTTCCGGCGCGGGGCGAGCTAGTGGTGCATCCTGATGGGACCGAATTCGAAGTCATCGACGCTGATCCACGCCGGATCAAACGTCTGCGCGTAATGCTGACCGAAGCGCAGCAGCATGTGGCTGAATAAGGCCTTCGATCAATTCAAAGAACAGCCGCGCTTCGTGCGCCTCGCCGTGCCCATTTTATTGGGCATGGCAGCTGGACTTGGGCAGGCCCCTTTTGATCTGCCGCTCATCTCTCTCATCGCTTTTGCTGTTGTCTTTGGATTGCTCAGCACTGTTGAAACGGCAAAGCAGGCCGGAAAGTTAGGCTGGCTTTTTGCCCTTGGATATTTTTGCCTGACGCTGCAGTGGCTCGTGTCTCCCTTTTTGGTCGAACCTGAAAAACATGCCTGGATGGCCCCCTTTGCCGTGTTTTTTCTGGCAGGTGGCCTTGCGCTCTTTTGGTCTGCAGCCTTTGCGGTCTCACAACGACTGGGCAATGCCTCTCTGCTGATGTTGCTGCCACTCGCGGAACTTGGCCGTGCTTATTTGTTTACGGGTTTTCCTTGGGGGATGCCCTCCTATGGATTGGTGAACACTTGGTTTGGGCAAGCTGCGAGTTGGATCGGTCCACACGGGTTAAACATCCTGTTTCTGATCATCGCATTCGCAGTTTTCAAGGCGGTGATGACATCTTCTCGTGCACAGATCATCGCGGTTTTGGTGTCCATACTTGGCCTCGCCGCGCTTTGGCCTTTGTCAGAAGTACCTGAGCCTTTGGGAAAACCGGTTGGCACCATTCGTCTTGTGCAGCCCAATGCGCCACAGCATGAGAAGTGGGATCCGCTGATGATGCCGGTCTTCTTTGACCGCGCGCTAGAGTTCACATCGGCGGAAGGTTCTCCTGATCTCATCATTTGGCCCGAAACCAGTTTGCCTGCGAGCCTGCCCAATGCCGATTGGGCACTTGAAGAAATGCGGGAAGCGGCGGAGGGTACACCGATTGTCTTTGGGACCAATCGCTTTGATGGGTATTTGATTTACAACGCTGCTGTGTTCATGGATGCCGAGGGGCAGCTTACGCAGACTTATGACAAACATCATCTGGTGCCATTTGGAGAATATGTGCCATTTGGGGATATGCTCGCGCGCTTTGGAATTCATGGCTTGGCAGCTTCAGAGGGGCGCGGCTTTAGCGCGGGCCGTGGCGCTGAGTTGATGGACTTAGGGCCTCTTGGCACGGCGCTTCCATTGATTTGCTATGAGGCGGTCTTCCCGCAGGATGTCATTGCCGCCAGAGATCGCCCCGCGTTCTTGATGCAAATCACCAATGATGCGTGGTTTGGCGCTTTTTCGGGGCCGCACCAGCATTTGGCACAGGCGAGAATGCGCGCCATTGAGCAAGGATTGCCAATGGTGCGTGCGGCAAACACTGGTATCTCAGCGCTCATTGATGAAAAGGGGCGTGTTTTGAATGCGTTACCTCTAAATGAGGCGGGGTTTATTGATGTGTCGTTACCTAGACCTAAACCGGCGACGCTTTATAGCCACACAGGTGATCTTCCGGTGGCGCTTCTCTTGACCTTGGGGCTTCTGACCCTTTGGATAAAAAGACGCCGTATTTCCAATTGACCTTGTGAGTCCGGCCCCCTAAGTGGGTATCAACTTGCTGTCTGTCACAACGGCTTCCTGGCGTGACAGATGAAATTTAATGGAGCACTTCATGGCCAGACAGAATTACGTTTTCACTTCCGAGTCCGTCTCGGAGGGCCATCCTGATAAAGTTTGTGACCGCATTTCCGACGCAGTTCTTGATGCTTTCCTCGCAGAGGAACCAGAAGCGCGTGTTGCGGCCGAAACCTTTGCCACCACGGATCGTGTTGTGATCGGTGGTGAGGTCGGGCTTTCTGATCAGGACAAGCTGAAAGATTATATGGGCAAGATCGATGAGATTGCCCGCGCTTGTATCAAAGACATCGGATACGAGCAGGACAAGTTCCACCACGAGACCGTGGAAATCACCAACCTGCTGCACGAGCAATCTGCGCATATCGCGCAGGGTGTGGATGCCTCCGCAGACAAGGACGAAGGCGCAGGCGATCAGGGCATTATGTTTGGTTATGCGACCAACGAAACGCCGGACCTGATGCCAGCCCCAATCCAATACGCCCACGCAATCCTGCGGCGTTTGGCAGAGGTCCGCAAATCCGGCGAGCAAGCAGTGCTTGGTCCGGATGCAAAATCGCAGCTGTCTGTGCGCTATGAAAACGGCAAGCCTGTCGGCGTGTCTTCTTTGGTGCTCTCGACCCAACACTTGGATGAAAGCCTGACCAGTGAAGATATCCGCGCTATTGTTGCGCCTTATATCGAAGACGTCCTTCCAGAAGGCTGGCTGACCGCAGAGACCGAATGGCACGTGAACCCAACTGGGAAATTTGTCATCGGCGGTCCTGATGGCGACGCAGGGCTGACAGGTCGTAAGATCATCGTGGACACCTACGGTGGCGCAGCGCCGCATGGCGGCGGGGCCTTCTCTGGGAAAGACCCAACCAAAGTGGACCGTTCCGCAGCCTACGCTGCGCGCTACTTGGCGAAGAACGTCGTGGCCGCAGGTCTCGCAGACAAATGCACCATTCAGCTCTCTTATGCGATTGGTGTATCAAAGCCTTTGTCCATCTATGCGGACAGCTACGGCACAGGGCAGGTGGGTGACGCAGCGATCGAAGCAGCAGTAGCACAGGCGATGGACCTGACACCACGTGGCATTCGCGAACATCTGCAAATGAACAAGCCAATCTACCAGCGCACTGCAGCCTACGGGCATTTTGGTCGGACGCCAGATGCCGACGGGGGTTTCAGCTGGGAGCGCACCGATTTGGTGGATACGCTGAAAGCATCGGTCTGACTGATCGAGATACCTTTGAAAGCGCGGTCCAAGTGGCCGCGCTTTTTCGTTATAGGAACCTATCGTGGCCTTGACCAATCAGTTGCCATACGGCAGATGAGCGCCACCTGAGAGAGGCCCATCATGTCTGACGACCCAAAGCAAAGCGACACACATCCATCTGGCGCTCCATGGCGTAACTTTTACGGCCGCTTCAAAGGCAAGGGGCTGCGGAAGTCTCAAGAAGCCTATCTGGATGAAGACCTCGCCAAACTCTCACCGGGTGCGGTCGATTGGGACGTGAATCCAGATCGCGAAAAGATCGATCTGAATGCGCTTTTTGGTGGTAAAGACGTCTGGCTGGAAGTCGGGTTTGGCGGCGGTGAGCACATGGTACATCAGGCCGTGAGCAACCCGGATGTCGGGTTCATCGGCTGTGAACCATATATCAACGGTGTGGCTATGTTGCTCGGTAAAATCCGCGACGCGGAAGCTGAAAACATCAAAGTACACCCGGGGGATGCGCGCGATATGTTTGATGTGCTTCCAGAACAATCGATCTCCAAAGCATTTTTACTCTATCCTGATCCATGGCCAAAGAAGCGCCACCATCGTCGTCGCTTTGTCACGCCAGAACATCTGGAGCCTTTGGCTAAAGTCATGCAACCCGGTGCAATTTTCCGCGTGGCGACGGATATTGAAGACTATGTGCGCCAGACCTTGGAAGAGGTGCCTAAGGCTGGCTTTGAATGGCTGGCCGAGCGTCCAGATGACTGGCGCCATCCCTGGGATGATTGGATTTCCACGCGCTACGAACAAAAAGCCCTGCGCGAAGGTCGGACACCGCATTATTTAACATTCCGGCGACTTGGCTAAGTGATGTGAAGGGGGCTTTGCCCCTCTTGGCGTGCCGCCAATTCACCCCAAGGTATTTTTTGCCAAAAAGAAAATACGGTGATCTTTCTGATCACCGCCTTGCCCCATGGACCTTGCTGACCTTCTGCGCTAACAGCCTTGTAAAGATACTTCGAGGATAGCGCTTATGTCTGGCCACGGCACCCCCATTCCAATGACATCCCGCCCCTGTGGCCCTCTGAAAGGCGAGGCCAATGTGCCGGGCGACAAGTCGATTTCGCACCGCTCCCTGATCCTCGGAGCCCTTTCTGTGGGAGAGACCCACATTACCGGCCTTCTGGAGGGCGAGGATGTGATCGACACTGCGAAGGCGATGCGCGCCTTTGGCGCAGAAGTCATTGAACACGGCGGCGGAGAATGGACCGTGCATGGTGTGGGCGTTGGGGGGTTTGCTGAGCCTGAGAACGTGATCGATTGCGGCAATTCTGGCACGGGCGTGCGACTGATCATGGGGTGCATGGCAACCACGGGTATTTCTGCGACTTTTACAGGAGATGCATCCCTGAACAAACGCCCGATGGCGCGGGTGACAGACCCAATTGCATTGTTTGGTGCTCAGTCGGTAGGGCGTTCAGGTGGGCGTCTGCCGATGACGATCGTGGGCGCTGCAGATCCGATCCCTGTGCGCTATGAGGTGCCAATGCCATCCGCGCAGGTGAAATCTGCGGTTCTACTTGCAGGTCTGAACGTGCCGGGCAAAACCGTGGTCATCGAAAAAGAAGCAACGCGCGATCACACAGAGCGCATGTTGCAGGGTTTTGGCGCAGAATTGACAGTGGAAGAGACCGACGAAGGTCGCGTTATTACCCTGACTGGGCAGCCTGAACTTAAGGCGCAGAACATTGTGGTGCCACGTGACCCGTCTTCTGCGGCTTTCCCGGTTTGTGCAGCCATCATCACGCCGGGATCCGACGTGCTTGTGCCAAATATTGGCCTCAACCCAACACGCGCGGGGCTTTTCACCACGCTTAAAGAAATGGGCGCGGACCTGACCTTTGAAAACGAGCGTGAAGAGGGTGGCGAGCCCGTGGCTGATCTGCGCGCGAAGTTCTCTCCAGACCTGAAAGGCATCGAAGTTGATCCGGCGCGCGCTGCAAGCATGATTGACGAATACCCTGTGCTTTCCGTTGTGGCCTCCTTCGCGGAAGGCGACACCGTGATGAAGGGTGTTAAGGAATTACGCGTGAAGGAATCTGACCGCATCGATGCGATGGCGAAGGGCCTGCGCCTGAACGGTGTTGACGTCGAAGAGGGTGATGATTGGTGGATCGTTAAAGGCCTGGGTCATGGTAATGTACCAGGTGGCGCCACTTGCGAGAGTGTTTTGGATCACCGCATTGCGATGAGCTTTATGGTCTTGGGCATGGCCACGCAAAAGCCTGTCAGCGTGGATGACGGTGGCCCAATCGCGACCTCTTTCCCGATCTTTGAAAGCCTGATGGGTGATCTGGGTGCGCAATTGGTGCGAACCAATGGTTGAAACACGAGTCACCATTGCGATTGATGGTCCGGCGGCCGCGGGAAAGGGTACAATTTCCAAGGCTGTGGCCAGAGAGTTGGGCTTTGCACACCTTGATACAGGCCTTCTCTATCGTGCGGTCGGAGCAAAGGTATTGGCGGGAGCTGAGGCGGTTGACGCTGCGACCTCTTTGACAGCTGAAGACTTGGAGGCAGGCAACCTGCGCACTCCGGAAGTGGCGCAATCCGCGTCTAAAGTGGCCGTGATCGCAGAAGTTCGGGCGGCATTGGTTGACTTCCAGCGCGCCTTTGCACGGCGTCTGGGCGGGGCGGTTTTGGATGGCCGTGATATTGGCACGGTGATTTGCCCCAATGCTGAGGTGAAACTCTTTGTGACAGCCTCCGCTGAAGTACGTGCTGAGCGGCGCTATCTTGAACTGTCAGCTTCAGGTCACGACGTGACCCGCGATGATGTACTGGCGGATGTCAAAGCGCGGGACGAGCGCGATATGAACCGCGCCGAGGCGCCGTTAAAGCCCGCAGAGGATGCGGTTTTGATTGATACGTCGGAGCTGGATATCGACGCGGCTGTGGCAAAGGCGTTGCAGGCGATCATGGATAAAACCGCTCACTAATGGGTTAACCCAGCGCGCGCGCGATGCGGCGATAGGGGATGTCACCTTTGAAAAAGCGTTCCCCTTCAGGGGAATAGCCGTTGCGTTCATAAAAAGGCAGCGCGCTTTCGCGGGCGTCAAACCAGAAGGTTTCGGCACCGTTGGCTTGGGCTTCCTTAAGCAGATGGGAAAGCATTTTGGTGCCGATGCCCTGTCCTTGGAATGCAGGGTCCGTTGCAAATTTGCGCAGGCGGATGCCGGGTTCTTCCCAAAACAAAGACGCAACACAGACAAGCTTTTTATCAAGATAGCCACCGAAGTGCAGCGCGTCCTCGTCCCCATCGACCTGAGACTGGGCAATCGGGTGATCAGGCCACAACACCTGCTGGCGAAGGGGGAGTGTGTCTTCGGCGCCAACAGATTTAATTTGGAAACTCATAAATCGGATGCAGCCTAGTTCTTGCTTTTTTTGTAGAGAATATTGTCGATCTCTTTATTGGTGCGATTGATCTCTTTAATCAGATCATCGCGTTTGTTTCTATAGGGCTTCTGGCGGGTCATTTCATCGCGTGTATCGCGCAGAGCAGCCACGGCTGCTGAATCTGACATCTCCCCGTTTTGCATGCCCAGAAGAATGCCGTCGATCTGACCTTTGAACTGCTCTGCTGATTTTTCATCGGAGTATAGCGGATGGTTCATCTGCTCAAAGAACTCGCTCATCAACCACTCGTCGATTTCTTTGCGCATGACGTTTCCGCGCGCTGGCAGCACTTGAAATTCTTGGCCATCTGGCATGTCTCTTGCGATGTCGTCCCGCCCACGCTGCATGCGGCTATGATAGACGGCCAGCAAATCCTCTTCTGCGGGCCCCGCCAATTCTAAGGCCTGCCGAACCGAAGCTGAATATTCCCTGTCGACGTCAACAAGTTCAGCACCAAGCGCAGCGTAGACCATTTTCAGATAAGCGCTTTGCAACCATTCGGTTTTCCATGTGTTGTTCGCGTTTCCGCCTTGGGCTAGGCCGTGTTGCTGCACAACATAGGCACGTTCGACGTCACCCATGCGCCTGCGAAGATCGCGAGCGACTTCATCTGTGGCGTCCGCATCTGCAAGATGGCCCTTGATGACCTCAAATGTCTCAAAGGCCTGTTGCAGACTGTCGCGTTCGCCATCAGTGAAGGTGCCTCCTCGATTAAAAATCAGCTGTTCCTGACGATAAATGGCTTCGCGCAGCAGGCTGTTATAGGTGCCATCCCAGATGTGCAGATCCTTTTTGATGATACCAGAAGGTACATCGACGCTATGAATGCTGAGTTCTGCCTGCAAATTGTCGATGAGATTGCGCAGGGCAACATGTTCAAGACTATCTGGCCCATCGTAGCTCGGCAAAGCGCTTGGGGTGAAGTTAACCTGACGATCCTGGTCATTCGGATCCGCACGGCGTTCAGCAGGAGAGACAATACGCTGAAGAGGGCCCCCGTTGTCGTTGTTTATTTGAGATGCCGAATTCCTCCATCGCGTCAAACGTGCGCGATACTCGGGGTTTCTGGTCTGTGAATATAGCGTATCCAGCTCATCGCGTACGCGCATCAAATCTTGCAGCGCAACACGCTTTTGGTCGCTAGTTGTTCGGGAGTTCTGCAAAAGCGTATCGATCTCGGCCATGCGATTCAAAAGGGGGTCTGCGCGTTCCAAGACGTCCTGCGCTGCTACTGGGGCCGCCAATATCAGCGTTGTGGCCAATGTAACCAGAAGTGAGCGTAAAGGGTGCCGCATGAGATGTCTCCGAGGGTATTGTTAGAGATGTGTTGCGGGCACTATGACATAGCAGCGCCGTAATCCGCCTTTTATTGCAACGTCTTTACAGAACTGTGATTGCGTTGAAGGGCTTGCAAACAAGGCCTGTTCGGCATATACGCGCGCCTGTCTGACGACCGTTAAGAGTCGCAAATCTGGTGAGCAGGGCCCAAGGGAAACCTTCGGCCCTTGTTGTTTGTTTGTTTTCACCTGTGTTTGCAACGCCTTAGATGCGGTTTTGGATGTAACGAAACTAAGACCGGCGGAGACAACCGCTCGGCCAGAAAACTTACAAAGGATATGTACGCCACATGGCAATGACATCTATGGAAGAATTCGAAGCACTGTTGAACGAGAGCTTCGAAATGGACACCCCAGAAGAGGGTTCCGTTGTAAAAGGCAAGATCATCGCGATTGAAGCGGGTCAGGCCATCATCGACGTAGGCTACAAAATGGAAGGCCGCGTTGATCTTAAAGAATTCGCAAACCCTGGCGAAGCTCCTGAAGTTTCTGTTGGAGACGAGGTAGAAGTCGACCTGCGCGCAGCTGAAAACGCTCGTGGCGAAGCGGTTATCTCCCGTGAGATGGCACGTCGCGAAGAAGCATGGGATCGCCTGGAAAAAGCATACGCAGACGATGCACGCGTTGAAGGCGCGATCTTCGGCCGCGTTAAAGGTGGCTTCACTGTTGATCTGGGCGGCGCGGTTGCGTTCTTGCCTGGTTCCCAAGTTGACGTACGTCCAGTACGTGACGCGGGCCCACTGATGGGTCTGAAGCAGCCATTCCAAATCCTGAAAATGGACCGTCGCCGTGGCAACATCGTTGTCTCCCGTCGTGCGATCCTGGAAGAGTCTCGCGCAGAACAACGTGCTGAGGTTATCGGCAAGCTGGCAGAAGGCGATGCGGTTGACGGTGTTGTTAAGAACATCACTGAATACGGTGCATTCGTTGACCTGGGCGGCGTTGACGGCCTGCTGCACGTCACCGACATGGCATGGCGCCGTGTGAACCACCCATCTGAGATCCTGACAATCGGTGAAACCGTTAAGGTTCAGGTCATCAAGATCAACAAAGAGACACATCGTATCTCCTTGGGCATGAAACAGCTGATGGAAGATCCATGGGATCTGGTTGCAGCGAAATACCCACTGGAATCTGTCCACACTGGTCGCGTCACCAACATCACCGACTACGGTGCATTTGTTGAGCTGGAAGCCGGTGTTGAAGGTCTGGTGCACGTGTCCGAGATGTCTTGGACCAAGAAAAACGTACACCCAGGCAAGATCGTTTCTACGTCTCAGGAAGTCGAAGTCATGGTTCTGGAAATCGACGGTGCGAAGCGCCGCGTATCCCTTGGTCTCAAGCAGACCATGCGCAACCCATGGGAAGTATTCGCTGAATCTCACCCAGAGAACACAGAAGTCGAAGGCGAAGTTAAGAACATCACCGAATTCGGTCTGTTCATCGGCCTGCCAGGCGACATCGACGGCATGGTTCACCTGTCCGACATCTCTTGGGACGAGCGTGGCGAAGACGCGATCCAGAACTACCGCAAAGGCGACGTCGTCAAAGCGGTTGTGTCCGAAGTTGACGTTGAAAAAGAGCGTATCTCTCTCTCCATCAAAGCACTGGGCGGCGACAAGTTCGCTGACGCAGTTGGCGGCGTGAAGCGTGGCTCTATCGTAACTGTTGAAGTGACCGCGATCGAAGATGGCGGTGTTGAAGTGGAATACGAAGGCATGAAGTCCTTCATCCGCCGCTCCGACCTGGCACGTGACCGTGCAGACCAGCGTCCAGAGCGCTTCAACGTTGGCGACAAAGTCGACGTACGCGTGACCAATGTAGACAGCAAGACACGTCGTCTGGGTCTGTCCATCAAGGCACGTGAGATCGCAGAAGAGAAGGAAGCAGTTGAACAGTACGGTTCCTCTGACTCCGGCGCATCCCTGGGTGATATCCTGGGCGCAGCTCTGAAGGGCGACGAATAAGTCGACTGGCCTTAGGGCTAAAGCAAATATTGGCCTCGCCCACCGGGCGGGGCCTTTCTTATTGAAGGTCTCGTGTCGGTGGTCGGCGAATGATCTTCCTGTGCAACGCGCAGACACCCTACACAAAGAGAAGACCTATAGTGAAACAAGCCCTGCAAGACGCGTTAGATGATCGCGGCTATGAAACCCTGACGCCTGTACAACAGGCTGTCATCAGCGACGAATATGCGGGCAAAGACCTGTTGGTCTCTGCACAGACCGGGTCTGGTAAAACCATCGGTTTCGGTCTGGCTATCGCGCCAACATTGCTTGGCGAAGGCGAACGTTTTGAGCGCGCCGAAGCGCCTTTGGCCTTGGTGATCGCTCCAACCCGCGAGTTGGCCCTTCAGGTGAAACGCGAGCTGGCGTGGCTCTATGCCAAAGCAGGAGCCATTTTGGCCTCTACCGTCGGCGGCATGGACATCCGCACAGAACGCCGCAACTTGGATCGCGGCACACATATCGTTGTCGCCACTCCGGGTCGTCTGCGCGATCACATCGAAAAGGGCGCGATTGATCTGTCCAACGTGCGCGCCGTGGTACTGGATGAAGCCGATGAGATGCTCGATCTTGGCTTCCGTGAAGATCTGGAATTCATTCTGGGCGAATGCCCGGAAGACCGCCAGACGCTTTTGTTCTCTGCCACGGTTCCAAAGATGATCACGGCTCTGGCGAAGAACTATCAAAAAGACGCGATCCGCGTTGTGGTGAAGTCCGAGACCAAACAACACGCAGATATTGAATACCGCGCGATGAATGTGGTTGAGCGTGACGTGGAAAACGCCGTCATCAACACGCTGCTTTATTACGATGCGCCAAATGCCATTGTGTTTGGCAACACCCGCGCAACTGTAAACCGTCTGACGACACGTTTGTCGAACCGTGGGCTTCGGGTTGTGTGCCTGTCTGGCGAGCTGACCCAAGCAGAGCGCACAAACGCGCTGCAAGCGATGCGCGACGGGCGTGCGAATATCTGCGTGGCAACCGATGTGGCCGCGCACGGAATCGACCTGCCGAACCTTGATCTTGTGGTGCATGCCGAACTGCCGGGTAGCCATGAAACCCTGTTGCACCGTTCTGGCCGCACAGGCCGGGCAGGGCGCAAAGGCACCTCTGCTTTGATCGTTACCAAACGGTCCGCCAACAAAGCCAATCGCATTCTCAAAATGGCGAAGCTGAACGCCGAATGGGGTGGGGCGCCGACAGCGGAAGAAGTCTCTGCCCGCGAAGAAGAGCGTATGCTGGCTGATGAGGCATGGACTACACCGGTGAACGAAAGCGAACGCGAAGGTGTGGACAAGCTGACCGAAGCCTTCTCTGCAGAGCAACTGGCCGCGGCCTACCTGCGCCTGCGTCAGCTGTCTCGTTCAGCCCCGGAAGAACTGAATGCCTTCGCCGAAGCCAAACCTCGCCGCAAAGAGGACTTTGGCAAATCCGTCTGGTTCTCTGTCTCTGGCGGTCGTGTAGCCGGTGCAGAGGTACGCCGCCTGCTGCCGATGCTTTGTAAGGCAGGCAATCTGACCAAAGACGATCTGGGCGCGATCCGCATTCAGGAAAACGAAACCTATGTGCAGATTCTGGAAACCAGTGTTGATGGATTCCTGAAATCGATTGGCCCTGATCATAAGGTCGAAGACGCCAAGATCGAAAAGGTAGAGGGTGAGCCAAACCTCGAACGCCCGGAACGCTCCGATCGTCCAAATCGTGGTTTCAAAAGCCGCAAATTTGATGACCGTGGACCAAAACGCGAAGGCCCCCCGAAATTCAAAAAGCCAGGCGGCAAGCGGTTTGATCCGCTGGATGACAAATCTGCCAAGAAACCACACCGTAAGGGTGGTGACGCGGCAGCAGCAAAACCACGTGAGGAAAAACCTTACAAGCCGCGTGACGAGGAAGCTTGGAAAGATCGCAGTTCCAAGGCTGGAAAGCCCAAGAGCAACAAACCTAAAGGGCCACCACCGCCCAAAGGCAAGCCGAATAGCAAGAAGAACAAGGCGCGTGCAGCGGCGCGTGCTGCGGATAAAGGTGGGAATGCACGTCCACGCCGACAACGCGGCTAAAGGCGTTACCTACCGAATAGCAACCGGATCAGGCGTTCTTGGCGCTTGGTATATGGGGCGTAGCGAAGTTTCACTTCGCCCCAAAACGGCTTGCGCATGATCGATTTGTGATGGCTGAAGGCGTCAAAGGACGCCTTGCCATGGGATTGGCCCATACCGCTACTGCCAACACCGCCAAATGGAACAGTTGTTGTGCCAAACTGCATAACAACATCGTTGATGAGCATCGTTCCTGATCTTGTCGCCTCTGCCACGCGCCGCTGTTCATCGGTGTCGTTGCTGAAGAGGTATAGTGACAGGGGTTTGGGCCGCGCATTGATGTGGTCAATGGCTTCTTTAAGGTCTGCAACCTCTATGACCGGCAATATCGGGCCAAAGATTTCATCGGTCAGGGCAGGCGCGTCGACTGGTAGATTTTCTAGGAGCGTTGGCGCAATAAACCGATCCTCACGATCCGACTGACCGCCATAAGAAATACTTTCTTCAGAAAGCATACGCGCCAACCGATCAAAATGTTGATCATTCACTATGCGAGGATAGCTTTTGCTGTTTTGGCTATCTTCGCCAAAGAAGCTTTTGATTTGGCGTGTGAATTCTCGCTTAAAAACTTCCGATGTGCCAGGCAGCGCAATAAGATAATCCGGCGCGACACAGGTCTGGCCTGCATTCAGCGTCTTGCCCCAAGCTATACGTCGCGCCGCCACTTTGATGTCTGCAGAGGAAGTCAATATACAGGGGCATTTGCCGCCAAGTTCGAGGGTGATCGGAGTCAGATGCTCACTCGCAGCACGCATCACGATCCGGCCGACAGCCTCGCTGCCGGTGAAAAAGATATGATCGAAACGCTCCCTCAGAAGCTGCGTGGTTTCTTCCACGCCACCTTCCACAACTTGCACCACGGACCTGGAAAACGAGCGAGCAACCATTTCGGCCAGAAGCCGAGAGACAGAAGGCGTCATTTCAGAGGGTTTTATCAGGGCGCAGTTTCCTGCCGCCAATGCTCCGATCAGCGGGCTCAAAGCGAGCATCAAAGGGTAGTTCCATGGGGCGATAATCAGAACCACGCCTAGCGGTTCTGGCTTAGTCCAGGCTTTCCCTGGCAAATTGTGCAACCCTGTCGAAACGCGTTGGGCTTTCATCCAGGATTTCAAATGCCGACGCGCGTGACGGATTTCAGAATAGAGCAGGCCGATTTCTGTGGCATAGGTTTCAGTCTGTGATTTGCTGAGATCGGTCGCCATCGCCTCAAAAATCGCGGCTTCATTGTCTCGCAGCATACTTTCCAAAGCCGCGAGTTGCTTTTGCCTCCAGGCGATCGGGCGGGTCTCTCCGCCTTCAAAACAGCGCCTCAACGCATTCACCTTGCTTGCTGGAGTCTCTGTCAGCATGACGATCCTTTGCCTTGGATTCCTAATGTCACCATGGCTTTTGCACTCGGATTGTACATCGGTCCCGTTGCGTAAACCGCGAATGCAATAAGGCCGAATCGTTGGTTTATGCTGCTCTGCAGCATTCTTTGCGTGCGCAGAAGTATAGGTCTTCAATCGGCGCAGGTTCGCCTAAATTGCCCCATTGATCGGTATTTTTGTAGGAAATCAGAGGTTTGCCGAGTTTGAAATCCAGTTAATGTTTCCGTTCTTTGGCAATTTGCCTATAGTCGTCTTCGATGCTCGAATAAAAAAACAAATTCCCTGGGGAGTGGACATCGATGATCCGATCGGAACTCATTCAAAAAATCGCCGACGAAAACCCGCATCTTTATCAGCGTGATGTTGAGCGTATTGTGAATACTATTTTTGACGAAATCACCGAGGCCATGTCTCGTGGCGACCGCGTTGAACTGCGTGGTTTTGGGGCCTTTTCGGTCAAGCAACGCGACGCTCGTGTGGGCCGCAATCCGCGCACTGGTGAATCTGTCGCAGTTGAAGAAAAACACGTTCCGTTCTTTAAGACAGGGAAACTCCTACGGGATCGTCTGAACGGGAAAGCCTAAATGCGCTACATTCGCTATGCATTCTTGGCCACGCTGGGCGTGGTTCTGATTTCTGTTGCCCTTGCCAATCGGGGCATGGTGACATTGAACCTTCTGCCAGAGCCTTTGGCACAGCTACTGGGAATGCACTACTCCATCTCACTGCCGCTCTTTGTTGTCATTCTGGGCAGCATCATCGCGGGGCTTCTGATCGGCTTTGTTTGGGAATGGATGCGCGAATATAAAATCCGCGCGGCGGCTGGCCGTGCAGAGCGCGAACTTCAGCAAACCAAACGCGAAGTGCGCCGCCTGAAAGGCAAGAGCGAAGAGGACAAAGACGAGGTGCTGGCGCTTCTGGATGAAGCCAGTTAAACCGACTGCGAGTCTGATGCAGCGCCTCGGACGTTTCCGGGGCGTTTTGTTTTTGGGGAATTGAAATGAAAACACGCGTCAAAATCTGTGGGCTTAAAGATCCGGCCCATATTCAGATCGCGGCGGAGGCTGGCGCGAGCCATGTTGGCTTTGTTTTCTTTGAAAAATCCCCACGTAATGTCAGTGTTTCCCAAGCGCGCGATCTCGCGCTTGAGACCCCAGCGGGGCTCGCCAAAGTTGCTCTGATCGTGAATGCGGATGATGCTTTTATCGATGAGTTACTTGCGCAGGTGCCCATCGACATATTGCAGCTACACGGCAAAGAAACGCCAGAGCGCGTGGCAGAGGTCAAAGCGCGCACAGGTCTGCCTGTCATGAAGGCGATAGGCATTGCTGACGAAGCGGATACCGCTCAGATCGATCTTTACGGCGAGGTTGCTGATCAACTGTTGGTCGACGCCAAAGCGCCGAAAGATGCGGACCTGCCAGGTGGCAATGGTCTGGCCTTTGACTGGAGGCTGGTGAAACGCAAGTTCTGGCCAAAGCCTTGGATGCTGGCTGGGGGGCTGACGCCTGACAACGTTGCCTTGGCAGTTCAGATGACGGGCGCAAAACAAGTGGATATCTCCTCAGGTGTTGAAAGCGCGCCGGGCGTGAAAGACCCAGACTTAATCCGCGCCTTTATCAAAGCTGCACAAGATGAGCCTGCGCCGAAACTTTCGTAGCACTTAGGCATGGAAGTTTCCTGCCAATCGCCCTAAGACAATCGGTAACGATGAGTAAATGAGGCATCCATGGCCAACGATCTTTTCAACAGCTTCATGAATGGTCCCGACGAGAAGGGCCGTTTTGGTGATTTCGGCGGGCGTTTCGTGTCTGAAACCCTGATGCCGCTGATCCTGGATCTCGAGGCGGAATACGAAAAAGCCAAAGACGATCCGACCTTCTGGGCCGAAATGGATGACCTGTGGAAACACTATGTAGGTCGCCCAAGCCCTCTGTATTTCGCACCGCGCATGACTGAGGAGCTTGGCGGGGCCAAGATTTACCTCAAGCGGGACGAGCTGAACCACACTGGCGCGCATAAGATCAACAACGTGCTGGGGCAGATCATTCTGGCGAAACGCATGGGCAAGACCCGCATTATCGCGGAGACTGGTGCAGGCCAGCACGGCGTTGCGACGGCAACGGTCTGTGCGAAGTTCGGTCTGAAATGCGTGGTCTACATGGGTGCGCATGATGTTGAACGTCAGGCTCCAAACGTCTTCCGCATGCGCCTTTTGGGTGCAGAGGTTGTGCCAGTGACTTCTGGTCGAGGCACGTTGAAAGACGCGATGAACGACGCACTGCGTGACTGGGTGACCAATGTTGCCGACACCTTCTACTGCATCGGCACTGTAGCAGGCCCACACCCATACCCAGCCATGGTGCGCGACTTCCAGGCCATCATCGGCAAAGAGGTTCGTTCTCAGCTGGCGGAGCAAGAAGGCGAAGGCCGTTTGCCGGATACCGTGATTGCTGCGATCGGTGGAGGGTCCAACGCAATGGGTCTCTTCTTCCCGTTCTTGGACGACGACAGCGTCAATATCATCGGTGTCGAAGCTGGCGGTAAAGGTGTGAACCAGAAGATGGAGCATTGCGCCTCCCTGACCGGTGGTCGCCCTGGCGTGCTGCACGGAAACCGTACCTATTTGCTGCAAGACGATGACGGCCAGATCCTTGAAGGCTTCTCGATCTCAGCTGGTCTCGACTATCCGGGCATTGGTCCCGAACACGCATGGCTGCATGAAATTGGTCGCGCGAAATACGTGTCGATCACCGACAAAGAAGCGCTGGAGGCATTCCAGTTTGCCTGCCGCACTGAAGGCATCATTCCTGCGCTGGAACCAAGCCACGCCTTGGCCCATGTGATGAAACTGGCGCCAACTCTGCCGAAAGACCATATCCTGGTCATGAACATGTGCGGTCGCGGTGACAAAGACATCTTCACCGTCGCCCGACATCTGGGGTTTGATATGTCCGGCCCTGAAGGGCGTGTGTTTGAGTAAGTCAGAAAGGCGGGCAGGGCCCGCCTTTTTCTTTAGACCAGTTTGTTCCTGATCGCAGTCCGACTTCCAATGTCGCGGGCCATGCTTTGATATTCTGGGAAGTTCGGGCAGGATTGCGGGGAGATATGTGCTTCGGCATCAGGTCTGCCCCGTCGATCAACAAAACAATGCCCTGCCATCTTGCAATCATCACATTTTCGCATGATGCGCAGAGCGCGATCATCGGGTTTTTGCAACATCTGCGCGCTTAGCCCAAATAGCTTACCCATGGACTGCATTTGATGTGCGGCGTTTTCACGAATGCCCATTTTGCGCGCATTCAGAAGTAATTGCTCGCTCATTGGATCTGGTGGGGTGTCATCACTGACGGCGTGCCAGAGCTCTTCACAAGTCTGCCAAAATGACTTCGGTTTGTATTTATTCCGTTTCGCTTCAACTCGCATAATATGCCTCAGGTTTATAAACTGACTTTTGTATGCGCGTTTCCTGAGTGAAGTCTCACATTGATTGTTGGCGGAATTGAGGCAAAGTCGCGGAATTCGGCAGTTTTATTAAGTTAACAGGCTTTTCAGCCATAAACTCTGGTTTATGCCCATCCTCATTTCGTTGATCTTTGCCCGCATAAACCTGCGCTCAATAGAGAAATTCCCGATCCTACCGCATCTGTTTCTCACAGCCAGCGAGCCTGCTGGCGCCAAACACATCGGAGAAACAAATGAAAAAACTACTCGTTACAACTGCCGCTATCGCATTGGGTTTTGCCACGCAGTCTAATGCGCAAAGCTTTACGGATCCGATTGTCGCCGACCTCGTCGCGAATGGATACACGGACATCGAAGTCGAAACTGATGGAGATACTATCATCATCGAAGCCGTGCTCGGCGATACCGAATATGAATTCACCTACGACAGCTCCACCGAAGAACTGCTGGAAACCGAAGAAGAACGCGTCGACGAAGATGACGAAGATGAGCGTGATGAAGAGGATGAAGATGACCTTGAAGATGAGGACGACGAGGATGAAGATGATGAGGATGAAGATGACGACGACGAAGATGACGACGAAGACGATGAAGATGACGACTAACTAGAATAGGGTAACAGGGCTCCGCCTTGAATTTCCCAGTCTAGTCCTGTTTATCCTCAGGCTGGTCCGCGTTGCATCCCCCGAAAGCACGGACCGGCCATTGCCAATGGAGGCACTATGCAACATCGACTGATACTCGCAGCTACCCTGAGCGCCGTTCTGGCAACACCAGCCTTTGCCAATCCGCATGTAGATCGCATCGTGAGCCAGCTTAGGGCGGAGGGCTACACCAGTATCGAAATGGAGCGTACCTGGCTGGGGCGCATTCGGATCGAAGCTGAAAAGGGTGATGTTGACCGCGAGATCGTGATCAATCGCAGCACCGGCGAGGTTCTCAGAGATTATCTTGTGGAAGAAGGGGGCTTGTTCTCGGACGGAGAAGACGAGGACGACGATGAAGATGAGGATGAAGACGAGGAAGAAGAAGGCGAAGAGGACGATAGTGAAGATGACGATGGCGAAGAAGAGGAAGATGATGATGACTCTGAATAGCCAAATGTCTTTTATTCAGATCGTGGGGAAGCCCATTGGATAAAAAACATCTTTTGCTGCTTCTGGCTGTCATTCAGATCGGCTGCGCACTCTTTTTTGTTTCAGAGATCGTATTAACAATATTTGGCGGACGTACTGCGCCGATCAGCTGGCGTCTGCGCGAGTTGCTAGAGATTGGTGCTGCTGTGGGTCTGGTTCTGGGCACAAGCTTTGCCTTTGTGGCGCTTAGAACAGCGCAGAGACAGCAGGCCAAGGCCGAGGAAAGCCTGCGTCAGGTGCAATCTGCGTTTCATGAGCACCTTGAGGAGCGGTTTGAGCAATGGTCGCTCACCAATGCGGAACGGGATGTCGCGTTATTTTCTTTGAAAGGCCTTTCGGTTTCTGAGATCGCTGCTGTGCGCGAGACATCAGAAGGCACCGTGAAAGCGCAGAGCAACGCGATATACCGCAAGGCTGGTGTGAGTGGCCGGAGCCAACTCTTGAGCCTCTTCATTGAAGACCTGATCGAAGATTAACCTGCTGAGTGTTCCTGCAAAATCCGCAGCGGCACAATTTCCAAAGCGCGTCCGTGGGTGGCCGCAAGATGCACCTTGGGTGCACACCCCTCATCGTGGGCCTGCAGAAAACGCGAGGCGCAAAGGCACCAGCTGTCGCCGGGCTTCAGCCCCGCAAAACCAAAATCAGGCCGTGGCGTTGAGAGGTCATTTCCTACGTATTTGGAATAGGCGAGAAACTCGGCCGTCATAACTGCACAGACTGTGTGGCTGCCCGTATCCGCATCACAGGTATTGCAATGACCATCGCGAAAATACCCTGTCACAGGGTCAGTAGAGCAGGGCTCCAGCTTGTCTCCTAAGACGTTTACTTCAGGGTCTTTCTGCATGGTACGCTTCCTTGACTAGCGGAACTTGTCCATCAGTTTCTGCATTGGCGTCCGGTCATCTACCGGTTCGGGTTCTGGCGCCGCATTCTGCGCTGGCTTTTTCTTTGGCTGGCTGGTCGAAGAGCGAGGCGGCGCGACACGCAGCGCCACCGCATTCATGAATTTTCCAGCATCATCCGCAGCCAGATGGGGTGCCCCATCAGAGATACCACGGATCAGGTCGTCGAGCCATTCTTGGTCGGCCTTCGCAAAATCGCGCAGCACGTAGCCAGCGACCGCATCTTTGTGGCCCGGATGACCGATCCCCAAACGCACGCGATCGTAATGCGGCCCCAGATGCTGGTGAATAGAGCGCAGACCATTGTGACCGGCATGCCCTCCGCCGGATTTCACACGGCATTTTCCGGGGGCAAGATCAAGCTCATCATGAAAAACGGTAACGTCTGTGCTCTCAAGCTTATAAAACCGCATGGCCTCGCCCACGGATTGGCCTGAGAGGTTCATGAATGTCTCAGGCTTGAGCAAAACAACTTTTTCGCCGCCAAACTTGCCTTCAGACACTTGGCCCTGAAACTTCTTGCGCCAGGGGGCAAATCCGTGATCTTCGGCAAGCCGATCCAGCGCCATGAAGCCGATGTTATGGCGGTTACCTGCGTATTTGGGGCCGGGATTGCCGAGGCCAACGAAGAGTTTCATTCCAATTGCCTTAATTTGATGCGCGTTTCGCGCAATGGCGTGTCGCGCAGAACCTAGGCGCGGAGAAAGGTTTTTTCAATCATCATTGATGGTTGCGTCGCCACGGTGATGATTTAACAATGCTGCAAAAAACCGGGGCAGGCATGACAGTCTATACGCTTCATGACATTCAAATTGAGGTTCCTGACTGGCTTCAGGGTACAGCCATCGAACGCAAAATTGCCTCAGGTGACTACGAGGGCCAAGAGGCTCATGCCGCGCGCATGCGTGTGAAGCCTGGTATGCAGGTTCTGGAAGTCGGAGCTGGGCTAGGCTACGTCAGCTCCGTTTGCGCGAAAATGGCCGGGCCAGCAAATGTTGTGAGCCTTGAAGCCAATCCCAAGATGATTTCTGCAGCCCGCGCAAACCTCATGCGAAACGGGTGTGGAGATGTTCTTTTGGAGCATGGCGCGGTTGTTGGTAACGGGCATCATTTAGAGACGGTTAATTTCCGCGCTGGCGGGCTGTTTTGGGGAGGCTCGACGCTGTCGGTTGGTGAAAAGCGGCAAGACATGATCTCTGTGCCGGCCTACCGTATCCGGCCTTTGCTGATGGAGGTGCGGCCGCGTTTCGTCATGTTGGACGTAGAAGGCGGCGAAGCAGATCTGTTCAAAAAGCCATGGCCATCTTTTGTGCGCTTTGTTGTGTTGGAACTGCATCCAAAGAAATACGAAAACACCACAATCAAAGAGATCGTGGATTGTATGTCAGAAAGCGGTCTGACCTATGATCCCGTTACATCACGTGGACGCACACTTGGGTTTATGCGTGCATAAATCTACTCAATGGCCCATTGAGTGCTGTTATTTTATAACATAGTTGTAGCCCACACGATCGCCAATCATCTCGTCATTCATGGAGAGCTTTCTTGGAAGACTCGCGCATTCCCGTCACCCTTCTCACAGGATTTCTCGGGGCTGGTAAAACCACTCTGCTGAACCGTTTGCTCACTGATGAAGCGGGTGAGCGTATCGCGGTTATCGTCAACGAGTTCGGGGAAGTTGGTCTTGATCACGACCTGATGGAAATTTCGACGGATGACGTTGTGCTTCTGTCTTCTGGCTGCCTCTGCTGCACAGTGCGCGGAGAGCTTTCAGAGACCATCACACAACTTCTAGCGCGACGGACATCAGGAGAGTTTGATTTCAGTCGCATCGTGATTGAAACAACAGGTCTGGCAGATCCCGGACCGATCCTGCAAACAATGCTGGTTGAGCGTGCGGTTTCGGATGCTACGCGGGTGGACGGCGTTGTCACCGTGGTAGACGCAGCCAATGGCCCGGCGACGCTTGATGCGCAATTTGAAGCGGTCTCTCAAGTTGCCATGGCAGATTTGGTTATTCTCAGTAAAACCGATCTGATTGATTACGATCAGATCATCGCCCTTGAAGCACGGCTGCGCGGATTGAACGCGACGGCGCGCATCGTACCGGCAGTGCGGGGAAAAAATATTTCGGATCAGATTTGGGGCCTGAGCGGTTTGAAGCGCAATGTGCAGGCCGCAAATGCGATCTCTTGGGTTGCGCCCGTCGCAGCGGGGGCTGGGCAACCAAAACCTGATCCGCTCGCCAATCTTTCAGGCTTTGGAACATCCCCCAAGCCTGCTGCACAGTTTTCTCCGCACGATGCGCGCATCGAAACGGCGTCGATCATCATTGATACACCTGTCACCGATCAGGGTTTTGATGATTGGTTGAATGATCTGGTGCGTCGTAAGGGGCCGAACCTTTTACGTGTTAAGGGCATCGTCTTTTTGGAGGGTATTCCAAATCCCTTCGTCTTCCATGGGGTGCAGAATGTATTTGACCCACCAGTACTGGTGAAAGACTGGCCTGAAGGCGATCAGACCTCTCGCGTTGTCATCATTGCACGCGACATTCCTCAGTCAGAGCTTCAAGGCAATCTCGATGCATTGGCCAAACACACCGCCAGCGCTTGATTATGGGTATCAGCAACCTGACCCGGCTTATTATTCAGCTCATGAACAAACGAAAAACGCGGCTCTGAAAAGAGCCGCGTTTCTAATTTTAGCACAGAATGCGTAGCGAGGATTATTCCTCTGCTGCTGCCTCTTCTGCTGCTGGTGCTTCTGCTGCTTCCGCCTCGGTTGCTTCGCCGTCTGCATCGTCGTCTTCGGAACGCAGCGCGGATGGCGCAGAGATGTTGCCGATCACGAAGTCACGGTCGATGGTTGGTTTCGCGCCTGCTGGCAGCTCAACACCGGAAATAGTGAATGTGTCACCAACTTCCGCACCGGCCATGTCCACGACGATTTTCTCTGGGATATCGCCTGCAGTTACGTTCAGCTCAACTTCGTTACGTACGACGGTCAGAACGCCACCTTTTTTGATGCCAGGTGCTTCTTCTTCGTTCACAAACTCTACAGGGATGAAGAGGTTGATCTTGGAAGTACGCTTCAGACGCAGCAGGTCCAGGTGTGTCGGCAGGTCTTTAACAACGTGGCGCTGCACGTTACGGCAGATCACACGAACGTCTTCTTGGCCTTCGATCTTCAGGTTGAAGAGAGTGCTCAGGAATTGTCCGTCTTTCAGTTTCTTCAGCAGAATGTTGAAAGGAATTTGGATTGCCTGTGGTTCAGCGTCGCCGCCATATACAACACCAGGTACAAAGCCATCGCGACGTGCTTGACGAGCGGCGCCCTTGCCTGTCCCCGTACGGATTTCGACGTTAAGATCAGGGATCTGTCCAGCCATAATAATTCTCCAAAAGTTAGGGCGGGGTTCCTCCAAGGCTGTAACCCCGCGTGAAGCCCGGCCCATAGCGCAGATTCGCCATACTGGAAAGATGGAAAATCACCTTTTGAGGTGAAATTAGCTTTCTAACGGCTTCAGATGGCCACCAGCCTGCAAAATCCGGTCATATAGCGCAAATTCAGGGGCGCGGGCCTCGCGCAGTTTTGTTTCGACTTCAGGGGAAAGCGGGGTGGGAGCCTCTGGAGAGACGTTTTTGATTGGAAACTTCAGATGTTTCTCAAAACGTTCCTCAAGCCATCCACGCACCACGCGCTGGGATTCATAAGCAAAGAGATGTTCGATCGGTTGAGTGCCATCCACCATGGTCAGGAACCCATATTGGCTGCCGATCGCTGCGAAGGGTGGTTCAGGGTCTTGCATTGTGGCCAGAACGAATTCGTCAAACGTCAGACCTTCGGTGCGGTTTTTGCGCTTCGGGTCCGTGCGATAGCGGAACCAGCTTCGGATCTGCTCAATCGGATCTCGCATGATCGCCATGCGTTCTGGCTTCAGGTCATAGAACTCGCTGAGGAACGGCATCATGCGTCTTTCAAACTGACCTGCGGTCATATGTTTGCGACGCTTCGCGAAGACAATGTCAGCCTCGTTGCGTAACGCAAGCTCATAGGCAGTTGTTCCGGTTTTCGGGACCGCGAGAAAAGCGAGGTTCTGTTTGAAATATATCTGCAAATGTATGCTCGGTGCTGCTTTGTTGGTAGGAATATCACCCGCAGCGCCGAGCATGTCAAAGTGGAAAGGGAGGGATTATTTCACCCAATTCCCCTCAAAACTTTCAGGGATCATGAGGATGTCGCGGTCAAGCGCGTCCACAGATGTACGGCCACAAAGCGCCATTGAGATATCGAACTCTTTTTGCATCACTTCAAGGCACCTGGCGACGCCCGCTTCACCCATAGCACCAAGCCCGTAGACATAGGCGCGGCCGATGTAGGTGCCTTTGGCGCCCATGGCGACGGCCTTCAGGATGTCCTGGCCAGAGCGAATGCCGCTGTCCAGATGCACTTCGATTTTATCACCGACCGCGTCCATGATGGCGGGCAAGGCACGAATTGAGGAGAGTGCGCCGTCAAGCTGCCGACCACCATGGTTGGAGACGATGATCGCGTCAGCCCCAACGTTCAGTGCTTCTAGGGCGTCGCGCGGGTCAATGATGCCTTTGATGATCAACGGCCCATCCCACATTTTGCGGAACTCGCGGATACGGTCCCAATTCAACGCCTGATCAAACTGCGAAGCTGTCCAATCAGAGAGAGAAGATGGGTCGCTCACCCCTTTGGCGTGGCCGACAATATTGCCAAAGAAGCGACGCTTTGTGCCCAGCATTTCAAGCCCCCAGGGGACCTTGGTTGCGAGATTCAACATGTTTGCAAGTGTCGGCTTGGGTGGGGCAGATAGCCCGTTTTTGACATCCTTGTGACGTTGGCCAAGCACTTGAAGATCAACGGTAATTACGGCTGCGGAGCATTTTGCGTCTTTTGCTCGATCAAATAACCGACGCATGAAATCATCGTCTTTCAAGGTGTAGACCTGCATCCAAAAGGGTTTTTCAGTGTGCTCAGCCACATCTTCTATAGAGCAGATCGACATGGTGGAAAGCGTATAGGGCACACCAAATTTTTCAGCGGCACGGGCTGCTTTGATTTCTCCATCAGCAGATTGCATGCCGGTTAGTCCGACCGGCGCAAGCGCGACGGGCAAGGACACATCCTGACCGATCATCTGTGAGGCTGTAGACCGTCCGGTCATGTCGACTGCCACACGTTGGCGTAGGCGTAGCAAATCAAAGTCTGAAGTGTTCTCGCGGAAGGTTTGCTCGGTGTAGCTGCCAGACTCGGCGTAGTCGTAAAACATCTTCGGCACACGACGTTTGTAGATGCGCTTTAGATCGTCGACATTGGTGATGACAGGCATGAAATACCTCATATTGGTAATTTGAATTTACCAATATCGTCAAAATTTGACGTGTCAAGCGTCAAATCTGCGTCAAACAGGCAGTGCGCTGCTGGATTTTGTCCGTCTGAGCACGAAATTGGTGTGAGAAGAGCGGACGATCCCCAGACGCAACACACGCTTCATGATGAAGGCTTCAAGTGCCTCGGGCCCTTCCGCGACGACCTTCAGCATGTAGTCATTGGAGCCCGTAATCGAACAGCATTCTGTGATCTGGTCTTCGGTTTGCACAAAGCGATCAAACGCTTCGATCGTGGCCTCCGTGTGATCCATCAGCGAGACATGCATATAGGCCTGGGCGTGCAGCCCCAGCAGGCGCGGGTTTAAAATTGCCGCGTAGCTATCAATCAGCCCGCTTTCTTCTAGGCGCTTCACTCGCCGCCAGCAGGGTGAGGTGGAAAGGTTCACCGCCTCTGCCAGTGCTTGGAGGCTGATTTTACCGTCCCTTTGCAGGACGCGAAGGATTTCTTTGTCTTTCTCTTCCAGTTTCAAATGAAAGTTCCTTAAAGTATGTGGATTGGGGAAATAATTACCCAGAAAGGTGATTTCTCCAACAAATACGGCAAGTTTTTCCGCGCGAGGCCACAAAAAATGGGGTGAGAGGAGCGAATAGATGCCAAAATCCACCAAATACGTTGCGAAAATCCCCGATGCTGAGGGGTATATTTCCTACACCCCTGAAGAAGATGCCGTGTGGCGTGATCTTTATCTCGCCCAAGAAAACGCAGTGCAGGCACATATGGCAAAGCCCTATCTTGAGGGGTTAGAAAAGCTTGCAATGCCTAAGGATAAGGTCCCGCAATGCCCAGATATTTCAGCGGTACTGATGCGTGAAACCGGGTGGAGGGTAGAGCCGGTACCTGCGTTGATTGGCTTTGATAAATTCTACGGCATGCTTTCGGATCGCACATTTCCAGCGGCGAGCTTTATTCGCTCGCGCGAGGATTTTGATTACATTGAAGAACCCGATATTTTCCACGAGATCTTTGGGCACACGCCGTTGCTGACTGACGCGCGGTTCGCGGAGTTTTCCCACGCGATAGGCAGGGCAGGACTGAAGGCAGATAAGAAAGACTTCAGCTGGCTGATCCGCCTTTACTGGTTCACCATCGAGTTTGGCTTGACCCGTGAGAACGGCCAATTGAAGGCGCTTGGTTCGGGGCTGGCCTCATCCAAGACAGAGTTGCCGCATGCGGTTCTGTCCGGTGACCCTGTTATCCGGCCCTTTAATATCGAAGACATCCTGCGCACGCCGTATCGCATCGATATCCATCAGCCGATCTATTTTGTGATCGAAGATATGGATGAACTCTTTGCGGCAGCCGATCGCGATCTGATGGTCGATATCAAGGCCGCACAAGCGAAAGGGTTGTTTGCTCCGACATATCCACCTGTTGAAAAGAAGGCATCTTAAGAATGACAACCGCAACCGAATGTGTGCCGTGCTCTGAAGGCACCGGCGTATTGGATCAGGCGCAGATTGAAGAGGGTCTGAGCAACTTGCCGGGTTGGGCGCAGCGCGAAAAGACAATTTTCAAGCGCTACGAGTTTAAAGGCTTTGCCAAGGCAACTCAGATGGCGAACCTTGTGGCTTGGCATTCCGACAAGATGGGACACCACGCTGACATCAGCTTTGGTTGGGGCTATTGCGAAGTGGTCTACACGAGCCATGAAGCAGGGGGGCTGACCGAGAATGATTTTTTCTGCGCGATCCGTTTGGAAGCGTTGTTGGATTAAGGTTTAGGATGGCGAAATACGAGATCTTCCGGATCTTGCCGTGGGGCAGTGTTATCCAGCGCTGCCCCTAATTTCTTAGCTAAGGCAATCGAACGCGCGTTCTCTGGGTCAATGTAGCTGACAAGCGTGTCTAATTTGGCCACTTGATAACCCCAATCCAGCAATGCCTTTGCTGCCTCGTAAGCCAGACCTTTGCCCTCGGCTTCGGGGTAGACCATCCATCCCAGTTCTTTTTCAGGAAACCATGGCCCGTGATTGATCGCGACTTGACCATAGCATTCGCCGGTAGTTCGATCGTCAATCATTAGCGCGCCGTGACCGAAGAGATCCCACATCGCCGCGTCGCTGCAGAAATATCCCCAAGATTCGTCCGGTCCTGCAGGGCCGCCCATGTGGACAGAGCGCTCGGTTTCCCAGAGCGCTTTATAGGCAGGCCAATCAGCCATTGTCATTGGGCGTAGGATTAGGCGCTCTGTCTCAAGGGTCGGCGCGCGGGACATGGATTATGCGCGGTGTGCGCCGTCGGCCAGCGACTTCACAAAATCCAGCACCTCGGCAACTGGTTTGCCCGCCGCGATTTCGCTGACGATGGCAGAACCGACAACCGTACCATCTGCGATGGACGCGATTTCTTCAGCCTTTTCAGGCGTGCGCACGCCAAAGCCAACAATCACCGGCAAGTCGGTTGCCGCTTTAATGCGGGCCACTTCCGGACCCACGTTGGTCGCCTGCGCAGCCGCTGCACCGGTGATACCGGTGATCGAAACGTAGTACACAAATCCAGAGGTGTTCTGCAGAACCTTCGGCAGGCGTTTGTCATCTGTGGTTGGGGTCGCAAGACGGATGAAGTTCAGACCCGCCGCCTGAGCTGGAATGCAAAGTTCTTCGTCTTCTTCTGGAGGCAGGTCCACAACGATCAAGCCGTCGATGCCAGCTTCTTTCGCATCTGCCAGAAACTTATCAACACCGCGGCTGTAGATCGGGTTGTAGTAGCCCATCAGAACAATTGGCGTCGTGTCATCCTCTTTGCGGAACTCACGCGCCAGCTCAAGGGTCTTTTCCAAGGTCATGCCAATATCCAGCGCGCGCTGACCAGCGAGCTGAATGGTTGGACCGTCCGCCATTGGATCGGTGAAGGGCAGGCCCAGCTCGATCACATCCACGCCCGCACTTGGAAGACCTTTCACGATCTCCAGCGAGGTTTCATAGTTTGGATCACCCGCCATCACGTAAGACACAAAGGCCTTTTTACCTGCGGCTTTCAGTTCAGCGAATTTGGCGTCGATACGAGTCATGATGGCCCCTTAGAAATCTTGCTAGGGGTTTGCCGGTTTTGCTTGGGAAAAGCAATGCCAGTTAAGAATTGGCCGCCTCATCATCGACCATGATCATCCAGTGGGTGCCAAATTTATCGTAGCAGACGCCAAACCCGGATGAGAAAAACGTGGCTTCAAAGGGCATAGTAACCTTGCCGCCATCCGAAAGCCGTTCGAATTTTGTCTTTGCCTCTTCGAGCGTCTTTGTTTGATGCGCGACCGCAAATCCTGCCAGTGGTTCGAACTGAGTGGTATCAGCAACGTCGCTGCACATAAGTACCGTATCACCCACATCGATCTGCGCATGCATGAAGCGGTCATCAAGCGCGGGCAGGCCAACATCCGGCGGGGCATCTGAGAAAGGCATCTTGACGACATTGTCTGCACCAAAAACATCGGCATAAAAATCAATCGCTTCAGAGCAATTTCCGTCAAAGAACATATACGGGGTGAAAGTCATGGGAAGCTCCTATTTTAAGGCTCTATGGTAACACGGCTTGCACCATGCCCAAACCTTGCATATGAGCAGCAGGAACATGTGACAGGAGACCAGAATGGGCTTTAAAGTTGGGATCGTTGGGCTGCCGAACGTCGGTAAATCCACCACATTTAACGCGCTGACCAAAACCGCGGCCGCGCAGGCTGCGAACTTCCCGTTCTGTACCATCGAACCAAACGTCGGTGACGTGGCCGTTCCTGATGATCGTCTGGACAAACTGGCGGCCATCGCAAGCTCTAAGCAGATTATCCCAACACGTATGACCTTCGTGGACATCGCCGGTCTGGTGAAGGGCGCGTCCAAGGGTGAAGGCCTCGGCAACCAGTTCCTCGCCAACATCCGCGAGACAGACGCGATCGCCCATGTTCTGCGTTGCTTTGACGATGACGATGTGACCCACGTCGATGACCGCGTTGATCCAGTGGCGGATGCAGAAACCATCGAAACCGAACTTATGCTCGCGGATCTGGAAAGCATCGAGAAACGCCGTCAGGGTCTGGTTCGAAAACTAAAGGGCAATGACAAAGAGGCCAAAGAGCAGGATCGCCTGCTGGCGATGGCGCAGGAAGCGATTGAAAATGATCGTCCTGCCCGCACTGTTGAGATTGATGCCGAAGATGAGAAGATGTGGAAAAGCCTGCAGCTTCTGTCTACCAAGCCAGTGCTCTACGTCTGTAACGTCGGTGAATCCGAAGCAGCAGACGGCAATGCTCATTCTGCGGCGGTTGCTGAAATGGCTGCCAAGCAGGGCAACACCCATGTGATCATCTCCGCGCAGATCGAAGAAGAGATCAGCCAGCTAGAAGCTGAAGAAGCGGAAATGTTCCTGAGCGAGATGGGTCTTGAAGAGGCGGGGCTCGACCGTCTGATCCGCGCTGGGCACGACCTGCTGCAGTTGGAAACTTACTTCACAGTTGGCCCAAAAGAAGCGCGCGCCTGGACCATCAAAAAGGGAACAGCGGCACCGCAAGCCGCGGGTGTGATCCACGGCGATTTCGAACGCGGCTTCATCCGCGCCGAAACCATCGCCTATGATGACTACATCCAGTTCAATGGTGAGCAGGGCGCCAAAGAAGCGGGCAAGATGCGCGCAGAAGGCAAGGGCTATATTGTGCAGGACGGCGACGTGATGCACTTCCTGTTCAACACCTGATCCCGCTTTCGGGAAAATTTGAAACTGCTCCTCGCAAGTGTGATTTACCTCGCGCTTGCGTTGTCTTTTCTGTTTCGCAATAACAGGCGATCTTATGCGGTTTAGATTGCCGCGAACCGCCTTGGTTTGCTGGAGATTTACGAGGAAGAATAATGACAAAACTGATCATTGATACAGATCCGGGTGTGGATGACGCGATGGCGATTTTTTATGCCGCCGCCGCACCGGAAATCGAGCTTCTGGGTCTGACAACCATCTTTGGCAATGTAACCGTGGACATGGCCACTCGGAATGCTCTGCGTCTGGTTGAGGCGGCTGGTCTGGACATACCTGTGGCAGCGGGCGCCAGCACACCGCTTGAATTGCCACCTTACAAACCATCGTTCCACGTGCATGGCGACGAAGGTTTTGGGGACATACCAGCGGCCACTCCAAAAGGGACTGCCGCCGACGAAAGCGCGGTTGAATTCCTGTGCCGCATGGCACGTGAACACAAAGGCGAACTGGTTGTTTGCCCGATTGGTCCTCTGACCAATATTGCGCAAGCGATCCAGCAGGATCCGGACTTCGTCTCCAACGTGAAACGCATCGTCCTGATGGGCGGCAGTTATCGCGAAGGCGGTAATATCACGCCTCATGCGGAGGCCAATATTTATCACGACCCGCATGCGGCCGAGATGGTCTTTGCGAGCGGGGCACGCGTTGAAATGGTCGGCCTTGACGTGACCCATCGCATCCTTTGCACAGCTGAAGATTTCACAGAGATGGCCGCAACTGCGCCAACTCTGGGCGGGATGCTGCAGGATATGAGCCATTTCTATCTGGAGTTCTACAAATCCGTTGGCAAACTCGATGGCTGCTCCCTGCATGATCCCGCAGCGGTGATTGCTTGCTCGCATCCAGATTGGTTTACTGCGGAAAATGTTGGCATCGAAGTTTCTTGCGAAGGGGACACCTCGGGAGCCACCATTGAGGCGAAGGATGGGCGCTCACCAACAGCAGTTTACACGGCGGTTGAAGCCAAAAAGGTCAAATCGCTCTTCTTGGAGCGCATCGCAACGCTTTCCTAAATGGATGAAGGAAGAGGGCGCTGCGGGGCGTCCTTTTTCTTTGTGAAGACCTTCAAAAAAGTGACAAAAACCGCTTGTCCTCCTCCGGGCTAATCATTACTACCGGTTCTCGGAGACGTGGCCGAGTGGTCGAAGGCGCTCCCCTGCTAAGGGAGTATACCGGAAACGGTATCGAGGGTTCGAATCCCTTCGTCTCCGCCATAAATCACTCTGAAAACCTAAGAACGGTAAATTTGGATGATTTTTGGCTGTCTATGGGGGCCAAGTCGGAGTCCATATTCCCATGCAAAACGCACTTTTCATTTGGTTTTGTGAACTCGGTTTAAATTTGCTCTAGGTTTCTCGGAATGCCCGTTGGAAGTAATCCAAGAGTGGTTTTGCAAGGTAGGAAAGAGGCGTTCGATCTCCGGTTTTAATGAAGGCTTCGACAGGCATGCCGGGAAGTAATTCCTGATCTTCAAGCTTTGAAAGTTCATCGGATTTTGGAACAAATTCAGCGTGATAGAAATTCTGACCAGAGAGTTCATCCTGAAACACATCCGCTGAGAGTTTGGATACGATGCCTTCGATTTCTGGTGTCGTTCTCTGGTCAAAGGCTGTGTAGCGGAGCGAAACTTCCTGGCCAAGGTGAACCTGATCTATGTGAATGGCCTCGACACGTGCGGACACGACGAGTGGTTGGTCCTGAGGGATCACATACATGATCGGTTCCGCAGGGGAGACAACGGATTGGATCGCAAAGACGCGGCTACCGTAAATCACCCCAGAGACCGGGGTTTTCACATCCATTTTGTCCAAAGCGTCCAACAAGCCACGCTTTCGCTCGGTGAGTTCGAGCGCGCGATATTTAAGATCTCTCAATGTTGATATCGCCTCTTCGCTGCGTGCTGACTTGAGGCGCAGAATTTCAATCTTGTATCCTGCAATTTGACCGTTGAGACGCGCCATATTCGCCGTCAGCTTTCCTATGTCTCCGCGAAGCTGAGCATCTTTTTGCTGAAGAGAGTTAACCACGCGGAGCGGCACGAGGTTCTTTTCATAAAGGCCGACATTCCGGGTCAACTCCTCAGCAATGAGCCGCTGTTGTTCGGTGATGGCATCCAGCTGTGATTGCTCTCCGTGAATCTGGTTCTTGGTCTGCGCTATTTGTTCCTGAATTTGCCTCACGTGCTGATGCAGTGCAGTCCGCCTTGCGACGAACAACCTGGATTGCCCAGCCAATATTTCAGCAACTTTACCCTCTGTACGCGCATCATCTTGCTGCTCGATGCTAAATTGTATGTGTTCTAACCCGTCTCTTTCCGCAATCAATCTTGCGATCCTGGCATTGATCTCACTGAGTTCGTTATCTGCAATGGAGAGCTCGCTTTTAAGAGAGGTATCATCCAGGCTCAGAACAATGTCACCGGCCTTCACAGAGTCACCATCACGGACCAGTATCTCACCCACGACGCCGCCATCCGGATGTTGGAGAACTTGCCGATTGCTTTCAACTTGGATCATGCCGCTGGAAATAACGGCACCTGCGATGCGGGCTTGGGTTCCCCATGCGGTGACACCGCCAACCAGAACAACGAGGGCTGAAAAACCAATCAAAATGGGGAAGGTGACATTCAGTTTTGGAGAAGAGGTCAATAGGCTGCCTCCTTCACCAAAGTGGACTGAACGGCTGTTGCATTTCTGACGCCGGAGCGCAGGACTTCATCTCTAGGGCCGAAGCTTCGGATGGCGCCCTGGTCCACGATTGCCAAGGTGTCACATTCTGTAATTGCGGTGGGGCGGTGGGTCATGATGAGTACGCTTCTGCCGGTTGATTTGAAGTCTCGGATGGCTCGGTTCAGTGCGTCTGAACCTTCAGCGTCCAGAGCGCTATTTGGCTCGTCTAACACCAACAGTACGGGATCTGTGTAAAGCGCGCGGGCGAGTGCAATGCGTTGCTTCTGACCACCAGACAGCTGCCCGTCTCCTCGTCGAATGACGGTTTGATATCCTTCTGGCAGGGCCAAGATCAGTTCATGTGCGTTAGCAGCGATTGCCGACTTCACGACTTGCTCTTCATTTGGTTCTTGGGACATGCGCGCAATGTTTTCAGCGATCGTTCCATCAAACAGCGTTAGCTCTTGCGGCAGGTACCCGATATGCGATCCAATGGCTTCCGGCCCATACTGGGCCAACGTGGCGCCACCAAGCCGGATTTCCCCAGTTGTGGGAGCAATCAACCCCAATGCCGTCTTTGCCAGCGTTGATTTTCCAGACCCACTTTTTCCGATGATCCCCAGTGCTTCCCCTGGATTTAGCTCAAAGGAAATGCCGCTTAGAATAGGAGAACGTGTTTCTTCCGCAAGCAGGTTGACGGCATTCACTGTGAGACGCGCTTCAGGCCGAGGAAGCTGCATCGGTGTCTCTTCTTCGGGGTGCTTCGACAAAAGAATGCCCAAGGCATTCCATCCAGCAATCGACTTCTGAAATAAGGCCCATTGTCCAATTGTTTGCTCAATTGGTGCGAGGGCGCGGCCTAGTAGAATTGAGCCTGCAATCATGGCTCCGGCGGTCAATTCGCCTTGCAAAACGAGCCAAGCACCAACCGCCAGCATCGCGGATTGAAGGAAGATACGAAATGCTTTGGAAAATGTGGTGAAGAAGCCTGTCCAATCCGATGCGCGCACACCTTTTTCTAGCGACAGGTCTTTCATTTGCAACCATCTGTTTTGGACGACGGAAACCAGACCCTGTGAACTGACGATTTCAACGGCTTGCCGGGATTCTTCAGCAAAACTTTGCGCCTTAATGGACGTTGATTGCATTTCAATTGTTCTGCGGCGCGTCAGGACGTTGTTGAGGATTGCAAAGACGATCAGGGTCGCGCCACCTCCAAGTGCCAGCCACCCCAAAATGGGATGAAATATGAATATCGCGAAAATGAATACTGGCGCCCAGGGCACATCAAATATTGCCATTGTGGCAGGTGAGTTTGTGAGAGCCTGCATCGTTTCAATATCGCGTAAACCTTCGGCGGCTTGGGCCCGCAGTTTTGGATGCTTGGCTTTCAGAAGCTCCGCTTTGAAAACGCGCAAGGATATTGCTTTTTGAAATCGCGCCCCGATGCGCACCATGAGGCGCGACCGTGCATAGTCCAGCACACCCATCAGGAAAAACAACAGAGCGACCAACGCAAAGAGCGCAACGAGCGTCTCTTCTGAGCGTGAGCCCAAAACCCGATCATAGACTTGAAGCATGAATAGGGGGCCTGTCAGCATCAGGATGTTCACAAACACTGAGAACACAAAGACTATGCCGAACAAATGCAGGTTTTCGCGCCGCGCGTTTTTCAGTTCTCTGAAGCCACTAATGAATTCATTCGCCATCTTGGAAACTCAATTTGTGAATTTTTAAATCGCTGGGCCGCAAAACTGAGCGGCAAAATAGTTTGGAGGCAAAATGGTTAAAAAGTCGGTCAATTTCGCGATTGAGTTTTAGAGACTGGTCTAAGCATCTGTCTTTGAAGTATTCTTTCGGGCCATGATGGAGTGCCTGCTGCAAGCACCGGCTCGCGTCAGGTCGTTTCAATGTCGAGTTAATGAACTTCTAGGAAACATGGGTTTTGTCGGCGGGGCGACGGATGCAAATCGATCGACACAGAAGATGGTTGACGACTAACGAATTGATAATGGCATGAACTGAGAGCCGCATCGCTAATTCACGTTGCAATCCGCCAATTCAAATTCGCCACTCACGTTTTCAGATCAATCTTCTCGGAATGCTCGGCTCATCGAGTCGACGATTGGCTTCGTCAGATATTGAAAAAACGTGCGTTCCTGCGTTGTGATAAGGATCTCGGCAGGCATGCCGGGAGTTGGGACAAATCCCGGAACCTGTCCGATGCTTGAATTCGCGAGGTTCACACGCGCCACGTAGACTTCTGGGTTGTTCTTGTCAGAGGTGTTGTGGATTGAATCTGCTGAAACATAGATCACCTCGCCATCCAAAACCGGAGTAGTGCGCTGGTTCAAAGCTGACAGGCGAATAAAGGCGTGTTGGCCCAGTTGCACACTGTCGATGTCATTTCTTGGGATCAGCGTTTCTATGATCAGAGGCGCATCTTGCGGAATGATCTCTGCGATTTCCTGACCACCTTTAATCACACCACCAGAGGTGTGGTAATTCATCCGCACAACGGTGCCGGAGACCGGCGCGACAATCTCGGTGCGGCGCAACACATCTTGAGCCTGAAGTATTTGTTCCCGAACACTATCAAGCTCTGCCTGCGCGGCATTCAATTCATCCAAAGCCGCTTCCTTATAGGCGTGCTCCGTCTGAATGGCCTGCTTCTGGTATTTATCGATCATGGATTCACTCTCGCCAACTTCTGCAGCGAGGCGCGCGATTTGTCCTTTGGCATCCACAATGGATCGGCGAAGCGAGTTGATTTCAGTTTTCCGGGTGAGCCCGCTTTCAAAGAGTTTGCTTTTCGAAGTGAAGTCTTCTTCAAGCAAGGCAATCTGCAGTTCCAGTGAAGATTTCTGTTCTGCGTACCCCCATTTGCGCACCTCTTGCGCGGTGATGTTGGCGTCCAGCAGTTCGAGTTCATTCTTCATCTTGTCACGTGACAAAACAAAGCTTTCCATCTGGCTATTCAGAATTTGCAGTAGGTCGTCGTTTTCTTCAGCCTGAAGTTTCAGGCCGGCGGCAAAGCGCAGATCTCCAATGCCAGAGTATTCCGCGCGGAAACGCGACACCATGGCTTCAAGCCTTGCGCTGCGCAGCGTAAGCTCTTTAAGCCGGGTTTGTGAGGCAGTTGTATCAAGTGTGATAAGCGTAGCGCCAGCCGTCACAAAATCGCCTTCACCGACTACAATTTGGTCGATAATGCCACCTTCAAAGTGCTGCACGATCTTGTTGCGGCCTGTGGCAACAAAGCTGCCTTGAGAGACAACGGCTGCCGCCAAAGGAGCGCTAAAGGCCCAGTAACCAAAACCCCCAAGGGTTCCGACCATCAGGAGGATACCAAACAGCCCGATTTTCCAGATCTGGCGTGGAACTTCGGAATACCATTCCTGAGACGGTTCTTCTTCGTAAGGATCATATGGGGCGTCTAAAAGTGTCATGTTCTATCCCCTTATGCTGGCGCCGGGCCGTTGAGGTTTGGATTTTGCTGTGGACCGGGTGCTTGATGTTGTTGCTGTCGACCGCGCCGACGTTGTTCCAACGCCTCCAGAACCTGCTGACGGAAGCCGAACATGGCGATATTGCCTTCGGCCATGAGCATGATCTTTTCGACGGAACCCAGTAGAGAAGGCTTTTGAGTAATCACCACAACGGTCATACCGTTTTCTTTGGCGTGCCCCATGGCGCGGGCCAGAGCGTGATCGCCTGCGGTATCAAGGTTAGAATTGGGTTCATCCAAAACCACCAACCTTGGATCGCCAAAGAAGGCCCGCGCGAGAGCGATCCGTTGTTTTTGCCCCCCGGAAAGTGGGGTGCCGTCGGCTGCGACCACGGTCTCATAGCCTTCCGGGAAACTCGCGATCATTTCGTGCACATCTGCCAGAACCGCGGCTTTGTGAATTTGCTCGTCGGTCGCGTCCTCGCGCATCCGCGCGATGTTTTGTTTGATTGTACCCGGAAAGAGCTGCACGTCCTGCGGAAGATACCCGACGTTTGTGCCAAGCTGACGTTGATCCCAATTGCGCAAGTCCATCAAATCCATGCGCACCGCACCTGAGGTCGGCAGGATAGATCCAACAAGCATTTTCCCTAACGTGGTCTTACCCGCTCCGGAATTGCCGATGATGGCCAGGCTTTCACCCGGAGTTAGAGTGAAACTTAACCCGTTGAGCACCACCCGTTTTGTCCCCTGAGGCACAAAGAGGAGACGTTCGACATCAAGTCGCCCTTCGGGGTTTGGCAGGATCAGACGATCTTTGTTCAACGGCGACCCTTTGAGCAGGGCAGAAATCCGCCCGTAGGCTGATTTGGAAAGTAGGAAGTGGTTCCACCCTTCAATCGCGCCTTCAACCGGTGCTAATGCACGGCCTGCGATAATGGATGCGGCGATGACCATCCCGCCCGTGATTTCTCCGGCAATGGCAAGCGAAGCACCCCAGCCGAGCATGCCAATCTGTGTGAGCAGGCGGACCGCACGTGAACATGCGGCCGTGATGATATTGCGATCTTGTGCTTTGACCTGAGATTTTAACGACCGTGCCGTATCGCGACCCCAGATATTCACCGCCTCTGGGATCATCGCCAAGGCGTTGATGATCTGGCTATTGCGAGACATGGAATCCAGATGCAGGTTTGCTTTTGATTGATGTTGGTTGGCTTCGGCAAAGCTTCGCGAAGTGATCCGTTGGTTGATCATAGCAATCAGAAACAAAATCAAAGCCGTGACCATAACAATCATCCCAAGCTGGGGGTGAACCAGATAGATGGCAAGTATGAAAAATGGCGTGAATGGCACATCCAGAAAGGACAGCAGGGTACCTGAGACGAGGAAACCTCGAAGCTGCTGCAAATCCCCAAGGACCTGATATTCCCTGCCATTACTGTTGAGTGAAGCACGCGCGGCCGCGCTGAGAATTGGGTTGCCGAGTTGTGCGGCCACTTCCACAGCGGTGCGCATCAGGACAAACCGTCGAACTGCGTCTAGCGTTGCTTGAATTAGCACAGCGCCAACGATGACGGCTGTCAGCATGATCAACGTATCTACGGACCGGCTGGTCAGAACGCGGTCTGAAATCTGGAACAGATAGACAGGGATTGCGAGGATCAAAAGGTTGGTCGCACAGGTGAAAGTGATTACCAACAACAGGTTTTTGCGGATGGCCTTTAGGCCAAGCTCCAGACCTCTTGAGAAATCATTTGGCCCCAAACGGGTATGAAAGCCGTTCTTGCCTCCGCCGCCACCACCGCCGCCCTTGCGTTTTGCCGGTGGTTTCGGGGGCTTTTTGTTGTCATCTTTGCCCAGCAATTGATCCACAGCCCCACGGTAGGAGACGAATTCGACGTCATCGTCATCTCCCACCCGATCTTGGGCAGGGTCATTGCCAGCCTTGGCTTCAATTGGATCGTCTAGTGTCGTGTCATCTGACGCCTGCGGGTTTTCTTCCGAAGTGCCCACATCGCGTGGATGACCTTTCCCGGTGTCATAATCTTTCAAAGTAGTGCCCCCTTAATAAAATCAGGCCAGAACCGTCTGCATCACATCCACGGCTGTCTCGGATGGCGCTGGCGCATTGACGCCGCCGTCTTCCGGAGCTTCCCCTTCCAAAATGCCATCGGCCAGGAATAGGAATGCTTCGCCTGCCAGCGTGTCTGAAGCTGCCAGGACCAGTGGATCTTCTTCAGAAACGAAGTCCGCCTGATAGAGGAAGGCGTCGGTATAGGCGCCTTCGTTGGTGTAAATGGTTGAATCCATACCGGCGTCTGTAATGGACGCCAGATTAAGCAATTCGTTTTGACCTGTGATCAAAGACACGTCTGCGCCTTCGGCGCTTGCCAGAGTCTGTTGGGCCATTTCGACCTGATCGCCATCCCCTAAGACGTTGAATTGCTCGATGATCTGCACATCCAAAATACTGCCTTTAATGTGCAGGACTTTCAGCAGATCAGTATCTGCGAAAACTGAATCCTTTGAAATACTGCCAAGTTTGCCTTTGCCGGCCATGAATGAGGAAGCAACTTCGCCGTAGGCCTCGTTCATCTCCTTGTGGTGATCGATACCGAGGTGTTTGATCTTACCCCAGTTAAAGAGCACGTTGTCGGAGGTGCTCATCTTGCCAGCGAAATCACCCTTATAATTGACTTTGTCGCTGTCCAGCAGAACGTTCGTCTGAGACAAATATGCTAGGTCTATGATGTCGCCATCAACAATGATCAAATCATAGTAGAACCCAAGCCCAAGAATACTGGTCGCATTCACCAATGAGTTATTTCCCATCTGGATCATGGTTTCATTGGCGGAGAAGCCCACGCTCATGATGTCGCCATCATTGGCAAAGTTGAACTGCTTCACGTAGTTGTAGTTTAAAAGATTGCCTTCCAGCGTGACCACAACCGTGTTCTCTGGGCCGTTGCCCGGAGGTGTTGCTTCGCCTTCTTCTGCGTCCTCGTCAGTGTTCTCAATCGCCGTGGATATCTGTTCAAAATGCGCAGCATTATAGGTGTTTGTGCCATTTTCATCGTGATGCAGCGCGCCGTTCAGCATGTCGACATCACTCTAAACGTTCACTTGAGAGATCACGTCTGCGGATACAACTTTGCCCATCACGGTAAAGACCGGAGCATCCAGCCAATTTGTGGCGATGTAGCTTTCATTTAGAAGCAAATTGCCACCAGTGCTGGCTTCGTGACTGTTCTCTTCAGCGTCTTCGTCGGTTAGGACTTCGCCAGAGACAGACTTTGCTTCATTGGTTTCTTCTTCCTCGTCCTCTTCTTCGGACTTCGCGAAACGATGGCTGTGTTCCGCCAGTTCCGGCATCTCTTCAGCGCTTTCACCGTTCACTGTGAATTCATTGATATCGCCGTTGAAGGCCGCGTAAATCTCGGCACCTTCCACATTGCTCTCAACGCCACTTTCCTCCAGCGCCTTGATGTCCTCAGACAAATCCAGACCTGCCTGCGCAATGGCATCCTCGTCTGCTGCGGGGTCCGGTGTTCTGAGTGGTTGAAGATCCCGCGCGATGTCTTCGAGATACTCTAATCCGCTGTTATAGGCTGCAGCGTTGATAAATTCTGCATTGCCTTCATAGGTGTTTAGAACGTCAAAGTCTTCGAGGTAGTTGGCCTGAACCGTCACCGTTGCCATTTGGGAGGGCAGGGGGATCGAAAAGACCGTTTTGCTCGCGCTGGGCGCCCCAGGGAAACTGTCGAATATGTCATCAAAGAATGTCGGCAGTCCGAATGGTACAAATCCAAATGCACCCGGAATAAGAACGGAAAAGTCACTCACCGGAACGGACACAAAGGAAAGCGGCCATTTCATATCTGGCATAAAGCCACCTAGGCCATAGCCACTGGTCATATGGATTGTGATATTAAAGAGCTGACCAAGATCCGGGTTTTCAGCGATCTGCGCGGCAAATTCCTGGTATTGAACCTTCATGCGCGCTTCTTCGGTTTTAAGTTCGAAAATACCGATGAAGTGGGCGATCATTTCCGTCTTGTCGTCAAGCATAACGCTGGCCCTCGGTCAAAATGGACGGGCTATCCGTCCTCCACATAAAACTCTGCTCGCCTTGAAATTCCTTTGTTGGACCTGCGCGACAAACGCCGCGCAGATCGGTTGCTTAAGCCGCTGGGCTTATCCCATGTCGTCATCACCGATGAGGGTGGAGTGGTAACCACCACCAACAACAGTCATGTCCACGGTGTTACCCAGAACGTTTGCACCTTGAACGATGCTCTGGTTGAAGGCTGCATTGTCCAGCGCCGCGTCTGCAGATGCAGTCGAGTAGCCATTCACGAAACCATCGTCACCGTTATGGGAACCCCAAGCGCCGCCGGTCTTGCCGCCCATGCCGCCGTCTGCTGACGCGTGGCCGCTCATGCCGCCATTACCGCCATAGACAACTGCGTGACCGCCGTGACCATTCGCATCACCAGCGTGACCACCGTGTGCGCTTGCATCGCCGCCTGCGCCACCAGCACCACCATCACCGGTAGCCGCCAGGGCTTTGCCAATGCCTTGGCCCATACCCAGACCACCAGCGTTTCCGCCGCTTGCATCGCCAGAAGACGCGCCTGCGCCACCAGCTCCACCGGTACCACCGGTTGCGCCTGCGCCACCATCAGCGTCGTTGCCGCCGTTGTAAGCTTTGGCCATACCAATGCCACCAGCATCACCGCTGGAAGAACCAGCTAATGCACCGCCGTGACCGCCATCGGAGTCAGCATAGCCTTTGCCGTTGCCGGCATCCGCTGCGCCAAGACCTGCACCATGGCCACCATCTGAGTTGGCAAGACCTGCACCGTGACCACCGTCAGAGTTTGCAAACCCTGCACCATTGCCACCGTCTGCATCACCGATACCGATGCCCGCGCCTACGGGGAGGAAACCAAGTCCACCGCCAAGGCCTGCACCAGCCGCGCCTGCGTCTCCGCCAACGCCACCACCGATTGCACCGGAGTCACCGCCAAGGCCTGCGCCAACTGCGCCGGAGTTGCCTCCAAGGCCAGCGCCGACTGCGCCCGCGCTACCGCCTTTGCCGGCACCCAGAGCACCGGAGTCGCCGCCTACGCCCGCTGCAATTGCACCAGAGTCGCCGGATTTACCCGCGCCAAGCGCGCCAGTGTGGCCGTTGTTGCCGCCGTCGCCGCCGTCACCGCCGCCACCTTTGGTGTTTGCGTTGCCGCCATCACCACCGTTGCCGCCTTTGCCGGATGTACCGCCGTTCGCGCCAACACCTACGCCAAGACCGCCAAGGCCTACGCCCAGTGCTGTTGCATCGCCGGAGTCGCCGCCGTCGTCGCCTTCAGACTTGCCGCCATCATTGCCGTAATGCTTACCACCAAAGCCCAGAGCGTGTCCGCCATCTGCGCCTTTGGCATAGCCGTCCGCGCTGCCGGATTTCGCATATCCTGCGGACCCACCATCAGACTCATTGTCGATGCCTTCTTCAGAGTCGGCTTGGCCTCCTTCTGCTTTCTGCATCGAGTAGTATTTGCCTTTGTTGGCAACCGTGGAGTCTTCAGCGATATCGTTGTCTTGCAGGGCATTTGACATGCCGTTTACAACGCCGACGTCATTACCTGCACCGTCCAGAGATTTCTGCAGAACGCCACCCAAATGGATGTCGCCACCGATATCGGTGTTCATGTCGCCATCAGCCATAGTGATATCGCCAATTTTTGATCCCTTCAGATCAAAGTCGGCAAAGTCATCATCAGTTGGCTCCCAATCGGTCAGGTCGATTTTCACATCGACGTCGACATCAGACTTGTTGCTGACCTCGGACTTGGATTGAGATGATGAGTTGGAGTGGGATTTCGATCCGGAATGTGCTTTCGCTCCAGCATGTGAATTGGAATTGGAGTTAGAGTCGGCATCTGCCAGCCCTGCGCCAAGTCCTGCACCCAAACCTGCGCTCAGAGCGCCAGCACCTGCACCTGAATGTGAATCAGAGTTGGTGTTGTTGGTGTTTGTGTTGCTGTTGCTGTTGGAGTTTCCGTTGTCGTTCCCGTTATGGTTTCCGTTCAGGTTCCCATTTAGGTTCAGGTTTCCATTTCCGTTTCCGTTATGGTTCCCATTGTCGTTGTCATTGTCTGACTTGTTGTAGTTTTTGTTCCCATTGAAATTGTGGGAACCCTGGTGTTGGTGCTGCCATTGTGACTGCAAACCAAACAGTGGGTGATAGTGTCTACCTCCAGGCATATTCAATACTCCTTAAAAGGGCTCGAACGATCACCATTCATTCCTATGTGACCATGGTCGAACCGAGTTTTGATGATAGTTACTGAGAAGGTCTCCGACGCGTTTCGTTTGACTGAATCCAAAGATGTGAAACGAGACGGTGACAAAGCTGCACGAACCCCTCCCTTCGTTTGGCAGCGAAAGCTAAAACGACAGCTGGGCTGAATTCCCACCGGGGGCAGTTATTATAAAGAATCCACCCCGAGCTGCCGTTCCAGACCACAACAGCGTCTTAGAATTGTGAGCGAGCGGTAAGCTGGAGATTGGATGTAGATATTTTTTCAACTCACAACTTGAACGTTAAAGATGTTCAATTTTAATGGGTTGGATGCGCGTATTTTTGAGTAATCGGTAAAAATAAAATTTGTGAACATAATGAGTTTCATTATGAGATTGAAACGCTTTGGATAAGTTGACATAATCTTTAGATTAGTTGGGGATAACCTGTGGATAAGCGCACTAGTAATTCGATTAATTGACGGAGTCTTTATTGCCGTCTTATCGTTTAGAGGTTGTTTTCAAACAAAAAACGTCAACTGCGCACTGACTTAAGAAGGCGCACTGTTTCTTGGCTACTTCGAGCAGATGGGGATAAGTGTATAGCTTCCTTTAAGGAGGAAAAGCGACGCTTTGTAACTAGTGTTTGGCAGCGGGGAGGGACCCGTTGTTACTGCGTTGGAGGGACGAATGCCGAGTGTAAAAGCTGTGGCGCCGTTGACTTTGGAAGCGAACAAGATTGACGCTTCCATCGCCGACACTGAGGTCGCCATATTTATTGGACCGCAAAAGAGTTTCACACAGACTGTTTTGCGAATTGTGGACGAAGAAATCGAAGATATTCTACCGGTGCGACATGAATCCGTTGAGGATTTCCTGCTCTCGATGGAGGCTCAATCATCAGGAATAAGATTGGTTATTGTTGACGCTTGCGTTTGCGATACGGTGCTTCGGAAAGTGCGCGATCTTGCGCGTCTTGATGCATCCGAGTTCCCACATCAGCAAGTGCCTGGATTTGTTATTGCCTACTGGAACGAAGCAGATGCGCAGGGTGTGTTTGAACGGCTTGGTGGCACTTCCGAAGTTCAGGGCTTTTTGCCTATGAACCAAAGCATCGACATCTGGTTGGCTGTGATGCGTCTCTTTTTAAGTGGCGGCGAATATTTCCCACCAGAGGTGCAGGGACAGCCTGTGCCGCAGGTTCCGGTCGCGCAAGTTGCAGCTGAGCCTTCAGAGGTCGAGCCTGTTCAAAAGGATGTGCTGACAGAGCGGGAAGTGGCTGTGATGGAAGAAGTTGTAAACGGTTTGCAGAACAAGCAAATCGCCGCAAAACTTCGCGTGTCTGAACACACAATCAAACTACACATTCACCACATCATCACCAAGCTGCAAGTGAGCAATCGCACTGCTGCTGCGATGAAGTTTGTCGCAACCAGCCAACATGCACGGCCTTAAAATGGCTGCTGCTGGTGCTGCAAATTCACCTCAAGCGCCAGAAGACGTTCTGGACGGCGTTTTGCAGCGCGTCGGTCGCCTGAATTACACTTGGACCAATACTGAAAGCCTGTTGATCCATTTGATTGCAGGGTTGGCGAGCGTTGAAAAGGACGTGGCTGTCGTCATCTTCCTCACTCTCAGCACGACACGTGCACGAGTGGATCTGGTGCAAAGGTTGGCCAAGATGTCGAGGGTTGATGTGAAGCTTCGAGATGAGGTGCTGGCTTTGACCTCGCGTCTGACGCGGGAGGCAGCGCTCCGTAACAAGTACAACCACTGCATCTATTCGTTTGACCCGGAAGAGGGGCAACTGCAGACGATTATGATGCGCATTCAGGATCGGCGTAAAGACATCCGGGTGGGTAAAACTGAACCGGTCACCCAAGGGGAAGCGTCCAGTATCGATGAAAGCATCGGACGCCTACGCCAGCTGAATGTAGATATTTGGGATCTTGTACTGAGGTACAAATTCCCCGCGTGACGCAGAAAGCGGCATGCAAACTGACTGACTGAATCCACTAGAATTAAGGGGGCGCAGATCTCGCACGTGATCTGTGGGGTTGGGCACGTTTTGTCGTCCCGACGCGACAGATGAGGAAATTGAAAAGAGTTTTCAATTTGGCGACAGTAGGAGAAGGTAAATGGGGACTTTCATTGCGCCGAAATTTATTTTGGGAGGCATATGCAGCGCCTTTTTGGTGAGCTGCGGGGAAATCACAGAATACAAAGAACCAACCACACCGCTACCGGCCAAGTTTTCCGCGCCGGATGCGACGGTTAAAAAAGTATCTGTAAAAGCGCCATGGTGGAGGGACTTCCGGGATCCAACCCTGGAAAGCCTCGTGGCAATTGCCTTGAAGGACAATATTCAATTGGCCCAGGCGCGGTTGCGGGTAGAAGAGGCAGATGCATTGGCATTAACCTCAGCGGCTGTCGTGGATGTTAGTGGTCGGATCGAAACGCAAGTGGCAGATAGTGCCCTAGGCGGGAACCGTGATCTGGCGTCGATCACCGGACGGGCCACGATTTTGGGAAGTCAGCGCTATCGCAGTGCTGCTGCACAAGCGCGGGCGCAAATTGCATTGGCAGAACTTGATGCAGCGCGGCTTCTGTTGCTGTCCAACCTCACGACGGCCTATATCGATCTGCGCTTTGTTCAGAAGCGACTGGGATTGAAATACCAAGAGCTTAAATCTTGGCAGCAGACAGCGGCTGACCTTGATATCCTTGAACGCGAAGGCGCTACAACGCGGTTGGAGGTATTGCAGCCAACTGCCGAGATTTCAGAAACACGCGCAGAAATTTCCGTACTTATCATCGAAGTTGAGCGGCAGAAAAATCGCATTGCGACATTGCTGGGCAAAGTGGCCGGGGTGAATGAAGTGAACCTCAATTACAACGGGCAACCGCGTCCAAGGTTCCGTGCCTCGTCAGGCGTGCCGGCCGATCTTTTGTCAAATCGCCCCGATATTCGCAGCGCAGAAAGCGCCTATAAGGTGGCGGTCGCAGAGTTGAACGTCGCGGAAGCGGATCAATATCCAACGCTTGATCTTACGGGAACGATTTTAGGGCGCAGTGATCTATCGCCAGCTCGAAACGGGATCTCGATCCTGGGATTGAACATTCCGATTTTCAATCAAGGTGCGTTGAAAGCCACTGTCAAAGCGCGGCACGCGCGGGCGGACGCTGCATTCTTGCAATGGAAATCGCGGGTGCTTTTGGCGATGGAGGAAGTCGAAACGCTACTTGTTGCCCAACGCAAGCTGAACAATGCGGTTGGGTCGTCTGGTCAGGCGGTCAAATTGAACAGTGAGGCGCTGAATCTATCGCGCGAACTCTTCAAAGCACAGGAATTGTCGGTGCTCGATTTTGTACGGCTGCAACGCAACAAGCTGACAGCTGAGGCCAACCTGGCACAGAACCGACGTCAACGCGCGTTGAACTATGTCGCTTTGCAGATTGCTCTGGGTGCAGGCAGCGCTGTGCAGCCCATCACACAAACGAACTAAACCAACGGGCCTTCGGGCCCGTTTGCCAATTTATGTGTTTGTTTCACTAGGGGAGGAAGGAAATGGGACATTTCAAAATACTAAGTACAAGCGCGATTTGTCTCTGTCTGGCAATGCCATTGTCAGCGATGGACGCCGCAGAGATCAAAGAAGCCTACAACATGGCCGAGACGCTGCGCAAAACGGCAAGTACCGAGGCGGATCTAGCGAAGGCCTTGGATATTCAGCAGGGGCTTTATGATCAAGGAAACCGTAAGTCTTTGTTAAGAATGGCTCAATTGCAGGTGGCTTTGGGGCAGGGTGAGGATGCTCTGAAAAGTTTCACGGCCGCTAGCGATGCCGGAAGCGGTTACGCGCGGCATCTCCTTGCGGTTCATCACGCACGAAGCGATTTTGGAGCGGTGTCCCAACCAGATGTTGGATTGGCCACATTGAAAGAAATGGCTGCGCAGCAGGATGGCCAGCGGGCTCAACTCGCACTTGCAGAGCTTTATCAAGATGGCATTGGGGGGTCTCGTGCGGATGCGAACGCCATTTTTGCTGATCTTGCGCTGGCAGGGGATAGCCGAGCCGCGAAGATTGTATTGCGAAGCCATGAAAAAAGATCGACGCGTGTTCAAGGCCTTGATGTGGTCGGTGTTGTCTCGGCGATGGAAGCGAACCTTGAAAAAGGAGATGGCCGAGCTGCAGATGTTCTGGCGCGCGCTTATTTGCGTCTTGATCGATACATTCCAAACGCTGCAAAACGTCATCGTGATTTGGTTGCCAATCACATCGATTTATTGCCTGAAAGCAAGCAGCTGGCTGAGATTGTGAGCGCGGAATATGACTATCTCAATCATTCTGCGTCAGCGCGTAAGTTGACGGCTCAGCTGGAACCGGCCACAGGTGAACCTTTTGTGAAAGCCGCGCTTCGCCTTAGGGGGATTGAAAAGACCGCCTTTGTCTATCTGCTTCAGAAAGAACTGGCTGCGCTTGATGCATATTCCGGGCCTGCAACAGGCAAACTGACCACGCGCACCATTCGCTCAGTCTTTGCCTATTGCCGGAAAAACGACATCTTCGAGACGTGCAAACATGGGCCGGTGAACTACGATAGTTCTCTTCTGATTGCCCGCGCAATCGGTGCTGAAAAAGCGGCGCGACTCAGCCAGACGGCGAGTAACTGACCGGGCGATTAGGTCAGTATTTTTCCTGGTATTGTTGCAATTTCGCTCTAACCAGTAAGACCACAAGATATAGTGGGGCCGCATCAAAAATCGCTTGATGTAGCGCGATTGGCAAAAAGGCCCCACTTACCCTTTAGGTTAATAATCTAAAGACTTCCCCCAAAACTCCCATAATGCGTTATTTTTAAAGCATAAAATAAGTGTCTTTGCGTCCGAAATTTCGGGCCATGGAGGCCAAGCGGGAGAAGTAAAATGTTAACTAAGTGGATGAACTGTTTTGCCCTTGTGGCAGCAGTCCCACTCTTAGGAGGAGGGACGGCTGTAGAGGCTCAAAGCCTGTCGCGGATCGATAGTGAATTGCGGCAAGCTATTGACTTTAGGGCGTTAATTTTTAAGGGGTGTTTGGGGAAACACGAATGCACCGTTGGGAATATCTCGTTGCGCGCCACGCGCATGAACGATGACGGGGAAACTTGGAGCCAAGCTACCATATATTGGGATCCAATAGATGGTCTCGGCATTCAGGATGGAGCTCAGAACGACGAGATTGATTTTGAAGAACGGTTGGAAGTGCGCTTTGCGTCACCGCAGACCGTGGAGACCATATGGTACAGTGATCTCTTCCATACAGAAGACCGTCGCTATGGCTCTTACCTGACCGATCGGGTGGAGAACGAGCCAGTAGATGCTGAAATCGCCGGGCTAGGACTGGTGGTTGGGGATCAGGAGATTCGCAAGGAAACTTTCTCTGCAGAAGATCGCCTGCCTTGGGCGTCTTTCAATCAGGAAGTCTCGCTGAATTTCAAAGAGAATGGCGACCTGCGTCGGCGGGTGATTATTCAAGATGAATCCATCACGGTTCTGGCGCCAAGCGGCACTTCAACCGAGCTGGACATTCTTTTGGAAAACCCAATTGGCACCATCGATAAAGACAAGCGGTCGATTTTTGAAGGTGTGGAAACGGTTGAAATCGATCTGACGCCGATCCTGGCGGAATTCCACGGCACAAACCTCTTTGCGGTTGGGACGAGCAACTTTGATGCGGTAGAGCGGATTGCTGACAATGATCAGGCGCTGAACAACCTGCGTCAGGTGGCTGAACGCAAGCGGACCTCCGTAGATATGTCTAACGGCGAAGTGCGCACCGAACTGATCGATGCGGCAGGCCTGGATGGGCTGACGTTCTTTGCACCGTTCGACGCGAGTAACGATTTCTCCGTCGCCGGGATCATCTTTGCAACTGAGGAGGGGTAAGAGATGCGTATTAAATCAAAACTTCGTGCCGCTTCAACGGTTGTCAAAGGCCTGATCATCGGTGCTATCGCGGTATCACGCGCTTCTGCGGTCGTAGCACCACCGATGCCCAATGAGCTGGAGAAGCTGAATGCAAATTGGGATCAGCTGCGTGGGGAGCTCGACAGCGGCCAAAACATCATCGATTTGCCTCCAGAGCTCGAAGACATCCTGTCGATGGCCGATCTGGACAACAATATCGAATTCGCCGTGCGCACCTCGTATGCGCTGGTGGATGATGCGGGGGTTGCGGCATTGGATGCCCGCTGGCTCGACACCATCATCTCGCGTGGGAATTCAAGCCAGATGGCACAGTATTTCGCTGTGCGCACCTCGCTGAAAATCGAAATCCCAGACTCAGGGTCTCACTTGGATTGGTGGCTCTGGAACGCCTGGGGTGGCGGTGGTGGTGACTGCGATGGTGGCCACGGCTGAAAAGACTAACGCCCACATGAGAGTGCGTTAACGAGTACGGCCTGTGAGGCCTAAGAAGGTCAGGTTCTTAAGAAAGCGAACCCAAAGTGCGCTTCAGAGGGGCCTGGCCTTTTCCTGTTGCTGCAAGGCAAGACAGGTTGCGTTCGGGTAGAGTGATCACAATGGACCAAGTCTTAGCACCGGGGGAGGCGAAGACCTCCAGAACGCGGTTGCTATGGCTGATCTGGTTGGCCACCGGAGCTTCACCAAAACGCTCAGCAAGCTGAGTGGTGACATGATCCCGGTCTGCACATGTTGCTGCTGATACTGCCTGTGTGGAAACCAGCGCGGCGCACACCAACAGCGCACCTACGATAGGCTTTTTCATACTGTCGTCCTCAATCCGTTTAGCGGCACATTCCTATGCGCTCTTTGACTGCGCCTTCACAATGATACCTGCCGGGGGTTTAGAAAAGCTTTTTCACGAGGTCACGAATAAAATTTTACATAATTGTGGCAGGCAAGATTCAGCCGCCTGCGGGCGAAGGATTGCTCATGGCTTTCCAGAGTGCTTGGCCAGAGGTCAAATCACGTAGTTGCACCATCCCATATCTGCGTCGCATCCTCTGGGCGATCTCAAGCGGTTTCTGCTGCCCGATGTACTCGTATGTGAACTCGTATCGACCGAGGAAAGGGATCGGGCGCATCACCTCACAGAGGAATACATAGCGGGCAAAAGGCTCAATGTAATGCTTGCGTAAAAGCGCCTTCAAAGCAGGGCGCAGAACAGAGCTTTCGACGTTCCGCACCAAGACTCCAACCACCGGCAGAGCCGCGGCATCAGGGGACCAAGCTGTGCGCCCCAGTGTGACGTTTAACGACGGCAGATGATCTGCGAAGGGCGTCATTGAAATATTGGGTGGCGTAAGCGGATCAGCCATTTTGTCGTTAGGAAAATCAAGCGCCAGATCAAAGAGATCGTCTTGATCCAATTCTTTGGAAAGGTTTTGAAATTCAAGCTGTGCCAGACGTGGGCCCATGGTCTTATTTTCACGGGTCAGGCGGCGCAAAAGTGAAGAGGGTGCATAGGACGAACTCATACTGAAACCTCCTGAACGACGTGGCTTTCATAGGGCGCCAACATGCGATTGATCTGATCGTTGAGACTTACGGCATCAAGGGATTCAGTCGGGCGTGCGGGATAGGTTCGACCTGCTTTGATCTGCTGCATGAAATCAGAAATCTGATGCTCTGACTCATCTGGAAGATCAGCACGAACCACGGAGGCCCACCCTTGTTGCGCCGCATAGTTGGCTCGCGCAACCTGATCATCCATGCGGATGTGATTGGTGGGCGCAAAAAGTACCGGCTTGTCGTAGGTCAGCATCAATTCGTGAAAGCTATTGTACCCCGTTGCAGTCACAACACCATCGATCCCCGGAAGGTAGCGGCTAAGGGGGAACAGCCGACGGACCAACGTGCCTTGTGATTGGGGCGGTGCAGCAAGCGGGCTCTGTGCCCAGATCAGTTTAATTTTATGTTTCTGCGCCTGAGACACCAAAGCTGATTCGAGCGCATCCCAATCGCCAAAGGCACCACCGAGAGACACGAGGCAGTGTTTGCCACGTCCGAGCGCCATACGCTTCTTGGCTTCGCGTGGCGTACAGGCTGGCATGCCGACCGCCAGAGAGACGGGTTTGGTCTCATAAGACCGGCAGAAGCCGCGTTTGTCAGCTTTGCGGGTGCGTGTGGGACCTTGGTCGACGGCAACGGCAAGATCGCCGGGCTCAAGGATCAGATCGCAGAACTGCTCGTTCTCCATGAAGAGCGGATCGGAATCTGGTGCAAGCATACCTCGGCGAACCCAAAGGAACGCGCTTTTTCCACATCCTGGCATTCTCAGAGCGTCAAAGACAAAGGGGTCAATCATGGCACCGTCATAGGCGACGATATCAGGCTTCAAAGTCTGCAGAAGCAGAGCGAATTCCTGCGTTTCAAAGGCACGCCAATCCGGCGGGTGGGCCTTCAAATGCGCAGCGGTTTGGCGCAGGACAATCGGGTATCCAGCAGCTTGCAAGATTTCTGCCGCCCGCGAGAAACACCAGAAAGTCACTTCTGTGTTCCGCTGCGACTTGAGAGCCGCTGCCAGCGCCATCATTCGAGTAATATGCCCAAGACCTACCCCGTTGGGCACGACGGATAGCAGTTTGAGCGTGTTTTGGGGCTTTGCTGTTGTGTTGCTCACACGACCTGCGCTGGCGTAATCGGCGAGGTCTTGAAGGTCCGTGTCCTTCGGGTTTTGAGGTCGGATACGCGAAAGCCTTCTGAGCTTTGCCCAAGATAGGGCAGTGACTTCGATTTTGCGGGCTTCTCGGTCTTGCGCAGCCTCATCAAGAAAAAAAGTCGCTTCGATGTTTTGTCGATCCACAGGAAGACTGGTTTCGCGGGGAGCGACCGAGACCAGATCAGGGCAAGGCAATATTTGCATATCGAGAAGCTCGGACAGCTCAGTTGCAGCGACCTCGGTGATGGCGTGGAGCTTAATCGATGTCTTGGTGCATTCTTTCACACAGTTTGCCAACATCCTGAGGGTCATCAGCCAATCGTGCGGTTCCTGAAGCGCGTCATTTCGGCGCAATACAATACTGCAAGGAAGGGCAGACGCCGCAAGCTCTGGAAAATGGGCAAGTGCATCATGCTGTGAAAGTACAATGATCTCATCGAGTTGCTCTGGAGTGGTCGGCGGCGTGATGATGGGGAGAAAGATTGTGTTCTCGTGGCCGACCTGATCTTCTAGGAGCTGCCCAAGAGGATCGTATTGTGCGCCCAATACACCGACGCGATGTGGAGTGTTGGTGCTGCTCATTGCTCAACCCTCCGACCGCAATAGGTATCGATCAGAGGGCGAATGACGGCTTCAGCGCCGTAATTCTTGCGAATAAAGCCGATGCGCGGATCAATGGGTGCCGCGCGCGCGGTAGGCAACCAATGCGCGATTTGATCAGCGGCATTCTCTGCTGACACATCTTCAGGCAGCAGCAGCGCCCCCGCGTCGCCTCGCTTTTGCAGCGTTTCATTCACACCGCCTACGTCACAAGCGACAACGGGAATGCCACCGGCTTGCGCTTCCAATAGGACGTTGGGCAATCCCTCCACGCGCGACATCAACAAGAGCAAGTCCAACTCTTTGTAAATCTTAAGGGGATCCGTTTCACCGGTGATCACTTTGAGGTCTGTAATCCCAAGTCGATCCGCTTCTTGGGTGACCTGATCGAACATTGGCCCACTCCCGAAAAGCACCGGAACCAAAGGCACATCAAGGCGCGATTTCAGCGCAGCAACGGTCTGAAGCCAAAGAAGGGGGCGTTTATTCAGTGCGAGGCGAAAGGCCCCTCCGATTGTGATCGCTGCGTTGGTTTGTCGGGAGATATAGGCTTCGCGCACCGGCGCGAAGTGATCAACATCGACGATATTACGCAGGGCTTGCACCGTGTCGCCATCTAGTGACAGCCAATCAGCATAGTCTTGAACAGCCGCAGCTGCATTCGCCGTAATGGTCACATTGTCCTGTTTGGCGAGGGAGGCAATCAACGGACGTGTTTCCGCCAGTTTGCTGTCACGTCGCGTCTGAGGCGACATGTTGCGCATGCTGAGGACCAAGCTTTCAACTTCTGTGAGCTTGCCGGCAATACCGCAAGCGGCACAGGATCGGTCCTGCCAAGCGTGTACGACATTGGGCTTGAGTTTGCTCAGCAGGTGCCACAAGGGCGTCACATCTTGCCGCAGATCATATGGCAAAGCGCTGATCACACGTTCGATATTTGCGGGCAGGGTGGGGTTATCAATTTCTGTGGTGCCAAGGTTGTGGATAGTGATCCCAAGTGCTTCGAGGTCGGGTAAAAAGGCGTCCATGCCCCGGTCAGCTTCGACAGAGAAGAGCGCCACATGAATCTCTTCCGGATGGGTTCCTGCATCCAGGAGCGCCTTTGCCAGAGCGACGAATTGACGTTCGGCACCACCCGTTTTTAAGGAGGAATTGACCAACAAGATGCGCCCCGGATCGCGTCGTCGACCGGGCCAGCCAGGTGGTTTGGGTGGCAATCCTGCGAAGTCTTCAAGGGGCAACATGAATTCCGGACTGCGGATCTTGCTGGCGGTTTCAAAACGATCAGGGAGTTCAGGGCCGTCAGGCTCGCCAAAGGCGCAGTGATCAAGCACCTGTTTCACCCGGTCGCTGAGGGGCATGCGCCGCCTGCGCAGCCAGACCAGCAGACCAATTTCTCCATTGTCCAAAAGCGCATCTCCAATGGCGCGCCCTTGATCAAAAGAAAGCCCCTCCATCACCAACTGACTGGATGAGAGTGCACGAAGGATTGCAAGCATTAGCGGGCGCTGTCCAACCTGAATCGCCAATATCACCCGGCGGTCAATTGGCAGATCGCTGCTGAGGAGCTGCGCAGCGATTGCCTCTGCTTCCGGGAACCGCTCTAATTTCTGATAGAGTGAACGAAGTCGGAAGAGGGCCTCAATTCGATAGCGCTCTGAGCGCTCTGCCACTTGCACCCAAATTGGGATAGCGGTGTCAAACTGGCCCTTTTGCTCGTCCATACGCGCGCGGCGCATCAGAAACCGCACATCATCAGGGAATTGCTTTATGGCGCGCATGTTCATGGCCAAGGCACGATCATATTCACCAGAATATCGCAGCAGATCGATGGCGGCCATTGCGTGCCGCTCTGATATTGGAGTTACGCCTTCAGTCAATCTTAACGCCGCTTCCTGGCTCGTGCGCAGCCGAGTGCCGTTTCGTCGCCCGGTCGCTTCCTGCATGTAGGCGAGGGTCAGGAGTTCCAAAGCCTCCGGGTGGTCGGGAGTAGTGCCAAAATACCCTTCCACCACAAAGATGGAATTCTGGTAATCGCCATTCTTTAACAAGAACGCCGCCTCATCCAATGTCAGCCTTTCATGTTGCCCGCCAGCAGCTGTGATTTGCCTTCGGATCTCTTGCGCGATGGGATCGTGACCTGCTTCAGCAGCCTTGCGTGCGATGTGCTCCCAAAGGCCCGGCAATTGGCTGGGTGAATGGCCTGAGCCGACCAATAGCATCTGTGCTGCAGAGAAGCGGTTGCTTGAGCATAGGGTAATTACTTGGCGGCGAACTTGCGCGAAATCATCCAGTAAACTACCCTGATCCATAGATTTTCCGGTCAATAGAAAGGTAAAATCAGTATGCATGGGCCCCTAAGCGAAGGCAAGTTTTCCGTTGAAAACCTTCCAGATACGCCGCGCATGATGGGGGAGGCTGATGTGGCTTTGGTCGATCAAATCCTTGCGAAACTCCCGCCAGAGCCTCGCTTGATTGAGTTTGGCCCATGGCTTGGCGGCGTCAGTGAACGTCTCGCCAGGCGAGGGGAACTCCATGTGGTGGACCGCTTTCAGTGGAGCGAGTTAAACGCCAAAAACTACCCCGATGTTTTGCCGGTTGGGCAGAGTTTCCGGCCATTGTTTGAGGCGCGTTTGGCTCAGCAAGGCCTGGGCGCGCGCATTCATCAAAGTGAGATTGAGGACTTTAAATGGTCCGGTGCAAAACTGGATTTTTGTTTGATCGACGCACCGCGGTCTGCTGAGGATTTATTGACCTGCCTTAGAAGTATTGGCGCAAGCCTCGCTCCTTCTTCCTATGTTTTGGTTAAACATGGATTGAACCCAGCTCATCTAGACATGCTGTCGTTGATCGATGTGATGATTGCTCTGGGCTGGTTTGGACTGGTGAAAACCGGACAGCCAAAGTGGTGCAACATTGCAGTGTTGCGCAGCACTGAAGCGACGTCAGCATGCATGCAAGAAACGCCAGCCGAGGCTTTGATTGCCTCACTTGATGAGCTGGATAGTTTCCCCGAAAGCATGACCCGAGAGGCGCTGACACTGCGGATTGGGCGATTTGCACATTGGGCTTCAGAAGGTCATGTGGATCAGGCTTTGAAGCTTCTTAAAGCGCAGCCGGTTTCTCCTGACGTTTTAGCAATCTGGGATGTGATCGAACCGCAAATGGTGGTGTCTAAAGAGCATGAGGGCATTTTTGCAGCTTTCGCAGAGTTATTTTGCTTTCATCACGGTTCAAGAGAGAAAACGCTGTGGGCGCCTGCCGATGAAAGCCCAATTTGGGCGATGCGCCATGCGTGGCTTGCCACGAAAGGCGGAGGTGGTCTTTCCATTGAGACTCTACTTGATGCAACACAGAGTGAAAAAAGGGATTAGGGATGTCACATTTGGATATTGTCGACGAGCATTACGCAGATACCCCCTATATGACCCGATCCCGCGCCAATTTGGTCAAGGCCATTATTGAGGACAATAATGCAAAAGACATCATCGAGATTGGTTTCTTTCACGGCAAAAGCAGCTGTTACATCGCAGCGATTTTAGAAGATCAGGATGCAGGCCATCTCTCCACATTCGATCTGAGCAAGGCGCGTGATAAAGAGCCAAATATCGAAGAAATGCTGGCAAAAACGGGGCTCAGCCATCGTGTGACACCCTTTTTTGCCAAACGCTCCTACACGTGGGAGCTACAACGGTTGATCACCGCGTCCCCCCGACCTCAGTTCGATTTCTGTTTCTTTGACGGCGGCCATACTTGGGATAACACCGGTTTTGGGGTGCTGCTCATCGATATGCTATTGCGGCCTGGTGGACTTATTTTGCTGGATGATATGGATTGGACCATTGGCGGATCGCAATATTATCAAAACAACCCTGGCCGGATGAAGCCTTATGATATGGATGAACGCGAAGCCCCGGCTGTTCGCCGTGTCTGGGAAACCATTCTTCCGCATCTCGGATATGAACAGGTTTGCGAATACCGAGAATTCCAACTCGGCCTAGCGCGGAAGAAAATTGTTTAAAGCTTGTTAGGAATTCGTTGGGGATCCGGCCAGCTGTTCTAGGATTTTGACGTAAGTTTCAGTGCCTTGTGCGCCCGGTACAAGGTGTTTGCTGTCAAAAATCATCGATGGCACGCTGTTGATTCCATGCGAGTGCCAGAATTCCTGCTTACTACGCACGATTTCAGCAAATGCACCGCTTTCCAGAGCCTCACGGGCCTTGTCAGCTTCAAGCCCAATTCCGGCGACTTCAGCCAGCAGAACTTCTGGGTCAGAAACGTCTTTCCCATCTGAAAAATAGGCGGCCAGAAGTGCGAGTTTCAGCTCATGTGCTTTGCCTTGCTCGCCAGCCCAATGGATCAGCTGGTGTGCTTCAAATGTGTTGAATATCCGGCTCTCTTCTTTGAAATTGAATGCAAAGCCAAGCTCATCACCGAGTTCTTTGAGTTTGCCCCGGACCTGATCGGATTGCTCCTTGCTGGACCCATATTTCTCAGTCAGGTGCTCACGTAGATTTTGACCGTCTGCACCCATTTGCGGGTTCAGTTCAAACGGGTGCCAATGAACCTCGATTTCATGGCCTGTTGCGGCGACGGCCTTTTCGAGTTGCTTATACCCAACGGCGCACCACGGGCAGACCACATCAGAGACAATATCGACACGCAATGCCATAACCAGATCCTTTGAATTCGCTTGCGTTCAAAGGATGGCGATTGACCTGCTACAGAACAAGGGGGGAGTGATCACATAAAGATGATCAAACGCCACTTATCTGAACCAAACCTATGGCAGGATGATCAGCCAGATCGATACCGAAAAAATTGAGATAGTTGTACCGACTAGGACGGCACTGGCAGCTACGCGTTTTGCGCGGCCATATATATTCGCAAAGAGGTAGCTGTTGACCCCTGGGGCCATGGAAGCAGTTGTGACCGCAGATCTTAGACCGTCCTTAGAAAGATCCATCGAATGCGCCAGAAGGTAGGTCAGGCTTGGATGGAAGACCAAAGACACTAAACAAATGAAAAAGATGGTTCGCAGATCGCCTTCGGGACGATAGCGCCGCAGGATGCCGCCGATCGCAAAAAGAGCAATCGGGAGGGCTGACCGCGCCAGAAGATCAAGGCTGTCATCCACTGCCGCAGGGATTGTCAGACCTGAGAGATTGGCAGCAAAGGCACAGGCAATAGCAACCACGAGTGCGTTAGATAGCATGCCTTTCAATACCGTTTGAAGGATCTGCAGCACTGACTTGCCGCGTGCTTTTACAATTTCCATCGTGGTGATGCCTACTCCGTAGGCAAAAAGCGAGTGGATTGAAATGATCGCAAAGTTTCCAGACAGCCCTTCCGGGCCATAGGCCCGTTCAGCGATGGGCAGGCCTAACATGAGCGAGTTGGAAAAGAGACAGGCAAAGCCGATCACAATGCTGTCTTCGATGTCGCGTTTGAAGAGGAACCGCGCACCCAGTATGCCGATGCAGAAACTTGCCGCCGCAGCGATATAAAAGCTGCTGAGAAGGGCTGGGTCAAAGTTGCGCGAGAGATCGAGTTTGGAAATGCCCTGAAAGAGAAGTGCAGGGACCGCAAAGGTGATTGCAAAGCGCATCAGCGCATCGACCAGAGCGTCAGTAATCAGATTTACCCAGCGCGCCGCATACCCAACCCCGATCAGCACAAAGACCGGAAGGACGACGTTTAGGATTTCAAGCATCTGATCTTAAATCGCAAAATGCAATTTCAACCCGTCATAGGCAGGCTGAATATTGTCGCCGGTTTCTTCTGCAATCGTTTTGTAATCCAGATCGATATGCATGTTGGTCAAAACCGCTTCGGCGGGTGCCGCGCGCTCGATCCATTCCAAAGACCGCTCTAAATGCGCATGCGTTGGGTGTGGCGTGCGACGCAGAGCATCCAAGATCCAGCAGCGTAGCCCCTGCAGCTTCGGCCAGATGGTTTCCGGAATATCTGAAACATCAGGCATATAGAGCACGTCATGTATGCGGAACCCAAGCGCGTCGATGCTGCCGTGTGTGACTTCCAAGGGCTCAAAAGTGATCGGCCCACCAGCACCGTCAATGGTGACATCCCCGGTGATCCCGTGCAGATCAAGGATCGGCGGGTAGGGGGAGCCATCTGGCTGCACAAAGGCATAACCAAAACGCGAAAGCAGTGCGTCTTGGGTCGGCGTATCCGCCCAGACTTTCACCCGCTCACGCATGTTGAAAACGATCATTCGCAGGTCGTCCAAACCGTGCACGTGATCGGCATGGTTGTGGGTGTAGATCACGCCATCCAAGCGCCCAACATTTTCACGCAAAAGTTGCTGGCGCATATCTGGGCTGGTGTCGATCAGAACTGTGGTTTTGCCCTCAGGGCCTTCGCGCTCAACCAACAGGGAGCAGCGCGTGCGGGTGTTCTTTGGTTCATTGGGATCGCAGTCTCCCCAATGCCCACCCAAACGCGGAACGCCGCCGGAACTGCCGCAGCCGAGGATCGTGAAGCTTAGGGTATCGCTCATGCAGCCGCCGCCTTTGGGATCGCTTTGGTGAAGAGCCGTTCAAAGTTGGCTTCGGTCTGCGCCGCAAATTCGGCGTAGTCCATGCCGAAGACCTCTGCACCTACCTGTGCTGTATGTGCGGTGTAGGCCGGTTCGTTGCGCTTGCCGCGATAAGGCGTTGGCGCAAGGTAGGGACTGTCGGTCTCTACAAGCACACGATCAACAGGAGCCGCCGCGAAGATGTCGCGCACTTCTTGGCTTTTCTTGAACGTCGCGATGCCAGACATCGACAGATAAAATCCCAGATCAAGGCAAGTCTTGGCGAGTTCAGGCCCGGAGCAATAGCAATGCATGACGCAGCTATAAGCGCCTGCTGCATGCTCATCAGACAGGATGCGTGCCATATCCTCATCCGCCGCGCGGGCATGGATGATCAGGGGCAGGCCAGTCTGTCGAGCCGCCTCGATATGCACTCGCAATGACTGTTTTTGAATGTCAGCGCTTTCAGCGGTGTAATGGTAGTCCAGCCCGCTTTCGCCAATGCCCACGAACTTGGGGTGCTGCGCCATCGCAACGAGTTCTTCAACGGTGGCCAAAGGCTCATCGGCTGCACTCATGGGATGGGTGCCTGCGGCATAGAAGACGGGCGCGTATTTCTCAGCCAAAGCACGCACTTGAGGCTCGTTTCTAAGCCGTGTGCAAATCGTCACCATGCGCCCCACGCCGGCCTCTGATGCGCGCGCAATCAACGCATCGTGTTCACCGTCAAAATCCGGGAAATCCAGATGGCAGTGGCTGTCGGTAATCAGGGGGGCGTTGGTCATTCTCAGCCTTGAGCGGTTTGTTGTATCTTCCAAACCGTATCCAGCACCAAGGCGGCGGGGTCAAGATTAACTGACTTACCATGGCGGCTACGTGAGGTGATCTCGGCAGCGACCTCTGCCCACGCCCTTGTTTTGTGCGGGGTTGGGGAGAGCCGACTCAAGAGCTGGGCTTCTCCCGGTGCTGCTTCGACCACAGGTGGTTGGCCGGTCGCTCCAGTGCGTGCAATACGGATCAGGAAGAGGTCGATCAGATTCAGCATAAGATCATAGCGTTCTTCAGCGCCCCTTCCGACCGCAGATTCCGCCAGTGCCAATGCTCTTGGGCGGTTGAGCTGTGGCAGCTCGGAAAAGAGATTCACAATATCTGCGTAGATCCGCAATCCGCCTGATTGCGACAGCCTAATGGCTTCACCGACGGATCCAGCTGAAAGCTCGGCCATGGCATCGGAATGTTCCGCTTCGACCTCGGCCTGCGCTAGAGCGGCGGCCATGTCTTCGCTGCTCAGCGCGCTCAGGCGCAATTCGCGACAGCGCGAGCGAATGGTCGGCAAAAGGCGAGAAGGCTGGTGCGAGATCAATAAGATTGTTGTGTCAGCAGGGGGCTCTTCGAGCAACTTTAATAGCGCGTTGGCCGCACTAACGTTCATTTCATCGGCGCTGTCCACAATCACAACGCGGCGGCCTCCATCCGCTGCAGAGAGAGCAAAGAAGTTCTTCAACTTGCGGATTTCATCAACAGTGATCTGGCTTTTCAGCTTTTTGGTTTTCTCGTCATAAGGACGTTTGACGGAGAAAAGACCCGGTTCCGACCCCGCCTGAATGCGCCGTGCGACCGGATGTTCTGGGTCAATATCCAGACTGTCAGCAATTTGAGGCGCATCCCCAAAGAGACCACCACCGTCATCCTTCGGCGTAGCGAGCAAAAACTGCGCGATTTTCCAAGCCAATGTGGCTTTGCCTACGCCCTTGGGACCAGTCAGCAGCCAGCCATGGTGCAGACGATCGGCGTTGAAGGCTTCCAAAAAGCCTGCCTGAGCAGCATCTTGTCCAAATATCCGAGCGGTTTCACGCGGGTGCGGTGCGCCTTCAATGCGGTCGCTTTCAGGCAAATTGTCATCGCTCATGGCAGATAGTCCGTGACGGCCAGACGAATATCGGCTGCAACGTCGTCCATATCTCGGTTGCCATCGATCAGACGGAAACGGTCCTTGAACTGTTGTGCGAGGTCCAGAAACCCGTGGCGCATTTTGATCTGCAACTCCTGGCCGAAGTCTTCAAAGCGCTCTTCCGCTGTCTGTCGGCCCTTCGCCCGCGCCAGACCAATCGCGGGATCCATGTCGATCAGTATCGTAAGGTCAGGCTCTGTGCCGATCATAAGTCCATGAAGTTTATCAACTTTTTCGCGCAGATCCCCGCGAGAGAGGCCCTGATACATGCGCGTGCTATCGGCAAACCGGTCGCAAATTACAATCTTGCCAGCGTCCAATGCCGGATAGATGGTGCGTTCGAGATGATCACGACGCGCGGCCGTAAAAAGCAGAAGCTCAGTCTCAGCAGACCAACGATCTGGATCGCCCTCAAGCACCAGGCTACGGATTTCTTCGGCCCCAACTGAACCGCCGGGTTCGCGTGTCAGAATAACTTCGTGACCGAGGCTTTCCAGATGAGCAGCAAGCCGTTTGGTCTGGGTGGATTTTCCAGACCCGTCAATGCCTTCAAAGGTGATAAACGTGCCGGGCCGTTTGATTTGGTGGTCGGTCAACTTGCACCCTCAGAAGTCAGCCCAAATTGAGACATCAAAACCGAGGTCGCTGTGCGCATACGCACCGAAAAACCACCAGCGGCGACATCTGCTTCGGCCACCAGTGGGACACGAATTTCTGGCAGATCCATCGGCTTGATCACCAATTCCGCCAGGGCCTGACCTTTTTGAATAGGGGCCTGCAGCGGTCCATTGTAAACAACCTCTGCTTCCAGATCATTTTGCCCAATCACTGGGAGCAAAATGTCGACATCCGCTTCTGAGACCAACCCGACCTTCGTGCTCGCCCCCATCCAGACATCTGCCTGCGCCACGCGTTTGCCTGCGCGCAGGACCTGACGTTCGCTAAACTGCCGGAAGGCCCAATTGACAATCTGTTCGGAAACTTCCGCACGATCTTTGGCGCTATCCATGCCGGAAATCGCAAAAATCACGCGACGCCCAGCTTGTTTTGCAGAACCCACCAGGCCATAGCCTGCTTCCTGCGTGTGACCGGTTTTCAAACCGTCTGCACCAATGCCAAGCGCCAAAAGTGGATTGCGGTTCTGTGTGTTCCGCGGCGCGCGCCCGTCAAAGGCAAACTCGGTTTCCGCAAACATCGGGTAGAATTCTGGGAAATCGGCGATCAGTTTATTGGCCAAAAGAGCCAGATCTCGCATGGACATACGGTGCCCAGGGGCTGGCCAGCCATTGGAATTCGCAAAAGTAGAATTTGTCATGCCGAGTTGGCGCGCCCGCAGGGTCATCTGACGCGCAAAACCTTCTTCGGTGCCGTCTGGGCTCAGCGTTTCCGCAATCACCGCACAGGCATCGTTGCCAGAAAGCACAATGATCCCGCGGATCAAATCCACCACTTTCACCCGATCTGTCGTATCCAGAAACATTGTTGAGCCACCGTAGCTCATAGCGTGTTGCGAAACCGGGAGCCTTTCTTCCATCGAGAGACGCCCGTCGCGTACGGCCTCAAAGGCCATGTAAAGTGTCATCAGTTTTGACATAGAGGCGGGTGGCAAAGCATCATCCGCATTCTTGGTCAAAAGAACGGTGCCTGTGGTTTGGTCGATTACAAAGGCCGCTTTGGCGCGTGTTTCAAAGGCCCACGCGGGAACTGAAATCAACGCGGCTGCAATCGTGCCCATTAGCACAGATTTGACTGTTTTCATCACGATCCTGATCCCCCAGAAATCATATCACGTTGTTAGTGTGTAACCGCATAAGCGTCGGTAAAGCCGGTCTCTTTGATCTTTTTCAGCAAGGACGACCGTTCTGAAGACGTTGAGGCTGGGCCAACCACAACTCGCCAGAATTTCTTGCCGTTGCTTTCGCCGGTTTTGATGGTGGGCACCATGCCTGCGCGGCGCATCTGCGCGGCTGTGTTCTCGGCATTGGACTGAACGCTGAAGATGCCGATCTGAATGAACGGTTTTGAAAGATTGCTGGTCTTTGGTGCAGCCGCTGGTTTTGGCGCCGGGGCAGGGGCCGGCGTGGCTTCCGCTGCATCAATTGCCGCCGCCGCAGAGGCGACCGGATCGAGTGTTTCGGTCTCTACGGTCTCAGCGGTTTCAACCGTCTCAACCACTTCTGGCTCCACCGGTGTCTCTTCACGACGCAGAGCGGTTACTTCCAGCTCAACCGGTTGGCCTGCAAGCATTGAAAGCGCACCAGCAGCATCTGAAGACACTTGCAGACGTGGTCCCGGCAGGGCGCGCTCACGACGGAAGAGCGCGCCGATGACAAACTTGCCATTGGCCTGATTTCGGATGATCACGCGTTCAGGATCGGTTACATCCGGATGGGCCACCCAGACACCTCCAAGCGATGGGCGACCATCCCAAAGACCCGCTTCTGACGCGGAAAAGACCTCAGGTGCCTCTACATCGCGCTCTACAAATTTGGTCGAGGTGCTTTGCTCCGGCGTGTTGCTACCTGAACCGCTACCGCTGTTCAGATTAAAGCCCTGAAAGTCCTCACAAGCAGAAACCAACGCGAGGGTGGAAACCATCAAAACGACCCGTCCAAGTCGCCGTGTGGACCCCATCCCATGGATTGAATTTTTCATGACATGCCCTTTGCCTGAATGTCGCGCCGATTGCTGGCGTTCTGATTTCAGGCGCCAATTCCCCAAAAGAAGTCCCATATGGCGCCCGTTCATTTGCAGGCAGTCTAACGCGCAGCCTGCTTTGTGAAAAGGCTGGTTAGATCAATCGGCGATTTTTCCCCAATTTCGGTCTTTCAGAATCATTTCAAGCCCATTACTCAGGCCCGACCGGAAGAGTGGCAGAGCGGTTGAATGCACTGGTCTTGAAAACCAGCGAAGGTTAACGCCTTCCGTGGGTTCGAATCCCACCTCTTCCGCCACTCTGTGTTTTCATAAAATACAAATCTGTTGAATTTCGGTTTCGTTCCGGGGTGCCGCCGGTTTACGCTTGAGTTAAATCGAATTTCAAACCCTCGCTCAATCGTGACCAGATTTCTCGTGTTGCGCATGCTGCAATTCTTTTGGGGATGCACTACACTCAAATTTGCAGGACAAATTGCCGTCAGCGATGGGTCGCTGCGCGAAACTTCCCCGCTACATTGGGGCCACGGAGAGCTGCGTGATTAAAACTCTAAGGGTCTGTATTCCCGCGATTTTGGCAGTATGTGCCGGATGGCCCAACCCAGCAAAGACTTTTGAATTTGAGCTAAACGCAGATTCTTCTGGGTTAGAGGCTTCGTTGGTTGAAGCGTCGTCGGTAGCATCTCTACGCAATCAGGAAGATGTAGAGACGATCGACGTTCTGGCCGCTGCACGCTCTGATTATGGCCGCCTTTTGGGGGTTCTTTATCAGCAAGCCCGATACGGTGCCTCGATCAGCATTTTGGTTGATGGCCAAGAAGCCTCGGAAATCTCTCTTTTGCAGGCGTCCAAACCTGTCGAACGTGTTGAAATTTCGGTCATTCCCCGTGCAGCATTCACATTTTCCAAAGCCGTAATAGGTCCGCTTGCCTCAGGCTCTCAGGTTTCAGAGGATTTCGCGCCTTCCCGCTTAGCGGGAACCGAAGTTATTCGCGACACAGCGCGCACAGCGATCAATGATTGGCGAGATATCGGGCACGCGAAGGCTGTCATCACCACGCAATCGATCACGGCCAACCATCGGCAATCTCAATTGAATGTCGATATCAAAGTAGATCCCGGACCGCGATTGCGATTTGGCACGCTGAATGTCTCAGAAGATGGCGTTGTGCGCCCCAAGCGGGTCAGAGAAATAGCAGGGCTGCCAGTGGGCGAGGTGTTTTCACCACAGGAGTTGGAGACCGCGAGCCAAAGGTTGCGCCGCAGCGGTGTCTATCGATCTGTGGTGCTGGCCGAAGCGGAAGAGATCAATCCTGATGAGACCTTGGACATAGATGCAGAATTGGTCGCTGCAAAGCCTCGTCGCATTGGTTTTGGCGGTGAAATCGGAACCGTTGAGGGCCTTTCCCTGTCAGGGTTCTGGCTGCATCGCAACCTTCGCGGTGGCGGCGAACGTTTGAGGCTGGATGCTGAGGTGTCCGGTATTCGAGAGACCGGAGAGGGCATCGACTATAGTCTCGGTGCGCGGTTTGATCGTCCAGCGACCTTTACGCCAGATACAGCGCTATTTGTTGAAGGCAGATTGGCACGCGTTGATGAGCCAGACTACAAAGAAGACAGTGCACGGCTCGGTCTGGGGTTGAGCCATATCTTTAGTGAACGCCTTTCTGGTGAGGCCTCAGTTGCCTATCAGTTCTCCGATGTGACGGATGATCTCGGCAGTCGCGAACTGTCCTTTCTTCAATTACCAGTTGGTCTGACCTATGACACGCGGGATGATACGCTGAATGCTACCTCTGGTGTCTATGTCGATGTTGACCTGATGCCGTTTTATGAAACACGGGGGGCAACGACAGGGTTGCGGTTCTATTCCGATCTGCGCACCTACTTAACACCGGGCGAACAGGATCGTTTGACCGCTGCGTTGCGATTGCAAATCGGTAGCGTCACTGGTGGTAGCCTGACAGACATCGCACCCGACATGCTCTTCTTTTCAGGTGGGGCAGGAACAGTGCGGGGGCAGGGCTATCAATCCCTGGGTGTTGATCTGGGGGGAGGTCTGACGGTTGGGGGCCGCTCTTTCATCGGTGCATCAGCTGAATTGCGGACGAAAGTCACGGATGCATGGTCGCTCGTCGCCTTCTATGACGCGGGCTTCGTTGGTGCGAATGATTTTGGAACGGGCAGCGGCGATTGGCACTTCGGAGCAGGACTTGGCGTGAGATATAACACTGGCATTGGCCCCATCCGGTTTGATGTCGCGGCACCGGTAGGATCGGGCTCTGGAAGCAACGTCGAATTTTATATCGGTATCGGTCAGGCCTTCTGATGAAACGGATTATTGCATATGTGCTGATGGCCTGCTTGGCCGGTCAGGTCTGGGCTCAATCTGAGGAAAACACCGAAAAAGGCCGCGTTGAGCTTTGGCTTGAAGAGGCGCTTTCAGCGGCTGGACGCGATGTGACGATTTCGGGATTCAGAGGCGCATTTTCTTCTGAAGCAAGCTTTGAGCAGATGACCATCGCTGATGACGAGGGTACTTGGCTAACCATCAACAATGCCACTCTGATCTGGTCACGTAGCGCACTTCTTTCAGGGCGTGTAGATATCAATGAAATCTCTGCAGATGAGATCGCTATTCTGCGTAAACCCACGCCTGCGCCTGCGATTTCAACAGAGGATTCGCAATCCTGGACTTTCGAGGTGCCGGAACTTCCGATCTCGCTTGAGATTGACAAAATTGATGTGGCATCAGTCCTGTTGGATGCATCGATTGTAGGGAAAGAAGTTGACCTGTCGATCTCTGGCAACGCGCAGCTTGCGGGCGGCGCGATGGCGGTAGACGTCGAGGCATTGCGAAAAGATGCGAGGGGGCGTTTTGCGATCATTGCGAATTTCGCCAATGAAACGCGCGAGCTTGATCTGGATGTGTCGTTCAAAGAACCAGCGCAGGGCGTTGTCGCGGAGCTTCTGAATATCCCTGACAGTCCGGCGCTCGAATTGTCATTGAAGGGGGCGGCCCCGCTATCAGATTTTGGCGCAAAGCTAAGCCTATCGACAGATGATGTCGCACGGTTAGAAGGGGATATTCGGTATCAAGAAGGCGGCGAAAATGCTGATCTGGCCCAAAGCTTTGGTGCACGATTGGCTGGTGATCTAAGGCCTTTATTTGCATCTGATTTTCATGAGTTTTTCGGAGCGGAATCTGCTCTGTTGTTCCAAGCAGATCGCGCTTTGGATGGTGCATTGGACGTCACCGCGCTGTCCCTGGAAACTGGGGTGCTCAACATTGAAGGCGCGTTGGCACTGGGTGCGGATAAACTGCCAGACATGTTTGATCTGCGAGGGATTTTAACGTCAGAAAACCCTGTGCGCTTGCCGACCTCCGGCGCGCCGATGACAGTCGCCGGGCTGCAGTTAAGTGCATCCTTTGATGCCTCTAAAAGCGATGCTTGGACCGCTGATGTTTCTCTTTCCGAACTGGTTCATGAAAGCCTGACTTTGCCCACTGCCAAGCTTGGTGGCAGCGGTACGATTGATCGCTCTTTGGGCAAACAGGTCTCAGGTGAAATCGGGTTCGAACTGGCTGATCTCATCTTCAATGACCCAGATCTGGCACGCGCCTTTGATGGGGCGCAATCGGGGCGCGTGGTCTTCGCATGGGAAGATGGTGCTGATCTTGTTTTCGAAAAGCTCGAATTGAACTCGGCAACGGCGCGCATTGTTGCTTCTGGCGCATTGGGGGCATTGACCGAAGGTCTTCCAATCACAGGCCGTGCAAGCGCTGATGTTGATGACTTAGGGCCGTTCTCAGGATTGGCTGGGCGACCTCTTCGTGGTTCTGCACAATTGGATGTTGCCGGGCGTCTGGATATCATCGGCGGTGGTTTTGATGTCGAGTTGAGCGCAAATACAACCAACCTCTCGATTTCAGAGCCTCGACTAGATCCACTGGTTGTTGGGGAAGCAAAGGTTGCATTGTCTGCGGCGCGTGACCCGGAGGGGACTGAGCTGCGAAATCTAGATATCAGGAGCCAAAGCGCTGAGATCAGTGCCTCCGGGCGCATCGATCCCGCTGAGGGCGCGCTTGATCTATATGCAAAGTTCTCTGACCTGTCGCTGGTTGAGCCAAATATCGCTGGTGCGGGCAATGTGAAATCCCAAGTTCTCTGGAATGAAATCACCGGTTTCGAACTCCGTGGTTTGGAAGCTGATATCGCCGGGTCGCAGATCAGTGGTGATCTTGACTACGACCCAGAGAGCGATGCTTATTCGGGTCAAATTGACCTCATGAGTGCCGACATCTCGGCCTTTGCAAAGGTGACGGGACGAGATCTGTCTGGTGAACTTGATCTGAAGCTTTCTGGGGGAGTTGCACCGTCCCAGCAGTCCTATCAGATCGACGTCCAATTGAAGGGTAACAATCTTCAGGTGGGGCTGGCACAAATTGACCCGCTTTTGGCCGGTGCTCTGGATGCGACGCTCTCGGCCTCTGCAGAGGATAATCGGTTGGAAGTGCGCGAATTGGCTGTAACTTCACCGTTAGTATCCATCAAAGGCAACAGTGGTGAATCGCTGGATGAGCTGGACTTTGAAGCCACCATAAAAGACATCGCCCCAATCGCGCCGGGCTTCAGTGGACGGTTTGATCTTTCGGGCTCTGCCCAGCTCGATGAACCGGGTGGGCGAGACATAGATGTAACCGCCAAAGCAAATGGACCCGCTGGTTTGACGCTCACCACCTCCGGACGCGTTTTTAACTTCGGTGAGAGGGTTGATCTGACAACAATTGGACGTGCCCCACTTGGGTTGGCCAATCGCTTCATTGCTCCAAATTCAGTGCAGGGAGACGCGAGCTTTGATCTCTCGATCAATGGCGCGCCCGGGCTGAATGCGGTGAGCGGGCGTGTCGATTTTTCTGGCGGGCGCGTTGCACTTCCCGACAGTGGTATTGTCTTGGCGCAAGTCAATGGGGGGATCACGATGGCAGGGGCTCGGGCCCAGATCGATATCACCGGAAATTCCAGCGAAGGCGGGACATTCCGCGTTTCAGGACCGTTGTCTCTGGACACTGGAAACCGCGCTGATCTGGCGATCACATTAAGTCGATTTGGGATCACTGATCCTGAATTGTTTGCCACAAACCTCTCTGGGCAAGTCAATGTAACTGGCCCACTTACGGGTGCTGGCCGCATCGCAGGTGCGCTCACTCTTGGGATAACAGAGGTGGTGGTGCCTACAGGCAGCAGCGGGGCGAGTGGTGCAATCCCGGACATCAATCATATCAACCCTCCTAGCGATGTTCGAGCGACGCTTAAAAGGGCAGGGGTCGAGCAATCGGCTGGATCGTCGGCAAGACGCGCCTTTGATCTGGATGTCACCCTTTCCGCGCCAAACCAAATCTTTGTACGCGGTCGTGGATTGGATGCAGAACTCGGCGGGCAGCTGCGGATTGGCGGCACCTCGTCAGATGTGACCCCAAGCGGAAACTTCGAACTGATCCGTGGACGGTTTGACATCCTTGGGCGGCGCTTTGTGATGACTGAAGGGTTGATCAATCTGCGCGGCAGCCTTGATCCTTTCTTGCGATTTGTTGCACAGTCGCAGACTGAAGAGGGGTCCGTCTCTTTAATTTTGGAAGGCTTGGCGTCTGATCCTGATCTGCGCTTTGAATCTGACCCGGATATGCCTCAGGAAGAGGCGATTGCGCAGCTGCTATTCGGGCGGGATTTGGCAAATATCTCCGCACTTCAAGCGGCCTCCTTGGTCTCTGCAATTGCAACGCTATCCGGGCGCAACTCAGGTGGCGTGACGGGTCGTTTACGAAATGCCTTAGGGCTCAGCGATTTTGATGTGACCACCACAGAGTCAGGTGCTCGTCAGCTTCGCGCGGGAACTTACATCAATGAGAACATCTATTCAGAGATCACAATCGACAGCGAAGGCAATCAAGCGATCGAGCTGAATTTGGATATTACCCCGAATATTCGCGCCAAAGGTGGCACCAATTCAGAGGGCAATACTGGCATCGGGATATTCTTTGAGAAGGATTACTGAGCTTCCCAGATTGGGTTCGCTCAAAAGTGAAAGAGGCGCTGAGTGATTTCAGCGCCTCTTTTGGTTTATTATTTGGTGATGATCTCTGGCCCCATGAAGGTTGTCGGTAAGTATGTCGACAGCCAAGGGATATAGGTCACCATGATCAGGAAGACGAAGAGCACGGCCAGGAAGGGCAGGGCTGCTTTCACGACCCGCATCATCGGCATACCAGCCACGCCTGAGGTCACAAAGAGGTTGAGACCAACCGGTGGCGTGATCATCCCGATCTCCATATTGACCACCATGATGATGCCCAAGTGGATCGGATCGATGCCAAGTTCGATGGCAATTGGGAACACCAGAGGTGCCACGATCACCAGCAGACCTGATGGTTCCATGAACTGACCACCGATCAGCAGGATCACGTTCACCACGACCAGGAACATCACCGGACCAAAGCCCGCGCTCAGCATGGCTGATGCGATGGTCTGAGGCACTTGTTCGTCTGTCAGCACGTGTTTCAGGATCAGCGCGTTGGCAATCACAAACAGGAGCGTGATTGTCAGCTTGCCGGCTTCAAACAGTGTGTGCTTGGTGTCTGGGTGCACAAAGGCCGTCACGACGGACCATGGCTTCTGCAGGAACGGTGTTGCCGGTCCATTATCGCCTGTGTCGGTGATCGACGCAGCACTCAGGCTACGCGCCTTTGGTGCCGCAAGTGGGCCCATGTCACGATAGACGAAGGTCGCGATGAAGAAGGCATAGACAGCGGCAACAGCCGCGGCTTCGGTTGGCGTGAAGATACCACCGTAGATACCACCAAGGATGATGACGATCAGGAAGAGACCCCAAGCCGCGTCGCGACCAGCTGTAAAAACCTCACCCCAACCAGCCCATTCACCTTTTGGCAGGTTTTTGACCTTCGCGATCACATAGATCGCAACCATCAGCATGAAGCCCGCGAGCAGACCCGGGATAACACCCGCAAGGAACATGCGACCTACAGACACCTCAACGGCGGCTGCATAAACAACCATCACGATGGACGGCGGGATCAGGATGCCCAGCGTACCCGCGTTACAAATCACACCTGCTGCGAATTCCTTGGAGTAACCCACCTGGCGCATGCCAGCGATCACGATGGAGCCGATGGCCACAACTGTCGCAGGGGAGGAACCAGACAGGGCCGCAAAGAGCATACATGCAAAGACGCCAGCGATGGCCAGGCCGCCTGGGAAGTGACCCACGCAGGCAATGGAGAAGCGGATGATCCGTCTCGCCACACCACCGGTCGTCATAAACGAAGACGCGAGGATGAAGAACGGGATCGCCAGCAGTGTGAAGTGGCCTTCAAAGGCCGCAAACAGAGTCTGAGCAACGGATGCCAACGAGCTGTCAGAGAACCATAGCAGGAACAGAACAGAGCTGAGGCCCAGCGAAACTGCGATTGGTACACCGATCACCAGCAGTGCGATGATCATTGCAAAGAGAAGTAGGACTTCCATTAGTTGTGCTCCCCAGCTTGTTCGCGGACTTCCGCAATTTCGTCTTCCACTTCATGGCTCGCGACGATGCGGTCCATGTTGCCATTCCACATGGCCCAAGCGGCCTGCAGGAAACGGAACAAGAGAAGCGTCATAGAGAATGGAAGGACGGCGTAGGGGATCAGGCGTGGGATCTTCTCGTATTCTTCGCCCTCGTTGAACGCGCCCTCAAGCCAGCGCAGGACTTCCGGCAAAGGAATGTCGTTGACCTCATACCAGCCCTTTTCGCGGAACTTTTCTTCGAAGCCGAGCGGGAACCAGCGGCCTTCGGTGGCGGGTAGGTTGGCGAAGTTCGCCCAGTAGTCCCAAGAGCCCTTGAGCAAAAGGAATGTGAAGACAATGCAGGCGGTTGCCGAGATCATGCCCAGTGTCTTACGGACGGGTGGGGCAGACAATTCGACCAGCAGGTCAACACCGAGGTGTGCTGATTTCTTCACCGCATAAGACGCGCCCAGAAGGACAAGCCAAGCAAACATGAAGACGGTCAGTTCGAGTGCCCAAAGAATGTTAGAGTTAAAGCCGTAGCGAGCGACCACATTGGCGAAAGTGATTAGGGTCATCAGACCAAGAAGCGCAGCGATCAGCGTTTCCTCTATGTGGTCGACCCAATTTTGTCCGGGTTTTGCGTGCATAGCGCCCTCCCAAATAGAAAAGTGGCAGCCTGTTTGGATGCAGAGGCCGCCACTTTCTTAACTTAGCTGCCGGTGTTGAAAGTTTGGGCAGCGTCGATCATGTCCTGACCCACGTCATCTGCGAACTGTGTCCAAACCGGGCGCATTGCGTCGACCCACGCCGCGCGCTGTGTGTCATCAAGTTGACGGATGGTGCCACCTGCTTCGACAATTGCTTGTTTTGCGGATTCATTTACTGCAAATGCTTCCGCGTTACGGGTTGTGGTGACTTCTTCAAGGATGGTCAGGAACTGATCACGCACGTCTGCATCCAGGCTGTCGAGCCAGTCCACAGAGGTCACGACGAGGTAGTCGATGATGCCGTGGTTGGTTTCTGTAATGCCGTCCTGCACTTCGAAGAACTTGCGGCCATAGATGTTGGACCAGGTGTTTTCCTGGCCGTCCACAACACCCTGCTGCAGCGCGCCGTAAACTTCAGAAAAGGCCATTTTCTGAGGGGAGCCACCGATGGCTTCCATCTGCGCTACCAGAACGTCAGAGGACTGAACGCGGAACTTAAGACCGTTAGCATCAGACGGCGTGTTCAGAGGCACGTTTGCAGACATCTGCTTCATGCCGTTGTGCCAGAACGCCAGACCCTGCAGGCCGCGGCGCTGCATGCTGTCTTTCATGGACTGACCCGCGTCGGACGCTTGGAACGCGTCAACTGCATTGATGTCTTTAAACATGAACGGCAGGTCAAAGAGGCGGAACTGTTTGGTGAATTTTTCAAACTTGGACAGGCTTGGTGCCGCCAGTTGAACATCGCCTTGCAGCATCGCTTCAAGCACTTTGTCATCGTTGTAAAGCGTAGAGCTTGGGAACACTTCCATGCAGGCTGTGCCGTTCATCTCTTCGTTCACGCGTGCTTGCAGCAAGGAAGCAGCGATACCCTTTGGGTGTTTGTCTGTGTTGGTGACGTGGCTGAACTTGATAACCATTTCACCGGCGTCACATGCCGCCAGAGCTGCACCTGCGGACATGCTGAGCGCGATAGCCGTTGCGGCTGTTGCTAGAAGTTTCATGGATTCTCCTCCGTTGGGATCGCAAAAAAAACGATCTGATTTACCCACAGATAGTTTCGATGCAGGGGAGGATTTGCGGCAATCGGAATTTCACATTGGCGTGATAAGAGGGGTTTTACTGTTTGGAATCAGTCATGTAAGTTCGTTACAGGCACTTGCCGTGAGAGGCTTGCTTAAACAGTGTGCGGAAAACGGAACACTCCGTTATCGGTGACTGTGTGGAAATCCACACAGTGGCTAGCGATAGTCTTCGGGTTTGATTCTGTGTTTAGAGAGTTTGTCGTAGAAGGTTTTTCGCGGCAATTTCAGCTCTGTCGCCGTGGCGCTGGCATTGCCTTGGTTCTTCTGCAACGCGTCCACAATCAATGTGCGCTCCACCTGCGCCATCTTCTCGGCAAGCCCCAACTGCTCGCCCTGAGACTGGCTCTCAAGCCCTAACACAAACCGTGTTGCTTCATTCATTAATGCGCGCGTGTTTCCAGGCCAGTCCCGCGCCATGATCCCCGCCAAGACATCCGGTGAAATATCGGGTTCTGCGACATTTGCCTGTTCGCTGACCTGGCGCACGTAGTCGCGGAAGATCACAGGGATATCGGCGGGCCGGTCTTTCAGTGCTGGAATGCGGACTTTAAGTGCTTGCAGGTGGTAGAACAGATCCGGATTGATCGCGCCGTCCGCGTTGTGGGCATCGAGATCAGATGAGCATCCCGCTACGATACGCGCGCCAACCCCCGCGTCAATATGTTCAAGCAGGGCGAATTGGGTTTCCTGTGGCATAGCCACAAATTCATCCAGAAACAGGGTGCCGTTTACACAGGACGCCAGCACGTTGCTTAGAGCCTCAGGCGATAATCCGGCACCGGGCATGCGCACGAATGGTCCTTCAGCGCGTGTGGACATGCGGTGCAGGATTTCAGAAATTTTCGCGACCCCAGTACCGGGTGCTCCGTCTACCAGAACGGCACCTTCAACAGCGGAGATTTTACGGACTTGGTTCCGCAGAGCTTCGGCGCGATCAGAAATCCCAAAAATCAGCTGAGCCGCCAAATCACCGCGTGTGATTTTTGTCCGGAGTTGCCGGTTTTCCAGTATCAGATTCCGCGTGCGATAGGCTTTGCGAACCGCTTCCAGCAACACATCGTTCGCACAGGGCTTTTCCAGAAAATCAAAGGCACCTTTGTTGATCGCCCCGACAGCCATTGGAATATCACCTTCGCCGGTCAGTAAGATCACAGGCAAATCCGGATCGATCGATTGTACATAGTCGAGCAGATAGAGACCATCACGACCGGGCATGCGAATATCGGAAAGGATCACGCCCTCGAAATCCGGTTTGATGTGATCCTTGGCAACAATGAAGGAACTTGCCAGCAGGGCGGTATAGCCTTCAAGTTCTAAAGTCTGTCCGAGCGCCTCGCGCACCAGCGCATCGTCTTCTACGACCAAAACAACGTCGCTCATGCCGCCGCCTCATTTTTCCAGGGTTGTAGTTCCACCGTGAAGACCGCACCGCCTTCTGGGCTGTTAACGCCACGGATATTGCCTCCGAAACTTTGCACCAAACCATAGGAAATCGACAGGCCCAGCCCGACACCTTCAGCCTCGCCAATCTCTTTGGTTGAATAGAAAGGTTCAAACACTTTTTCCGGTTCTTCAATGCCTGGACCGGTGTCGCGAATGCTAAGAACAACAGCAGAGCCTACTTCAATACTAACTTGCAAATGACGTTCGTCAGAGGTGGCCATTGCGTCTACTGCGTTGGTCACCAGATTCAAAACGACCTGCTGCAACCGCACTTCGCCGCCCTGAACCCAAATTGGATCGTGGGGCAATGACATGTCCAAAGAAACCGCATGACGTTCTAGATGGTTATCTGCCAGTTCGATCGCAGATTTGACAATTTGAACCAACTCCACGCGGTTAAGGGTTTCATGTTCCTGCCGCGCAAAAGCGCGGAAGTTCTTGATAATACGTGCCATTCTCCGCGCGAGATCACTAACCTTGGACATATTCCGGCTGGCAGCGGCTTGGTTTTCGCGTTCAAGGAACGTGACGGAGTTATCCGCAAAAGATTGGATCGCCATCAGTGGCTGGTTGAGTTCATGACTGATGCCTGCTGACATCTTCCCTAACGCGCTGAGCTTACCTGCCTGAACGAGGTCAGCCTGTGCGCGCTTTAGCGCCTTTTCTGCCTCCCGGCGTTCATGAACTTCCGCGCGAAGGGCGGTGTTCACCTCGGAAAGCTCGTAAGTCCGTTTTGCAACGCGGGACTCCAATTTCTGGTTGGCTTCGGCAAGGATGCGGCGCTGGTTAGATACGAAGAAAATCGCTGATCCCATCAGCAGGCAGATCGTGCCCGCAACAACTGACTGCAGCCATGCAGTCGCAAGGGCAGGGCGCAGATCGATCAGGGCTTCGGACCGCATTCCGATGACGGGCAGCTCCTGTTCAATGTGCAGCGCACTGCTGGGCACATAACGACCGGCGGAGACCGACCAGAGATCAAACCCAAAAAGCTGATAGTCGGTGAAATCCACAAAAGCCGTGTCATCGGACGGGTCTGTCGCCTTGGCAAAGCGATCACGCAGAACAAGCTCTGATCGGTTGGAGAAGTAAACGATCCCTGTGTGATCGGTCATCAAAACCGCAGGGTTTGAACCCCGGAAATCCGCTTCAATGGCCTCAAGATCCAAAATGACCACCAACACACGGGACACCGGGCCGTCGTTTGAAAAGACTGGTGCGGCATATACAAAGACCCTGCGCCCGAACTCTTCGCTGACAGTCAAATGTCGCCCAAGCGCTCCATCGAGCGCTCGGTCAATGAATGGCCCTTTCAACCATGGTTCCACAGGGCGGTCAGCCGCACTGGCGATATGGTGCCCGCCACGATCCAAAAGTACGAAATCCAATGCGCCAGAGATATCTGTAGCACGGCGAAGAATGTCGATCAGCTCTGAATTGCTTGTATCAGACTCGACGATGCGTGGATCAGCGGCCAAAGTAACGGCCAGTTGGCGGAACCCAGTGAGATTGCCCACAAGACGGTCTGACGCCAATGCGAGATCGACTTCACCACGGCGTTCGAGCTCATCGATCGATTGCACAGCAGAGTAAACCCAGACCGCAGCGGTCAGGCTTAATACACCTGCAAGAAAAAGAGTTGCTAACCAGGGCCTTCGCATGCCGCCATCATTGCCGCAGCGCCGAAAGACCGCAACCCAGATGAGGTTTGACGGATAACCAGTTGTGTTGAAACGTCGAGCGGATAAGCGGATTTGGTTAGTGCTTTGTCGAACAATAAGTGTTGTAATCGATTACATAGAGCAATAGAAGCATCACCAAGTTTCTTCGTTGCGTCAATTTTGCGCGAAGAGCGGCCATACACTTTTGTTTTGTGGTCGGTAAGGTAGAAACATCCAACAGGGCAATGCAGCGCTTTCATGGGGGCTGTTGCATATCGCAGGGGGAAGACGTTTTGGCAAATAATGAAGCAGCCATCGCAGAGTTGAAATCTTTGTTGGGCGATCGCATTTCAACTGGGCAGTCCGTGCGTGAAACGCACAGCCACGATGAGGCTTACACGACACCGGTTTTGCCAGACGCGGTTGCTTTTCCGGAAAGCACTCAGGAAGTGTCTGAGATCGTGAAAATCTGTGCACGTCATAAGTGCCCCATCGTGGCTTATGGTGTTGGCTCGTCACTTGAAGGCCATGTTGTGCCTGTGAAAGGCGGGATCAGTCTGAATATGACTGGTATGAACCGCATTCTGAATATTCACTCTGAGGACTTGGATGCGGTGGTGCAGCCGGGTGTGACACGTACAGAGTTGAATACAGCGCTGCGCGATACCGGGTTGATGTTCACTGTCGATCCGGGCGCCGATGCGACGATGGGGGGCATGGCAGCAACGCGTGCCTCGGGTACCAATACCGTACGATATGGCACCATGCGCGAAAATGTGCTGGCATTAGAGGTGGTTACAGCTGACGGGTCGATCATTCGCACCGGGTCGCGTGCCAAGAAATCCTCAGCGGGCTATGATTTGACACATCTCTTCATAGGCTCTGAAGGCACCCTTGGTATTATCACCGAACTGACCGTTCGTCTGTTCGGTCAGCCAGAAAGCATCTCCGCTGCAACCTGCGCGTTTGATGATCTCGATAACGCCGTCCAGAGCGTAATCCTCGCAATTCAGGTTGGCTTGCCTATGGCGCGGATCGAATTGATCGATGAGATCCAGATCAGAGCGCTGAATGCTTACAACGAGTCCTTCGACCTTCCTGAAAAACCACATCTTTTCCTAGAATTTCACGGCACTCCAGCCGGTGTAAAAGAACAGGTCGCTTTCTTTAGAGACATCGCTGAGGAACTTGGTGCCAGCGATTTCAAGTGGGCTGAAAAAACCGAAGACCGAAACAAACTTTGGGCGGCGCGGCACAATGCTTACTATTCTGTGAAAGCGCTTCGTAAAGAGGCTTCAGGTATTGTCACAGATTGCTGCGTGCCAATATCTGCCTTGGCAGAGTGCATTCAGATCGCGAAAGAGGGCATAGCGAAAACAGGATTGATTTCTCCTGTGATTGGCCATGTCGGGGATGGAAATTTCCACCTTCAAATGCTGGTTGATCCAAACGACCCAGAAGAAGTGAGCGCCGCTAAAGCATTGGTGTCAGACCTCAACCATCTGGCCATCAAACATGAAGGTACAGTGACAGGTGAACACGGTGTGGGGCTGGGTAAAATCCCCTATATGTCCGCGCAGCATGGCGATGCCTATGGTGTTATGGCGACGTTGAAACGCGCGATGGACCCGGACAACATTCTGAACCCTGGTAAAGTGGTTTCATTGAACTGACGAATAGCAGTTTTCGTCTATATTTCAAAATATAATGTTGGGAAGTTAAAGTGGAGCGGGTAGCGGGAATCGAACCCGCACCTTAAGCTTGGAAGGCTCTTATGATACCATTTCACCATACCCGCTCGGTAGGATGAGGATGTATTTTATCCCGATTCCGAGGTCAATAGCTCTTTGAGCCAAGATGCGGCTTTCCGGCCATAAAAATTACATATGGCTTATGCCTGACTTGCGCGATGGCTTTGTTGCCCAAATGTCAGGGCGTGACATTGGTGGCCCTTGACCTTGCTTTAGGGGGGCGTCACTAACACGCAAGACTGACATGAGGGACCAAAATGGCGCGCCAACCTACGCCGACAAGCACTGACGATGATCGGGCAAAGTCCAAAAACGTTGGGGCATTGCGCGAGCTTGCGCCGTTTCTAAAACCCTATCGTATGCTGGCAATCATGGCCGGTTTTGCTCTGGTTTTGACTGCCGGCATTTCTCTTGTGATGCCAATTGCAGTTCGTCGTGTTGTAGACAATTTCCGCACAGCTGATGCCGCGCTCTTGGATCAGTACTTCCTGTCTGCCCTCGCCATCGCGGCGCTTTTGGCGGCGGGGACGGCACTGCGCTATATGCTGGTGACCAAACTGGGCGAGCGTGTGGTCACCGATATCCGCAAGGCAGTTTTTGACCGCATCATCGGCATGAGTCCCTCGTTCTTTGAGAACATCATGACAGGTGAGGTTCTAAGCCGGATCACCACGGACACCACATTGATCCTGTCCGTGATCGGCAGCTCGATATCCATCGCGCTTCGCAATGTATTGATCTTTGCGGGTGGCCTGGTGCTTATGCTTTTCACCTCAGCCAAGCTGACCGCTTTGGTTCTGCTGATCGTACCTATGGTGATCGTGCCCATTCTTGTTCTTGGCCGCCGCCTGCGTAAGCTTTCGCGTGAGAACCAAGATTGGATCGCCGAAAGCTCTGGCAATGCATCAGAAGCACTGCTGTCGGTGCAGACTGTTCAGGCCTTTACGCATGAGCGTGAAAGCCGTCAGAACTTCGCGGAAGTGACGGATCTTTCGCTGAAATCTGCCCTGCGTCGCGTGAATACACGTGCGCTTATGACCTCGATTGTGATCTTCCTGATCTTCACAGGCGTGGTGGGCGTACTGTGGATTGGTGCAAACGATGTGCGCCAGGATGAAATGAGCCCCGGTGCGCTGATCCAATTTGTGATCTACGCCATCATGGTAGCAGGCTCTGTGGCCGCGCTTTCCGAAATCTGGGGAGAGTTGCAACGCGCAGCAGGGGCGACGGAACGTTTGGTTGAGCTTTTGCAAGTAGAAGACACTGTGAAAGACCCAGCTGATCCGCAATTCATCAAGCATGATGTGCGCGGCGAGATTGCATTTGAAGGGGTTAACTTCAACTATCCGGCGCGACCAGACATTCCAGCACTGCGCGACGTGAACCTGACCATCAAACCGGGTGAAACCGTTGCTTTGGTCGGCCCTTCTGGGGCGGGTAAAACCACGATCATCCAAATGATTCAGCGCTTCTATGATCCATTGTCCGGTCAGATCACTCTGGATGGCATGCCGCTGAAAGACATGGACCGTCATCATTTCCGCCAGCACATGGCGCTGGTGCCACAGGATCCGGTGATCTTCGCGGCCACAGCGCGCGAAAACATTCGCTTTGGGCGCCCAAACGCCACCGATGCGGAGGTTGAAGCGGCTGCAAAGGCAGCCGCAGCCCATGATTTCATTGCCAAGCTTCCAGATGGCTATGACAGCTATGTCGGTGAACGCGGTGTGATGCTTTCCGGTGGCCAGAAACAGCGTATCGCCATTGCGCGTGCAATCCTGCGCGATGCGCCGGTACTGCTTCTGGATGAGGCGACTTCTGCGCTTGATGCAGAAAGCGAACGTCTGGTTCAGCAAGCTGTGGATGAACTGGCCGAAACCCGTACCACCATCATTGTGGCGCACCGCCTTGCAACCGTAAAAAAGGCGGATCGTATCATCGTCATGGATCAGGGTGGCATTGTCGCTCAGGGCCGCCATGATGAGCTTGTCGCTGAAGACGGGCTTTACGCGAAATTGGCACGTTTGCAGTTCACTGATGGAAAAGCCGCCTGAATTTTCCCGTTAAACGGTTAGAAACTCGTTTTCGCTGTTGTCGGACGTAACGTCGACGCTAATGTTGACCTGTGGGCAAGCTTGCTTTGGCTAAGTCACTATTGAGACAGTCAACAAACGCCATCAAGCCACAAGGCAGGGCAGACACTAGGGGAGGAAGACCATGAGTTTTGCGTCGATGGAGGATCGCAACGCAATTGAACAGGAAATGCCATGGGAGAAGCGCGATGTCGCTAAGACCATGTATGAATTCCTGACCCGCACAAGAGATCGGTTCCCCAACCGTCCTGCAGTCAGTTACCAACTGACCTCTGGCCCCAAAGACAAGGCGGAGACGCTGAGTTGGGATGAGCTTCACAAGATGTCTGTTCAGGCGGCGAACCTGTTTCGAAAGCTGGGTATCGGTGACAACGACACGATTGCCTACATTCTGCCCAATGCGCATGAAACGCTCGTGACGTTGCTGGGTGGTATGATCGCGGGGGTCGCAAACCCGATTAATCCGCTTCTTGAACCCGAACAAATTGCCTCGATCCTTCGCGAAACAAACGCCAAAGTGGTTGTAACGCTTAAGGCCTTCCCAAAAACAGATGTGCCCCAGAAGGTGACCGAAGCCGTGCGCCACGCGCCGCAAGTTCATACCGTGCTTGAGATCGATCTGCTGCGCTATCTGACGCCACCTAAAAGCTGGATCGTCCCATTGATCCGCCCGAAGAACGATGGTGAGCATCACGCCGAGGTATTGGACTTCCGCAAGGAACTTGCCAAGCAGAACACAACGCTGGATTTTGAGGATAGCAAAGGGGATAGGGTTGGGGCCTATTTCCACACCGGTGGCACCACCGGTATGCCAAAGGTCGCGCAGCATTGTTACGAAGGCATGATCTATAATGGCTGGATTGGAGATACGCTGCTCTTCTCCGAGAAAGACAACATCATGTGTCCGCTACCGTTGTTTCATGTGTTTGCGGTTCAGGTGATCATGATGTCGGCGATTGCGTCTGGTGCGCACGTCGTCTTTCCGACACCACAGGGCTATCGTGGCGACGGCGTGTTCGACAACTTCTGGAAGCTCATCGAGCGCTGGAACATCACCTTTATTATCACCGTGCCGACGGCGGTCTCTGCCTTGATGCAACGCCCGGTGGACGCGGATATCTCATCTGTTGAAGTGGCCTTCTCTGGGTCTGCGCCGATGCCAATGGAGCTGTTTAAACGCTTTGAAAGCGCGTCGAACGTGACAATTGTTGAAGGCTACGGTCTGACAGAAGCCACCTGTCTGGTGTCCTGCAACCCTCCAGGTGGTGAAAAGAAAGTTGGCTCTGTCGGCATTCCTTTCCCACATACGGACGTGCGTATCGTCAATCATACTTCAGATGGGGCCGTTGAATGTGCCACGGATGAGGTGGGCGAGATTTGTGTTTCGAACCCCGGCGTTTACGCCGGGCACACCTACACCGAAGCCGAAAAGAACGCCGATCTTTTCTATGCCGAAAAATACCTGCGCACAGGTGATTTGGGTCGCTTGGATGAAGATGGTTACCTTTGGATTACGGGCCGGGCAAAAGACCTGATCATTCGAGGTGGTCACAATATTGATCCTGCCGAGATCGAAGAAGCGCTGGTTCAGCACCCAGCCGTTGCGATGGCCGGGGCCATTGGTCAGCCAGATATGCATTCAGGCGAATTGCCCTGTGCTTATGTAGAGTTGGTTGAAGGGGCGGAAGTGGATGGCGAAACCCTGCGTGCCCATGCCAAAACACTGGTGCACGAACGCGCAGCGCATCCAAAGCACGTGGAAATTCTGACAGAGCTTCCCAAAACCGCAGTCGGCAAAGTGTTCAAACCCGACTTGCGCAAACGCGCCATTACGCGGGTCTTTGATGCCTCGCTTACAGAAGCGGGTCTTGCTGCCCGGGTGACGGAAGTCATTGATGACAAAAAACGCGGCCTTGTGGCGCGTCTCGAAAGAAACGGTGCTGAAGAGGCAGAAGTACAATCCCTTCTGGGGAGTTTTGCGCAGTCGTGGGAGTGGGCGGATTAAACAAACTCTCCTGAGCGTCAGCCCCGCGTAGGATCCTTTTATAAATCATAGACAACCTCGGCCGAACTTCTGGCCGGGGTTTTCTTTGTTTTCGACCCAAAATCGCGGCAAATAGCTGCTAATTCATTTTCTTTTCATGTTCATCTCTTTTCAAACGAACAATTTGGCGCTAACGAGGGGCATGCAGTGCTGGGAGGACGCTGCCAGCGTGGTCATGCTTGCCTCCTTTGCATTCTTAGGCATTCTGAATTGGCAGCAAGAGAAGTGACTCGCATGACGTATATTTTGGCCATTGATCAAGGCACAACTTCCACCCGTGCAATTGTCTTTGACGCGGAGATGAAAATCATCGCGAGCGCACAGGAAGAATTCACACAGCATTTCCCCAATTCGGGCTGGGTGGAACACGACGCGATGGATCTGTGGAACACCACGCTGTCCACTTGCAGAGATGCAGTTGCCAAGGCCGGGCTTGAAATGGCCGCCATCACAGCGATTGGTATCACCAATCAGCGTGAAACTACGCTTGTCTGGGACCGCTCTACTGGTGAGCCCGTACACAATGCGATTGTTTGGCAGGACCGACGGACAGCGGACATCTGTCGCGCCCTAAAAGCAGATGGCCACGAGGCTCTGATTACCGAAACAACAGGGCTGTTGCTTGATCCATATTTCTCCTCGACGAAGGTGAAATGGATATTGGATCAAGACGAAATCCTGCGCTCACGCGCTGAGGCGGGCGAGCTTGCCTTTGGGACGGTTGACAGCTGGCTTATCTGGCATTTGACCGGCGGCAAACGCCATGTGACGGACGCAACGAATGCGGCGCGCACTATGCTTTACGACATCCACAACGGGGCATGGTCAGATAAGATCTGCGATCTTCTGGGGGTGCCGCAAGCGATGTTGCCAGAGGTTCTGGATTGCGCAGCGGACTTCGGTGTTGCGGAAGCATCTATTCTCGGTGCGGAAATTCCAATTCTCGGCGTGGCAGGGGATCAGCAGGCTGCGACGCTCGGAAATGCCTGCTTTGAGCCGGGCATGTTGAAATCCACCTATGGCACCGGCTGTTTTGCGCTTTTGAATACAGGCGATACTCCAGTGACCTCAGAGAACCGTTTGTTGACGACGATTGCCTATCAATTGGATGGAAAGCCGACGTATGCGCTGGAAGGGGCGATCTTTATCGCGGGCGCAGTGGTTCAATGGCTGCGAGACGGTCTGGGGATCATCGAAAGCGCCTCAGAAACCCAAGCTTTGGCGGAATCGGCTGATCCCGCGCAAGAACTGATTTTGGTGCCTGCATTTACAGGCCTCGGTGCACCATACTGGGCACCGGATTGCCGAGGGGCGATTTTTGGGCTGACGCGAGGGTCGGGTCCGGCTGAATTTGCAAAGGCAGCGCTTGAAAGTGTTGGTTTTCAAACCCGGGATCTGCTGGAGGCGATGCAAGGTGATATGGGTGGTGCAGGCAAAGCTCAACTGCGCGTCGACGGTGGTATGACCGCAAGCGATTGCGCGATGCAGTTCCTTGCGGATATCACCGGAGCGCCAGTGGATCGACCAACCGTATTGGAAAGCACCGCGCTCGGCGTGGCTTGGCTCGCAGGTATGCGCGCAGGCGTCTATCCGTCTCAGGAAGACTTTGCAGCAAAATGGGCGCTTGATCAGACTTTTGAGCCAGTAATGGCCGAGGCCACCCGTGAAGCACGTTACGCAAATTGGAAGAAAGCTGTCGAAGCGACGCTATCCGTGTAAGGAGAGGGTGGGGTGTCACCCCACCTTAAGACCACTGGTCCGTATCGATCCAAATGGTTACAGGACCATCATTGACCAGTGAAACTTTCATATCAGCGCTGAAAATGCCTTTGGCAACCGGGACACCGGTTTCTCCCAATGCACGAGCAAAATATTCATAGAAGGCGTTGCCTTCTTCCGCACCGCAAGCAGTTGAAAAGCCGGGACGGTTGCCGCTTTTGGTATCGGCGGACAAGGTGAATTGGCTGACCACCAAAGCGCCGCCTGCGATGTCGAGCACAGACTTGTTCATCTTACCATTTTCGTCAGTGAATATCCGCATCTTGCTGATTTTCGCGGCTAGGCGATCGGCATCCGCTTCTGTGTCACCCTTCATGGCGCAGATCAGCACAAGTAGCCCCTGTTTGATTTCTCCTACGATCTCGCCATCCACGCGTACGGCAGCTTCGGACACTCTTTGAATCAATGCGCGCATTCTGATTTTCCTTTGAAAAGGTTCAAAGCCTGCTGCCACTTCGAAACCTGATTTTCAAGCCATTTGATCCGCCTCAAGGCGGCCTTTGAACAAATGTGCGATCCTTCGCATGTGTTGTCATATCAGGAGGAGAGACATGGTTGAGAAAACACATGGTCTGGGCCTGTGGCCCGCGCTTTATGAACCGTTCCGCACGATGAGCACGCGTCTGGCTGATTGGTTGACCCCGGCCAGCGAGGCCTCGTCTGACGAAGAAGCTTACCGGATTTCTATGGAAGTGCCGGGAGTTGATGAAGGTGACATCGATGTGTCGGTTCATGGAGATGTGTTGACCATCAAAGGCGAAAAACGGACTGAAAAAGAGGACAAAGGTGACACTTGGTTCTTTTCCGAGCGGCAATACGGGGCCTTCAGCCGCAACTTCAGACTGCCGGCGGATGCAGATGCAGAGGGCGTAACAGCTGACCTGAAAGACGGTGTATTGGCCGTTATGATTCCAAAATCCGCGCCAGAGGTGAATGAGGCGAAAACCGTTAAGATCTCAAAAGGGTAAAACCTGCGGATTACTGGTTCATCGCCACTACGTAACCCACTCCGGCTGCCACAATGGCGCCCAGAAGCACAGCGAAGGCAATTTTCCATGCTGACCAGGGGCGTTCGCCTTGAACGCGCCCTGTGCGGCCATTCACGACAAAACGATATGTTTTGCCACGATACTTATAAGCGGCCATCCAGACCGGCAGGAGGATGTGCTTGAAGGTCACGTCAGACACGGTTGTGTCGATGTTATGCACCCGCTGGCGATCCCCGCCAATGTCAAATTTCACATCGCGCAGGATCACGCGGTCCACATGGGCGCGGGCCTCGGCGAAACCTTCGTCCAGTTCCACCGCGTAGCCTTCCGCGCGGAAGCCCGCCAGGAATTCCGGGCGGTAAGGTTCAAGCGCGTCCAAGTCCCATGGTTGCAGCGCATCGGTGAACTTCTTCGGCAGACTTCTGGAGGCCAAAACAAGCACATCATCGAAGAACCGCGCCACTCGGCCCGAAACATTGCGCCAGCGCACTTTGGTGACCGTCTGCTGTTCTTGCTTGCCATCCCGCATGACGGTGCGGGTCTCGTGATATTCCGTGCCGCGTTCACCGCGATACGAGGATTTCGTGTCGGCATCAAAAGTCCAATAGGGGACGTAGATGCCATCCATTTTCCGACCTTTACGGGCGTATTCCTGCAATCCGTTGGGGGCAAACCAGAGCTTACCAAGCCAGTCCGTCATGGCGCCATTTGCGGCACGTTCATTCAAAGCGAAAGGCAGCACACCTTTTGGTTTGATGTGCCGGTGTGTACCTGTGTCCGTGACCACAGGCGTGGCGCAGAACGGGCACTCCTTGGAGTGGGTGATTGCATCAAACTCGACTTGCGCTGCGCAGTTCGGACAGGTGGAGACGCGGGTCTCTTCGATTTCCTGTGCCGGGAGTTGGTTGTTGATCGCAGTTTTGAAGTCGAGCTCATTGATGGACCCAGCCCAGGGGCCCATGTCCGCCATTTCAGAAGTATGGCCGCAGTGATCACAGACCAGTTGCGACTCTTTGGGATCAAACCGGTAGTCCGCCCCGCATTGGTCACAGGGAAAGCGATGCGCCGCTTTCGGCGCGGGTGGTGGGGGCGGCATGTTGGTCATGGTCGTCCGGTGTTTTATTTTTAAGGTTTGGATTTATGCGCCAGGAGGCGGAGGCGGTGGCATAATCGTGAAAAGTTGCGCGAGTTCCTGCACGTCACCTGCGGCTTTCCAGCCGTCTTGACCTGCGGTCCAGACATAGGTCTCGCGTTTCAGCTTGCCCTCAGAGGCCATCTGTCCGAGCCGCGCCTTGGAGAATGGACCTGTGGTTTTGCCATTCTCAGCAATGTGCCAAACGTGCTCAACAGGTGGAGGTGGTGGAGCAGGTTGGGTCGCTTGAGGAGCTGCACCCCAAGGACCGGCATTGCCGCCACCCATCATGCCCTGCGCCATTTGCAATCCCATGGCCGCACCCATGCCCATGCCCATGGAGTCGCCTGCCGCGCCACCCGTTGTCAGGGCCTCAGCCGCTTTCCATTTCATGTGGTCATTCAGATTGCCTGCGATGCCACGCGAGGTGCGGTCATCCAGCGCCTGTTCGACTGCGGGGGGCAGTGAAATATTCTCGATGTAAAGTTCTGGGATCGACAGACCATATTGCGCAATGACCGGATCAATCGCCTCTGCAACGATCTTGCCAAACTCAGCCGTATTCGCGGCCATATCCAGCACGGGAATGCCTGAGCCTGCAATGACCCGAGAGAATTCCTGCACAATGATATTTCGGATCTGGAAAGAGATCTCATCCATGGTGAATTCACCATCGGTGCCAACGATCTCTGTCAGGAAACGCGCAGGGTCTGTGACGCGGATCGAATAGGTGCCATAGGAGCGCAGACGCACTGGGCCGAACTCTGGGTCACGTGCCATGATGGGGTTTTTGGTGCCCCATTTCAGGTCATTAAAGCGCGTTGTATTGACGAAGTAGATTTCGGATTTGAACGGGCTTTTGAAACCGTGATCCCAGTGCTGCAGTGTTGTCATCACAGGCATGTTGTTGGTCTCAAGCATATAAAGACCCGGCGTGAAAACATCCGCCAACTGGCCCTCATGCACAAATACCGCCGCCTGTCCTTCACGGACGGTCAGTTTGGCACCGTATTTGATCTCATGGCCTTCGCGTTCAAAACGCCAGACCATCGTGTCACGCGTGTCATCCGTCCAGTGAATGACATCGATAAATTCGCCTGTCAGAAAATCGAAAATACCCATGGGACACTCCTTACTTCATCATATCGTTATAGCGCCTGCGCGGTCAGAGCGCGGGCCATGGTTTTGACGATGGGGCGGGCTTCGTCAGCCGTCATGCCGATCTTAAGCCGTGGATCATAAAGCATTTGCAACAGCTTTTCATCGTGGCTGGTGAGATAGGCAAATTCATCGTCGTCGTTAAAAATCGAGGGCCGCGCGTAGCGGCTGTCATTGAGCAGGCCGAGACCTTGCGCGATTTCCTCATGGAAACAGGTTTGACGCAGCAGATCGGGGTGTTCGGCGCGCACGATGGCAACGGCGGATTTGATCTGCGGCACTGCATCATCCGCGCTATTGGCGAGGATCAGGCAATGCATGTCACGCGGCAGGTTTTGGATGATGGCACGAGAGGCGCTCGACAATCCGGGAAGGACCTCATTGATGCGGGTTTGCATGGTTGCGCGATCATCTTCGCCAAAAACGAAAACATGAAAATTGGGGCGGACTATGGCAGGACGGATAGGGTGGTTGGTCAGCTTGGAAAGCCTGTCGGCAAAGGCGCTGACGAATTGGCTGTCAGCCTCTCGTTGATCTCTCGAAACACTGGGACCGAATTCCACTTTGATCCGAACCGGATCTTGCCAGCGTACCAGCTGGCGCGCTTCGCCATCCGCACTTTGCAGTCGCGTGCCCACGGCGTGTTCGTCGTAGAAGGCAATACGCTCGAAATTGCGTGCCAGCATGTCTGCTGTATAAGGCGTGTCAGGTCCGCCGCCATCCTTGCGCAGAAGACCTTGCACCAGAAGATCAGCCTGCAGATTGGAATAGTATTTTCCAATTGCAACGCTTTGCTGACTTGGCGCAGCCGGAAGTGGCAGCGCCGCAGGTGTCGCTTGGGGCGATGTGCCTTCAGACGTCAACGTGCAGGCGCTCAAAGCGCCTGCAAATAGGGCTGATGTCAAAAGGCTGCGTGGCATTCTGGATTACGCATCGCCTGCAGAGGTTGCTACGGTATCGCCCAGACCTGTTGCCTTGGCTTTCGCCGCTGCCAGCGTGTCGCGCAGTTCTGCTTCCATCGCTTTAAGGTCCTCTTCGGCAGCAGCCCGTTTGGCTTTGCCTTCGTCCGCGATTTGCAGGCTTTCCTCGATGGTGCCGATCAGGTCTGCATTGGCTTGTTTAACGGCTTCGATGTCAAAGACACCACGTTCCATCTCTTCGCGGATCATCTTGTTGCTTTCGCGCAGGTTCTTTGCATTTGCGGTCAGCAGTTCGTTTGTCAGATCATTCGCATCCCGCACCGCAGCCGCAGCCTCGGCAGAGCGTTGGATCGTCACTGCCTGTGCCAGCTGGGTTTCCCATAGCGGAACAGTATTCACGAGCGTCGAGTTGATCTTGGTGACCAGCGACTTGTCGTTTTCCTGAACCAGACGGATCGAGGGCAGGGACTGCATGGTCACCTGACGTGTCAGTTTCAGGTCATGTACACGGCGTTCCAGATCATCCCGGGCAGCCCGCAGATCACGCAGTTCCTGCGCTTTCATGACCTGTTCGTTTTCAGGCGCGGCCTGAACCTCCGCTTCTTTTGCTGGGATGTCATTTGCATCCAGATCAGCGATCTTGGCTTCGCCCGCCGCGATATAAAGCGCCAGCTCATCGTAGAATGTCAGCGTCTTTTCATAGAGCACATCCAGGGATTTGATGTCTTTCATCAAGGTGTGTTCGTGATCCAGCAGATTGTCGGTGATACGGTCTATCTGGTCCTGAACTTCCTCAAATCGCGCGGTGAATTTGGCAAAAGGCGCGGCCTTGCCAAGCAGTTTCTCCCAGAAAGAGCGTTCACGACGCACGTCCAGTTCAGAGATCGAGAAGCCCCGGATTGTTGTCACGATATTGCGCAGGCTGTCGCCGGCTGGCCCGACGTCTTTGTTACGCACGTCCTGTAGCATCGCCTGGCTGATTTCCTGCAGCTCAGATTGCGCGGCGGAGCCAAAGGTCACGATGGAATTCGTGTCGCTCATATCGAGCTCTGCCATGCGCTTTGTGATTTCTTCGCTTGTTGGCGCATCGGCATCAGCCAGCGGCACAATGGCGTTGGCTTCTACAGGCTCTGCCAGCACAACTGCGGTGACTTGTTCAACTTCCGCCAGCGCGGCTTCGGCTTTTTGACGTACTGTGTCAGACATTTAATTCCCCTCGTTGGATAGAGTTTTATGCATCGTTTCGGATGCCTTCGCGCTGCAGGCGTTCGCGCAGCACGTCGATTTCGATGGTGAGATCAGAGTGATCGTTTTCCAAAAGCTTCTGCGTGCGGGCCGCAAAGTTCTGCTCCAGATCATCGAGCAGGGCGGCGTAGCCTGCGCGTGCATCCGCGCTTTGGTTGCGGCTACAGACATCCGCGAACTTGATTGTCGCGTCACGCGCACCCCTCAGATAGACGCTCAGATATTTGCGCGCTGAGGTCAGATCACGCGGGTCATCTTCGATCGAGCGAAAGAGATCGCGTGCAGTTTTCTGAAATTGATCGACGCGGCGCTCCATCTGACGATCGCCAGAGCGCAGGATTGCATCTGACATTGAGGCAAGATGGCTCTCTGCTTCTTCCACAGCGCGCGCCACGCGGTCAGTTTGAAATTGGTCGATACCCTCTGCACCTTTGTCTTTCAAAGGATCAAAACCGAAGGCGAAGCTATGAATAACGGTCCCCAAGACGCCGAAAATTATCGCATCAACTGGGCCAAAGCCAGCGATCCCGGCCATCGCCAGGCCTGCGCCAGTCAGCAAAGACCCCACCATCTTGCGAGGTAGAGCCGGACGACGCGCGACCTTGCGGGCATCGTAGGCTTCTTGTGCAATCACGCCTTCGCGGGTCATCCAAGCCGCGAAGAGCAACAACCCAAGCGCCATCAGGTACTGAGCCATAACAATCGGCTCAGAGGTGAAGGCCTTCCAGATCAGAGGCAAGGGCGCAATGAAGAGCATATTTGTGCGCCCACCCGCTTTGCTGCGTTTTGCATTCAGGAACGGGCCGGGCTTTTGAGTGTCGTGCTCGCTTGATGCCCCATCCGGGCTGAATTTTCCGCCGTATCGCTTTGCCATTATGAACCTGCTCCTGCGATGGAGACATAGAACATCAATATGACAAGCAGAACAAACGCCAGTTTTTGCAAACCCGTTTGGGACATAAATGAAAAACCCCCAGTAACCCTGCCAGAAACTTAGGAAGTTTCGGCTTTCGTTACTAGGGGGAAGAAATTGAAATAGGGATCACGGCGGTGCCTTGCCGCCGCAATCATTTGCACTCGCAGCCTGTTAGTGACGCGTCTCTGCTACACGTTCCATATTGAGCTTGCGTGCATAGCCTGACTGGATGATCTCGACCATGAAGAGAACCACAACTGAGAAGTAGAAGGTGGTCTTGGACATCGGTTCGAGAGCGTAGCCAAAGAACTTCAGCGCCAGCGCATCGTCATGCATTGCATGGGAGGCCGCCACACCGGCTTCGCCCAAAAGGACCACACCCACGATCAACAGAATGAATAGGCCCAGAACCTCATACATGCGGTTCTTTTCAAGGAATTTCGTGACGCCATCGGCCAAAACCAGCATGGCGACGCCAGACAAGAGGATCGCAATGGCCAGAACTGGGAAGACATCAGTGATCGCTAGCGCAGAAAGCACGGAATCAAAAGAGAAAATCAGGTTCATCATGACAATCAATGCCACAACTTTCACAGCCGATTTACCGGATTTGTGATGCACATCCGCATCAAGATGCTGGACAGTCAGCATGTGGCTGATTTCTTTCACAGCCGTGTAAATGATGAAAATACCACCCAGAATGAAGACACAAGTCGCAAAGTTGATGCCACCTTCGATCAGGCCGGGGCTATTGAAGACCCAGAAGGGTTCGGACAGAGAGTCGATCAAACGGATCATCGTGAAGAGCAGCACAACCCGCAATGCCACCGCAATGATGATACCCCAGAAGCGTACCGCGCGCTGATGCGCAACCGGCGCGCGTTGGCTTTCAATGGAGATATATAGCAGGTTATCAAACCCCAGCACCGCCTGCAGGAAGCAGAGCATCAAGAGATTGCCCAGATTTTCAAAAGTTAACAGTTCAGCCATGATTTGCCTCGTCCTATTCGCGCATTTGGCCAAGGCATAACGTAGGACAGGCAGGCCGCAAAGCGTTGATGCTGGGGAAAATTCTGGCACGCGCCTCAAGACCTGAGGGTCAAAAGGCGTGAGAGGCAAAATACTTTAGTTTTCCATATGCGACTACTGGATCAACACAGCCCGTCAAGGCGGTCGCTCATAAGATTGGACTAGCGCTTTGGCGTGAACTTGCGGGGGGCTTTAGATGAGGTCCTGGCGCGATTGCCACTTGGCTTTGCACCCGGTTTTCCGCCTGGTTTTTGTCCCGACGGTTTGCTTGCAGAGAACCCACGATCACCATGGTTCGGCTTGCCTGCAACCGGTTTACCCGCTCCGGGCTTACGACGACGCTGGGGCTTGCGGCGCTCTTCGGGCGCAATCGCTCCATCCAGTCCCAATTGGTCGCGCACCACGCGACGGCGCACTTCATCCACTTCGCCGGCTTTCAGATCGCCCAATTGGAAAGGACCATAAGATACGCGGATCAGTCTATTCACGGTCAGGCCGATGTCTGCCATCGCGCGACGGATTTCGCGGTTTTTGCCTTCTTTCAATGAAACCGTCACCCAGGCGTTAGCGCCTTGTTGACGATCCAAGCTGATTGTCATGGGGGCAAATCGCTCCCCATCTACGGTCACACCGCGACGTAAAGGGGTGAATGTCTCTTCCGTTGGGCGGCCATTTACCCGCACGCGATATTTACGCACCCAACCGGTCGATGGCAGCTCGAGCGTGCGTTTGACCTCGCCATCGTTGGTCAACAGCAGCAGACCTTCAGAATTTAGATCCAAACGTCCGACAGTCAGCACATGCTTTGGCATGTCCTCTGGCAGGTCATCAAAGATCGTCTCGCGATCTTTTTCGTCTTTGTGGGTCGTCACGCGGCCCACGGGTTTATGATAAAGCCAAATGCGTTCCGGCTCTTTTTCGGCAATCAATTTGCCATCCACCTCGATGCGATCCCGACCCGTTACGTTGAGGGCAGGGGAGGTCAGCACCTTGCCGTTCACCGATACCCGACCAGCCTCAATCATACGCTCCGCATCACGGCGCGAGGCCACGCCTGCGCGAGAGAGAACTTTGGCAATACGGTCGCCCGCTGGCGTTTTGGCGGGGGTTTTATCGGAGCGATCTTTGGTCATTTGGGTTTCCTATATGCGAAAGCCCCATTGCGAAAGAGCCAATCATCAGGCATCTGAAAATCATGACATTCAACAGCCACATGGATCTGGCGCTTGAAGAAGCGCAGGCAGCGGCCCAGCGGGGAGAGGTGCCCGTGGGGGCGGTCGTGATTGGTCCGGATGGCAAGGTGCTGGCACAGGCGGGCAATCGCACCCGCGAGTTGAACGATCCTACCGCGCACGCTGAAATTCTTGCCATCCGTGCGGCCTGCCAGAAACTCAACTCCGAACGTCTGCCCGGCTGTGATCTCTACGTGACGCTGGAGCCATGCCCAATGTGCGCATCGGCGATTTCCCAAACCCGCATCGCGCGATTGTACTACGGAGCATCTGACCCGAAATCAGGCGGTGTCGCCCAGGGGCCGCGGGTGTTTGACCATCCGCAGAGCCACCACACGCCAGAGGTTTATGACGGCATTTCGGCGGAGCCCTGCGAGCACATCCTAAGAGATTTCTTCCGTCAAAAACGCCCCTGAGCTCCTAAAGCTCGATCGGTTGCATCACCTCTGGTTCAATCACATCCACATCCGGCAGCGCATCAATCAGCACCTGTGCAGATTGCTCCAGAATCGGAAATGTCCGGTAGTGGCAGGGGATCACGGTGCTGAAATCAAAGAAGGTTTCCGCCGCGAAGGCTGCGCGTTTCATATCCATCGTGAAATGACCGCCTGCGCAGAGGAGGCCAATGTCGGGCTCGTGCAGCTCTCCGAAAATGGCCATGTCCGCCATCACATCCGTGTCGCCAGTCGCATAAATCACGTGACCTTCACCCGCGATCATGAAGCCGCATTCGCTGCCCGCTGCTTTGGGACCCTCTGGTGTTGCGAAAGTGGACGAATGGGTTGCGTGCACCATTGTGATAGCGACATCCCCTAGTTGAACCGTGCCACCTTTGTTGAAACCAACCGTCGCCAGATGTTCATGCTCCTCCCAGTAAGACATCAGATCATATTGGCCGACAATCGGGATCGCATGCTTGCGGGCAATATCCAGCACATCAGCAACGTGATCAAAGTGCGCGTGGGTCAGCAGGATATGGGTTGCGCCTTCAAGCGCTGCATCATGTTGATCTTCGCTCAGCATCGGGTTGCCCGTCAGCCAGGGATCCAGCAGCAAGACCTGATCCGCGATCTCAATTTTGAACGAGCCGTGTCCTAACCAGGTTATTTTCATGTAAGCCTCCCTAACTTTGGTAGAAGCTTAGCAAATTCAGTGAGTCGGAGAAGCCCATGGATCTGCATCAACACGTTGATGGTTATTGCGAACGTCTGGATCCCTCGTTCTGGTCGGAACCGATCAATGCCATCACAAACGCGGCCTTTCTGATCGCGGCCATCTACATGTGGCGGAGGAGCGAAGGGCTGTTTCTCGCAAAACTCCTGTGTATCGTGCTGTTCGCCATCGGTGTTGGCAGCTTCCTATTCCACACTTTTGCGCAAACCTGGGCCGGTATTGCGGATGTTTTGCCCATCATCCTCTACATCCTCGTTTATATTTTCGCTGCGACCCGCGATTTCTGGAACCAAAGAGCTTGGATCGCGGGCTTTGCGGTGGTCCTTTTCTTCCCCTATGCGGCGCTGCTCTCACCGCTCTTTGCGCAAATTCCCGGCTTTGAAAGCTCGTCTGCTTACGGACCTGTACCACTCCTGATCTTTACCTATGCATTTGGTCTGCGAAACAGAGCGCCAGAAACTGCCAAGGGTCTAGCGATTGGCGCGTCGATTGTCTGCCTGTCGCTCTTTTTCCGTTCCATTGATGAACCCCTGTGCAATGTGCTGCCTTTTGGTACCCATTTCCTATGGCACATCCTGAATGGCATCGCTTTGGGCTGGATGATTGAGGTCTATCGCCGACACATGCTTGCACGCCCTACAAAGCTTGGCTAAACGCTTTCCTCAAGTTTCATTTGGAGTTTGCCGATGTCGATTGACAAGGACACCGCGGCGCGCGTTGCCAAACTTGCGCGCATCAAGGTCGAAGAGGACGCGCTGCCTGCGCTGGCCGAAGAATTCAACAATATCCTTGGCTTTATTGAGCAACTCAATGAGGTCGACGTTGAAGGCGTTGAGCCAATGACTTCCGTGACCCCGCAGCGCCTGAAGCGCCGCGTGGACGAGGTGACCGACGGCGATCAACAGGACAAAGCGCTTTCCAACGCGCCAGACGCGCGCGAAGGCTTTTTTGCGGTTCCAAAGGTGGTTGAGTAATGACTGATCTGAACAAACTCACGCTCGCCGAAGCACGCGACAAACTGCGTGCCAAGGACGTCACCTCTGTTGAGCTGACCGAAGCCTGCCTGAAAGAGATCGAAGGCGCAGACGCGCTGAACGCCTTTGTGCACAACACACCAGAAGTTGCGCTGGCTCAGGCGAAAGCCGCTGACGCACGCCTTGCCGAAGGCGATGCGCCGGCGATGTGTGGCCTGCCGATTGGCATCAAAGACCTCTTCTGCACCAAAGGTGTTCCGAGCCAGGCCGCCAGCCGTATTCTGGAAGGCTTCGTGCCTGAGTATGAATCCACCGTGACCCAAAACCTCTTTGATGCGGGTTCCGTCATGCTGGGTAAGCTCAACATGGACGAATTCGCCATGGGCAGCTCCAACGAAACATCCTGTTACGGCAATGCTGTGAACCCATGGCGTCGCGGCAACGATGATGCGCAGCTGACACCGGGTGGTTCTTCTGGTGGTTCTGCTTCTGCCGTTGCGGCAGACCTGTGTTTGGCGGCGACCGGTACTGACACTGGTGGTTCGATCCGTCAGCCTGCAGCTTTCACTGGCATCACAGGTATCAAACCAACCTACGGTCGTTGCTCCCGCTGGGGGGTTGTGGCCTTCGCAAGCTCGCTGGATCAAGCGGGCCCAATGACCAAATCCGTGCGCGACGCGGCGATTATGCTGGAAGCCATGTGTGGTCACGACCCGAAAGACAGCACCTCTGCAGAACTTGCAGTGCCAAATTTCGAAGCCATGCTGACCGGCGACATCAAAGGCAAGAAAATCGGTATCCCAAAAGAATACCGCATGGACGGCATGCCGGATGAAATCGAAAAGCTCTGGGCAGACGGCACAGCCATGCTGAAAGCCGCAGGTGCGGAGATCGTTGATATTTCCCTGCCACACACCAAATACGCGCTGCCGGCCTATTATGTGATTGCTCCGGCTGAGGCGTCTTCGAACCTCGCGCGTTACGACGGTGTTCGTTACGGTCACCGCGCGACGCTGGAAGCGGGTGATGGCATCAATGAGATGTACGAAAAGACCCGCGCGCAGGGATTTGGCCACGAAGTTCAGAACCGCGTGATGATCGGCACCTATGTGCTGTCCGCTGGTTTCTATGACGCCTATTACAACCGTGCCCGTCGCGTGCGTGCCCTGATCAAGAAAGACTTCGACGATGTCTTCGCGACAGGCGTTGACGCGATCCTGACACCTGCAACCCCTTCTGCGGCCTTCGGCCTGGGCGAAATGAGCGACGCTGATCCGGTCAAAATGTACCTGAACGACGTTTTCACCGTGACCGTGAACCTCGCGGGCTTACCGGGTATCGCTGTGCCAACTGGTACCGACAGCCAAGGTCTGCCATTGGGCCTGCAGCTAATTGGCCGTCCATGGGAAGAAGGCGATCTGCTGAATACTGCCTATGCGCTTGAGTCTGCGGCGGGTTTCGTAGCCAAGCCGGGTAAATGGTGGTAAAGCTCAGCCCAAAGCAAGAAGGCACAGTAAAACGCTAAGAGGCAAGACGATGCGGTGGATTTTCAGCGGATGCGCAATTCTGGCACTGGCGGCATGTGATCCGCCGGTCCCTGACAGCGGGGCTGGCATTGGCTTTGACAATGATAATTTCCGTCGCTCGTCTCCCAGTGGCTTTGAACCGGTGATCCCACCGGCGCAGGCCGTTTCAGAAGAAACCTTGAACACATTGGATGCGACCCGTCCGGTAAACACGCATACCGCTGATGGGCGGCAGGTTGTCGAAGCCAGCCCGTCCAACCCGGCGCCTGTTCAGCTTGAGAATGCCGGTATCTCGGATGAGAACGACTTTACCGCGGTCGATTCCCGTCGCAGCATCGAAGACGATGCCAGACGCCGTGAAGCTATTGCCAATCAATATCAGGTTGTTGAGGCGACAAAACTGCCAACACGGACAGCGGCCGCTGGTCCAAACATTGTTGAGTTTGCCCTGCAGCACACGAACCCTCCGGGCAATCCGATCTACCAACGCTTTGGCCTGAACGCTGTTGCGCGGTTTGATAAGAACTGCCGGAAATACCCAAGTGCTGATCAGGCACAGATCGATTTCCTTGCACGTGGTGGACCTCAGAAAGACCGTCTCGGTCTGGACCCGGATGGCGATGGCTATGCCTGCAGCTGGGATCCGACACCATTCCGCAATCTGGGCCGCAACTGATGGCGCCCAAAGCGCCGCACGTGAGTCAATCCCCATCCCCAAATTTCGGGCCGCGTCGCGATGGTGCGACGCCATCTCTGATAGTGTTGCACTACACGGCTATGGCCTCGGCTGAGGCTGCCTGTAAAACGCTCTGCAATCCGGAGACCGAAGTCTCTGCACACTATCTGATTTCGTCAAAGGGACGGATTGACCAGCTCGTTCAAGAAGACATGCGCGCATGGCATGCTGGGGCAGGGCAGTGGGGGGATATCACGGATGTGAATTCCCATTCCATCGGAATTGAACTTGATAATCTTGGCACGCATGGATTTGCGGAACCGCAAATGGCCGCGCTGGAATGGCTCCTGCCGCAGATCATGCAACGCTGGTCAATCCTGCCAAAAAATGTCATCGCGCATTCCGATCTTGCGCCCCATCGCAAAATCGATCCCGGCCCCCGCTTTGACTGGAAACGCCTCGCTCTTCAGGGTTTAGCAGTCTGGCCGGACGCAGAACAAGCCACCGGAGACTGGACCGAAAACGCTGCGCGCTTTGGTTATCCTTTGGCCGGCCTTTCTGGCATCGAAGATCCCTTGGCAGCCTGTTTTGCAGCCTTCCGCAGTCGCTTCCGCCCCTGGGCAAAAGGGCCAGAAGATGCTGAAGATCGCCGCATCATGGCCCGGTTGGTGGCGCGTGTAGCCCCTTAGTTTCTTCTTTGCATAAATACTCAAATTAGGACCGCTCCTTGCGCGCCCCGTTGACGGCTCCTGTCCTACCCCCTATCACCGCTCTCGCACAGGGGGCTGGATGGCCGCGGGGCAACTCGAGGAAAGTCCGGACTCCACAAGGCAATGGTGCCGGGTAACGCCCGGCTGGGGAAACCCAAGGGATAGCGCCACAGAGAAGAGACTGCCCTGCTTGTCAGGGTGATGGTGAAACGGTGGAGTAAGAGCCCACCGCGGGACTGGCAACAGAACCGGCAAGGCAAGCCCCACCAGGAGCAATGCCAAATAGGGATCGCGCGCCGTAAGGCAGGGGTGTCTTGCCCCGAGCAGGTCCGGGTTGGCAGCTAGAGGGCATCTGGCAACAGGTGCTTTAGATGAATGGTCATCCAGAGAGGGCAACCTCTTGGACAGAATCCGGCTTATAGGCTCCCTGTGCGTAAATTACCTATTTATTAAGACGTGCGATCCGCCTTGCGCCCTTCAACGCGTTGCATGCGCCCGATCTGCCTGAGCGCATCGGTCAGCATTGCGGTCATCAGGCCAAACATCAGAAATCCATTTGCCCCGGTCATGCCACCCAGAAGGCGTTGATCCTGGGGCAGGCTGACGTCGCCCAGACCCAACGTGGAGTAAGCGACCAGTGAGTAATAGATCGCTTCTTCCCAGGAGGCAAAAACGGACATTTGTGCAAAGACCGCGGCCCATAGGAAGACACCAAAGGCCATGATCAGCATCGCGGAAACAACGGCCAGAAAGAAAACCAGAGCTGACATGCGCCGTCCCTGTGGTGCTCGTAATTTGGGTTCCAGCGCCAATAGGATTTCGTTCATCCACCACCAAACAATGCTGGCACCCACTAGTGAAACGAAAGTTATGAGCGAGCCGAGCAGCAATTGACTGAACATACCGGAAGTCCTTTTGGAGAAGCGAATTGCGCGTCGCCTTGATCGGCGGGATTCAATCAATTCACAATACCAATGTCCAGATGGGAGTTCTTAGATATTGATAAATAAGTAAACTTTGCCTTTGACCTCAACTTAACTTGAAGGATTATCAAGAGAGTCGCAATAAGGAGTCTCTCATGACGGACGCGACAAAAATAAACATGAATGAGGCCGAGCACGCTGTCGGCAAAACCCTTGACCTATCTGCATCTGACTATGTGCCCTGGTCCACTTTTCTAACTCGGAAAAACGTCGTGCCTTTGGCGCTTGTCAGCCTGGCGGTTTGGTTGCACGCGGGAGACTCTTTGGTGGTTGCCACGATGATGCCCACTATGGTCGCGGAAGTTGGCGGTGCATCTTTGGTGGGTTGGTCAATCTCGCTCTATCAGATCGGTTCTATTGTCGCCGGCGCCGCAAGTGCTCTTTTGACAATGCAATATGGGGTGCGCCGCGCCATGGCTCTGGCAGCGTTGGTTTTTGCCCTGGGATGTCTGGTAAGTGCTGCCGGTCGAACCATGCCCGAAGTTTTGGTTGGCCGACTTGTGCAGGGTTTTGGCGGCGGAGGGCTGGTCGCTATGTCTTTTGTTGCGGTCAGCCTGTTTTTTGAACCTAGGTACCGAGCACGGGCTCTCGCCGTCATTTCAACGCTTTGGGGCATTGCCGCCTTTCTTGGTCCTGTGATTGGCAGTTTCTTTGTAGCTTATGCCAACTGGCGGTGGGGGTTTGGCTTTTTTGCAGTGAAAGCGGTTCTATTAGCGGTTTGGATAGGGCTGTCGTCCGGCGAGAGGCCCCCACAGCTCGCCATGGCTCACGGAAGTTTTCCATTGCGTCGACTGTCGCTCTTGGCCTTTGCTGTGGTTCTCATTTCCTTTGCCGGTGTCGAAGTCGTACTGGGGCGCACGCTCCCACTGTGTCTTCTGGGATTGTTCACCCTGTATCACTTCCTGAGACTGGACCAGAAAGCTGGGGAAACGCGGCTCTTTCCCCGTGAACTTCTGGAATTCAAAAACCCCATCGGTGCGGGTCTTCTGATGTGCCTGAGCATGTCCTTCTCTACGGTTGGATTGTCGGCCTTTGGACCCTTGCTGTTGGCTGCACTGCATGAAGTAGGGCCTTTGCAGATTGGTTACGTAATCGCCTCTGCTGCGATCGGTTGGAGTGTTTTGGCTGTGAGCACCAGCGGCATAGCGGCTGCTCATCAGGGCGCAATGATCCGTCTGGGAATGGGGACGGTTGCGCTGGGAGTATTGGGGTTGGCCATTGCGGTGCCCTATGGTCCGCTCTGGCTTGTCGCCCTGTTTAGTTTTGCCGAAGGGGCGGGCTTTGGCATGTGCTGGCATTTCATCATGGGGCGCATGACCAGCATGGCACCGCAAGAAGAGGTGCAGCGTTTGTCGGGGGCGATCCCGACGGTGCAGCGCATCGGGTATGCGTTTGGTGCCGCCTACGTGGGTATTGTCGCCAATGCCAGTGGGATTTTGTCCTTGGACGTGCCGGAAAAAGCCACCAATGCTGCATTCTGGATCTTTGCCAGCAGCGCGCCGTTTGTCTTATTGGGATTGTTTGCTGCAGTATCGTTCACGCGCGCCCAAACAGAAGCTACCAACCGCGTGACACCATAATCCAGTTCTTGCGCATTGGCCTTCAGCTTGTGCGCAAGGCACAAGAACCGGGTCGCTACAAAACGGACTCAATCTCTAAGCAGAGCGCACCACAAACAAAAAGGTGCGCTCATGCAACTCAAGGACAAAACCATTATCATCACCGGAGCCAGCAGCGGGATCGGCGCGGCGGCGGCACTCCTCTTTGCCAAAGAAGGCGCAAGGCTGGTTCTAGCCGCGCGACGAGAGGCTGAACTCACGACGCTCGTGAATCAGATCATTCAGAGCAATGGTGAGGCCGTTATGCTGGCGGGCGACGTGCAAAGCGAAGACTATAATGCCGAGCTTGTATCTCTGGCTGTTGAGACTTTCGGAGGGCTGCAATGTGCCTTCAACAATGCTGGCATAATGGGCGAGATGTGCCCGATCCCACACATGGATGCAGATAACTGGCGCTCAGTCTTGGATGTGAACCTCACCTCAGCCTTCTTTGCGGCAAAGCATCAGATCCCTGCCATGAAGGCCACAGGCGCTGGATCGCTGGTATTCACCTCATCTTTTGTGGGTCATACCATCGGCTTTCCGGGCATGGGGGCCTATGCAGCGGCCAAGGCTGGGCTCGTCGGGCTTACGCAGGTACTTGCGGCGGAACACGGCCCAGAGGGCATTCGCGCGAATGCATTGCTTCCGGGTGGTACAAAGACACCGATGGCGGGGGATGATCTTGAGTTTCATGAATTTGTGAAAGGGTTGCACGCATTGAAACGCATGGCTGATCCCAAGGAAATCGCCCAAGCTGCAGCCTTTTTGCTATCTGATCAGGCTTCCTTCGTCACAGGAGCAGCCTTCCTTGCAGATGGTGGGAACTCGATCAACAAAACATAAAGAGCACAGGCTGTATGTAACCGGTCATCCTTGGCAATAAGGCAGGAAAAAATCCTGATTTCCGTGACATTTCCAAGCCACCCCAATTGACTCGGCCCGCCTGACCGTTAAAAGGCGGGCTTCATAGAGATTTCACGGGCATCTGAATTGTGCTGCCCGGCGCAGGAGAAGACCAATGGCGAAGCCGACCACAATTAAGATCCGCCTGAACTCGACCGCGGGTACTGGCCACTTCTACGTGACCAAGAAAAATGCACGTACCATGACCGAAAAGATGGTCGTCCGTAAATACGACCCGGTAGTGCGCAAGCATGTCGAGTACAAAGAAGGCAAGATCAAGTAAGATCACTTTCTGAGACACATGCAAAAGCCGCGCTACACCAGCGCGGCTTTTTGCTTTTCCAGACTAGGAAACCTCTAAAAAGCAAGTCCCGCGCTGAAGATGACAACAAACTTCAGACCATGACATTGGAACAGGGACCATGCCTTTTGACTATTCTATTCGACCCGCCATAGCCTCAGATGCCGAATCCATTTCGGCCATGATGACACGCAGCTACGGAGAGCTACTGCGCCCGGACTACAACCCGCGCATCCTTGCAAAGGCTTTGCCTCGCATCGGTCAGGCCCGCCCGGAGCTCTTGGGTTGTGGAACCTATTTTGTTGCGGAAACAAAAACTGGCGAAATTGCAGGGGCAGGGGGCTGGACAGACTTCAGCCCGACCCGTGGTCTTGGTAATCAAGGGGAAGGGCACATGCGCCATGTAGCCGTTGACCCAGCGCATTTACGGCGCGGTGTTGGCCGTGCGCTTGCACAGGCCGCCTTTGATAACGCCCGTGAAAGTGGGGTCACCGCGTTGCGCTGCATGAGCACGCTGACGGCAGAGGTGTTCTATCGGCAATTGGGCTTCACGCGCATTCAACCGATTGAGCTGACGCTCGAACCGGGTCTTTTCTTTCCTGCGATTGAAATGAAGCTATGTCTGAGAAGCTAGGCCCATGTGAGGCCTAGCGAGCGCGCATCACTGGATGATACGCGCATTCTTAAGAATGGCAGCTTGCCAAGTTTCCGGGTCCAGAACCGGTGTCAGGTCGCCGCGCAGTTGAATGCGTTTGGTTTCATCCAATACTGTGATTGGCTCTGCCAGAGTGACCTGCAGGTTTGCGCTGTGATCTGAATTGCCACAAAGCGGGCAGAGACCCATGTCAGACACAAGGATTAGATCGGTGACCTTTTCACCTGCATACATCGGCACAGCATAGCCAGTTATCTCGACCGATTGGCCGTTCATATCCATCTGGGATGGGAACTTTTTGCGCACCTCATAGGTGGTCTCGGTGACGATCTCTTCGATCTCGATCTGTTCGATCAATGTCCAAGCATCTGTTTCGGCCTGTGCGCCAGTGCTTGCTGAAGCGGCGGCAGAAGTGACTGCGGCTGCCAATGCGATCCTGCGGTTACACATGATTGTCTCCGGTTTTTTCGGGACATTGCCACGGTCATCGCACAATGTGAATCGATTTTTCTGCGGTTGGCGGAAGCCCGCACAAAAAAAGGCCAGCGAAATCGCCGGCCTTTCTGTAAGCAATGTTGCTCTGCTTATTCGCGGTTGCCAAGCAACTGCAGCAGGAACATGAACATGTTGATGAAGTCCAGATAGAGACTCAGAGCACCCATGATCGCAGATTTCGCCAACCATTCCTGATCGCCGTGATGTGCGTGCGCCAGGTAGGTGTTCTTGATGTTCTGTGTGTCATAGGCGGTCAGGCCTGCAAAGATCAGCACACCCAGAATGGTGATTGCGAAATGCAGCGCTGGAGAGCCCAGGAAGATGTTGATGATGGACGCGACCAGGATGCCGATCACACCCATGATCAGGAAGGAACCCCAACCGGAGATGTCTTTCTTAGTTGTGTAACCATAGAGAGACAGACCCGCGAAGGCGATCGCTGTCACGAGGAAGACTTGTGCGATGGAGAAGCCTGTGAAGGCCACAAAGATCCACGCCAAAGAAAGACCCATAACGGCGGCAAAAACGTAGAAGAACGTCTGTGCGCCAGCTGCGGACAGGCGGTTAATCGCTGCGCCGAACAGGAAGACCATGCCCAGCGGAGCAAACATCACAATCCAGCCGAGGATATTCGGGGACAGAGTGATCGGGTCACGGAAGATCGCCAGCAGGTTAGGGGACGTGCCCACTGCCCATGCAACTGCAAAAGTCAGCAGCATGCCAACGGACATGGTGCCATAAACTTTGTTCATATGGGCGCGTAGACCCGCATCAATCTCGGCAGCGCGTGCACCTGCGACGCCACGGATTGTGTCAAATTCAGCCATTAAAGCCTCCGATAGGTTGTCCTTTTCGTCCCGTCGCTCGCGCATCGGGCCTTTGAAAGGGAATATCGGTGCTCTTGGGAGGATTTTCAAGGAATTCCGGCACGGGGGAAGCCGGAATTCCTCTCAAATGTTCCAATTATCGGTGCCAGTTACAGGGCACATCGAAAATGGAACGGGAAACTTCTTGATTCACATCATATGGTGTCAGCCCCATATCGCGCAGTTCGCGATCAGATAGGGTGGCCAATGTCTTACGCTGGCGGCGCAGCTCAAAGAGATCGGCGAGGCTGATGCCCTTATCCAAAGAGACACCTGCGAAACGGCCAAAAGTGCTGAGGAACGTCATGGCTTTCTCCTTTCTTGGAATGTGATGCTTTCCTCGAGTTCAATCAAAACTCTTGATATAGATGCCTCATTATGAGACATTCTCAAAACGAATGTTTGTTAGGTGTATCATCAGGATATTTGATCAATGAGAAATCTCGACATAACGACTCTGCGCAGTTTCATTGCGGTGGCTGATCTGGGTGGCGTGACCAAAGCGGCTGGGTTCTTGAACCTGACCCAATCTGCGGTCTCGATGCAGCTGAAACGTTTGGAGGAGCTGCTGGGTCTGGCGCTTTTTGATCGCACCGGTCGGCGCATAATCCTGACAGCCCCAGGTGAGCAGTTGCTAGGCTATGCCCGGCGTATGGTGGCGTTGAACGATGAGGCTGTGCGGCGTCTGTCTGATCAAGAATTTGAGGGTGAGATCACCTTGGGGGTGCCTCATGACATCCTTTATCCGGCCATTCCGATTGTGCTGAAGCAATTACGGGCATCCTTTCCGCGCATCAAAGTCAATGTGGTGAATGAAAACACACACAAACTGCTGCCTGAATTTGAAAAAGGGCAATACGACCTGATCCTAACCACTGAACCGACACAGGGTGGCGAAACGCTCTGTGCGCTTCCATTGGTGTGGATCGGTGCTCCGGGCGGGGCCACATGGCGTCGTCGCCCTCTGCGGATTGCGCAGGGACGGAAGTGCTCTTTCAGACCACGTATGCTGGATTCACTGCAGCGCGATGGCATCGATTGGGAAAATGCGGTTGATACTGATTCAGACCGCTCAATCGAAGTCACGGTCGCTGCAGACATGGCGGTTTGCGCGATGATCGAAGGGACAGAGCCGGCCCAGCTAGAGATCATCGACCATGGTGGGGCTTTGCCAGACATCGGATTGCAATACATCAACATGCACGGTGCTGACCCCGTCAAAGGCGAGGTGGTTATGGAGATGGCAGAGTTGTTGCGCAAAGCCTTCCGCGGGTTGAGCGCACAGATCAGAACGCTCGATGTCTCCCGCCTGAAAAACGCCGGATAGGCTAGGGTGTAATAACCACTTTGCCGGTCGACTTGCGCGCTTTCAGGAGCGCCATGGCGTCCGCAGTTTTTTCAAGTGGAAGGCTGTGACTGATATGGGGTTTCAGCTTGCCTTCTTCATACCAAGCAAAGAGCTTGGCCATGCTTTCTGTCACAACAGAGGGCTTGTACTTAAGATATCCCCCCCAATAGACGCCGATGACCGTGAGGTTCTTCACCAACATGTGGTTGGCTGGAATTTGAGGAACATCTCCACTGGCAAACCCAATTGGCAACAGGCGCGCATCAGGATTTGAAGCGCGGAAGGCCGCTTTCCATTGATCCCCACCTACAGGGTCATAGACGACATCTGCACCACCGAGTGACTTCACCACCTCACGAATATCTTCGGTTGTGGCATCGATCAGGTGATCTGCGCCCGCAGCCTTTGCAATCTCAAGCTTTTCAGGCCCGCGAGCGCAGGCAATCACCGTTGCACCCATCAGCTTTCCGATTTCTACGGCGGTGAGGCCGACGCCACCCGCCGCGCCGAGTACGAGCAGCGTTTCACCAGGTTGCATGCGTGCGCGGTAATCAAGTGCCACGTGGCTGGTGCCATAGGCGATCTGAAAGGCGGCAGCGTCCTCAAACGACATCGAATCAGGAAGCTTTACTGCCCGGTCAGCAGGAAAACAGCCATATTCAGCCAAACCACCCTGTCCGCCGAAGACAGCAACACGATCTCCTTGTTGCAATCCGGTGACATTTGCACCTAAGGCGTCGACGACACCAGCGACCTCAAGCCCTCCGACGAATGGCGGCTCAGGCGTGTCCTGATAGGTGCCTTTTTGCATGAGAAGATCGGCAAAGTTGAGACCGCAGGCCTCAATTTTCAGCCTGATCTCAGAGTTGCCCGGTTCAGGCAGAGGTAGATCGACCAACGAAGGAGGTGTGTCAAAGGATTGAACCTGATATGCGCGCATGATTCGTATTCCTCGCGAAATTTATGCGCGTTTCTAAGGGTAATAGCGCAATTTTTGAACCCAAAACTCACATCACAAAAGCGTAAAACCTAGCAACCTAGGGTTATGTTGCGCATTTTGTATTCTCAAATAACTTGATCAATTTGACGAAGCTGCTACAAATGGGCTGCTGTTGTAGGGATGCGCAGCAAGCATCAAGACGTTTGGCCAGTGTGGGAGCTGGTTTTACGCCCGGCGGGCGACGGGAGAGCTTTGTCGGTTTGATTGTAATTAATTAGGAGTTATCCAATGACGCACCCCGTTGATGTGCATGTTGGCAAACGCATTCGGCACCGCCGTTGGCTTGTTGGCATGACCCAACAGCAGCTTGCTGAGCAAGTTGGTATTAAATTTCAGCAAATTCAAAAATATGAAACTGGCGCGAACCGCGTCAGCGCATCTCGCCTTTGGGATATTGCGGAAGCACTGGATGTCCCGGTGAGCTTCTTCTTCGAAGGTATTGGTGAGCGCGCAGAGGACAAAGCTTCTGGCTCTTTCCCTGCGGATCTGATGGGCGACAAAGAAGCCTTGGATCTGGTGCGTTCTTATTATGCGATCCCTGAAAATCAGCGCCGTCGCCTTTTTGAACTGGCACGCGTTCTAAGCAACGTTGCATAAGTCTGACGCTTGAGTTTTGCCCCCACCTGCGGTAGCGCGGCTATGGCAGGAGAGGGAAACCAATGCAGATTACTTCGCAAACACGCGCCGAACTTTTATCTGTGGCGCATGAAATGGCCGACGCTGCGCGTGCGGTCATTTTGCCGTTTTTCCGCACGGCCTCTCTGACGGCTGAAAACAAATTGGATGAGGGTTTCGACCCAGTCACAGCAGCCGACCGCGCTGGCGAATTGGCTATGAGAGATGTTCTTGAGCGCCGACGTCCTCAGGATGGGATCTTCGGCGAAGAGCTGGGGCAGACAGCGAGCGAATCTGGGCTAACTTGGGTGCTTGATCCCATTGATGGTACGCGTGGATTTATCAGTGGAACGCCCACATGGGGGGTGCTGATTGCGGTCAGCGATGAAACCGGACCGCAGCTTGGGATCATTGACCAACCTTATATTGGTGAACGTTTCGTGGGCGGGTTTGGTACTGCTGAGCTCAACGGGCCAATGGGCGCGATGCCCTTGAAAACAAAAGATACTTCTACTCTGTCTGATGCGATCCTTTTCACGACTTTCCCTGAAGTCGGTACATCTCAGGAACGTGCTGCTTTTGAACGAGTGTCCAATGAGGTGAAACTCACCCGGTTTGGAATGGATTGTTATGCATATGCGTTGGTCGCTTTGGGGCAAGCGGATTTGGTGATCGAGGCAGGGCTCAACGCCTATGACATTCAGGGGCCCATCGGCGTGGTCCAAGCAGCTGGTGGCATCGTGACTGACTGGGAAGGCAATCCAGCTCATGAAGGCGGAACGGCGATTGCTGCTGCAAATGCAGAGATTCACGCTCAAGCTTTAGCAATTTTGCGCAAGTCCTGATCTCCTGAATTGATTCTGATGGCGGGCTTGGCTAGCGTAGATTTGCGCTGAGTCCTTTGCCCGCTTTCTGTCAGCGCATCTCATCACCCTCCGAAACGGGCCAAAAGGAGTGGTGTTTTTTATGAACTCAGAAGGACAGCAAGAAACCCTGATCAAAGGGGCTGACGTCATCTTGACCATGGATGATCAGCGTCAAGAGTTTGATAGCGCAGATATTTTGATGCGCGATGGTGAAATTGTAGCGTTAGGGCAGGGGCTTAGTACCGATGGTGAAATCGTACACGCCCAGGGCTGCGTGGTCACTCCGGGGCTCGTGAACACACACCATCACCTCTTTCAAACACTGACGCGTGCCGTTCCGGCAGCGCAAGATGCATTGCTTTTTGGCTGGCTCAAGACGCTTTACCCGATCTGGGCGCGCTTTGGCCCGGAAGAAATCTATGTCTCCACGCAGATCGGCCTCGCTGAATTGGCGCTTTCTGGCTGCTCAATGACGTCTGATCACCTGTATCTCTTTCCTAATGGCGCGCGGCTTGATGACAGTATTGCCGCTGCCGCAGAAACAGGCATGCGGTTTCACCCCACACGTGGGTCGATGAGCATTGGGGAAAGTAAGGGGGGCTTACCTCCGGATTCTCTGGTTGAAGACGAGAAAGCTATTCTTGAAGACAGTATCCGCGTCGTTGATCGCTTTCACGATGCCTCCGAAAGCAGCCTGCTGCGTGTCGGTATCGCCCCGTGTTCACCCTTTTCTGTGAGCCGGGGATTGATGCAGGATGCGGCAAGGCTTGCGCGCGATAAGGGTGTCATGTTGCACACCCACCTTGCTGAGAACGATGAAGACATTGCCTATTCGCTTGAAAATTTTGGCTGTCGGCCCGGTCAATACGCCGAGGAACTGGGCTGGACCGGCGAAGATGTATGGCACGCACATTGTGTGAAGTTGGATGGCCAAGAGATTGATCTCTTTGCACAAACCAGAACGGGTGTTGCGCATTGTCCCTGCTCGAATTGTCGATTGGGGTCTGGTATTGCGCCGGTGCGCGCCATGCGTGATGCGGGTGTGTCGATCGGTCTTGGTGTAGATGGATCGGCCAGCAATGACAGCAGCAATTTGATGGAAGAAGCCCGTCAAGCCATGCTGTTGCAACGGGTTCAAAACGGGGCAGATGCGATGAGTGCGCGTGAAGCTCTGGAGATCGCAACGCGAGGCGGGGCCGAGGTTCTGGGCCGACCTGAATGTGGTCAGATTGCAGTCGGAAAGCGGGCTGATATCGCGATCTGGGATGTCTCTGACATCGATACATCAGGCAGCTGGGATCCAGCTGCGTTGGTACTGTCGGGGCCCCGAAAAGTACGAACACTCTTCGTAGAAGGTGTCGAAATTGTGCGTGATTTCCACATGTCTGCCATAAACCTGCCATTAATCGTTGAAAAACAGAACAAGCTTGTGGGGGCATTGCAGGAGACACTGTGATGTCAAATCTGGACTTTACGAAAGGGCGTTCTCCGAAGCCTAGCATTCGGGTTCGAGCGCTGGCTTTCATGTTCGCCGCTGCCGCCCTTGCAATTCCAACCTTCGCACAATCCGAGCCAAATCGGGATGTTGCAAGTCTGACCAATCAATATCGCGCGCAATATGGGCTGCCACCCCTGCGCGTTTCCGTAAATCTTGAACAGGTTGCCGAGCTGCATGGCCGTGACATGGTGCGCAATCGTTTCTTTTCGCATTCCGGTTCTGATGGGTCTGATATTGGCGACCGTGCCTTGCGCGCCGGCTACCGCTATTGCGTGATTGCTGAAAACATTGCGCAGGGTCATCGCTCTGCACGGGATGTGGCCAAAGGCTGGATGAAATCTGCGGGTCATCGCCGAAATATGCTGGATCGATCAGTCACGGAGATCGGCGTGACACGCGGGCAGGGCAACACCTGGGTGATGGTTCTGGGCAGTCGCTCCTGCTGAGGTCGATTAGGCGGCCTTCCCGTTGATCCAGACTGCGCGAATGGCGCGGTCATCTCCCATCATGATGGTGGGGAAGATGTTTTCCCATATATCTTCGGCTTTGCTGGTGCGCTGCGCGATGGCTTCAGTGCTTGCCAGATCCAGCACAACCAAGTCAGCCTCCATACCCGCTGCGAGATTTCCGATCCGATCATCCAAATGTAGGGCGCGCGCGCTGCCCTGCGTCGCCAACCACAGAAGTTGAGATGCATGCAGAGGGTTATGGCGTAGTTGCGCGACTTCATAAGCCGCCGCCATGGTGCGCAGCATGGAAAAGGATGAGCCGCCACCGGTGTCTGTTGCAAGTCCAACGGTGTGGCCATTCGCCATCAAGCCGCCCATGTCAAACAGGCCTGACCCAATGAAAGTATTGGACGTTGGGCAATGTACCAATGCCCCACCCACTTCTTTCAGCCGCGCTTTTTCCCGGTCTTCTAAGTGAATGGCATGCCCATAAAGACCGCGCTTACCTAAGAGACCAAATTTCTCATAGGTGTCCAGATAATCGCGCGCTTCCGGATAAAGGCCCAAAACCCATTCGATTTCATCGGTTTGCTCAGAGAGGTGCGTTTGCATCAGACAATCTGGATGCTCCGCCCAAAGTGCTCCCATGGCTTCTAGCTGCTCCTGCGTCGATGTTGGGGAAAACCGAGGTGTAATGGCGTAGCTCAGCCTATCCACATTATGCCAGGTCGACAAAAGCTGTTTGCTCTGGTCATAAGCAGTTTGCGCTGTGTCCATTAGCCCATCAGGCGCATTCCGATCCATGCAGGTTTTGCCTGCAACCACGCGCTGTCCACGCAGTTGAGCTGCTTCAAAAAATGCATCCACAGACACCGGGTGAATGGTGCAATAGCTCGCAACAGTCGTGGTGCCATGTGCGGTGGTCAGGTCCAAATAGCGCCCAGCGATCTCAGCTGCGTAGGTCTTTGAAGAAAAACGCATTTCTTCTGGGAACGTATAGCTGTTAAGCCAGTCAATCAGTCGCTTTCCCCAGCTCGCAATAATCGCTGTCTGGGGTTAGTGCGCATGCGCATCCACAAACCCGGCCATAATCAGACCTTTACCGTAGTCCACGACGCGCGCCATCGGGTTAAGCGGTCTGAGAGTTTCCGCCGATCCAACCGCAGCCACTATGCCGTCACGGATCAACACCGCGCCTGAGGTTTCAAACTGCACGGCTTCTTCAAAAGGCACCTCAAATGGGCTGGCCTTAAAGCTCAGCGTTTGCCCCAGCAACAATGTGGTGGTTTGTTCATCAGTTTGGTCTGACATGCTCGTCCCTCTCAAAAGAAGGATAGCCGGGTGCATCTCTGGAGTAAATTGGATTGAGTTTTGCCCGTGATCTCCCCTATGGTCGCGACCAACCCAGAATATCACGGCAGGGAGGCGAATCTTGGTGGAATTAGAAGATCAGATCGCACCCGAAACGGAACTGGACGAGGATGATGTCTATATCCTCGACCGGCGCGAGGTTGCGGCGGTTCTTGAGGCGGTAGAAGCCGGGGATCGCGACCAGCTTTTGGTATTGATGGAGCCGATGCACGCGGCTGACATCGCCGACCTTCTGGAGCAGATCAATCCCAACGAACGTGAAGGTCTGATCCGGCTCTATGATAAGGAATTCGAAGGTGAAATCCTTTCTGAGCTAGATGAAAACATCCGTGAAGAGGTCATGGCGGTCCTGCGCCCTGAAACGCTTGCCGAGGCGGTTCGGGACATGGAGTCTGACGACGTTGTCGACCTGCTTGAAGATTTGGATGAGCCGCAGCAGGAAGCCATCCTTGAAGTTCTGGAAGATGCGGACCGTGTCGCGGTAGAGCAAGCGCTAAGCTATCCAGAGTTCTCTGCCGGTCGCCTGATGCAGCGCGAAACCGTGATGGCGCCGGAACATTGGACGGTTGGGGACGCGATTGATTACATGCGCGACGCTGAAGAGCTGCCAGAGCAGTTCTATCACGTCATTCTGGTCGATCCGCGCATGCGTCCTGTCGCCAATGTCACCTTGGGCAAGATCATGGGCGCGCCCCGCACAACGCCTTTGAAAAATCTCTCTGAAGAGATGTTTCAGGTCATTCCTGTGACCCAGGATGAGGGTGACGTGGCTTATGCCTTTAACCAGTATCACCTGATTTCTGCACCGGTTGTGGATGAAGACGATCGATTGGTCGGCGTCATCACCATCGATGACGCGATGGGGGTTCTGGACGAAGAGCACGAAGAAGACATCCTGCGCCTTGCGGGTGTTGGCGAAGAAAGCTCGCTGTCTGACCGGGTAATGGAAACCACGCGTCAGCGTATTCCTTGGCTGGCTGTGAACCTCGTGACAGCGATCCTTGCTTCACTTGTGATTGCACAATTTGAAGCCACCATCGCGCAATATGTGGCGCTTGCCGTTCTGATGCCCATTGTTGCCTCTATGGGCGGGAACGCGGGGACACAGTCTTTGACCGTTGCGGTGCGTGCCATTGCCACCAAAGACTTAACCAGCGCCAACGTCTGGCGGGTTATCCGCCGTGAGGTGCTTGTGGGGCTCGTGAATGGTATCGTCTTTGCCATCATTATGGGGATTGTGGGCGTCATCTGGTTTGGCACGCCGATGCTTGGCGTGGTGATCGCTGCCGCAATGGTGATCAATCTTGTCGTGGCTGGACTTGCAGGCACAGGCATTCCTGTGTTGCTTGAGAAAATCGGCATAGACCCTGCCTTGGCCTCTGGGGCCTTCGTGACAACGGTCACGGATGTGGTTGGTTTCTTTGCCTTTTTGGCTCTGGCAGGTGCGGTATTACTATGATGGATCAAGATTTGGCAGCGCGTAAGGACGCTGCTCGAAAAGCGGGGTTTGCGCGCCGCAAACAAGCGTTTGAAAGCGCCACTCCGGGCCAATCGGCTTATCTTTCAGAGTTTCTCGCAGGCTATCGCGGCGTGCCAGTGTCTGGCTTTATGCCAATCCGGACAGAGATCAATCCGATCCCAGCTATGGCAGAGGCGGCGGCCCATGGCACAGTTGGCGTGCCGGTAATCCAGGGGGCAGGGCTTCCCCTGAAGTTTTCAGAATGGGAGCCAGACGCGCCTATGAAAGATGGGCCCTTTGGGGCCAAGATTCCCGTAGAAGATCGTTTCTTTGAGCCAGAGATTGTCATCGTCCCTCTGGTGGCTTTTGACAAGAATGGCGGGCGTCTTGGGTACGGCGGAGGTTTCTATGACCGCACGCTGGAACTCTTGCGAAGCAAACGCGCGACGCTGGCGTTGGGCTTTGCCTTTGATGCCCAAGAGGATGAAAACCTGCCTCTGGAAGCAACAGATCAACCCCTGGACCTAATCATCACCGAAAGTGGCATTCGCGACCTGAAAGCCTAAGCTTCTCGTAAAAGTACCCGATTGCCCCATTCTGGCTTGCCCTTACCGCAAGTCACCTATACGCGATTACCCCATGAAAATACTGTATCTTGGTGATGTCATGGGCCGCGCGGGCCGCAACGCAGTCAAAGAGCACCTGCCACGTCTGCGTAAAGAGTGGCGGCTCGATTTCGTTGTTGTGAATGGTGAAAACGCCAGCAATGGAATGGGGCTCAGTGGAGATCACGCAAAGGGGCTTTTCGAAGCCGGTGCCGACTGTGTGACACTTGGCGATCATGCCTTCGATCAGAAGGATATGATGCAGTATATTCAAGAAGATACCCGCGTTATTCGGCCGCTGAACTACGCTCAAGGCGATGTGCCAGGCAGGGGATTCCGCATCTTTGATGTGCGCGGCAAGAAGGTGCTCGTACTGCAGGCGCTGGGGCAGGTCTTTATGAAACGCCCCTACGCTGATCCATTCTCAGCGGTGGATCGCGTGTTGAAATCCCACCCGCGCGGCGGGCTCGTGCAGGCGATTATCGTTGACATGCATTGCGAAGCCACCTCTGAAAAAATGGGAATGGGCCATTTCTGCAATGGTCGCGCTTCTTTGGTGGTTGGCTCTCACACCCATGTACCAACAGCGGACACGCAAATTCTCGACAAGGGCACTGCCTTTCAGGCGGATGCGGGCATGTGTGGCGACTACAATTCTGTGATTGGTATGGAAAAGGCCGAGCCCATGCGCCGTTTCATCACTGGCATGCCAAAGGCGCGATTCACGCCGGCATTGGGAGAAGCCACTCTGGCGGGCGTCGATGTCGAAACCGATGACCGCACCGGCGCAGCCACCCGGATCGAGATGGTCCGTCAAGGCGGTCGCCTCAGTCAGGCTGGACCTGTCTAAACCCTTATCGGGGAAAGATTTCCCTCAAAGCCGAGAAAGGCTTGCCCCCGCCTTTTGCATGAGGGATGCTTTGCCTACGTGCAGAGAACAATAAGGGGGCGTTCCGGCACCTATGGAATACCTAGAGTTTTCCCAGACCACCCAGGCCATACTGACACTGGCAACCGTCGGTGTGATGTTTATCCTCTTTCTCAGAGAGACATTCCCAACCGAAGTGGTCGCCATCGCTGGCGTCTCTGCTTTACTGCTTTTAGGCGTCTTGCCTTATGAACAGGCCCTGACGGTGCTCTCAAACCCGGCACCCTGGACGATTGCGGCCATGTTCATTGTCATGGGGGCTTTGGTACGCACCGGTGCGCTTTCAGCCTTCACAGCGATCGCCGACCGCAAAGCCAAAACCAATCCGCATTTGGCCGTTGCCATGTTGATGGTCTTTGTGGTGATTTCTTCGGCCGTGGTCAGCAACACGCCGGTGGTTGTTGTCATGATCCCGGTCTTCATTCAGCTTAGCGGAACCCTGGGCGTTTCCGCCAGTAAGCTTTTGATCCCACTTAGTTATGCGGCCATTCTTGGCGGTACGCTGACCTTGATCGGCACCTCTACCAATTTGCTTGTCGACGGTGTGGCACGGGCGCAGGGTCTTGAAGCCTTTTCCATTTTTGAAGTGACACCACTCGGCATTCTTCTGGTGCTCTGGGGCATGTTCTATCTGCGTTTCATTGCACCTATTTTGCTGCCTGATCGTGACAGTATGGCGAACCTTTTGGGCAATCGCAGTCAGATGAAGTTCTTCTCGGAAGCGGTCATTCCGCCAGAGTCCAACCTGATTGGCCGCGAAGTCACCGGGGTACAGCTCTTTAAGCGTGAAGGCGTGCGTCTGATCGACGTGGTGCGCGGCGATACCTCTCTGCGTCGTAGTCTAAAAGGCGTGGAACTGCAGGTCGGAGACCGCGTGGTCCTGCGCACCAAAATGACAGAGCTTCTCAGCCTACAGCGGGATAAATCCCTCAAGCGCGTGGATCAGGTGAGTTCGGTTGAAACCAATACCGTAGAGGTGCTGATCACTCCGGGTTGTCGCATGGTGGGGCGTCGCCTAGGATCTCTGCGCCTGCGTCGCCGCTATGGTGTCGATACGCTCGCTGTGCACCGCAAAAACCAAAACATAGGCCTGCAACTGGATGATCTCATTGTGCGGGTCGGGGATACACTCCTGCTGGAAGGCACCGCGGAAGATATCCAGCGTCTGGCAGCAGATATGGAGCTGGTTTCTGTGAGCCAACCAACAGAGCGCGAATACCGCCGGGAGCACGCCCCCATTGCCTTCGCGGCATTGATCGGTCTTGTGGCTCTGGCGGGCCTCGGTGTTGCACCAATTTTTCTACTCGCCATTCTTGCAGTCGCTGTGGTTCTTGTCACCCGTTGCATTGATGCCGATGAAGCCTTCGCCGCTGTCGACGGCCGCCTATTGGCGTTGATTTTCTCTATGCTTGCCATCGGTGTGGCACTGGAAAGCTCCGGCGCGGTCAGCCTGATCGTGGAGGGAATTGCACCTTATCTTGGCATGCTACCGCCATTTCTCGTGGTTTGGGCCATTTATCTTTTGACTTCGGTATTGACCGAAATGGTCTCAAACAACGCGGTCGCTGTGGTCGTTACCCCCATCGCTGTTGGATTGGCCGACGTAATGGGCATCGACGCGCGCCCCCTCGTCGTGGCCGTCATGGTCGCTGCCTCCGCGAGCTTCGCAACACCTATTGGCTATCAGACCAACATGCTGGTCTATGGTCCCGGCGGTTATCGCTTCAGTGACTTCCTGAAGGTGGGCATCCCCCTTAATCTCAGCATCGGCTTGCTCGCCAGCGCTGTGATCCCCTTCATTTGGCCGCTGGTCCCGTAATCTCTTCTTCCTTGCAAAAATACTCTTGGGTGAAGCGCAAAGCGCTGAGGGGCAAAGCCGCTTCCCACTATAGCGGCCAGAAAAGCAGGATCGACGGGATCGAAACAGCCACCACAAGGATTTCCAACGGCAACCCCATACGCCAGTAGTCGCCAAAATGATAACCGCCCGGACCAAGAATGAGCGTGTTGTTCTTATGCCCGATGGGGGTGAGGAAGGCAGCGCTTGCCGCCACGGCCACTGCCATCAAAAAGGGATCCGGTGACACACCAAGAGATTGCGCCATTTGAATGCCCACTGGTGCTGCCACAATTGTTGTCGCTGTGTTGTTCAGGACATCACTCAGAGTCATGGTCACCAGCATCAGCACCGTCAGAATAGCCCAGGCGGGCAAGCCTTCTGTCAAACCGACAAGAGTGCCCGCGATCAGCTCAGTGCCTCCGACACGCTCTAGGGCGGCCCCCAAAGGGATCATGCTGCCCAGAAGAACAACAACCGGCCATTCGATATGAGTGTAAAGCTCAGAAAGAGGTACAATTCGGGTGAAGACATAGGCCATGACGACCAAACCCAAAGCGATTGGCAGGTAAACGATACCCAAGGCTGCAGCCATCACAGCCCCGACAAAAAGCCCGATAGCCAGCCAGACTTTACTATCCGCTGTCACGGCCAAACCGCGATCTGCTAAAGGCAGGCAGCCCAGCCACTCCGTGATATCTGCACCGCGGTCTTTGGGGACCAGCAGCAAAAGAATATCACCGGCGCGCACCTCTGTTTTGCGGAGGTGCTGTGTCACACGGCGACCTTGCCGCGACAGACCCATCAAAACGGCGCCCTGACGCCAGGCCAAGCCAATGCGTTCCGCGGTTTTGCCCGCAATGCGCGATGTCTCAGGGACCACCACTTCAACCACATCCAGACCTTCTCCAGCCGCATTCAGGCGCTCTTCGCGCTCAACGTCTGAAAAGTTCAAACCCAACGCTGCCCGAAATTCATCCAAAGCGTCCGGCGTTGCTTCCAAAATCAAAGTGTCGTGCGCCGCCAGCGCAACATTGCGCGCGCGGCCGTAGCGACGTTTTCCATCCCGCATCAGCCCCAGCAAAGCTACGTCAGCTTTTGAGGCATCTTCTTCCAGTTCCGCCAGCCGTTTCCCAATCAGTTTGCTCTCATCGGGAACGGTCAGCTCAGCCACATATTCTGTGATGTCAGCCATGGCCTGGCCTGCATCTTCGCGTTTGGGAATAAACCGCCACCCCACCAGGGCCACAAACGCCAGACCCGCGATCGCCGTCAGCCCGCCTACGGGAGCAAAATCAAACATTCGAAACGGCGCTCCCAGGGCATCTTCCCGGATTGATGCAATGATGATGTTCGGAGGCGTGCCGATCAACGTGGCCATGCCGCCGAGAATGGTGGCGAAAGACAATGGCATCAACGAGAGGCCCGGGCTGCGGCCTGCTTTGCGCGCGGTCTGCACATCCACTGGCATCAGAAGTGCCAGTGCCGCCACGTTGTTCATAAAGGCAGACAACACACCGCCAATGCCCCCCATGAGGGCGATATGCCCGCCCAGGCTGCGAGAGCTATCCACCAGTGTCCGTGTGATCAGGAAAACAGCGCCTGACCTAACAAGTCCCGCTGAAACCACCAGCACCAAGGCAACCACCAGGGTGGCGGGGTGCCCAAACCCTGAAAACGCGTCTTTTTCTGGAACCACCCCCAGCAAGACTCCGATCAAAAGGGCAGAGAAAGCGACGAGGTCATAGCGAAATTTACCCCATAGCAAGAACCCGAAAACTCCTCCGAAAAGGGCAAATAGAATGATCTGATCCTGCGTCATGGTCTGCCTCTGATTGTCTTTTCTTAGCCAAACCCAGGCGAGACCTGCAGGCAAGGGGAAAAGCCCGGAACCTGTAACTTGCAGCCCAACCCGACCTTGCGGTATAGGATGCAAAACCTTGAAAAACACTGATCAAAGAACAGGACATTACGCATGGCCGGCCACAGTAAATGGGCAAACATCCAGCACCGCAAGGGACGTCAGGACGCCGCGCGGTCCAAGCTGTTTTCTAAACTCGCAAAAGAGATCACGGTTGCCGCGAAAATGGGCGACCCGGATCCGGATAAGAACCCACGTCTGCGTCTGGCTGTAAAAGAAGCCAAAAGCCAATCGGTTCCAAAAGACGTGATCGAACGCGCGATTAAGAAAGCGGTTGGCGGCGACGCGGAAAACTATGATGAGATCCGCTATGAAGGCTACGGCCCGAATGGCGTTGCCGTCATCGTGGAAACCATGACCGACAACAAGAACCGTACTGCCTCTACCGTGCGTTCTACCTTCTCTAAAAATGGCGGCAATCTCGGCGAAACCGGCTCTGTCGGATTCATGTTCGAGCGCAAAGGCGAAGTTGTTTATCCTGCGACGGCGGGCGACGCTGACGACATAATGATGGCAGCGATTGAAGCCGGTGCAGAAGACGTGGAAAGCTCTGAAGATGGTCACATCATCTATTGCGCTGACACTGATCTAAACGATGTGTCTAACGCGCTTGAAACAGACCTCGGTGAATCTGAATCCACCAAGCTGATCTGGAAGCCAACCACCACCACCGAGCTCGGTCTGGAAGATATGCAAAAGCTTATGAAACTGGTGGATGCGCTTGAAGATGACGATGACGTTCAGCGCGTAACAACAAACTTTGAAGCCTCCGACGAGGTTATGGCGCAGCTTTAAGATCTGTCTGACATCTGAAATATGAAACCCGCCTTAAGGCGGGTTTTTTATTGAGTCGTGATCCCAGCGCTCAGGAGCTCTCGACGGGTAGGATACCAAATGGCATTGCGATTGAGATCAAAGATTTCATCCACGAAATCCAAGCTCACGCCACGCTCAAGATAGAATTGTTGATCGATACGCATCTCGCGAAGCGGGCTCAAATGCGGTTGAACCTGAGCAAAATCCAAGCCGTAGCGATGGAAGCCAAGCTGCCCTCCGATGCCAACAGTGCGATTTTGCCCGGCCATAAAGACCAATAGGCAGGATGCACTGCACTCATGGGTCACATGTGTATCCAATCCGCGACGCGCTACGTCTTCTGCCAAACGGCGTGCTTCCTGAACATTTCCGCCCGCGCTGTTCAGTACCAGAGTATCAATCTTATTTGATTCCTCAAAAGTCGGCTCGATCTGTGTGGCAAGCCCTTGAGTGATTACGCCTTTGAAGATGACCTGAGTACGGTCGCGAGAGATTTCCGCCACAAAACGCTCTCCAAGCGCTGCCGGGCTGGAAGATGCGCTTTTAGGCTCGTGACGAAGGACCGATGATGTATCTGTACTGATGATGAGCAACCACCAGGTCAACATCATTGCGATGGCCGCGAAGAAAAAGAATACGTAGCCAAAGACCACAGGCCAAAATCGTCCTGTATATTGCAAATGCAGACCAGCCACGTTGTTGTATCTGACGAGGGCCCACATAAAGCTGAAAAGATCAGTGGCCAAGACACAAGCCACCAGGGCTAAGGGCAGGGGTTGCAGAAACGTCAAACCAGCGACGCAGCAGCTGATAACCAAACGCAACAGAACGCCCTGCACCCAAAGGATGCCGGCGAATGTTGGCCCTTGGCGGACCGTATCTGTTGTAATGGCGCTCATGCGAACTCCGGTCGAAATACAAGTCTCCGAGGAGCTGAATGACCGGTCGCTAAGGCGTTATTGTGGCAGGGATTGGATTGTTGTTTGGCAAATGCGGCGGGTTAGGGGCGCCAGCAGCTCTTTGTAAAGCCGGCTAACTTGCCAATAAAGAGGCACGTCCAATGTGGCCTTGGAGTGAATTTCAACAAGCTTGCCGTTGATCAGCTCTTCTTTGATCAACGCCAGAGGGTTCAATCCCCAACCTAACCCGGCTTGAGTCGCCCGCGCATAGGCTTCGGAAGAGGGGATCAGGTGGAATGGGGGGCGTATTTTCCCAGGGAAATGGCGGTCGAGCCACTGAAAGAGGAGATCGTCTTTTTCATTGTAGCGCAGCATCGGAGCCCGTGCGATCGACACCGCGTCCATGCCATTTGGGAAGTATACCTCCACAAAGGACGGGCTTGCGGTGGCAACATAGGTCTGTTTACCCAAATAATGCACGTCACAACCGGCAAGTGCCGCACCGTTTGACGTGACCGCCGCAGCCACTTCACCGCGGCGCAATAGATCATCAGAGAAATCCTGATCGTCTACATGGATGCCATAAAGATATTCGGGAACTTCAGCGACAGCGTCCAGGAACCAGGTCGACAGGCTATCTGCGTTGGTTGCAATGCGTAGGCGGCCTTGTTGGGTATCCACTTGCTTGCCCAGGTCGACTGCCAGCGCCTGTTCCATCGCCTGCATATGATCCGCATGGGCTGCAATTCGAAGGCCTGCTTCGGTTCCGGAACAGGGTTTTTCGCGGTGCACGAGTTTTACACCCACATTTTCCTCGAGCGCCTTCAACCGTTGGGATATAGCGGATTGCGTGACACCAAGTTCTGCAGCCGCAGCCTCAAAACTGCCATTTCTGAGTATGGCGGATAGTGCTCTTAGATGTTGGCCGTCTAACTTCATAAGGGAATCTTATTTTGGGTCACAAACTTTAATTTGAATAATCAAAGATTTGCGGCGATACAAGAGATGCGAAGTGGAGATTTCAATTGTACGAAGCGATGGGTGCCGGGTTCTTTCTCGGCTTTTCCTTGATCTTGGCAATCGGCGCGCAAAACGCCTTTGTTTTACGTCAAGGTCTGAAAGGAGAATATGTCCTGCCGCTGGTCCTGACCTGTGCCATATCTGACGCGCTGTTGATTGCCGCAGGCGTCGCCGGGTTCGGAGCTCTCGTCCTTGCTTTCCCACTCGTAGTATCCCTGGCAAAGTGGGGTGGAGCGGCTTTTCTGGTCGTTTACGGAGCGCTAAGTTTCCGCTCCGCCCTACGCGAGGGGGGCGCTCTGGAAGCGGATGGCAAAACCGCTGCAGGCCTTTGGGCTGCAGTCAGCACCTGTCTTTTGCTGACCTGGGCAAACCCGCATGTTTACCTTGATACTGTTGTACTATTGGGTGGTATTTCCGCGCAATATTCCCCCAGTTGGGGCTTTGGAATTGGCGCAGTCGTATCCAGCTTTGTATTTTTCTTTTCATTAGGTTACGGCGCGAAGCTCTTGCGTCCGCTCTTCACGAGCCCGCGGGCGTGGCGCATATTGGATGCTCTGGTTGGATTTGTTATGTGGGCCATTGCTGCAAAGCTGATTTTCGGCTGAACTAGCTGACATCGTAGGGCACAACGCCGCGTTCATTTTCGTGAATCGTCAGCTTGCGTTCAAGCGGCGGTACAGAGCGCTGGTGACAATCTGGTCGCTCGCAAATCCTGCACGAAATCCCGATGGGTTCAAATGACGCTGCGGTGGAGACATCCATATTATCTGCGTAAACGATTTGGTCTGCGTGTTTGAGCTCGCAGCCGAGCGCAATCGCATAGCGCCGAACTGGGGCACCGTAGTGCCCGCCTGATTTGGATACGTCGCGTGCGAGCGAAAAATACCGCACACCATCGGGTGTCTCTGCCAATTGACGCAAGAATCGGCCGGGCGTTTCAAAGGCGCGATGTACATTCCAAAGCGGGCAGGCGCCGCCAAAGCGGGCAAATTGCAATCGCGTGGCCGAATGGCGTTTTGTGATTGTGCCTGCTTGATCCACACGCACAAAGAAGAAGGGTACCCCTTTGTGATGCGGGCGCTGCAGTGTGGAAAGCCGGTGAGCGACCTGCTCAATCGAAGCACCAAATTGCCGGGAAAGAACTTCAAGGTCATGGCGTGTGCTCTGTGCGGCGGCCAAAAAATCTCCATAAGGCATGGCCGCAGCGCCCGCAAAATAGTTAGCGAGGCCAATTTTCGCGATCTGCCGGGAAGCTTCCGACTGAAAGCGCGCCAAATCCAGGGTCGCTTCAAGTAAGGAATTTCGTTGTAAAAGAGCGACTTGTAGGAGAAGTTGAAAGTTGCGTGTCTCGGGTGTCGCCAGATTGGACAAAGAGAGCGTTTTGCTCTCCGGATCATAACGTCTGAGGGCATTCATGCTCTCTAAAGTGACCCGAACACCGATATGTTCGAGGGCATTTATCGCTGCGGTCTGAATGCTGCCTTTCGATTTAGCCTGTTCGGCAAAGCTCTCTGCCGCGTGATCAACCGCATCTATATAATTGTCGCAATAGTGAAAGAAGTCTCGGACTTCATCCCAGGGGCTGGCCTGCATTTTAACGTCTTGACGGCCGAGTGCTTCGTCCAGTGAGGCAAGCCTTTCATGGGTCTGTCTGTAGGCGCGGTGCAGCTTTAGGAAAGCCCGTGCAAGCGTGGGGGCGTTTGAAGCAGAAAGTCGTATATCTGCAAGTGGCACATCGTCTTCAGAGAGGATAGGATCCGCCAAAGCCTCACGAATATCGCTGACCAGACGCTCGCTGTCGCCTGTTGTCAGCTCGGTGACGTCAATCCCAAATTCCTGTGCCAGGGCCAGGACAACCGTGGTGGATACAGGCCGGTTGTTATTCTCCATCTGGTTCAGATAGGGCAGCGAGACGCCGAGCTTCCCGGCGAAATCCTTTTGTGTCAGTGAGACACGATTGCGGATTTCGCGCAGTTTCGCACCAGCAAAGAGTTTTTGGGTGGCCATGTGAACATCCTTTGCAGATTTGCAGTCTTGTTACGTCAAGTCTGCAAATCTTGCAAATTTAGTTTTGGATCTGGCGCTCGCGCATAACGACCAGACCGATGGTTACAAGTCCCATCAGCCCGCAGATCAGCATGAGGATCAGAAGCGGTGCTGCACCGGTCTCATCCGTTAATAATGTGCCAGCGAAGGCTGAGAGCGCTGCGCCAATTCCAATCAGCATTGCACCAGTCAGTCCTGAAGCGGTGCCTGCCAGATGTGGTCTCACAGAAAGTGCGCCTGCGGTCGCATTGGGGATGGTCATGCCATTTCCAAGTCCGATAAGGATCATTGGGGTGAAGAATGCCAACGGATTAATTGATCCTGCGATCAGCGTCAAAAGGGCTAAACCTGGCCCGGCAGAGCTGATGATACATCCTAATAAAATCATACGGTTAATGCCAATTCTCGTAGAGAACCGGCCTGAGATGAAGTTCCCCGCCATATAGCCCACAGCGGGTGCGCTGATAATCAATCCAAGTCTTTTGGGATCAAGATCAAAAATGTTGCTGCCCACAAACGGCGCGCCGCCGATATAGGCAAAGAAAGTGCCTGAGGCGAGTGCGGAGGCCATGGTGTAGCCCCAGAAACGGGGGCTCGTTAGAAGTTCTGGATATTCTCGGAACTGCGCCCCAAGGGTTTTGCCGCTTTGCATTTTGGTTTCGCCAAGATCGGACCAGGTGATCCAATAGAGCAGAGCTGCAAATATAAGGAGCATCCAGAAGTTGGATGCCCAGCCGAAATACTCCTGCAAAAGACCCCCAAATGCTGGGCCAACCATCGGAACGACGGACATGCCCATGGTTACATAGCCAATCATCGAGGCGGCTTTCTCATCGTCATAAAGATCACGCACAACCGCTCGGCTAAGGGTCATGGCGGTCGCAATGACAGCCTGTGCCATTCGAAAGGCGAGGAAAATTTCGATATTCGGTGCCAGGAGGCATCCCACAGTGGCCACCATAAAGAGTGCCAGCCCCCAAAGGATCACTGGACGACGGCCAAACTTATCAGAAATCGGGCCAATCAGAATTTGCAGAAAAGCACTGCACCCCAGATAGATGCCAACTGAAAGCTGCATAACGCGGTAGTCGGTCTGAAAATGCTCGGCCATAATTGGAAGGCTTGGCAAAAACACATTCATGCTAAGCGCAGCAAGCCCGGCCAGCAGGATCAATGTTGAGATATGAGGTGGGGAGGCGCGGTGAAAATATCGCGCCGAGGACATATCGGACATAAGATAGCCCTATGGTTCATCCTGAGACTTGTCCATTGATCTCTATGAAAAAGTGAACCGATCGGTCTAAAGTTTGCGTATTTGCAATTAGCAAGTGCTTAATTTGCGATGATTTGCAAATTTGCGGGTTATTCCTTGCGAGATGCTGCGCCGCAGCTATGCTTCTGCCAAATCCAAGGGGACCCAAAATGAAAGATATTCTTCAAGAGCTCGAAGATCGCCGCGAAGTCGCCCGGCTGGGTGGTGGTCAACGTCGTATCGACAGCCAGCACAGCAAAGGCAAACTGACGGCGCGGGAACGCATTGAATTGCTGCTGGATGAAGACAGCTTCGAAGAATTTGACATGTTCAAAGCGCACCGTTGCACGGACTTTGGCATGGAAAAGGAAAAACCAGCGGGCGACGGTGTTGTCACAGGTTGGGGCACTATCAATGGCCGTATGGTCTATGTCTTCTCTCAGGACTTCACAGTCTTTGGTGGTTCTTTGTCTGAAACCCACGCGGAAAAAATCTGCAAAATCATGGATATGGCTGTTCAGAACGGCGCACCTGTGATTGGCATCAACGACTCTGGTGGCGCGCGTATTCAGGAAGGCGTTGCCTCCCTTGCAGGCTATGCGGAAGTGTTCCAGCGCAACATTATGGCGTCTGGCGTTGTGCCGCAGATTTCTGTAATCATGGGCCCATGTGCGGGTGGCGCGGTCTATTCCCCAGCGATGACCGACTTCATCTTCATGGTGAAAGACACATCTTACATGTTCGTCACCGGCCCCGACGTTGTGAAAACCGTGACCAACGAGGTGGTAACAGCCGAAGAGCTGGGTGGTGCATCTACACACACCAAGAAGTCTTCCGTGGCTGATGGCGCATTTGAAAACGACGTTGAGGCGCTGGCTGAAGTACGTCGTCTGGTCGACTTCCTGCCGCTGAACAACAAGGAAAAACCTCCGGTTCGTCCATTCTTTGATGAACCAGGCCGCATCGAGGATAGCCTCGATACGCTGGTGCCAGAGAACCCAAACACCCCATATGACATGAAAGAGCTGATCACTAAGGTGGCAGACGAGGGTGATTTTTATGAAATCCAGGAGGATTTCGCCAAGAACATCATCACAGGTTTCATCCGTCTGGAAGGTCAGACCGTGGGCGTTGTCGCCAACCAGCCAATGGTTCTCGCTGGCTGTCTGGACATCGATAGTTCTCGCAAGGCGGCGCGTTTTGTGCGCTTCTGTGACTGCTTTGAAATCCCTATTCTCACGCTGGTTGACGTTCCAGGCTTTCTGCCAGGCACCTCGCAGGAATACGGTGGCGTTATTAAGCACGGTGCGAAGCTTCTCTTTGCGTACGGCGAAGCGACAGTTCCAAAGGTGACTGTAATCACCCGTAAAGCTTACGGCGGTGCCTATGACGTTATGGCGTCCAAGCACCTGCGCGGTGACTTCAACTACGCTTGGCCAACAGCGGAAATCGCGGTGATGGGTGCCAAGGGCGCAACAGAGATCATTCACCGTGCCGATCTGGGCGATGCGGAGAAGATTGCAGCGCACACCAAAGACTATGAAGACCGCTTTGCGAACCCATTTGTGGCGGCAGAGAAGGGCTTTATTGACGAGGTGATCATGCCGCACTCCACGCGTCGCCGCGTGAGCCGTGCATTTGCGTCCCTGCGCAACAAGTCACTGAAAAACCCTTGGAAAAAGCACGACAACATCCCGCTATAAGGCGGGAGTTGTTTGGATCGGAGGCACGAAAGCTGTGACCCGCAATGCTTGGCATATCCTGAAAGACGATCAGTCTGTGACCGTGGCCCGTCGGGTCCCGGCCCGGTTTGATGTGGTCTCAGAAGCCAAGCTGCCCCTTGGGGACAAGTTGCGGGTGGCACAGCAAGTGCGCCAGGATCTGTGGCGTGCGCTGCAAAACCAGCGGGGGTTTTCCCCGGTGGTGGAAGTCAGCGAAAGCGATGGATCTCTGTCGATCCGTGCAGGTGGTCAATGTGATCGCCAAGTTGCACGCCAGACCTTGGAGAGCCGCATTGCGGACCTTTTGAACGATGCCAGCAAGCGAGACCGTTGGGTGCGATTTGCGCAGCGTCGGGGAGGGGGTTCGCGTGTTTAATCCACTCAAAATCGTCGCATTCGGGGGCAGCTTGCTGCTTGCGACCACAGCCGGGGCATTGGAGGATATTCCGGCTGTGCCCTCCGGTCTTTCGATGACGCTGCAAGAAGTCCTGACAGATCACATGCAAGATGGCACTTCTGCCCTGCGTTTGCGCTTTGTTGCGCCTGCGATTGGGTATGATGATGTGAGCTACGCCACAGTGGCGGATGACTTCCTTGCTCTCTGTGAAGGCGTTGGGCTGCCAAAACTCGCTGAAACCGGCCAATCAGCTGATCAAATCATTGTGTCCTTTTCGGACCGTGAAACCGCATTTGGGGTCGCCAACCCCGATGTCACCCAGTATTTCGAGGTTTTCACCTTGGAAAACGATACCTGTATCTGGGAGGCATTCTGATGCAATCACAACATATAGGGGTAGCGCCGCGCCATCGGCGGGAAGTTGCGTCTTTGACGCCACATGACCGTGAGCCACGTGCCTATCCGTTTATTTCTTTGGCATTTTCCGCTACATTCTGCCTCGGGTATTCCCAAGATACCTCGTTCCCCATCGGGGGCCCAAACAAGGGGCAGGCAGGACTTAACGGTCTTGTTGTTAATGAAAAGAAAATTAGGAGAATAAGATGTCCAAGAGCATCAAAGTCATGGTCGCACTCGGCCTCGCAGCGTTTGTTGCAGCCTGTGCGCAAGAGCCAGAAGAAGAATTCGTGGTCACAGATCCAGCGCCGATCTCCACTGAGCCGACACACACCGGCAAATACAAGTAATTCCTTTTGGGGGCAGTCCCAGACTGCCTCCAAAACTACATCTTTCGATCTAAATCATTTGGTTAGGTCGCTTGAAAATTCACATAAAAAACTAGACGCAGCTGCAAATTTCTCTTTGAATTGGTCCATTCGGAACAATGAGGGAGAGGAATTATGCGCTTACACGTCGCGGCCTTCGCCGCTCTGTACCTTGTCGCAGCCTGCGGGTCACCAGAACCCGAAGCGATCACAACAGAACCCAGATACGACAAATTCGGCAATTTCGAATGTGACGTCATCCCCGGCACCAACACCTGTGTGCCTGACGATGACGAAGACCCATGTATCTTGCCAGACGGTTCCATTGCGCCGCCCGGTGTCATTTGTCCGCCGCCAGGGCGTGACGATGATCCGGATGACAGCAGCACATCCGGAGGTGGCAGCACCAGCACACCTGGTACGCCTGGACGCCCATAAGCGGGGACTGACAACGCGACCTTCCGGTCAGTCTTTTGGATCGGAGGGCGCATCATGCTGAAGCACCGTGGCTTCCCGGGTCGTTTGCCGGGTACAGATTTCCAGTTCACCATTCGCCGTCCAAACCCCAAAGGGGTCACACCGCTGAAACGTCTTGAGCGGTTCCGGGATCGTCGTCCGCCTGATCGTAAAGCCGATCTCGGCTTTATGCAGGCACTTTGGGAACATTTTGGCGAAGAGACCTTTGAACGCGGCAATCTGGATGCGGGCCGTCTGAGTTGGCTCTTTGGTCGTGAGGTTGTTCCTGCGGAAGACCCCTTTGATCCTGAAAGCTATGAGGCTTTGTTGCGGATTGACGTTGATGTGGCGCGCGCCTCCTTTCCTGATGCCTTTGATGGAGCGGATTGGAGATGAGCCTAAGTCAGCCATATTCCGCTGATTTTCAGCCCCATGCGACCTGTGAGGGCATGCCTTTTGGCATGTCTTCGCCGATGGTGCGGAAAATTGCGCGGGATAGTGCTGACAATTTGACTATCGTAAAGGCTGAGGTTGCACGCGGCGTAACACGCGAGAATAGTCAGGACATGGCATCGACGGCGACCCCCGCTGATGTCTGTAACTGTGTATTCCGTTACCCTTCCCAAAGCAGCTGGCCCGGTACTGTCCCCACCGCGCCGGCTGCAATTTCTTTATCCCCTTATTTTCAAAGCGCAGATGCGCGGGTGATTGCCGATCGACAGGCTGGAAACCGTCATGAATTGCGCGCTCTGAAAAGCGTGGCATTCTCGCGCCACACTCAGAGTGGAACAAGGGGCAAAAGCAGATGCGAATTCTCAAGATTGCGGCGATCACATGTGTCGCCTTCGGTGGCCTTGCGGCCTGTGGCGACACGGCGCTTGAACAGGGTGTCCTTGGCGCCGGTGCAGGTGCAGGCGCGGCCATTGTCACAGGCGGCAACGCCAAAACAGCAGCCGTTGTCGGCGCAGCAGCCAACTTGGCCTACTGCCAGACCTATCCAGAACGCTGCAACTAACCTGACATCTGCGCCTTTGCGGGCGCAACCGATGAATAGAACCATCAAGGCCCACTTAGGCCTTGGTGGTTTTTTATTGCCTTTGTCCTCGCAGCAGGCCTGCGCGGATCACGAACCAGAAGGGACTTTCGATGTTCAATAAGATCCTGATCGCCAACCGGGGTGAAATCGCCTGCCGGGTGATGAAGACGGCCAAGAAAATGGGGATCTCTACGGTCGCCATCTATTCTGATGCCGATAAAAATGCGCTGCATGTGTCTATGGCCGATGAAGCCATCCACATTGGCCCACCACCGGCGAACCAGTCTTATATCGTCATCGACAAGGTTATGGACGCCATCAAGCAATCCGGTGCACAGGCTGTGCATCCGGGCTACGGCTTCCTGTCTGAAAACGCGAATTTTGCCGAAGCTCTGGAAGCGGCTGGCGTGGCTTTTGTCGGCCCACCTAAAGGCGCCATCGAAAAAATGGGTGACAAGATCACCTCGAAAAAGATCGCTCAGGAAGCGGGCGTTTCCACCGTTCCGGGTTACATGGGCCTGATTGAGGACGCGGACGAAGCCGTTAAAATCTCTAACGAAATCGGCTATCCGGTAATGATCAAAGCCTCTGCTGGTGGCGGCGGTAAAGGCATGCGGATTGCATGGAACGACGACGAAGCCCGTGAGGGGTTCCAATCTTCCAAGAACGAAGCCGCGAACTCTTTCGGTGATGACCGTATCTTCATCGAGAAGTTCGTGACACAGCCACGTCACATCGAAATTCAGGTTCTCTGCGACCAGCACGGCAATGGCATTTATCTGGGCGAGCGGGAATGTTCGATCCAGCGACGGAACCAGAAGGTCGTGGAAGAAGCACCATCCCCGTTCCTGGATGAGGAAACTCGTAAAGCAATGGGCGAACAGTCCGTCGCGCTGGCGAAAGCCGTGGGCTACTCCTCTGCGGGTACTGTTGAATTCATCGTTGATGGCGACAAGAACTTCTATTTCCTTGAGATGAACACTCGTCTGCAGGTGGAACACCCTGTGACCGAACTGATCACCGGTGTGGACCTCGTGGAACAGATGATCCGCGTGGCTAACGGCGAAGAGCTGAGCATCCGTCAGGAAGATGTGACGCTGACAGGTTGGGCGATTGAAAACCGTCTTTACGCAGAAGACCCATATCGCAACTTCCTTCCGTCTATCGGTCGTTTGACCCGCTACCGCCCACCGGTCGAAGTGGCAGCTGGCCCAATGGCAGTGAACAACACATGGCATGGTGATGCGCCGGAAGGCGAAACAGCGGTTCGTAACGACACTGGCGTTTACGAAGGTGGCGAGATCTCCATGTATTACGACCCGATGATCGCGAAGCTCTGTACTTGGGGCCCAGATCGTGCGTCTGCCATCGAAGCGATGCGCAATGCGCTGGATGGCTTTGAAGTGGAAGGCATTGGTCACAACCTGCCGTTTGTGGCAGCTGTGATGGATCACGAGAAGTTTGTTTCCGGCGACATGACCACAGCCTTCATCGCCGAAGAATACCCTGATGGGTTCGAAGGCGTTGAGCTGGGCGAGGGCGAACTGCGCCGGATCGCGGCGGCAACCGCTGCAATGCACCGTGTTGCCGAAATCCGCCGAACTCGTGTTTCTGGTCGCATGGACAACCACGAGCGTCGCGTTGGTGAAGATTGGGTTGTGACTCTGCAAGGTTCTGAATTTGCATTGAAAATCGATGCGGATCATGACGGCGCGAGCGTGACTTTCGATGATGGCGCAGCAATGCGTGTGGCCTCTGATTGGACACCGGGTGACCAACTGGCAACGCTCGACGTGGATGGCTCCCCATTGGTTCTGAAGGTCGGCAAAATCTCTGGCGGTTTCCGCATCCGCAGCCGTGGTGCTGACATGAAGGTGCACGTGCGCACCCCACGTCAGGCAGAGCTTGCGAAGCTGATGCCAGAGAAACTGCCACCAGATACTTCCAAGATGCTCTTGTGCCCAATGCCAGGTCTGATTGTGAAGGTCGACGTGGAAGTGGGCCAGGAAGTGCAGGAAGGTCAGGCGCTCTGCACTGTGGAAGCCATGAAGATGGAAAACATCCTGCGGGCTGAAAAGACCGCTGTGGTCACCAAAATCAACGCAGGGGCTGGCGACAGTCTTGCGGTTGATGATGTGATCATGGAGTTCGAATAAACCGATGCTGGCTGCGCGCGAAATAAGGGCTGGGGTCGCTTCGCGGCCCGATGCTCCGTTGCGCGCGGCTTACTGCGTTAACCGCCGGTCCCGGATTTCCTGCTGGCGAGTCGGCAGCTTGTCGATGGAGCGTGAAATCTCGCGCACATCCCAAGGCAGGGGTTTGCGCAGATACACGGTACCGTCTTTACCCACCAAAACCATCATGAAGCCACGCGGACGGAATTTTGTCCGCAAGGCGGTTTTCAATGCTGGGTTGGCATCCGACAACACTATGACATCACGTTCTGCCAGTTCTTCTGGCAGTTCCTCCAGCATTTCCATTTGCTGGACAAACCGCGGGTCTGCAGGGCTGTCTGCAAAGACAATCACCAAGCGATTGACCCATTGGAATTCGGAAATATCCACACCTTCGGCATCAAAAAAGATGCTTGGCGTGGGGGCTTCCGCCTCTTGGTCCTGTGCAAGCGCCGGGCCAATAAATAATGGCAAAACAAGAGCTAAGCAGAATCGTTTCAAGTGCGTCATGTCACCCAATATAGGCCATGAAAACGCAAATTCGATGGCCGCTGGCGCAAACGACAGAAATATTTTTGCAGACCTGCGATTGAAGGGATGCAAGCAGACAGGTGAAACCTCTCCCTGTCTTGAAGCAAAGAGGACGTCGCTATGACCACCAAAGAAGAATGGGCAAAACTCGCGGAGAAAGAACTGCGCGGCCGTCCGCTTGAAGATTTGAACTGGGATACGCTTGAAGGCATCGACGTCAAGCCACTCTATACCCAAGAAGATACCGACAATCTGGATCACCTCGGTAGCCTGCCGGGCTTTGGGCCATTTACACGCGGTGTGAAGGCAACGATGTATGCGGGTCGTCCCTGGACCATCCGTCAGTATGCGGGCTTCTCGACAGCAGAAGAATCCAACGCTTTCTATCGCCGTAACCTCGCGGCAGGACAGCAGGGTGTATCCGTGGCCTTCGATTTGGCAACACACCGCGGCTATGACTCAGATCACCCACGTGTGGTTGGCGACGTCGGTAAAGCCGGCGTGGCGATTGACTCCGTTGAATGTATGAAAATCCTCTTTGACGGAATTCCACTCGACAAGGTTTCCGTTTCCATGACCATGAACGGTGCGGTTATTCCGATCCTAGCGAACTTCATCGTTGCAGGGGAAGAGCAGGGGCACGACAAGGCGCTGCTGGCGGGCACCATTCAGAATGACATTCTGAAAGAATTCATGGTGCGCAACACCTACATCTATCCGCCGGAACCTTCCATGCGGATCATTTCGGACATCATCGAGTATACTTCTAATGAAATGCCGAAGTTCAACTCGATCTCGATTTCCGGCTATCACATGCAGGAAGCGGGCGCGAACTTGGTGCAGGAATTGGCCTACACCATCGCCGATGGTCGGGAATACGTCCGCGCCGCGATCAATGCGGGTATGGATGTAGATAAGTTTGCTGGCCGTCTGAGCTTCTTCTTCGCCATCGGCATGAACTTCTTCATGGAAGCCGCGAAACTGCGTGCTGCGCGTCTGTTGTGGCACAAGGTCATGACAGAATTCGGTGCGAAATCTGAGCGTTCCAAAATGCTGCGAACCCACTGTCAGACCTCTGGTGTGTCTCTGCAGGAACAAGACCCATACAACAACGTGATCCGCACAGCCTATGAGGCGATGTCTGCGGTTCTGGGTGGTACCCAGTCGCTGCACACAAACGCTCTGGATGAAGCGATTGCGCTGCCAACAGATTTCTCTGCACGTATTGCGCGCAACACCCAGTTGATCCTGCAGGAAGAAACCGGTGTGACCAATGTGGTCGATCCGCTGGCGGGTTCCTACTATGTGGAAAGCCTCACCGCAGAGCTGGCTGAAAAAGCCTGGGCGCTGATAGAAGAGGTCGAGGAAATGGGTGGCATGACCAAGGCTGTAGCCTCTGGCATGCCGAAACTGCGGATCGAGGAATCTGCAGCGCGTCGTCAGGCCGCTGTCGACCGCGGAGACGAAGTGGTTGTGGGTGTTAACAAATACCGCCTTGAGAAAGAGGACGAGCTGGACATTCTGGACGTGGACAATCACGCCGTCCGTGATAGCCAGATCGCTCGCTTGAACAAGATCCGTGAAACCCGCGACAATGACGCCTGTCAGGCGGCTCTGGCCGAGCTGACACGTCGCGCGAAAGAGGGTGGCAACCTGCTGGAAGCCGCCGTCGAAGCCGCACGCCAACGTGCCTCAGTCGGAGAGATCAGCATGGCAATGGAAGACGAATTCGGCCGCCACCGCGCCGAAGTGAAGACATTGGCTGGCGTTTATGGCGCGGCTTATGAAGGCGACGAAGATTTTGCACGCATCCAGAAGTCCATCGAAGACTTTGCAGAAGAAGAGGGCCGTCGCCCACGTCTTCTGGTGGTCAAAATGGGTCAGGACGGTCACGACCGTGGTGCGAAAGTGATCGCAACTGCCTTTGCGGATATCGGCTTTGACGTCGATGTAGGCCCGCTGTTCCAAACACCGGAAGAAGCAGCACAAGACGCGATCGACAATGACGTGCACGTCATTGGCATTTCGTCTCAGGCTGCAGGCCACAAGACATTGGCGCCGCAATTGATTGAAGCGCTGAAAGCCAATGACGCGGGCGATATCATCGTGATCTGCGGCGGAGTGATTCCGCAGCAGGACTATGACTTCCTGAAAAACGCTGGCGTGAAGGCGATCTTTGGTCCGGGCACAAATATCCCGGAAGCCGCACAAGACATCCTGTGTCTGATCCGCGAAGCACGTAGCTGATCTGCTTAACATCTCATCATTATCGGGCCGCCTTCGGGTGGCCCGTTTTTGTATGGGGCTTATGCAAAACTAATCCTTTGCAAGCGCGTGTAGTTTGCTAGTCTTTGCCTCCGGCCAACCATCTGGCCTGAGGGGAAAATATGCAACTGGATCATCTTGTTGTAGCAGGGGAAACTCTGGAAGAGGCTGTGGCCCACGTCGAAGACGCGCTTGGCGTTGCAATGGGGCCGGGCGGTGAGCATTCGCGTTTTGGCACGCATAACAGGCTCTTAGGGCTCGCAGATGGCATCTATCTGGAGGCCATTGCCATCAACCCGGATGCCACGCCACAGAATACGCCGCGCTGGTTTGGGCTGGATGAGTTCCGCGGAGCTCCGCGACTGATCACATGGGCTGCGCGGGTGTCTGATTTATCGGACGCACTTGCGACCTATCCTTTAGCGGGCAACTGCATAGACATGCAGCGCGGAGACCTGCGCTGGCGGATGAGCGTGGCTTCGGATGGCGGTTTACCGCTGAACGGAGCCTTTCCTTCATTACTGGAATGGCAAGTGACACCAATACCGAGCGATTTGCTGCCCGCTTCTGGATGCGCGCTGAAACGGTTGTCTGTGACGTCACCAATGGCCGCATCACATTTCCCGACGGTTTCGGCGAAACCTCAGATAGAATTTACGCTAGGGGGTGAATTGCGGCTGGATGCTCTATTTCAAACGCCAAAAGGGGAGAGGGTTCTGGCATGATCATTCGCGTTGCCAAACTGTCAGACGCAGAAGTCGCTGCTGAAATCTGGAATGCTGAGATCCGCGATGGGATCAGCACTTTCAACTCGGTCGAAAAATCCGTGGCCGAACTTGAAGAACAAATCCAATCCCGTGGCCCCGCGTTTCAGGTGGCGGAACACGAGGGCGAAGTCATTGGCTTTGCAACATATTTCCCATTTCGTGGTGGGGTGGGCTATAGTCATAGCAAGGAGCACACGATCTACCTCTCACCCAATGCGCGTGGTCTTGGTGCGGGGCGAGCCTTGATGGATGCGCTTCTGGTGGCAGCAAAGGCCGATGGCGTGCATTCGATGATGGCTGGCATCTCAGGGGAAAATGAGGCGGGTGTCCGCTTTCATGCCGCGCTTGGCTTCAAACATGTGGCGCGTGTCCCAGAGGTTGGCTACAAGTTCAATCGTTGGATGGACTTGATTTTGATGCAGAAATTTCTGTGATCGCTTAGTGTTAAGGGCAATTAGGATAACGCAATGAGCATTTGGACACAGATCAGCGAGGCGATTTCAGCCCTTGCGAATGGTGAAAGCCTTACCGAGGTGTTCGAGCGTCTTCGCACGCCGCCAGAGCGCTCAGTTGCTTTCACGATTGCGGTGATTGCGCTTGGGGCCAAAATGGCCAAGGCGGACGGGCAAGTGACACGAGACGAGGTTACAGCGTTCCGCGAGGTGTTTCACATTGCCCCGCAGGACGAAGCAGGGGCGGCAAAGGTTTTCAACCTTGCCCGACAAGACGCTGCCGGGTTTGAAGAATACGCACAGCGCATTCGCAATCTGTTTTCCGAAGACCACGCCTGTTTCTGCGATTTGATGGAGGGTCTCTTTCATATCGCGATGGCAGATGGAGAGTTTCATCCGAATGAAGATGTGTTCCTGGAACGTGTTGCGGAAATCTTTGAAATGGATGCCGCGAAATTTCAGGCCATCAAAACGCGCTTTGTGCCGGATGCGGAGCCTGACCCCTACACGGTTTTGGGGATCGATCCGAATGCCTCTCAGGAAGAGGCGCGCCGGGCCTGGCGGCAATTGGTGCGGGACACGCATCCCGATGCAATGATCGCGCGTGGTCTGCCTGAGGAAGCCGTTAAAATCGCTGAGAAAAAGATGATCGACGTGAATAAGGCTTGGGAAACCATCAGCGGCAAGGCGGCTTAATGCGCATCGCGACCTATAACGTCGAATGGTTCTCTAATCTCTTTGATGATCAGAACCAGCTGATCCTGGATGACAGCTGGTCCTCGCGCCATGACGTGACCAAACGCCAGCAGGCAGAGGCCTTGGGTATTGTTTTTACGGCGATGGATGCTGATGCAATCCTAGTGGTGGAAGCCCCCGACCAGAACAGTAAACGCGCCACTGTGCCAGCGCTTGAGCATTTTGCTGAGGCATTCAATCTACGCACGCGCGAAGCCGTCATAGGGTTCTCAAACGACACTCAGCAGGAACTGGCGCTGCTATCTGATCCGGACGTTCTGACGGCCCGTCACGATCCGATAAGCACGCCAGATGCACCACGGTTTGATCAGAAGTTTGATATCGACCTTGATGTCGATGAGCGCGCGGACACCGTGGTTTTCTCAAAACCTCCGCTGGAACTGGCAATAACAGCCAAATCAGGTGCAGAGGTCCGACTGATCGGTGCGCATCTGAAATCCAAAGCCCCGCATGGGGCGCGGAACCGCGATGAGGTCATGCGCATTTCGATTGCGAACCGGCGCAAGCAGTTGGCGCAGGCTGTATGGTTGAGACGACGCATTGTACAGCACCTTCAGGACGGCGAGTCCCTGATCGTTGCAGGCGACCTCAACGATGGTCCGGGTCTGGATGAATATGAAGATTTATTTGGCCGATCATCGGTTGAAATTGTCATGGGTGAAGAGGGGCAGGATTGCCTCCACGATCCACATGCGAGGGCGGCTTTGAACCGCAGGCTGGGTGCGCAACCGACGACGTCTCGGTTCTATATTGAAAAAGAAAACAGATACTTACAGGCGCTTCTTGACTACATCATGGTGTCAGCCGATTTGCGCACCAAACGCCCCAAGTGGCACATCTGGCATCCCTTTGATGATCGCGACTGCTGGCGCGTCCCCGAACTGCGCGATGCATTGTTGACCGCATCAGACCATTTTCCTGTTACAATGGATATTGATCTTTGAATTGAAACTGGCCGCCTGAGGACCCAGATCATGGATATGAAAAAGCTACTTCTGATTGGACTGATGACCTTTGCTGCGCCTGTTGCAGCCGAAGAGGAAACACAGGGCAAATCCCTGATGCAGCAGGGCGTCGAGATGTTCCTGCGTGGGCTGACTGACGAGATGGAACCTGCTCTGGAAGACCTCAAAGCCCTGACCGAGGAAATGGGTCCACAGATGCTGGAGTTCTTCTCGCAGATGGGTCCGGCTTTTGGCGAACTCTTGGAAAATATCGAAGACTGGAGCGCTTATGAGGCACCAGAAGTTCTGCCTAATGGGGATATCATTATTCGCAGAAAGCCCGATGCACCTGTTAAAGAAAACGAAGACGGGACGATTGATTTGTAGTCCGGTGGGCAGAATAGTTTGACCTAGACCAAAGCCACCTCCCATGTGTTGCGCCTAAAATTGCGCTGTAAAAGCTAGGTGTTGAGATGGCCGCAACAAGCAAAGCTGAACTCATTGCAGTGTCTGATAAGGAGTTTGATAAGCTGATCAAACTCGTTAAGTCCTTCCAGCCCGATCAGGCGATGGAAAAGCAGGACGAGGATACTTCTGTTAAGGATATTATTGCGCATCGGGCGCATTGGATTGATTTGTTCCTAGGCTGGTATTGGGACGGGCTGGCCGGAAAGGCGGTGTATTTTCCAGCAGAAGGCTACAAATGGAACGATTTAAAGCGCTATAACGCTGACCTCAGAGCTTCTCAGAGCGATATTGATTGGTCCACGGCGCAAATATTGTTGCAGGACGGCTATGAAAAACTCATGCGGTTCATTGAAAATCGCTCAGAGGCTGAGCTTTATGGCGCGCCGATGAAGGGAGCCAAGAATGCCTGGACGCCTGGACGATGGGCCGAAGCCGCCGGACCAAGTCACTTTCGATCTGCTGCGAAGTACCTCCGGTCAGTACGGAAGCAGCTCCAGTCGTGATCGATTGCTTAAACCGAAACGATGCTTAGCTCAGCACCCATGGTCGTCGCCAAAGAACTCAATCGGGCAGAGGCCACTTCTCCAAACAGCGATGCCGAGGATTGCGGTAGGGAGAACTCCAATGTGTTTGCCTCAGGATTGTAGGTGAACTGCCCCATTTCAGCGTCTTTCTTCATCCACAGCATGGCCCCGAAGCGGAGCGCCTTGCCAAGGATTTCCGCATCTTGCAGTTCTTCTTCGCTGAGAAGGGCAAACATGTCTTCAAATCGCGTGCCTTCGCGTTTGTTGCGATAGCGGTGCAGCAGGGCGAGACCTAGGAAAACCCGTTCCTGATGGCTCAGCCCACCAAGATTTGCACGCGTTGCATAGTCAAAACAGGCTTCAGCTCTGTAGTCCGGATGCGCGCGCCAGCTGACGTCATGCAACAGACAGGCGGCCTTGATCAGGCGTTTGCGATCTTGTGTGGCGTCCGGGAATAGTGGCGTGACAAAATGATTGAGGGATTTGCCAAAACCCGGCAGACGCGCATCTTTGTTTTCAGCAAAGCGACAGGCTTCGATCAAAGGGTCGCGCTTGCGCAATTTATTGGGCATTTGCTCATAAAGCATGCCTTCGCGGATGCCGTATGAAGAAATGGCGATATCAACCGGGGCAAAACGGTCTGCAATGCCGATCAGAACTTCGGCTGCCATCGGAATAAGAGACATCCGCAGTGAGGAAACTCCGCAGCGCTGACGCAGATCGTCAGGGTCATAGGCATGGATATAAGCCGCTGTTTTCCTGATGGAATCCGTGCTCATGCGGTATTCGTGCAGAACTCTGAGCGGGTAGTTGCGCCGCTCCATGTCAATACGTGCAATGGCGCGCCAGGAGCCACCCACAAGGAACAGTCGGTTTTGCTGATCTCCCATATAGTCTTTGAGCTGATCAAGCGTTTCGTTGATGTATTTACGACGCCCTTCCGCACCGCCGGGCACGTCGCGCAGTTTCAATGGGCCAAGCTGTGAGGTGACGCGCTTGCCAATCTCACCATCGCTCATCTCAGCGAGTTCCATCGAAGAACCACCAATGTCACAGACCAGCCCATATGAGCCCGGCCAGCCTAAGAGGACACCCTGCGCAGAAAGCCGTGCTTCTTCTTGACCGTCGATGACGTGAATATCGAGGCCCGTTTCGCGCAGCACTTCGGCGCAGAAGTCCGGTCCATCTTTCGCTTCGCGCACCGCTGCTGTCGCAACGGCTGTAAGCGGTTCATCGCAAATATTTGCGGCTATATCCTGGAAGCGTCGAATAGCGTTGAGCGCGCGAACGCGGCCTTCAGGGTTCAGGCGACCGGTTTCGGATAGGCCAGCGCCCAGCGTACACATGATCTTTTCATTGTAGAAGTAGGCAGGGCTGCGCGCTGCGCCGTCAAAAACCACAAGTCGGACGGAGTTCGATCCAACATCAACGACACCCACGCGCGAGAGTTTGCGCGCCGCGGCATCATCAAATAGCGGGCGACCAAAGGGCCCCCATTCCTGTGTGGAATCGCCGGTTCCGTCCATGAATCACCCCATTAGAGCTTCGCCTAAAAGATGCGCTAGCGGGAAAGACGCGTCAATGCGCAGCGGTGTCTCAGGTGCTTAATTCGTGTGCGTGAGTTTCGGCACGTCTGCCGCGCCTGCAGAGCCGCGTCCTGACAGAGACGGGTATTCCATGAAGAATCTATGGCAATTAAAAGCGAACTTGCCTTCAGGCACGGGCAGGCGATCAAAACTCCCGTCTGGCTTCATAACCCAGCTTTGCGCTACGTCCGCGAGATTGGCTGCCATGACCTGGCTAACAATTTGTGCCTTCACGGTTGGGTTTTTGATCTGCACCAGGGTTTCCACGCGGCGATTCAAATTTCGTCCCATCCAGTCGGCAGAGGAGATATAGACTTCGGCTTCTTTTGATGGCAACCCGTGGCCATTGCCAAAGCAGGCGATGCGGCTGTGCTCTAAGAATCGTCCGACAATGGATTTGACGCGGATGTTTTCAGAAAGTCCCTTCACGCCGGGGCGCAGACCACAAATACCGCGCACAACAAGACTGATTTTCACACCCGCTTGGGAGGCTTCATAAAGAGCATCGATGACATGTGGCTCAATCAGCGAGTTCATCTTGGCCCAAATCTCAGCAGGTCTTCCTGCCTTTGCGTGTTCGATCTCGGCTTTGATTTTATCGATCAAGGTGGACTTCAATGAGATTGGTGAGATCGCGAGGTTCTCCAGACTGTCGGGCTGAACGTAGCCTGAGAGATAGTTGAAGACTTTGGTGGCGTCTCGTCCCAGTGCATCATCACAGGTGAAGAAGCTGAGGTCGGTATAAATCTTGGCTGTGATCGGGTGATAGTTCCCAGTGCCGTAGTGTGTGTAGGTCACCAGACGGTCGCCCTCGCGGCGGACCACAGTAGAGATCTTGGCGTGAGTCTTCCAATCGGTAAAACCGTAAACCACATGGGCACCCGCGCGCTCTAGGCGCCGGGATTGGCGAATGTTGGCGGCCTCGTCGAAACGGGCTTTGAGTTCAACAAGTGCAGTGACGGATTTGCCATCTTCTGCAGCCTCGCAAAGCGCCTCCACGATAGGGGAGCGATTGGAGGTTCGGTAAAGGGTCTGTTTGATCGCCACCACATTTGGATCGCGCGCTGCCTGCGTCAGGAAGCGTACAACCATGTCGAAGGTCTCATAAGGGTGGTGCAGCAGCATGTCTTTTTGCTTGATCGCTGCAAACATATCCCCTCCGTGGTCTTGTACACGTTCGGGAACGCGCGGTGCAAAGGAAGGCCACATCAGATCGGGGCGCTCATCCAAGACCAGCTCTTTGAGGTCAGCAATGCCGATCATGCCTTCGATCTCAACCACTTGATCGGCTTTCACATGCAGTTCAGCCATAATCAGTGTTTTCAGACTATTGGGCGCATTCGCTGACATTTTCATGCGCACCACTTCACCACGGCGGCGGCGTTTTAGTGCAACCTCAAATTCGCGCACTAGGTCTTCGGCTTCTTCTTCAACCTCAAGATCGCTATCGCGCAGAACGCGGAACGTACAATGACCTTTAGCCTTATAGCCTGGGAAGAGGCTGTCCAGATGCAAAAGCAGAAGGTCTTCGAGAGGCAAGAAGCGTTTCTGATCGCCTTCAGTTGGCAATTCGATGAAGCGGTCAATCTGTTGCGGGATCGGCAAAAGTGCTTGCAGGAAACGTTTGTCTTTCTTGCGCTCTAGCTCCAGCGCCAGTGAGTATCCGAGGTTCGGAATGAACGGGAAAGGGTGTGCGGGGTCAATCGCCAGAGGGGAGAGAACCGGAAACACCTTATTCAGGAAAAACTCTTGCAGAAACGGCTTATCTGCTTTGGTGACCGCCTTGTGGTTTAGAAGAGCGATGTTTTCTTGTTCCATCTCATCACGCAGCGCCACAAAGATACGCTGTTGGGACTGCATCAGGTTACGTGCGTCTTCGTTGATCAGTACCAGTTGTTCCGATGGTGATAGACCATCCTGGCCCGGAGTTGTGTTGCCTTCGCGCTGGAGTTCGCGCAGACCGGCGACACGCACCGTGTAAAATTCATCCAGATTTGCTGCAGAAATCGATAGGAACCGTAGGCGCTCAAGCAGTGGGACAGAAGGGTTTTCCGCTTCTTCAAGAACACGCCAGTTGAAACTCAGCCAGCTGAGCTCGCGGTTGAAAAAACGGGATGGACCGGAGAGATCGATCTCTGGGAGTTCAACCGGTGTCGGAAAATCAGATTTTAGAAAGTCAGCCTGTGTCATAAACCTGTATATTCCATAAGACGGTAACGGGAAGATGTCAGTTTGGACGGGGATATCAGAGATGTCCAGCGTGATTATCTTTTAAAATACGCTGTTTAGCGGTGTGCTTACGGCACCCATATTTGATTTTTATTGCGGGTGGCAGCATGGTCTCGCCGCAGATGCTCATCCCGCTTGATTGCGCAGAAAGCGGCTGGCGAAGGCGCGGGTGATGGGCTTCTTTTCAGATAGCGATGCGCGGTCTAGGTCTTCGACAAGATCGCGTGCAGCGGCGTAGCTGCGATCGATCTGTTTGACCAGATAAGGGATTGTGTCAGGCGATGGGACCAACTGGCGGTCATTAAAAAGCTTTGCCAGTAGCACCGAAAGCAGCATGTCATCAGGGTCAGACAGAGTCGCGTTCATTGTGCCCTGCATACGGCTGGCCAGATCAGGAAGTGTCAGGCCCCAATGCTTCGGCGCGCTGACCCCGGTCAGGAGCAGCGTATTGCCTTCTGCCAGAACAAGGTTGTGCAGATGAAAGAGTGCATCTTGAGCCTTGGCGTCATCTGCAATCAGATGCACGTTTTCAATGGCAACAGGGTCAGATGCGAGTGATGGGATATCGGCGGCCAGCAATTCTGTCGCGTCAATAATACGCCCGTTGCTGAGATTGGCCCAAACATGGACGAGGTGTGTTTTCCCACTGCCAACGGGGCCGCTGATCACCAGCTTGCCTGCTGACCAATTGGGCCAGTTTTCCACCAGAGCCACAGCCATAGCGTTGGCTTCTGACACAAAGAAATCATCCCGCCCCAAAGCCGGGCGAACGGGGAGATCAAAACTCAGTTGTTCTGCCATCAGCCGTCTTTGCGTCCTGTTTCGCCAACATAAAGGCGAGAGGTCTTATATTGGTCGGCCGCATAGCGCACCAGCACGCCGATGGCGGCGGCGACAGGGACAGCCACAAGCATGCCAACAAAGCCAAAGAGCGTACCGAATACTGAAAGGGCGAAGATCAGCCAGACTGGGTGGAGGCCAACGGAACTGCCTACGAGTTTTGGCGTCAGCACGTTGCCTTCAATCACTTGGCCAAGCCCAAAGATGCCAGCGACCAATCCCAGAGAAACCCAATCGCCCCAGAATTGGAACAGGCCCAAACCGATGGCCAAAGCGCCGCCCACTAGGGCACCGACATAAGGAATGAAGGTGATAAGACCTGCGACAAATCCAACAACGAGGCCAAATTGCAGGCCCACAATCATCAAAGCGATGGCGTAATAGGTACCAAGGATCAAACAAACGGTGCCCATGCCTCGCACAAAACTCGCCAGTGTTTGGTCAATTTGCCCAGCGAGATCCCGAATGACCGGTGCGTGATCCAATGGCAGGTGGTCGTTGATCTTCGCGATCATGTTGTCCCAATCGAGCAGCAAGTAGAAAGCCACAACAGGCACTATCACCAGAAGTACCGCAACATTCAAAATCGAGGCTGCCGATGTCAGCGCAGTTTGAAGTAGAGCTCCGCCTTTGGTCTGAACTTGCTGACCAATCGCCGCGAGTGTTTGGCTGACGGCGCTATCAGGCTCAAGTAGCTGAGGAAATCGAGTGGTTAAGAAGGTCTGAAGATCAGAGGCAAGTTGCGGTGCCGTTTGAATTAGGGAGGTCGCCTGAGAGACAAGCGTTGGAACGACTGCCAAGACCATGATGACAAAGATCAAAATGGCAACCAAGGTGATTACGGTTGTTGCCATGGCGCGGGAAAACCCCATGGTTTCCAATCTATCTGCCACTGGATCAAGGAAGTAGGCAATCGCACCACCCAGTACAAAGGGTAAAATGACATCGCCTAAGAACCAGAGTGCGACGAGAAATACCGTCGTTACTATGCCCCAATATTTGGCTTGTTCTTGTACCGGAAGTGCCATGGTCGCCTCGCTACGTTTCTGCTGTGACACATGGCGTATGGGGCAGGTCAAAGCAAGCTTTGGTGGCGGAATTTAAGACAGCGGTCGATATCTACTGGTACCATAATATCACAATTGTTGATGGCTTCGCTAACTTTAATTCGTTTTCATTATGCTTTCTTAGCCCCCATGTTTCTCTCATCACTCAGGGAGAAAGATCATGACCACATATTCACAGCATCACCCGGCTCAGGCCTCCTCAGGAATTTGGCCCGTGATTACTATGATCGCTGCTTTAGTAGGATTTGGGGTGGGGTCTTACGTCGAAATACCAGACCTCCGGTTTAATTCTCTGGGCACGAGCCAAGAGCATGGGCTTCCGGACTGGCATGGAAATGTGAAGCGCTCGCAAGGCTATTGACCCTACAAGCGCCTCGGGGGGGTAACTAATGGATCAGCAGCTTGGGCGTGTGCCTGGCAGCAGAACCTTATCAATCACGTGAATGACGCCATTATCGGCTTTGATGTCAGCAATAACGACAGTCGCCATATCGCCGGTACCATCGGAGATCATAACGCCATTGCTGTCTTTAGTGATGCACAGACGCTCAGACGCCAGAACCGGCTTGAAGTAGTTGGAGCCAGCAGGGATTTGGCTTGAGGTCAGGTTGCGGTCATCCACATGGTAAAGCAGGACGTTGGTCAGATCGCCTTTGTTCTCTGGCTTCAACAGTGTTTCAACGGTTCCGGCAGGCAGCGCAGCGAAAGCCTCGTTGACTGGAGCATAGACTGTAAACGGACCAGGTCCTTGTAGCGTTTCAACCAGGCCAGCAGCGCTGACTGCAGCCACGAGTGTTGAGAAACGATCATCGCCAACAGCGATGTCTACGATGGTGTTAGACGCGACTGCGGACGAGCCGATGGTGGCGGCCACTACGGTGGCCGCAAATTTCTTTGCGAACGACATGGGTTTTTCCTCTCTCTGTGTGCACCACATTTGGGGTGCAACTGATCAGGAATACGCAGGCCTGTTCACTTTGGATCAAATTTTTTTCTGCCCCGTAAGCCAGCTCACTGATCGAAGCTGGTTATTCGGCGGAGGCGAAATCCTCTGAGGCCTGACTATCATCGGCGGCGATTGTCACGTTATACTCTGAAAAGGCGAGGTCGCGTGACGGAATAACATCTTGATATTCCTGACTTCCAAAAACCATATCCACTGCTGCTTTATCTGGGTACTCCACGATAAAGACAGTCTTTGCAGGTCGGTGCCCAACCACGACCTCATTGATATGGAACGATTTCTTAATTTTTGCGCCAGCGCGCTCTAACAAAGGCCCGGTCACCCGGAAATATTCAGCCAATGCCAGAGGTTCATCGTCGTTTATAGACGTCATTGCCACGACGGTAACAGTCATAGTTTACTCCTAGTAGTCATCCCAAATTTGAAACTAAAGGGGATGATCTAACCAAGCAATCCTTCACAATCGCTTTATGAATTGGCCGACGATTTGGAATATGAGCTACTGCAACAGTGGTTTGCGCGCAGCAAAATAGTTAGCCTCAGAATAGGAGTGTTTCTGATGCGATGGGTTTGTAAGTCCAACTAGAGGAAGGTGACCTCAACGCTGTCACAGACATATCGTGCATAGCGGAAGTCCTTAATGGCAGAGAGACGGTCATCACACCAGTTGAGCAAAACAAAATATGCGCCTACTTCATCGGTCACATGCATGGCGAGGCGTCCCTCCACAGAACATGGGACAACTGAGAAAAGATCAACCGCTTCATAGTTGGAATAATATCGACCGACACGCTTTGCCCCTTTGGATTGAATACGATGAACAAGCTCAAGTTCGACATCCTCTAATAGCCTTGCGCGGATACCATCGAAGTCTCGCGTGCTGAAGCGTTGCACATAGTCCTTTAACAACGCGCGCTGATTGTCTTTGATTTCAATTCGTTGCGTGGTTGGCTCTCTGGCGGATATCTGTTTGAGATTATCCCGCCCGCGATGCAGAGCAGATTTCACGCCGCCGACACTAAGGTCCAAAAGCTCTGACACCTCAGAAAGGGAATACCCCATCACATCCTTCAGTATAACAGCACAGCGCTGAAGTGGGGTGAGCTGCATGAAGATCGACAATGCAAAAGTCGCCATCTCTTTTTGTTCAAAAGGGGGAGGGCTGTCTTCATCAATGGGGTCTTCGGGTAAGGGGAGCATCGGTACATTTTCAGCGCGCCGCAAATGATCCAATGCGCGATTATGCACGATGCGAAAGAGCCAGCTTTCGGGATTGCGGACCGTTTGGGAAGGGAGTTTGCGCAGAGCGGCGGCGATGCCATCCTGCACAATGTCTTCAGCGTCCAGGGCAGACCCCACCATACGCGCGCAATAGCGATGGAGCTTGGGCCTTAGGGCAATCAACTGAGTTTCAAATTCTGTCATTGATTGGGTCATGTTCCTATCGCGCCTCTATTGGGGGGAGCCTAGTCGAGCTTTTCGATGCCAGCGCCGTTGATCCCAAAGCTGCTGGTTTCAACGGTATCGGGGCCAAGAAGAACCTCAAAGGCTTTTTCCGCGAAGCCTTCGGGAGTGAGCGCATTCTTAAACCTCGACAGAAACTCTTCATGCGGAATACCAAGCCGCTCCGCATACCCTGTAGACGCTTGATGCCCCAACTGGGTGTCCCGAAACTGTTGCTTGGGCAGGATCGTCAGAAACCGAATATCGCGACCAAGCTCTTGAGCCTCTTTTTGCAGATAGCCAGAGAGGAACCACTGCATGCGTTTCGCACCGGCATACCCACCTGAGGCAAAAGACCCGCTCAGAGCGGCGCCACTGGAAATCGTGGCCACGGTCGAGCCATCCTTCAGTGGTTTTGTCAAAGCGGCTCTACCAAAGTTGTAGGACTGGCGCACATCTGTTTGCCAATTGGTAGAGAATTCCTGCCAGCTCAGCTCTCGGACAGGCGCCATTTTGGGAGCGGCCCCTGCGGAGAGGATCAGAATATCAGGAGAAGCAACATTGAAGGCTTTGTCGGCAGCGTCATCTGCGGTGATGTCCAAGGCCAAAGGATGAATGGCATCAAAAGTTGCTGCAAGAGACGCCAGATCCGCTTGATCACGCCCAATGGCCCAGACCGTCGCGCCCAAAGACGCGGCTTTCTCGGCCATCGCGCGCCCCAGTCCCTTGCTGGCCCCAGTGATCATGACGGTTTTTCCAGAGAGTGACATGCTTAAGCCTCCTTCGTGTAGGTGATATCGATTGGCAGATCGGCGGTTGCGGCTGTCCACATTTCTGAGGCGTCCGTGAAGTTCAAACCATCGGAGCAAATCTCATTCAAAGGTTCCGCCCAGGCTTTGAATTCCGGAAGCCCATAGATCACGTCCTTTGCGGCTTCGGTCCGGGCATTGGCGATATGCATGAAGCGGCCATTGCCAAGATCCATGGCCAAATAGGAAAACCCGTCAGGCCGCTGGCCCTCCAATGCCTTCGTCAATTCCGCAGCGCGCTGGGCATTGCCTTGGCGCGCCTCCGGTTTGACCGTGTATTCGATGATTTTAGTAAATCCCTGAGTCATTTCTGATGCCTTTCGTTTTAAACTCTTATGGCTAAGACGAATGGCAGACCGGTTAGGATACCGCGGCCTCAAAAAAAATTGCAATTCTTCGGAAGTGCTGCCCGCTTGCCTGTCTGCGGGGAAGGGCCTAAACGGAGACTAACTAGACATTCAGACTATGGAGCCCAGATGCGCCTGTCCCGTTATTTTCTGCCGGTTCTGAAGGAAACCCCTTCAGAAGCTCAAATTGTCAGCCACCGCTATATGCTGCGCGCAGGTATGATTAAACAATCCAGCGCAGGTATTTATTCCTGGCTGCCGATGGGTTTCAAGGTGCTGCGTAAGCTAGAGAACATCGTACACGAAGAGCAAATCCGTGCGGGTCACGTGCCAATGCTGATGCCAACCCTGCAATCTGCGGACCTTTGGCGTGAAAGTGGCCGCTATGACGGCTACGGTGCCGAGATGCTACGCATGAAAGACCGCCATGAGCGCGACATGCTGTTCAGCCCAACCGCTGAAGAGATGTTTACAGATGTCTTCCGCAGCCATGTGAAGTCCTACAAAGACCTGCCGCTGACACTGTACCAAATCCAGTGGAAATTCCGTGATGAGGTGCGCCCCCGTTTTGGTGTGATGCGCGGCCGTGAATTCTTCATGAAAGACGGTTATAACTTTGACCTCACCAAAGAAGACGCGCTGCACGCCTATAACCGCCACCTTGTCAGCTATCTGCGCACTTACGAACGTATGGGCCTGCAAGCGATCCCAATGCGCGCGGACTCTGGTCCGATTGGCGGCGACTACACACACGAGTTCCTTGTGCTGGCAGAGACAGGTGAATCTGAGGTCTTCTATGATAGTGAAATCACCGATCTGAAGTTCGGCGACCGCGATATCGACTTTGACAGCCATGCGGAATGTCAGGCCGTACTAGAAGAGTTCACCTCTCGCTACGCACGTACAGATGAGACCCACGATGAGGCGGCCTTTAACGAGGTACCTGAAGAACGTCGTCGGACCGCCCGCGGTATCGAAGTTGGTCAGATCTTCTACTTTGGCACGCAGTATTCCGAAGCGATGGGTGCGACGGTTCAGACTCCTGAAGGGCAGAACGTGCCCGTGCACATGGGGAGCCACGGGATTGGCGTATCCCGTCTGTTGGGTGCGATCATCGAAGCGAGCCACGATGACAAAGGGATCATCTGGCCGGAAGGTGTCACTCCGTTCCACGTGGGTATTGTGAACCTCAAGCAAGGCGACGAAGAAGCTGACGCCGCATGTGAGGCTCTTGAGAAGAGTTTCGAAGCGCTGGGCCTTGAGCCGCTTTATGACGATCGTAAAGAACGCGCGGGTGGTAAATTCGCGACCATGGATCTGATCGGTCTGCCTTGGCGCATCACTGTCGGCCCGCGTGGTCTGAAGAATGGTGTTGTTGAGCTGACCTCTCGCCGGACAGGTGAAAGCGAAGAGCTGTCTCCGGAAGAGGCGGTGAAGAAGGTTGCGGAGATTTACGCAAATCATCGCGTGATTGGGCTGTAATCTTCAATTTCAGACAGATTTAGAAAAGGCGGGCTGGTCCCGCCTTTCTTGTGTTTTGTCGCTTAAATCTTGGCCGTATTCGATTGTTGTTGCTTTGGGATGCCTCCGGCGGGAGTATTTGAGCAAAGAAGAAAGGGCAGGGCACTTGTTTGCACGGGTTCTCACACTGGCGGGCGGATTGAGCGGTGCGGCAGCGCTATCGCAGTTTCCAGAGTTTTCACAGCAGTATGCGCAGCGCCTCGGTGGGGCTGTGGATGAGCTTCGCCTGTTTATCAGTGATTTCGATGCAGATGCGGCCCGCGTAGGGCTTGAGCGTGAAACAGCACTTGTGGAATTGGCCGAAGCCGGTGCGCTGGGCGCAGCGCGAGCTGAGACCATGCGGGCCACCATCGAACGGTATGATCGACTGGAAACAGCGCTAGTTGATATGAAGGATGCCGGTCCTTTTATGCGCGCTTATCACGCCGCGCATCTAAATGATCTTGATATCGCACAAGCTGCTTGGGCGGAATTCAAACCTGCCGTGCCTTTGACGTTTGAAGGTGCGGTGTTCTCGGGTGCTGGCCTTGTCTCAGGGTGGTTGGTAATTTCCATGCTGATCGGACTCTTTCGATTGCCTTTTCGGCGGCGGAATGCAGCCGAGAGCGCTGCTTGACCCCTTTGCAGGGGCTGCTTACGGTGCGCTCAAAATATAGCTCTTATGTTGGGGCGAGATTTGAAGAGAGCAGATTATGGCCCGCACAGCGCCTTTTTCACGATTTGAATGGATGATCGCGTGGCGATACTTGCGCGCAAGACGCGCCGAAGGTGGCGTCAGTGTTATGACTTGGATCAGCCTTCTGGGCATTACGCTCGCCGTCTTCGCGCTGATTGCCACTTTGGCTGTAAGGTCCGGTTTTCGAACTGAGTTTGTCGACACCATCCTGGGGTCAAATGCCCATGTAACGGTTTATCAGAGCGCGGAAGTCACCGAGCGCGGCCAGCTTGATCGCAGCATTCACGACTACGAAGCAATGGCTGAGCGACTTCGTGCGGTTGAGGGTGTTACACGAGCCGCGCCTTTGATCAAAGGGCAGGTAATGGCCAACCTGCGGCAGCGCAATGCGGGCGTTGAAGTCTTTGGAATATCGCTTGAGGATCTCAAAACCATTCCACGTGTGGCGCGCTCAGAAACCGCTCAGGGCGATATTGACCGTTTCTCCGACGGTGTCGCCATCGGTTCAGGTGTTGCGCGTGAAATTGGTGCGTCTCTGGGTGATCGCATCAAACTGATCTCTCCCAACGGGGTGAAGACGGCCTTTGGTACAAGCCCAAGAGTGAAGTCCTATGAGGTGGTCTATATCTTCACCGCTGGGCGCTATGACATTGATCGCACACGGGTCTATCTGCCCTTTGCGGAGGCGCAGAGTTATTTCAATGCCGAAGGCCGCGCAAATGAGATTGAGGTCATGGTTGAGGATCCAGAAGGCGTTGACATTTTAGCGCTCGATCTGATCCGCGCTGCCGGAGAACGTGCTCTGGTCTGGACCTGGCGAGACAGCTCAGGTGGTTTTCTGAGGGCGCTTGAGATTGAGGATAATGTGATGTTCATCATCCTTTCTATTCTCGTTTTGATCGCGGCTATGAATATCGTCAGTGGCCTGATTATGCTGGTGAAAAACAAGGGCAAGGACATTGGTATCTTGCGCACTATGGGTTTAACAGAAGGCTCCGTTTTGCGGGTGTTCTTCATCTGTGGCGCGTTCACAGGAGTCATCGGTACAGCTTTAGGCGTCATCCTTGGCTGCCTTTTTGCAATCTACATCGACCAGGTGTTTTCCTTTGTAAATTACATCGCCGGGGGCGGTGTCTGGGATCCCGCAGTGCGCGGGATTTACCAACTGCCAGCTGAGTTGCGCCTGGAAGACGTTTTGAAAGCGATCAGCCTGTCGCTTGGGCTATCTTTTGTCGTCACCATTTTCCCAGCCCGCCGCGCGGCGCGTATGAACCCTGTGGAGGCGCTGCGCTATGAGTGATCTTTTAAAACTCTCCGGGGTCACAAAGACCTATAATGCCGGCCTGCCAAACGAAGTATCCGTTCTGCGTGGCTGTGATTTGACCCTTGCTGCAGGCGAAATCGTTGCTCTTGTCGCACCCTCTGGTTCCGGGAAATCGACGCTCCTGCATATTGCAGGTCTGCTTGATACGCCCGATGCTGGTACTGTTGAAATTGCTGGACGTGAGATGACCGGAAAGTCCGACCGCCGCCGGACAATTACGCGGCGCGAAGATGTAGGATTTGTCTATCAGTTCCACCATCTGTTGCCTGAATTCACCGCGATGGAAAACATCACTCTTCCGCAACAGGCCAATGGAGTCTCAACCACAGCAGCCCGGAAGCGCGGACAGGAGTTGCTCTCTTCGGTTGGCGTCGCTGATCGGGCCGATCACCGTCCAGCCGCGCTATCTGGTGGCGAACAACAGCGCGTGGCCTTTTGCCGGGCCTTGGCAAATGAGCCAAAGGTGCTTTTGGCAGATGAGCCAACCGGTAACCTTGATCCTGGCACGTCTGATAAGGTTTTTGATGCTCTGATGACACTCGTGCGTGGCACGGGGATGTCAGCTTTGATCGCGACCCACAATCTGGAACTGGCGGCGCGGATGGATCGTGTTCTGCGACTTGATGACGGTATTCTCACTTCGGGATAGCCGTTAGTTGATCCCGCGCAAGGTGGCATTCCTTCTGTCATGGCAAAATGACTTTGCAATAACAGGAGGAGCTATCATGAAGTCGAGTGTTTTGATGACCGTTTCTGCAAGTCTCGCAGCGACTTTGGTCGCAGCTGAAAGCAACTTAGAACTCGGTGAAGAGATTTATCTGAACAATTGTGCAGCCTGTCATGGGGTAGATTTGGATGGCAAGGGCGGGATGGCGAGCGTCATGTTGATCAAGCCCAAAGATTTAAGGATCTTATCTGAAAACAATGATGGAACCTTCCCGTTGTTTCGGGTGATTCAACGCATCGATGGTCGCGATCCCCTAGTGTCACACGGCTCGCCAATGCCGGTCTACGGTGATTTCTTTGAGGGTGAAGATGTTATGATTAAGACCGACGCCGGCCAGCCGATTGCCACAAGTGCTCCGGTTGTGGCTTTGATCGACTATCTGAAAGCCAAACAACGGTAAGAATTACGTCTGCTGAGTCAGCCAAACTCCAACGGCCATCAGCCCGATGCCTCCTGCTCGGGTGAGGGATAGTGGCGACAGCTGCGCACCAAATAATCCAAAATGGTCGATGGCCGCTGCAGATATCATCTGACCAATCAGAACGAAGAAAACGGCGTTTCCAACACCGAATTTCGGCGCGATGAAAGTGACTGAAAGCACGTAAAATGCAACGAAAAACCCACCAAAGAGAAATTGCTTCGGGGTGAGTGGTAGCCGCGCGAGTTTTGGGATTTCTCCAGAGACGATCAAGATAAAGCCGGTCATCACTAGGGCCACGCAGAACAATACGGCTGACGCCGCGATCGGTGACCCAAGGCTTTTCCCAAGCCCCGCATTCAAAGCCGCTAGCAAAGGGATGCCAATGCCTGCCGCCAGCATCACCAGTGCGTAGATCGTCGTTTGTGGCATTTGACCCCCTCAAATCTGCTCCCCCGGCGATATGCCGGGCAGCGGGCAGGCTGCCTCGAAGGCAGGCTGAACGCTTTCTTCGCTCACACAGAACTGCCTTTAGACGCTCATCGCCAGAACTCGGCTGATCTGTGACAGACCACGCCCTGATTGCTCCATCCAGGTGTTAAAGGCGGCTTGAACAGCCTTTTGTGCGGTCTTTGATGTCGCAGGCTTATCAATCACACCTTCAGCGATCAAACGTGCCGTCACGTCTTGAGAGAGTATGAAGCTGTCCACCCCCATGAACCGCAGGCTATAGGCCGCGGACATGCCACCGAGTCGCGAGGCGCGTTTCTTAAGGAGAGCCAAGAGGTTGATGTAGTCTGTTGCTGGCCAATTGCCGATCACTTTGCCGATGCCGCCATCGTCACGTAGCTCCTGGATGAATATCGCATTGTCGATCACGGTCCGCAGTTTCATGCCATTGCGTACCACTGCCGGGTTGCTCAGGAGCGCGTCAAATTCTTCGTCGTTTAGGAAAGCGCAGCGATTGACATCAAAGCCAGAGAAGGCCTCTTCAAACCCAGCCCACTTGTTTTCAATGACTTTCCAGTTGAACCCAGCCTGAAAGATCGACTTCGTGAACTGTGCGAGCCAGCGATCTTCGGGGATCGCTGCAAGTTCCTCAGGACTGAGAGGACTTGGCAATTGCGCTTCTACTACGTCCGCACCACCCTTGCGCTCTGCAGCTATCGCGAAAAGTTCATCAAAATCGCGCATTATCCCATTCTCCCGCATGTTTTGCTCACTCTAACGAGCAGAACGTTTGTTTTTAAAGCCAAATCCTTATGCAAATTTGCACAAGGGGTGAGAGTGGATCGTTCATCCATGCATGCAATTTCAAAGGTGGTCTTGCAGCTCCCTGTCAGCGACACTAAGACTCCCTTAGGCACTGACCATTAGGGTGCAGCACAGCAAGAGGCAGGCGATTATGAAAGATCCGATTGAGACCTACATGAACCTCGTTCCGATGGTGGTTGAACAGACCAGCCGGGGTGAGCGGGCTTACGATATTTTCTCGCGCCTTCTGAAAGAGCGCATCATCTTTGTGAACGGCCCGATCCACAGCGGTATGAGCCAGCTGATCGTGGCGCAGCTTCTGCACCTCGAGGCAGAAAACCCATCCAAAGAAATCAGTATGTATGTCAATTCCCCAGGCGGTGAGGTCACAGCTGGTTTCTCAATCTATGACACAATGCAGTACATCAAACCAAAGGTCTCTACGCTGATCTGCGGCATGGCGGCTTCCATGGGTTCTGTGATCGCAATCGGTGGCGAAAAGGGCATGCGTTTTGCTCTGCCAAACTCTGAGGTTATGGTGCATCAGCCTTCCGGCGGGTCTCAGGGCATGGCGACAGATATGTTGATCTCTGCGCGTCACATCGAACGCACCCGTGAGCGGATCTATCAGATGTATGTGAAGCACTCCGGTCAGGACTATGAGACTGTGCAGAAAGCTCTGGACCGTGACACTTGGATGACCCCTGAAGAAGCAAAGGAGTGGGGCCATCTGGATGAAATCGTAGAAAATCGCCCTAAAGGCGACGACGCGGAATAGGAACAGCACCCTCCGTTAACGCTTTGATCTTTAATGGAGGGTCAATTTGAGATTGTATGCGCCAAGGCGCTGCCCTAAGCTAAGCGAAACGCGCGAAGGACAGGTGGGCAGAAGCTCTCTTTGACCATGGCGCGGGTACGAAACTGGGGCCTGAAAGGTAGACGATGTCGACAAATTCCGGTGGTGACAGCAAGAACACCCTTTACTGCAGCTTCTGCGGCAAGAGCCAACATGAAGTCCGCAAGCTGATCGCCGGCCCGACGGTGTTCATCTGCGACGAATGTGTCGAGCTTTGTATGGATATCATTCGTGAGGAAACAAAGGCATCTGGCCTGAAGTCCTCCGAAGGTGTGCCAACGCCAAAAGAGATCTGCGAAGTTCTGGACGACTATGTGATTGGTCAGGCCGTTGCGAAACGCGTGCTGTCGGTTGCGGTGCACAACCACTACAAACGTCTGAACCACGCACAAAAGTCTGGCGATATCGAACTGCAAAAGTCCAACATCCTGCTGATGGGACCGACCGGTTGCGGTAAGACACTTCTGGCGCAGACACTCGCTCGTATTCTGGATGTGCCCTTTACCATGGCAGATGCGACCACACTGACCGAGGCTGGTTATGTGGGGGAAGATGTTGAGAACATCATTCTGAAACTCCTGCAGGCGTCTGAATATAACGTTGAGCGTGCGCAGCGCGGCATCGTTTATATCGACGAGGTCGACAAGATCACGCGTAAGTCTGAAAACCCATCTATCACCCGTGATGTGTCGGGTGAGGGTGTTCAGCAGGCACTGCTGAAACTGATGGAAGGCACAGTGGCCTCTGTGCCTCCGCAGGGTGGCCGTAAGCACCCGCAGCAGGAATTCCTGCAAGTGGATACGACAAACATTCTGTTCATCTGCGGAGGTGCATTTGCGGGGCTCGATAAGATCATTGCGCAGCGCGGCAAAGGCTCTGCTATGGGCTTTGGTGCCGATGTGCGTGACAATGATGAACGCGGCGTGGGTGAGGTCTTTAAGGACCTGGAACCAGAAGATTTGCTCAAGTTCGGTCTGATCCCTGAATTTGTTGGTCGCCTTCCTGTTCTTGCAACGCTGGAAGATCTGGATGAAGACGCTCTGGTGACCATTCTGACCCAGCCAAAGAACGCTCTGGTCAAACAATACCAGCGCCTGTTTGAGCTGGAAGACACGGACCTAACCTTTACAGATGATGCGCTGAAAGCCATCGCAAAACGCGCGATTGAGCGTAAAACCGGTGCACGTGGTCTGCGCTCTATTCTGGAAGACATCCTGCTAGATACGATGTTTGACCTGCCGGGTATGGACAGCGTGACCGAAGTGGTCGTGAACGAAGAGGCGGTGAATTCTGATGCCGCACCGCTCATGATACATGCGGATGCTGAGAAAGAGCCAGCGTCAGCAGGCTAAAGACAACCAATATCAATCATCACGGCGCGGTCTTTCCCGCGCCGTTTTTCATGGGAGAGACATATGATTGAACGCATTCACTCAGGCGGTGAATTCGAAGCCAAGATCGGTTATTGCCGCGCTGTGGTTGCGGGTGGTTTTGTACATGTCGCGGGCACCGTAGGGCAGGGTGAGACTGTCACAGAGCAATGTCAGTCGGCTCTCAACACCATCTCTGCTGCGCTTGAAAAGGCAGGCAGCGACCTCTCAAAAGTTGTTCGCGTGAACTACTACTTGGAAGACCGCGCAGAATTTGAACCCTGTTGGCCATTGCTGTCTGCGGCATTTGGCGACAATCCTCCGGCGGCAACCATGATTGAATGTGGGCTCATTGATCCGAAATTCAGAATTGAGATCGAAGTCACAGCGCTGGCATAAATCCCACAAAAAAACGCGCCCTCAGAGGCGCGTTTTTTATTTCGATCAGATGCTTGTCTGATTTAGTTGAAGCGCACCAGCGCGGCTTCCTTTTTGTTCAGAGAGCGACGGGCGGCTGCAAAATCCTGCAAAGCACCCCGCATTTCCAGCTCTGGGAACAGGCCAAATATTTCTGAACGCTGATCTTCCGTCAGCGTCGACACAGAGTAGTCTCCCGGCTGGAAGCTTTCTGACCATGCGCCATTACCCAGAACTACCTCGTGATGCTCAAAGAGAATGTGGTAGTAGGTCACTGTCCCTACAGCGGCGCGTTCGACCCCCGGTTTGCCAACCAGATGTTTGGCAGCGACCAGCGTTTCGCGTTCATCAAACAGCAGCGCATTGGCGTCATTTGCAATCAGCATGCGGTGATTGGGCGAGACCATCAGGTCACGCTCTGGCTGATTGTGGCCAAGGCTACCCGCCTTGATCAGAATTGGCTGCAGATGAGGATTGGATGACAATGTCTCCAGATCCAGCTCTTTCTTGCCAATCCAAGCGATTTCTTGAAGTCCATTGTCGCGGGTGATCACGCGATCACCTTCCATCAACGTCTGAACAGGGCGCTCCCCTGAGATCGTTGCAATCATTGCGTCCTGCGTGAAGCAGATGGTTTCGTCTTTCCCAGGCATGTCCCAACCTTTCTAAACTTAGACAAGCGCCCCTTCTTGTCTTCGTCTGCGCAACCTAACTGTCGCGCTGTTCAACACTTACAAACATCATCACAGATCCACCTGCATTTGGTCCGTCCCAAGACCGATGATGCGAAATTCTGCTTCACCCATGAGCAGAGCTCCGAAAAATACCAAAGCCAATTTACGCGGGCGCTTGGGCCCTTCCAATGGCTCAGGTTTAAATCTCCCTTAGACGGGACGTTGGATGAAGGGGAAATTTGATTTGTAATACACCTTAAGCGGTAGTTTGTTGCTAAAATGGAAACGTAAGTGTGCCGGTGCTTAGATTTGCTAATGTGAGACTTGGCAAATTAGGGAAATAGGTGCTCGCGACGCTGATTTCTGCGGATTGCACCTTGTATTGTTCGAATTTCGAAAACAGTAGAACTTGACAGAAAAGAGGCTCAAATTTGCGTTATTGCAACAGGTAATACGCTGAGTATTCTGTGTTTTCAGATCAATTCTGACGGATCGAATGGATTGTTGCGATCCTGGAAACTTAAGAGACAATCTTTCCGCAAATTCGAATCAATTTGCATATTAGAGAAAGCTTGGTCTCACCTCGCGCTAAGAAGGTGTGGAGAAGCCACCAAACTTTCCATGGCAAAATACCAGCGGTTGGCCTTGGTGCATATGCACCCGATGCACGCGACCCAGCATGATCAGATGATCACCCGCGTCAAACTGTGCTTCTCGTTGGCATTCAAGAACACAAAGACAATCGTCATATATTGGCACCCCGTTTTGCGATCTGCGCCATCCATCGCCAAAGCAATCCCCATTTTCCGCAAAGGCAGTTGCCATTTCACCTTGATCCTCTCTTAGGATGTGAATGGCAAAGTCAGAGTTGGCCTCAAACGCGGAAAGGCGGTCAGACTCTTTGGCTGGGCACCAGGAGATCAAAGGCGGATCAAGAGAGACGGACGAAAAGGAATTCGCGGTGATACCAATTGGGCCGGTATCGGTGCTTGTTGTGATCACTGTTACACCCGTGGCGAAACAGCCAAAGGCATCGCGCAAGGCGCGCTGGTTTTCTTTGGTTGGAAGGAAAGACTGCCCCATGTGATCTTGCTCGTCTATCTCTGCGTATCTGCTGCTCTGTTATGATTGCACGGATCGTACCGTTCAGGGCAAAATCAGACAAGCAATCTCCACGGCCACTGCGATATCACATTCGGGGTGTGGCCTGGGTTTGATTCCCAGCGGCGAATGACTTAATGGATCAAGACCGTCATTGACTGACCGCCCAAGCCGGAGAGCAACCTTGCGCGACCTGAATACAGATGAAATCCGCCATGCGGCGCGCCTTTCGGTCGCGCCGATGATGGATGGTATTTGGGTTTAAAATACGCAAGTAAAAACAGTAATTTAGTGGGTCTCCATTATCGCTGTCATACTAAAAGTCATACTTGTTCTCCATTTGTTTCTGACCCCCTCGGCTGAGAAATTGTTCCACAAGGCTAGAAGACTACCTTGGTTTACATGTGCAAATGCGCGAATGTTTTAAGTGCTTCCTCACGTCGCTTGTCGAGATATTTGGCGAGGTCGTCCAAGTGAATTCCTTTCGCGCTCTTTTGACTTGGTTCGATTGAAATCAAGGGCAGCGCGATACTCCCTTCCTTCAACTTGCGTAGAAACATTGGGGCCGCGAGATGCGGGAAAAAATCTTTGCGAACTCTGTCGAGTGGGATGACCGGTGACGCGTCATATCGCGCCATCAAAAGAAACCGTGTGTCCACTTGGTGCTCCATTCTAATTAAAAAGACAGAGCCACCGTCGCCAAGCCAAAGAAAACAATCAACTTACATGACCGCCAATGCGGATAAGGCGCAATATGTGAACAATTTCGAATTCGACGTTTTTCCTTGCAAGAATCTTCGCTGGATTGTTTTGTGGAGAAGATAATTTCTAGAGCTTTGTTTCATCGAAGATAATCACTCAGCTCGCATTTAATTTTTTAGGACTACCCTTTGTCGCTAATCCTTGAACATGGTTCTTATGTGAAAGCTCGTCGGGCAATGTTGATTAGCTCGGTAGTGGTTTTTTCAGCCTCGGTAGCTAGCAGTGGCACGGATGTGAGCATTCTGCCCGAAGTTGGAAAGACGATCAGGACTTTTGATCTGGGATTTTTCACTAAACTACTGTTGGTGTATCTAATTTTTAACTTCATTGTGAGGAGTGGAGAAGTTCGTCTAAAAGAAGAGCGCATCTATTCCGAGTTCATTACTGGTTTCGCTTTTCCAATAGGAATTGCCTTCTTAGCGTTGATTTCTTGATATGCTTGTAAAAAGCGAACTGGAAGAAAACCCCGATCTTGAAACAGTGCAAGACACTTCTGAGACGGTTGGTTTCGACGTTGTTTATCGCAGGATATTGGATGCCAAACTACCGCTTCTAATTATTTGTTCTCTAACTTTTGCGACTATCATCTTTAGTCTGTCGCTGTTTAACAAACGTGTGCTGGTCTTTAGCTCGGAGTACAGAGTAGTCAGCGTTCTAGACAAAGAAGTTCAATCTGTTGTCGATCAGTTTTGGGAAGGAGATGAAGACAGCTACAAAGAAGACTTATTTTCGGAGTTTGTTAGTACGTTCAACCAGGAGCTCGAGCCGAGTTTTGTTTGTTCTGTTTTGAGCGAAAAAAATTCCAAATTCTTGAGGCCTATCGATAAAGCTGATGGTCCGAGTTATTTGTTGCGGAATTCTAGGTTTCTTAAAACTCGAGCACTTTCGGATGAAACCGGACTATGCGAAGGCAGATTCGAGAAAGGTTTGGTGGCTACACGTCTAAGAAGTTCGTCACATGGATTTGAGATTGAGATTTCTTGCGCCGAAACTTTGAAATGTGCGGTTGAAATTGAAGAGGCGCTAATAAAGGCAATAACTGTAACCATAGAAAACTCACGCAGCGAGATTTCTCGCCAGATCCTAACAGAGATTTCAGATTTGCGGACAAATTCGATCGACAATTGCAGCCGAAGTAGCTGTGATCCCAACAGCATGAAAACAACTAGCTTTGATCTGGAGAACGCTGCTGCGGTTTTGGAAAGTATCCAAAACCATACCAAAGTCTTCTTTGTTAAAATTAATGAGAAATCGCACTCAAAGAGGCGTTACTTCGACTTTTCGTTAACCAATATTCTGGCCATCGCATTTGGGTGTTGCTTATTTGTAGTTTGGCTCATGACCAGACTAGACGCAGTACGAGGAGCAGCTTCAAGGTTCGTTTCTGAAGATCAATTTGAAGGCAAATTCAGCGCACCATTAATCGGATCTATTCCTGTGCTTCCTGTGAAAAGTAGACAAGATGTACTCCGCTATTTCGAAGAAAAGCCTACGTCGAGTGCTGTTGAGGCAGTACGCAACATCCGAACGAGTATACTTCTTTCAAGCATAGATCAGCCGCCAAAAGTGATTTTGTCGACTTCTTCTATTCCCGGCGAAGGTAAGACGACACTTTCAGTTTGCCTGTCTCATAATTTGGCTCAATTGGGAAAGAAAGTTCTTTTGATTGAGGGGGATATTCGGCGCCTAACTCTTGATGAATATTTCAACGATATTCGCGAAGATAAAGGTATCATTTCAGTGCTTTCTGGTGATTTGTCGCTCGATGAAGCCGTTGTGCAAAGCGAGCTTCTAAATGCAGACGTGCTTTTGGGCCAGAGGTCAGCTGTAAACCCAGCCGATGTCTTTTCATCTGAGCGCTTTAAGGAGCTTATTAGAGAATCAAGACAGAAATATGATTTTATTGTAATTGATGCTCCCCCCGTTCTTGTCGTTCCCGACGCTAGAACAATTGGCCAACACTGCGACGCTATCGTTTGTTCTGTAAAGTGGGACCAGACGCTACAATCGCAAGTAAGCAAGTTAAGTGCCGAGTTGAGAGCCGTTAATTTGAAAATTTCTGGTTTTGTCTTAAATCAAGTCGACCCAAGGGGGATGCAAAGGTACGGTTACGGACATCATGTAGTCCAAGAGGGACCGTACTACGAATAGTACGAGACTAGGTAAATATGGAAGGCTTCAGGAGATCGCCTTGTCCACGACAACTCTGTTTTAACTCTTGTATTTATTGTTTGACCACAAATTGGCGTCTCTTACCTAATGTATTCGTTGCGTATTCCAGCGTTTTTGTGTGTATGTCACTTGGTCTTTTTGGTAGGTGTCTGACATAGAAATCGGGGCTGGCTCTTAAGTGTTTGAAAATAAAAGAGAAAAAATAAGAAGAAATGCAACCTTGAGTTGTGCGCCGATGATGGATTGGACCGACCGGCATTGTCGCTATTTCCACCGTCTGCTTTCTAAGAACACGTTGCTTTATACCGAAATGGTAACAGCACCTGCATTGGTGCGTGGTGGAGCGTTGCATCTCTTGGACTATTCCGAGGAAGAACACCCGCTGGCGCTGCAACTGGGCGGATCTGATCCGGCTGAGTTGGCGGAAGCCACGCGTCTGGGGGCAATGGCTGGTTATGATGAGATCAATCTCAACGTTGGTTGCCCATCTGACCGGGTGCAATCCGGCACCTTTGGTGCAATTTTGATGAAGCAACCCCAGCTCGTCGCAGATTGTGTTTCCGCAATGCAAGATGCCACAGACGTTGAAGTGACGGTCAAATGCCGACTGGGGGTGGATGATCAACCCCCCGAAGAGACGCTGCCTGCGTTTCTTGAGACAGTGGCCAAATCAGGCATCTCTCGTTTCACCCTGCACGCGCGCAAGGCTTGGCTCAAAGGGCTGTCCCCGAAGGAAAACAGGGATATTCCACCGCTGGACTATGAGCTTGTGCATCAGATGAAGGCTGAATTCCCAGAGCTGCATATATCGATCAATGGCGGCATCGCTTCGCTGGCTGAAGCCTTGCCGCATCTGGAGCGGGGGCTAGATGGGGTCATGATCGGGCGTGCGGCGTATCATGATCCGGCGAATGTGCTGCTGGACGCAGATACCCGTGTTTATGGGCAGGGGACTGCAACAACAGCCGTCGGGGCTGTGCATGAGATGTTACCTTACATAGAGGCGCATATGAGTCAGGGTGGAAAGCTGCATCAGATCACCCGTCATATGCTCGGATTGTTCACCGGCAAGCCGGGCGCGCGCGCTTGGCGGCGGGTTTTGTCTCAGGGTGCGAGTAAACCCGGTGCGGGGCCAGAACTGTTGCTAGAGGCTCTGGCGCATGTACAGGCCCACCCAAACACCCAAGCTGCAGAATAGAGGCGAAATCATGGACATGGGCCTACTGCTGCAGATGGCAGTTCTTTTGGCGGTCATCGGCGCTTTTGCTGGTGTTTTGGCGGGGCTTCTCGGTGTGGGTGGCGGCATTGTACTTGTTCCCGCCTTTTTCTATGCATTTCAAACGCTTGGCTTTGATGGGCCGCAACTGATGCAGCTCTGTCTGGGCACCTCACTGGCGACCATTGTTGTTACTTCCATCCGGTCCGTGATGAGCCATCATAAAAAAGGGGCGGTGGATTGGGATATTCTCAGGACTTGGGGGCCTGGCATTGCCATTGGGGCAGTGATCGGCGTCACCATCGCGGCTCAACTCCGGTCTGACACTTTGCAAGCCATCTTTGGGATTCTTGGGATCATCGTAGGCGTTGATATGGGACTAGGGCGTTCCGATTGGCGGCTCAGAGAGAGCATGCCTGTAGGGTGGCTGCGTGCAACCCTGAGCCCATTGATTGGGTTTCTCTCTGTTTTGATGGGCATCGGAGGCGGCAGTTTTGGGGTGCCCATGATGAGCCTTTTCAATACGCCTATTCATCGCGCGGTTGCGACAGCGGCAGGCTTTGGCTTGATCATCGCCGTCCCCGGCATGATTGGCTTTTTGCTGGTCGACATCGAACCTCAATTTCGCCCGGCATTTTCGCTGGGTGCTGTGAACCTCGCAGCCTTTGCGATCATCATCGCCATGACATTGATCACGACACCTTATGGCGCGCGACTCGCGCACGCTCTGGATGCGAAACCTTTGAAGCGAATCTTCGGGGTTTTTCTCACTTTGGTTGCACTGAATATGTTGCATAAGGCTGTCGGTTTATAATTTTGGCCTCTGAAAGGCTCTGATTGAGACCTTTCTGATCAACAAATTTTGGCGGTTATCCAGATTGTATCTGCACCGTTAACAGTTATCTCTTTTGGCTAGATTTCGCCCTAAAATTGTCTAATTCTCCTCCGTGAGAAGATAGTTAAGGGTGCATTAAGATGGAATTATTGCTCATTTTTGGCCTGCTAACAGCAGGTCTTGTCGCAGCTTTTCACACAGATGATGATAGCGATGGCGGCGACTCCGTAGATGGTGGAGATGGAGGTGACGGCACAGATGGCGGTGATGGCGGCGACGGTGGCGATGGCACCGGTGGTGGCGATGGTATCGAGAATCTCCTTCTGACCGGCACAGACGAAAACGATACTCTTGAAGGCGGCGATGGCGATGACACCATCAACGGCCTTGGCGGTGATGATTCTATTGATGGTGGCGCTGGGGATGACACAATCCTAGGCGGACTGGGCAACGACTTTATCCAAGGCGGCCATGGCGATGATACCATTGGCGGCGCGGGTGGTGATGACACCATCGAAGGAGGTCGTGGTGATGACTCCATTCGCGGTGGTAACGATGCCGACCGCATTGCTGGCAACAGCGGCAATGACTTCATTGAAGGTGGCAATGGTCATGACACCATTTCCGGTAACGGTGGTGATGACGTGATCCTAGGTGAACGTGGGGATGACCGTATCTGGGGCGGCGCAGGTGTTGATGCGATCTCCGGCGGGGAAGGCGACGACCGTATTCACGGCAACGGTGATACTGATCTATTGATCGGCGCGACCGGTGACGACACTTTGTTTGGTGGTACCGGGAACGACATTTTGGTTGGTACGAACGTGACTTCCGAGGGTGTGATCCTAATTGATGACGACGCAGATGTTCTGCGCGGTGAAGCCGGCGACGACTTGCTTTACATGGATACCAATGACACCGCTTACGGTGGAGAGGGTGCTGACACATTCATCACTGGCGTCTTTGTTGATCAGGAGCACGCTCCTGTTGTCGAAGACTGGGAAACTGGTGAAGACGTGCTCGCAGTCGTTGTTGAAACAGGTGCAGCTGGAGCGATTAGCATCGTGGAAGGTGATGAAGACGGCGACGCTGAGATCTATGTAGACGGTGCATTGGTTGCCGTTGTCTCAGGTGCCTTTGGTTCCATTGAACCAGATGATATCGAGATCATTGAAGGCACAATTACAGAGGCGCCTCTGGCAGCGTAATTTCTAGCTGACTTAGATACTCTTCTATCAAGGAAGCGGCGTGCAGCTCTATCCGCTGCGCGCCGCTTTTTCTTTGCGACCACCGCGTCGCTTCTTCAATCGGCCCGCGCGTTCTGGAAGCTCTTGCATCAAATTCGTGCGTTCACCCTCTGACATGTGGCCCCATTCGGTGATCTCATCCACAGTCCGGTAGCACCCGGCACAGATTTGTTCTTTTGGGTGGATGACACAGATTTGCACACAGGGAGAGGAGACCTCTGCCCGCTGCCAGACTAATTTCTTCAGATCATTCTGCATGAATTCCGCCTTAGCTGCCGCGTCGAAGATGCGCCAGCCGATCCAGCGCCCCTTGTAGAATATAACCTGCTGCCACGTGATCGATGACCTCAGAGCGACGTTTTCGGCTGGTATCCGCCTCCAAAAGCGCTCTTTCTGCTGCAACGGTCGACAGACGCTCGTCCCATAGGAAAATCGGAAGGGAGGTCAATTGCGCAAGATTACGGGCGAAAGCACGGGTCGATTGCACACGAGGCCCTTCGCTGCCATCCATGTTCAGCGGAAGCCCCAAGATCAATGCGCCAATATTTCGCTCTTTGATGATGTCCAGAAGTTGCTGCGCATCTTGGGTGAACTTCTTGCGTTTGATCGTGTGCAGCGGGGTTGCAATCGACTGAAAGCTGTCAGACACCGCGACACCGATGGTTTTGGTGCCTAGATCCAGACCCGCCAAGGCTTGCATCTGCGGCATCTCAGCGGCGTTGTCTTCAATCGATTCAAATATCTTATGGCTCATTCTGCTAGTCCTGCCGACCGTGCTGCTTTGGCGATTGTTGCCAGCGCGTCGGGCGCGGCAGAGAAGGTCGATTTGGCGTCATCCCAAACAATCTGTGCTTTATCTAGATCACCTAAGACGCCATAGGCAGAAATCAACTGTGCCCATTCTTCAGGCGTGCCGCCCTCATTGGCGAGACGGTCTGCAAGGCCTGCGACCATGGCATTGATCATCTCGCTGCGATCTTCTGTGCTGAGCTCCTCGGCGGCTTCGATATCTTCTGCGGAAGGGCCGCGAGGCGCTGGTTGGGTATAGTCGATGCCTGCGAACCAAGCCATGTCGTCGATCCGTGCTCGGACAGGCGCAATCCAAGGCGCGGCCTCAGGGCCTGTTTCCAGAAGGTCTCGCCACATCCTAAATGTTATGTCGGGGCGTCCGTTCTGGCTCAGCATCAGGCCGAGGTAGTAGCGGGCAAATCCGTTGTTTGGATCGCGCTCAAGCGCATCTCGAAGGGCTGCATCTGCCTCTGGAGAGACATAGCCCTGAGCGGCCCGGATCATCAGGTCGGCGAGCTGTGTGTAGTCGAAGCTGGTCGCATTGCTGTCTTTCAGCAAGATAACCCTAGCCTGTGCCTGATAGGCGGCTTTGTAGTTCTGCAACGTCGCCTCATTACGCGCCAAAAGTTCATGCCCACGCAAATCGTCAGGTCTGTCTTTCACAGCGGCTCTGAGTTCAGTGATGAGTTTCAGGAATTCTGGATCAGCCTCAACAGTGTCTTGAGGTGGCAGTTGGGCTTCAAAGGTCGCTTGCGAAGGGCGGTTCTCTAGCGAGTCCCGCGCCGCCTCGATGCGATCCTGCAAAGCCAAATCCGGGTATCCAGGATTTCCGAGTTTCTCATAGGCAAAGAAACTGCCGCCGATCATCAGAAGACCCAGTGCCAATCCTGTAAACATCGGACGTGGGTCGCGTCGTGCTGTGCCGGACTGCTCTGCCTGGACCTGAGCATCTGCAGCGAGAATACGACGAGACACCTCTGTACGCACCCGATCCGCATCTTCCGCAGAAATCACTCCACGCGCCAGATCACGATCAACCTCAGCCAGTTGATCCCGATAGACCTGCAAGTCAAACGCAGCAGGAGAAATTTCACCCGCACGCCCACGCAGTAGGGCAAGAAGGAGAAATACCGCTGTGATCAGCGTCAGGCCAATTGCTGTGATCCAAAAGGTCATATGTGCATTCCTATTGCTCCCACATCATGTAGTCGCTGGATAGCAATACGAAAAGAGAGAAAGCACCTGTTGGAGGTGGCTGTGCCGCGTTGCCGCGGCTTGATGTAACGGTTGAGCTCGGTAGTTGAATATCCTACACGCTAAAGGTGAAGTTCTCTGTGCATATCCCGACAGGCGGTATCGCAGTTTTTGTGAGAAATCTGGTTTAACTCAAGGACAGTTATTGTGAAAAAACAAAGCATTTTAGCCGCGGCATTGGCTCTGTTGGGAAGCTCGGCTTTTGCTGAATCCTATCAATGCGATTTCAGCAAAGGTGGAAACAGAGGCTGGATTGCACCGGTTGTTTTGGTCGAGCTTGATGCCGACAAAGGCACCGCGGCCGTCATGGATGGGATCACCAGAAGCAAGCAGGACGGCTGGTTTCCTGCGAAAATCAGTGCCGATACCAAAAAACGATACACGGTGTCTTGGACCGTGAGACGGCTGAAAAGCAGCACTGGTCAGAATGTTAACGGGGATTTCCGGTTAACGGTTCAGAAAGCATCTTTAGATGGCACCATTTCAATGTTGCCTCATGGGTACAGCAATAAGTTCACGAACAAAGGAAAGTGCAAGCTTCGCTAAGCCTCGGCCCAAGCGCCTTGCAAATGCTCGAAATCGGCTGGTTTCAATGAATTTCGGGCAAGCTGAGCTAAATGCTCAGCTTTATCCTTGACCTTTCGCGTGAAAATCTCACATCTGTCCCCAGAGAGACCGCACGAACTATAATGGAGGCCAAAATGGCTTTTGAACTTCCTGATCTTCCTTACGCCCACGACGCCCTTGCAGCACACGGCATGTCCGCAGAGACTCTGGAATACCACCACGACCTGCACCACAACGCTTATGTCACAAACGGCAACGCAGCGATTGCTGGCACCGAGTGGGAAGGTAAAACCCTCGAAGAGATCATCGTTGGCACCTACGACGCGAACGCGGTTGCGCAAAACGGTATCTTCAACAACATCTCCCAACTGTGGAACCACAACCAGTTCTGGGAAATGATGGGCCCGAACCAGACCGCAATGCCTGGCGAGCTGGAAAAAGCGATCGTTGAATCCTTCGGCTCCGTAGATGAATTCAAATCCCAGTTCTCCGCGGCAGGCGCAGGTCAGTTTGGTTCTGGCTGGGCGTGGCTGGTGAAAGACGCAGACGGTGGTCTGAAAGTGACCAAAACTGAAAACGGTGTGAACCCTCTGTGCTTCGGTCAAACAGCTCTGCTGGGTTGCGACGTCTGGGAACACTCCTACTACATCGATTTCCGCAACAAGCGTCCAGCTTACCTGTCCAACTTCCTGGACAACCTGGTAAACTGGGAAAACGTAGCCGGCCGTCTGTAAATTTCAGACCAGTGCAAGTGTAAGAAACGCCCTCTCGATTGAGAGGGCGTTTTTTGTTTGCTTTCATTCGTAATTTTACAGGCATCACGGTGATTGAACGTTGTGCGTGTTAATTAAAGGTACCAATTCCCCGGCAAGATTGTCGGCAACTGCAGTTTCTGCTTGATCCAGGATCTAAATCCGTCGGCGACGGTACCGAGGCCAGCCGTGAATTTTTGTGTGGGCCTCAGTTTAGTAGGCGCTCCTTGATCGTGTCGAGCAGTGGATTTGAGAGCTTGTGCGATCATCATAATCTCCTGATTGAGCTGCTGATCGTGAGTATGGGAGACCTGACCGGTTGGCACATGAGCAAGCTTACCCAAATGGCATTGGGTAATATTACCCATGAGTGCCGCTGTGTTTCGTGTAGAATGGGAACATGAAAAGACTGTCTTTTACTCCTGAAGAACTTTCAGAGCTCATCGGTATCGTTTACGATTCCGCGTTCGAAGAGGTGCAGTGGAAAACGCTCTTGAGAACACTGAGCAAGATGTTCCCTGGCATAGGAGCCTTGGCTTGGGGATATGATGGTGACACGATGTTGCCTGAGTATGTTAGTGCAGGGCAGAACCCAATTTTTCCATCACCGTTTCAGTTCAACATGAAGAACGATGTTGGAGAAACAATTTCTGAAGCGGTCAAACGAACTCCGAATGGGTTTGTGGTGAATACAAAACTCTATTTTCCAAAGTCCCAGTTGCTCCAGGCGCGCTGTTATACTGATTTCCTTAAGCCATCAGGATATCGAAACTCGCTGCATTTGAAAGTTGATCACAACGGGGAGCGGGGCGCCTTTCTTGGCTTCCCACTCCCCGCGGACCCTGATCTTGAGAAAGAACTGCTCGATCCACTATTTGAGGTGCTTAAGCTTCTGGCACCGCATGCCGTGCGTGCCAGCCAATTGGCGCGAGCCCTGGCTTTAGCGAAACGTGCGACCGAGGCTTTTAGCGGTTTTTTTGACGGTATTATCCTTCCGATGCTCGTCACTGACGCGAAAGGTAAGTACCTTTTTGGCAACAAGGCGGGCCGTCAGGTTTTAAGCCGTGGTGACCCGTTTCAATTGGCGCGAGACGGATCGTTGAGACTGTCAAACTCGTATGACACAGGTGATCTTTATCACAAGATATCTCAAACCAGCCGTGACTTGGTGCAAAGTGGACTGCGGGTGGATACAGACGAAACTCCTTTACTGCTCGCGATTTCGCCGTTTCGACCATCCATGCGGGATGCCAGTGCCATAGATCGGCATTTGCTGGATGATGAGCAGATGTTTGCAATCTTTGTAGGTCAATCTGTGCATGACGCGGTGAACACCGCTTTGCTTGAAGACGTCTTTGATCTCAGTGTGCGTGAAACTCAGGTCTGTAAGGAGCTTTTGATCGGACAGAGTGTGACCGCGATTGCTGAGACCTCCGGACGGTCACCTAAAACCGTGCGCAATCAAATTCAGATGATTTACGAAAAGGTTGGTGTATCGTCGAATGCGGAGCTTTTAGATCGCCTGACGGTATTTCGAACCGTCGGAACGATGTTTGAAAACAGCCCAGAAAATCGCTTGATGGAGACAATGACTTCTTTGAATTAGCTTCGAGAAGTCGTTAGAACGCCGCCTTGAGCGTTTTAACCGTGCTCTTCGTATCATCTTCCACAGTGATAAAGTTCTTCAAGCTTGCATCGGCAAACCCCTGATCGATGACGTGATCAATCAAAGCCACAAGCGGATCCCAATAGCCATTGATGTTCAGCAGAACGATGGGCTTGTCGTGCAGGCCAAGCTGTCGCCATGTGAGCACCTCAAAGAACTCATCCAGAGAGCCTGCCCCACCGGGGAGCACAACCACCGCATCGCAATTCATAAACATGACCTTCTTACGCTCGTGCATATTTTCGGTCACGATGAAGCTCGTGAGATCGGTTTTCCCAACCTCGTGTTTTAGCAAATGAGTGGGAATCACCCCGAAGGTATCACCACCTGCATCTTGCGTAGCACGTGCGGTTGCGCCCATTAGTCCAATATCTCCTGCGCCATAGACCAAGCGCCAGTTTTGATCAGCAATTGCCTTGCCAAGCTCCAAAGCCGCTTGTTCATAAGCCGGATCAACTCCCGCGCGAGAGCCGCAAAATACACAAATGGACGCGGTTGCCATGGAAATCTCCTGATAAATCAAAGCTGTTTTGACCATGGTTACCCAAGTTGCTAGGGTCGCTCAACCAAGACGACTGCCAAAATCTGGGGAAGGGGCAGCCATGAGCAAAATCACCGCGTTTTTGTCGGGAAATACACTGGTCATCGGAGGCGTCGCAGTTGCTGTCGCTGTCGCTGGTCTTTTTATGGGGGGCTATTTTGAAAATGAAGCGCCTGAAGCACCAGTAACACCCGTGGTTCAGGTAGAAGAGCCAACAGTTGCACCAGCGCCTGAAGATAAAGAAACCACTGAAAGCGATGCTCTGACCGAAAAGGAGACTGCAGCTGAACCAGCTGTGACGGCCGAGATCGAAGCTGAAGCTCCAGCGGAGCAAACTGCGGCAGAGGAGGGTGTTGAAGAAACAACCGCTATCGCCGAGGAAGAAGCACAAGTGGTTGTTGAAGCAACTGATGAGGTGGTTTCCTCCGAAACAGAGGAAACCACGCCAAGCTTTGATGTCGTGCGCGTAGAAAAAGACGGCAGTGCTGTCATCGCGGGCTCCGCAGATGAAGCAGGTGGAGATGTGCGCATTCTGCTTGATGGCGAGGAAGTCGCCACGACGTCAGCCGGAGCCGATGGTGGATTTGCTGGCTTTGTGACCATTGAGCCAAGCGACGAGCCGCAGGTCCTAAGCCTTGTCCAGGATGTGGATGGTAAAGAAGTCGTTTCAGAACAGACCGTGATTGTCGCGCCGGTTGCTCAGGCTCCGCTTGAGGAGACGAAAGAAGACACCGTAGCTGAGGTTGCAGAAGCCGTCACCGAAGATGCGACAGAAGCGGCTGAGGACGTTGTCAGCGAAACCAACAACGTCGTCACGACCGAAGAGGATGCCGCAGAAGTTAAGGTAGCAGAGGCCACTGATACAGGTGCCTCTGAAAGCGAAACAACTCCTGTTACTGAAACAGCGGAAGTTGCGACAAACGATGCTGTCGAAACCGAAGCTGTAGCTGTTGAGGAAGCCGAGACCGCTAGCACCGAGGTTCAGGAAGACGCGCACCCACAAGCCCCGGCGGTGATCATCGCTAGCAAAGAGGGTGCAAAGGTCATCCAAGCACCGGGTGATCAAAGTGCTGATGTACGTAAGATCATTTCTGTGGATGCCATTACTTATTCAGAAGAAGGCGACGTGCAGGTTGCGGGCCAAGCTCCTGGTGGTGGATTTGTACGGATCTATCTCAACAACGCGCCACGTGCGGAAACCGGAATCGCGGAAGACAGCAGCTGGTCGGTGGAACTTACAGAGGTACCAGCAGGAGTTTATACACTGCGCGCTGATCAGGTGGATGCAGAGGGCAAAGTTGTCTCGCGCGTTGAATCCCCTTTCAAACGTGAAGCCCCAGCGGAGTTGGAGGCCGCCGCGGCTCAGATTGAAAAACGCCGTGTTGTCCAGGTGACTGTGCAGCCAGGCAATACGCTCTGGGCGATTGCCAAAGACAATTACGGGGATGGCATTCAATACGTGAAGGTCTTCAATGCAAACCGTGACCGGATTCGCAATCCAGACCTCATTTATCCCGGGCAGGTCTTCACTGTTCCAGAATAGGATTGATCACTTAAGAACACCGAAGAGGGGGCCTTGGCCCTCTCTTTTGGTTTCATCAGATGACATCAGTGCAAATTTCGTTCCAAAGCACAGTTTATAGGCCTCTATCCGCTGGTCATTCGCTTTGTTGATGCCTAGGTTTGTTGCTCGGAATGCAAGCGATTTGGAGCCAGCGATGCAGCAGTGGCGAACAGCCTCCCCGGAAGAGTTGGAACGACACAAAAACCGCAGTGGCTGGGATGTCTTGCGCAAAGTCGCCCCGTATCTTTGGCCAGAAGGTCAAAGCGACATCAAAAAGCGCGTGGTCTTTGCAATGGCGGCTCTTGTGATCAGCAAGGTCATCGCTGTGTACACTCCTCAGCTGTATCGCCTGTCTGTGGACGCATTGGCCGAGGATGGTGTCTCTGTCTTCATTCTAGGTGCTGTGGGGCTGACCATCGCCTACGGTCTCGCGCGTTTCATGACCATTGGGTTTCAAAACCTGCGCGATGCGATTTTTGCCAAGGTCGGGCAGCGCGCGCTGCGTAGTCTGGCGCTTGAGACCTTTGAGCATATCCATCGTCTCTCGATGCGCTACCACATCACACGCAAAACAGGTGGACTGAGCCGGATCATCGAACGCGGTGTGAAGGGTGTCGAATTCCTCTTACGCTTTATGCTGTTTTCCATCGGGCCGCTGATCTTGGAATTGCTGCTGATTGCGGCAATCCTATACTGGCAGTTGGATGCCTGGTATCTGGCGGTGATCGTTGTGACCATCGCGGCTTATGTGTGGTTCACATTTAAGGTCACCGAATGGCGCGTGAAACTGCGCCGGATCATGAATGATCAGGATACCGATGCCAACCAAAAGGCCATCGACAGCCTGCTGAACTTTGAAACTGTGAAATACTTTGGTGCGGAGCAACGGGAGGCCTCTCGCTACGACTCCTCCATGCGCGGCTATGAGGCGGCGGCGTTAAAAACAGCCTATTCGCTTGCCGGTCTTAACGTTGGACAGAGCCTCATCATCACGTCAGGCTTGGTGGCCGTTATGGTTATGGCCGCTGTCGGGGTTGAGAATGGCACGTTAACTGTGGGCGAGTTCGTGATGGTGAATGCCTATATGATACAGATCACCCTGCCTCTGAACTTCCTGGGTACAGTTTACCGCGAAATCCGCCAGAGCCTTGTGGACATGGGCGAGATGTTTGATCTTCTGGGTCAACCTGCCGAGATTTCCGACCTGCCTGATGCCAAAGACTTGAAAGTCAACGGGGGCGAGATTGAGCTTGAAAATGTGGCTTTTGGCTACGACGAAGAACGCCCGATTTTAAAAGGCGTTTCCCTGACGGTTGGAGCAGGGCAGAACGTCGCCATTGTTGGCGCGTCAGGTTCCGGTAAGTCTACCATCGGACGGCTTTTGTTCCGTTTCTACGATGTTCAGGCTGGTGCCCTTAAGATTGATGGGCAGGACGTACGCGATGTCACACAGCAAAGTTTGCACGATGCCATCGGTGTCGTGCCGCAGGATACGGTGCTCTTTAACGACACCATTCGCTACAATATCGCCTACGGTCGCGACAATGCCACCGAGGATGAGATCATTGCAGCCGCGAAGGCCGCACAAATTTACGATTTTATCGTCTCATTGCCTGAAGGCTTTGACACGGCTGTTGGTGAACGTGGTCTCAAGCTTTCGGGGGGTGAAAAACAGCGGGTCGGAATTGCCCGGACTTTGCTGAAGGATCCACCACTCTTACTGCTGGATGAAGCCACATCAGCTTTGGACACAGAGACTGAGCAATCCATCAAGGAGGCGCTTGCGCATGCGGGTCATGGTCGAACCGTGATTACCATTGCACACCGCCTCTCGACCATTGCCGAAGCCGACCGCATTGTCGTCTTGGAGAAGGGCGAGATCGTGGAAGAGGGCACCCACACCGACCTGCTGGAACGGGACGGTCGCTACGCCCAGCTATGGCATCGTCAGCAGAGCGAGGATTCCGAGGCCGCGTGAAGGGATGCTTCTCCGAGTTTTTCCCAGGCTTCATCGTGATTGGTGGCGTTCACCTTGGTGAGCCGCCAGACGCCGTTCTTACGCTCCAGCAAATAGCTGGAGCGCCAGCTCACGATTTCATGGCCTCTTGCATCAATTGCCGTCTCATGCGTGCCAACAATGGCCTCGCGCAAATCAGCGACATGGGCGAAGGCCACTTCTCGGCGGACGCGATGCACACCGCGCTCTGCGTGTACCTTATCGGCGACTGTAAAGGCTTCGACGATGTCCGCTGCGTTTTGCAGTTTCAGTTTTGTCCCCAGAGCGGCTATCTCAAAAGGAAAATCGAGGAACTCAACGAGCCCCCCGAAATCCCGTGCATTCAGCACTCTGTGATAGTCCTGCATAAAGCTGCGCAGGATTTCTTCACTTGTCATTTTCGTCTCTTAACTACTCGGCGGCCCTCACTGCCGCGGCAGGTGTTTCAACAGGTTTCACCCTCTGTGGTTCATCGTCCCACAGGATTTCAGGTGATTTGATTCGTTTGGCAGACCGGCGCAATGCCCAATCCTGAGCAGCTTTGCTACCCCGACCTCGCGTCAACCGAGCGACAAGGCGGAAGAACCAGCTGACGTATGTGGTGAACCACACACGCAGCGCCAACATGGACGGGGTGAAGACCAGCGTCAACACGGTTGCAATGCCAAGTCCGAAGACCACTGCCGTTGCCAATTGTTTCCACCACAGCGCCGTTGGACTGTCGATGGAATAGCCACCTTCAATGAAGTTAAGGCTCAGGCCAAACATCATTGGCGCAAGACCAGCCATTGTCGTGATGGTTGTCAGAAGCACTGGGCGAATACGGTCTTGCGCTGTGCGCACGATCGCTTCGATGCGCGGCATGAAACGGCTGTATTCCTGATAGGTGTCGATGAGAACGATGTTGTTGTTCACGACGATCCCAGCCAGCGCCACGATGCCCGTGCCGGTCATGATGATTGAGAAGGCTTGGTTCATCACCAACATACCGATCAGAACACCCGTGGTGGAAAGGACCACCGCCAGAAGAACCAGTACGGAGTTGTAGAAGCTGTTGAACTGCGCAAGCAGGATGATGAACATCAGGCCCAGAGCACCCAGGAATGCGTTGCCTAAGAAGGCTTGGGATTCAGCTTCATCTTCCTGGTCACCGGTCCATTCCCATTCGATCCCAGCAGGGAAGGGGTTGGTTTCTTCAGCCCATTTGGTCAGCTTCTCAATCTGAACTGCAGGGGTCAGCGGTACGCCGGTGAAACCACGATCTTCAAAAGATGCTTTGGTGCCGTCATCGCCGTTCCAGACATCTGCTTCGATCAGCTCAAATTCCCCAGTTTCTTCGTTAGAAACCGAGATCATGCCAGCTTGAACCCCCGCTTTGACATCAAAGATACGAGTCTGATCAACGCGGTCGATCTGCGCAAGTTTTGGAACAGGCTTGCGGGTGATAAAGTTTGAAAGTGGAACCAACCCGTCAGGTGTACGCACTTTCAGTGTATCCAGCGTTGAAAGCACTCGGTCCTGTTCTGGCAGGCGAACGCGGATTTCGATTTCCTCGTCGTTGCCAGCAGGGGTGTAGGTATCAAGCAGAATACCGCGTGTGACCAGCTGCACCATGGCACCAACAGTCGCCACATCAGCGCCGTAACGACCCGCTTTCTCTACATCCACGTCGATCTGCCAGTCGATGCCCGGCAGTGGCATGGTGTCCTCAATCAGGGTCAGGCCCGGTGTGTTTTCAAATTCAGCCCGAACGGTTTCAACGGAGGTCAGAAGGTCTTCCCAATTGTCACCTTTCACACGGAAGTGCACAGGTTTGGCTGAGGCCGGACCGCGGTCAGCGGCAAGGATTTCGATCTTTGCACCGGGGATCTGCTTCAGCTGCTCAGTTAGTTCCTCGATGATGAGGTCACCGTCGAAGTCTGCGGCTTTGATAGCGCGGTTAACGGTGATGTTCAGCAGCGGGATTCTGAACCAAGGTTCAGAGGCATCCGGACGATCTTCCCATGGAATGGTTTCCATCTGGATCTGACCAATCGTGTCACGTGGAGGCTGTGCGCCGCCGGTGTTATTGTCCAGTCCACCCTGACCTGCGAAACCGAAAGCGGTCTTGATTCCGGGGTGGGCGAGAACGATTTCTTCAGCCTGTTTGACCAGCTCGTCTTTCTGTTCAAGCGACAGGTTGCCCTTTGCCAGCACGTAAACCAGCGCCAGTTCCGGCTCAGATTCAACGAAGAACTCGACGCCTTTGTTGTTTTCACCGAAGTAGGTGAAGACGGTCATCACGAAGCCTACGACGGCCGCGATGGAGACCAGAGGCATAATAGGGTTGCCCGCGATCAGTTTGATGAACCAGCCAAATGGCGACAGGCCACGGCCTGCTTTCACGCGGCGTTCGCGCCGCTCGAGCATCACCGCGTCAACGGTGATGGAAGCTGAAAAGGCACCCAGAATGAAGACGACAAAGCCAAAGAGGAATGGAGGCAATCCGCCATCCGCGCCCGCGGCACCCATCAGGTAGCTTGGGTTCAGGATTTGCATCGCGCCTGCAAAAATCACCAGCAGGGATGGGGGGACCAGTGCAAGGCGTACAAGCCAGGGCAGCTTCTTGCGCAGCGCCACAGAGGAGGTGTGGAAGAAGCGGCTCAGGCGACCGGAAACACCGCCCATGACAGGCAGGTAGATCAGGGCCACAATCAGAGAGGCGGACAGAACGAAGATCAGGGTTACAGGCAGCATCCCCATGAATTGCCCCGGAACACCCGGCCAGAACAGCATCGGCAGGAAGGCACAGAGTGTGGTCGCTGTAGAGGACACAATCGGCCAGAACATGCGTTTTGCCGCTTCAACATAGGCGTGCATCGGGCCAACGCCCTGAGAGATACGTTTGTCGGCGTATTCCACCACAACAATTGCGCCATCCACCAGCATGCCCACGGCGAGGATCAGACCGAACATAACGATGTTTGAGATCGTGATGTCCATGACTGCTAGAAGTACAAAACAAAGCAGGAAGGATGTTGGGATCGCAAAGCCAACGAGCAGTGCGGCACGGGTGCCAAGCGCTGCGAGAACCACAATCATCACCAGCGCAATCGCGGTGAGAACGGAGCCTTCAAGCTGACCAACCATGGAGCCGACGATGCGACTCTGGTCATTTGATGTTCCGTATTCGACAGAGGCTTTCAGCTCGTGCGGCCATTCCGCCGCAGCTTCATCCACCGTTGTTTTGATCAATTCCGCGGTATCGATCAAGTTGAACCCTTTGCGTTTCACAACCTGGAGCGCGACGGTGTTAACACCATTAAAACGCGCGGTGCCTTCGCGGTCTTCAAAGGTCAGCTTGATATCTGCCAGATCACCGAGGGTGACCACGCGGTCACCATTGGTTTTAACGGGCAGAGAAAAGACATCCTGAGCTTCATCAAAGCTCGATGGGATTTTAACGGCAAAACTACCGGTGGAGGATTCAATCTCACCCGCAGCGATCAGCTGGTTGTTGTTGCGAACAACGTTGATCAGCTCGCCTGCTGTGACATTGTAGCTTTCAAGACGCAGAGGATCGATCAGGACTTCTAGCATCTCATCGCGCTTGCCTGCGATGCCCGCTTCCAGGACTGCATCAAGCGATTCAAGCTTGTCCTGCAGATCATCGGCAACACGCGCCATGGTGCGTTCTGGCACTTGACCGGTCAGGTTGATGATGATGATCGGGAATTCAGAGAAGTTGATCTCGTTGACAGTGTAAGTGTCCGCGCCTTCGGGGAATTGACTTTCCGCCTTACTCATCGCGTCGCGAACATCTGCCATAACGGCTGTTTTGTCCCAGCCGAATTCAAACTCCAGTGCGACCCCGGCATAACCTTCGGCAGCGGTGGAGGACATTTTTTTCAGCCCGTCCAGATCGGCGAGCTCGGTTTCCATGGGTTTCACGAGCAGCGTTTCAGAGTCCGCTGCGGAAATGCCTGCAAATGGAACGGAGACGAAGATCGCTGGGATCTCGATGTCTGGCTCACCTTCTTTGGGAAGGTTCCAGTAGGCAAAGCCCCCAGCAAGCAGGGACAATGCGATAAACGCTATGACCATCCGCGCGCGAGACGCGGCCCAATCAACAACACCGATCATTCATTGGTCTCCTGATAGGATGCCTCAACTGGGACGCCAGCAATCACGTATTCTTGCCCGATGATGATGACGTCGGCCTTTTCAGGCAGACCATCAAGCCAGATGCCGTCTGTTGTGTCGCGCAGAACAGATACGGGCACGAAATCAGCCTCGCTGTCTTTGGTGACAACGCGAACGCCCAATGCGCCTTCGTCGTTCAAGGTCAGCGCGGACTGAGGCAGCAGGTGTGCGGCTTTGCCTTCTGCTGCGATAATGATTTCAGCGGTCTGACCGTCGCGGATTTTCAGATCTTTGTTTGGCACTTCCAATTCGACGCGGAACGTGCGGGTGTTTGGATCCGCCGCGCGCGAGATGAAGGTCACTGTGCCGCGGACTTGCTCGCCGCTTGCCAGACGCGCGCCACCTAGGGCACCGAGTTCAACACGATTGACTTCGGTCTCTGGCACAAAGCCAACAAGTTTGATTGGATCAAGCTTAATGATGGTCGCGCAATGCGCGCCATTTGGACCCTGCGCCTGCAGGAGGCTGCCGAATTCCGCTGCATCGGATTCCAAAAGGCCCGCGAAAGGAGCACGGACGGTCAGGCGATCAATTTCTTTCTGTGCGCTCGCCACACGAGCCTCAGCGGCTTGAATGCCTGCCTGAGCGCTGTCCAGACCGGAGACTGCAGCGGAAAGGGCTGCCTCAGCTGCGCGTACAGCCGCCTGTGTGGAGGCAACGCGTGTTTCAGAGGCGAAGCCGTCTTGTGACAGTTTAGACGCCGCATTGTCGTTGATCTTGGCTTCTTCTAAACGCGCTTTGGCCTCATCAACGCGGGCCATTGCAGTTGGAACACCAGCATTCGCTTCGATCAAACGCGCCTGCGCTTCTGCAAGAGTGGCTGGGCGAGTGCCCGGATCGATTTGGCAGATGATCTGGTCTTGTTCTACAAAGGCGCCTTTGCGAAGTGGTTGAGAGGTTACCAAACCGGATGTTTCTGCCAATACGTCCAGTTGACGCTCTGCTTCGGTTTCACCGCGCACAACAACTGCACTGTCAATCACACGGGCGGTCGAGTGAACGGCCACAACACGGACAACATCTGATGCCGGAGCGGCTTCTTCAGGCACTTCTACAACCGTCGCGTCAGCAGCTGCGTCCTCTGAAGCGGCAAATGCCAGAAGCGAGTCGCGCTCGATAACGAAGAAATACATAAATGCCGCTACAATTACGGCAATGATGATCGGGACAAGTCTCATTGTTGAGTAGCCTTAATGTTCACGCGTTTGTGTTTGGAGGTAGAAAGTTGAGCCGAAATTGCAATAGGGCAGCCGCAAATTTCTGAACCGTCCGGTTTAGTTTAGTTTCAACGTTGCCTTTCTGCAAGCTTTCGCCCGGATCGTGGCTTTGACTTGGCAGTGTTAAATCGACGCGTTAAGAGTGTCGGAAATTATTGAGGATACTGCTGTGAGCGATACCGACAGTTTTATTGATGAGGTCTCCGAAGAGGTCCGCCGTGATCAACTCTATGGCTATTTCCGCAAATATGGCTGGATTGCTGTCACCGCAGTTGTGTTGATTGTGGGTGGCGCAAGCTACAATGAATACCGCAAGGCGCAGATATCATCTGCAGCTCAGGCGACCGGCGATGCACTTCTGAATGCGTTGAATGAAAACGAGAGTGAAGCACGCGTTTCAGCCCTAGAGGGTGCGACGCTTGAAGTTTCCGAAGCAGAAGTCATCCGTCAGTTCCTGCTGAGTTCTGAACAGGTTACGGCTGGCGACAATGCAAAAGCAGCAGCAACGCTTGATGCCTTCCTCAATACGGCACCTGAAACCTCACAAATCTACAAGGATATTGCAGAGCTGAAGGCGCTGATGCTGGCAGGCGACAGCCTCGCCTTGGATGAACGTCGCTCTCGACTGGAAGCTCTGGCTCAGCCGGGTGGTTCTCTGTCTTTGATTGCATCTGAGCAAATTGCTCTTCTGGATGTCGAAGCGGGCAATGCAGAAGCCGCGATTGAGCGTTTGCAGGCCATCATTCTTGATGCCGAGGCAACGGCGGGCTTGCGTCAGCGCGCATCTCAGTTGATTGTGGCGCTGGGTGGAGAGCCAGAAACTCTGCCTTCACTGCCAGCAGCGCAGTAAAAGAACAACCGGAGGGCAGGGCAGTGGCACAACGGAATTGGATTATCGCGGCAGCGGTGGCAGCTCTATTGAGCGCCTGTGCTGATCGCGAGGTCATTTTACAGGGCGAACGAGAAGAGCTGCGTGGCGAAATACCACAGCTTGAATTACCGTCTGAGACCCGTGCCATTCGTTTGGCTGCTCAATCCAGCAACAGCGCCTGGACACACCGTCACGGCACGCAGAAATTCCGCACAGCGCATCCGGCATTGGCAACCGCGCCTAATCTTGCTTGGTCGGCTGATATCGGCGAGGGCGAAGGCCGTCGTCAACGAATTTCGACCGATCCTGTGATTGCTGATGGGCGCATCTTTACCATCGACAGCGCCGCGACATTGGTTGCGACCAGCACTGCTGGTGCGCGCCTTTGGTCTTTGGACATGACCCCGGCCGGGGACAAATCCAACGATGCTTCCGGTGGTGGTCTGGCTCTTGCCGAGGGCAAGCTTTTTGTGACCAACGGCTTTGGGCGTCTACTGGCGCTTGATCCGGCCTCTGGCGAGGTGCTTTGGGAGCAGCGCTTGGGCGCGACCGGCAGCGGCGCACCAACAGTATTTGGCGGGCTGGTCTATGTGATTTCAGGTGATGATCTCGCTTGGGCACTTGATGCCGACACGGGTCGTATCGAGTGGCAACTGTCTTCGACCCCTGATGTGAATAACCTGCAGGTGCCCTCTGCACCGGCCGTGACAGATAAATTTGTGGTCTTTGGTTTCGGCTCTGGTGAAGTCCAAGCCGCCTTCCGCAAAGGTGGTCTGCGCTTCTGGGATGCCGGCGTGCAAGGTGGCCGCGTAGGTCGTGCGCTGTCGACTGTTGGTGACATCTCCGGTGATCCTGTTGTTTCCGGTAAAACCATCTACGTGGGAAACCACTCCGGTCGTCTTGTGGCACTTGATGTCGACACTGGTGAACGCAAATGGACCGTGGAAGAAGGCTCTCTTGGTCCGGTTTGGCCTGCTGGGGACTCGATCTTCCTTGTGAATGAGCAAAACCAGCTTGTGCGTTTGGAAGCAGGAACAGGTGAGACCATCTGGGCGAAACGCCTGCCTGATTTCATCAAACCAAAACCAAAACGCCAAGTGCGTCGCTATGGCCACTATGGTCCTGTGATCGCAGGCGGCTGGCTTTGGGTGGCGTCATCTGATGGCACATTGAATGCGTTTGATCCAACGTCTGGCGAGTTGCACCGCTCTGTTGAGTTGCCACATGGCGCGTCTTCAAACCCTGTGGTTGCTGGCAACACGCTTTATGTGGTCAACAAAAAAGGCGAATTGCTCGCTTTCCGTTGATTTAAAATTGCTGTAATGCGGCATCTTCGGATTCTCTGGAGAGACTTATGAGTTTCACACTCGCCATTGTGGGGCGCCCAAACGTGGGCAAATCCACGCTATTTAACCGTCTTGTGGGCAAAAAGCTCGCGCTGGTCGACGACCAGCCCGGCGTCACGCGCGATCTGCGCGAGGGCGAGGCGAAGCTTGGCGATCTGAAATTCACCGTGATTGATACGGCCGGTCTGGAAGATGCGACAGATGACTCCCTGCAAGGGCGTATGCGTCGTCTGACCGAACGCGCTGTTGATATGGCGGACGTTTGTCTTTTCATGATCGACGCGCGTGCAGGTGTGACCCCAACCGACCTGATCTTCGCGGAAATCCTACGCAAACGCTCTGCCCATGTGATTTTGGCCGCCAACAAAGGCGAAGGCGCAGCAGCGGATGCTGGTGTGATCGAAGCCTATTCCTTGGGACTTGGTGAGCCAATTCGCCTTTCTGCGGAACACGGTGAAGGATTGAACGATCTCTTCGTTCAGCTTCTGCCGTTCGAGGAGAAGTTCTCCAAGATCGAAGAAGATAACACCCCATTGATTGACGTGACTTTAGACGAGGACGGTGAGGATGAAGAAGCCGTCCCTATGCCAACTCGCGAAAAGCCGTTGCAGATTGCGATTATTGGCCGCCCGAACGCTGGTAAGTCCACGCTGATCAATCAGATTCTCGGCGAAGATAAAATGCTGACTGGTCCTGAGGCTGGCATTACCCGCGATGCGATTTCCTCCCGCGTGGATTGGAACGGCGTTCCGATGCGCATCTTTGATACCGCCGGGATGCGCAAAAAGGCCAAGGTGCAGGAAAAGCTTGAGAAGCTTTCTGTCTCTGACGGTCTGCGCGCTGTGAAATTCGCTGAAGTCGTCATCGTGCTGCTGGATGCTGCGATCCCGTTTGAGCAACAAGACCTGCGCATCGCTGACCTTGCGGAACGCGAGGGGCGGGCGGTAATTGTTGCCGTGAACAAATGGGACATCGAAGACGAAAAGCAGGAAAAGCTGAAGAACCTGAAAGAGGCCTTCGGTCGACTGCTACCACAGCTGCGTGGCGCGCCGCTGATTACGGTCTCGGCCAAAACTGGTCGTGGCATGGAGCGTCTGCACGACGCCATCATGCGCGCCTATGATGTCTGGAACCGCCGCGTGCCAACCGCTCAGCTGAACCGCTGGCTGACAGGTATGCTAGAACAGCACCCGCCGCCCGCGCCACAAGGCAAACGCATCAAGCTACGCTACATGACGCAGGCCAAAAGCCGTCCGCCAGGATTTGTCGTTATGTGTTCCCATCCCGATAAGATCCCAGAGAGTTATAACCGCTATCTGGTGAACGGGCTGCGCGAAGACTTTGACATGCCGGGCACACCGATCCGCCTGACGATGCGCGGGCAGGGAGATAAGAACCCCTACAAAGGCAGCCGCAAGAAAAACGCGGGCGCTTTGAAAAAGCACCTCAAACCCCGCGCGATCCGCGAAAAATAAAACTTCGAAAAACCCGCCAACATCGGCGGGTTTTTTCTTTTTTGGCCCAATGAGTTGGCATGCGTCTTGTTTTGCCGATCTTTGGGCGAAGCTTTGCCATCGGCAGGTTTTACCAGGGCCCATCGGCCAAATCTGGCTGCGATTTTGGGCTAATTTCCGCAAGCACTTGGCGCTGCTGTGCCGGAAAATCGCGCAGGCGATTTGGTCTGTTGAGGCCTCAAATCAGACCCGTCATGCCTGAGCTCACGGGGATGCCCCGTTTGAAAATCAGGAGATTTAGAAATGAAAAAAATCGTTCTTTTTGCCGCACTGACCGCGATGGGTTTGGCTAGCACTGCAATTGCAGACGTGCTCATAGAAGACACCGATGGCAACGGCAGCTTCAGCCTCGCTGAAATGCAAGCCGTCTATTCAGAACTGTCTGAGGAACAATTTGTAGCGCTTGATACCGATGAAAGCGGTGAGCTTTCTGAGGATGAATTGAAAGCTGCAATGGACGCTGAGCTGCTCCCAAAATAATCTCATTTTTAGGGTGACTCGCCCCATGGGAGAGTTGTTTTGCCGCCTGTCAAGTCAGGTTTGGGCAACTTTCAGATAAGAAAAATCCTCCGAGAATAGAGCTGCGCCTTTATTTTCGGGGGACACCATGACGCTTCACTCTATTATTGCGGAGTATCGAGTACCGAATAGTTACAAATCAATTCAACAGCTTGCCGGCACATTAGCAGCCTATCTCGGATTTTTATGGCTGGCGATTACACAGGCACAGCACTGGTTCATTCTACTGCCGACTGCGGCAGCCTGCGGAGTAACCGCGGTTCGGCTTTATATGCTGCAGCACGATTGCATGCATCGATGTTTTCTCACCCCAAGATGGCTTAACGATCTGGTTGGTGTACTGCTCTCGCCCTTTACACTGACACCCTTTGCAGTGGGCCGCTATAACCACAATCTTCATCATAGCCATGTTGGGGATCTCGATCATCGAGATACCTTTGAAATCAATGTGTTGACGGTCAAAGAGTATCGTGGGCTGCCTGTTTGGAGGAGGCTGTGCTACCGCCTCTATCGCAGCCCAATTACCCTGATCATAGTCGGCCCGTTTCTGGTCTATGCGATCTTTCACCGCTTTCCCAAAAACACCTTGAAGGGCGGTTTTATGAAAGACGTGCTGATCCACAATTTCCTGTTCTTTGGTTTCTATGGTCTGATCTATTATTGGGCAGGGGTGACCGGTCTTTGTGTTCTACTCTTATCAGTCTGGATTGGCGTCTCTTTCGGGGCGATCATTCCCTATGTTGAGCATAATTTCGAAGATGTACATTGGGGGCGCAGACCAGAGCTGACCTCACAAATTGCCGCGACAGAAAGCTCGGCAGTATTGGATTTTGGGCGGGTTTATCACTGGTTGACCGCAAATATCGGGTTTCACGACTTGCACCATCTCAATCCGATGATCCCAAACTACAATCTACAGAACTGCCACGCGCGATTGGAAGATGCTGGGCTTCTGCATTCACGGAAAATTTCGATCCGCGAAGCTGTGGCCTGTTTTGGCTGGAAGCTTTGGGATGAAGACGCGGAAAAAATGGTGACTTTTGCTGCCGCTTAACTGAGACCTCAAAAGAAAAGGCCCGGTCAGTGCCGGGCCTTTTTATTAGATCAGTACGCCGTCCGCAGACAGAAGCGTTTTGCCGCCAAGATATGGGGCCAATACGTCTGGCAATTTGACAGAGCCATCTTCTTGCTGCCCATTCTCAAGCACAGCAATCAGGCAGCGGCCCACAGCCAGGCCGGAACCGTTCAGCGTGTGCACGTACTCTGGCTTGCCGCCGTCTGCGGGCTTGAAGCGCGCGTTCATACGACGGGCTTGGAAGTCACCGGTTGTCGAAACGGAGCTGATCTCACGATAGGTGTTTTGCCCCGGCAACCATGCTTCGATGTCGAAGGTTCGGCGCGCGCCAAAGCCCATGTCACCGGTGCACAACACAACAGTGCGGTAAGGAATACCGAGCGCTTCCAAAATGCCTTCTGCGCATTTCAGCATGCGCTTCTGTTCTGCGTCAGACTCATCTGGATGGGTGATCGACACCATCTCGACCTTCTCAAACTGGTGCTGACGCAGCATCCCCGCAGTATCACGCCCGGCAGAACCGGCCTCAGAACGGAAGCAAAGCGAATGCGCTGTCATACGGATCGGTAGATCACGCGCGTCCAGTACGTCGCCCGCCACAGAGTAGGTCAGAGGGATTTCAGAGGTTGAAATCAACCACCAGCCATTAGTGGTCTGATAGCTGTCTTCTGCGAATTTCGGCAACTTATCAGTGCCATACATCGCTTCATCACGCACCAGAACCGGTGTGTTGATCTCGGTCAGGCCGTTCTCATCCACGTGTGTATTGATCATGAACTGAGCCAAGGCACGGTGAATGCGCGCCACGGCGCCCTTCAGATAGACAAAGCGCGCGCCAGAGATTTTGGCCGCCGTGTCAAAGTTCATCGATGCAGCAACGCCGCCGATCTCATAGTGTTCTTTCGGATCAAAGGTGAACTTGGCAGGTGCGCCCCATTTGCTGACTTCAACATTATCATCTTCATCAGCCCCATCTGGCACGTCATCCGCTGGCGCATTGGCGATGCGGGCGAGCATATCTGTGAGCTTTGCATCAAGCTCTTTTGCTTCGTTCTGCATGGCAGCGACTTCGTTTTTCTTATCGCCAACCAGTGCCCGCAGGCGTTCAAATTCCGCCTCATTGCCGCTTGCTTTCGCCGCGCCAACTTCTTTCGCCGCCTTCTTCTGATCCGCCTGTGCCTGTTCGGCCGCCGTGATCTTGGCGCGGCGCTCTGCATCTACCGCCAAAAGCTCAGATGACATCGGCGCGTCTCCACGGCGGGAGAGGGCGGCATCAAAGGCTGCCGGATTTTCGCGGATCGCACGGATGTCATGCATGGGATCATGTCCTTCAAAAGTGATTCATATCGTGCATCGCTTATGACGCATTTTTTGAAGCTCCGTAAGCGGCTCTGGCGTGATCGGTCAAAATGGTTGCTTTCATGTTTATTCGAAGGAACCGGCGTAATGCGTCTCAAATTGTTCGAAGATAATGCGGCGCCAAATCGGAAGTTTCACAGCTGGTTAGGAGCTTTTGATTAGTCAGACCAAGTGGCGTAGGTTTGGGTTGCTGAATGGCTTTGTCTGTAGTCGAAGTGAATTTGAAAAAGGGGGAAATCCTCTATCGGCAGGGGGATCCCAATGACTCGGCATATGTTGTCGAATCCGGTGAAATTCTGCTGTTTGACCACGTCGACGGGCGGCGTATTGATCGTGAGCGCCGCAAGGCCGGTAGCATTTTGGGGGAGACATCGATTCTCACCGGCAATCCGCGAGCGGTTACGGTTGAGGCTCTGATGGATACGCGGCTTTATCGGATATCTGCTGAGGATATCTTGCAGAAATACAATGAGTTGGACCCGATCCTGCGGTCTTGCGTAGAAACCACCATCGATTTTGTATCCCGCATCAATCAACCAAATGCCTTGGATGCAACGAAAACTCCCGTCGCGCCGAGCACTCTGCGGGATGCTGATGAGCTGATTGAGCAGTTCAAGTTTGAGCTCGACATCGGGAAAGGGCTGAAGTCCGGGCAGTTTTTTATGAACTATCAGCCCATTGTGCACTTAAATGATGGGACAATTGGCGGATTTGAGGCCTTGATGCGCTGGCAACATCCAGACCACGGGTTGGTGCCGCCGGATCGATTTATATCTGTCGCGGAATCCATGGGGTCGATTGGCAAGCTGACAGAGTTTGCGCTTTGGGAGGCAGCCAGCGCTTTAAGTGAGCTTTCCGAGCTCGCGCAGATGCCACTCTTTGCGTCGATCAATGTGTCGGGGCAGGATGTGGATCGTTCAGGGTTCGTCGACTTTCTCGAGCACGTTTTGGATATCAATCTGCTTGATCCAAGTCAGGTAAAGCTGGAGGTGACGGAAACAGCCTTGGTTCCGGATTCAGAACAGGCTAGCCGCAATTTGGACCATATGCGCAAACTCGGTTGCGGGATTTCCATTGATGACTTCGGGACAGGCTATTCGAACCTTGGTTATTTGAAGGCACTGCCGCTGACAGCCTTGAAAATAGATCGGGCCTTTGCTGGCGATGCGGTGGGGAATGCGATTTCGCGCAGCATCGTGCGGCTGCTGGTTGGGTTGGGGCGAGAGCTTGATGTGGATGTGATTGCTGAGGGGCTTGAGACACAAGAGGATGTTGACCTTCTGCGGGCGATCGGGTGCCAATATGCGCAGGGATTTTTCTTCCACAAACCCATGGCGCTTGAAGAATTGAAGGCCATTCTCACTCACGGATCGAAGGGCGCAAAAATCGTCGCATGATCAGTGCGCGACGTTCTGCTGCCAATCAACCTGTTAACGCCCAACAATCCCAAGTTTTACTGTCTTGCATCTGGGGGCAGGGACACATAGGTTCCCTGCAAATTTCGCGGCACTCACGCGCGCACAGACAAGGACAAAACCTTATGGAAGCTTTCGGCCAGTTTATCCCACTTATTCTGATTTTCGCGATCATGTATTTCCTCCTGATCCGTCCTCAGCAGAAGAAGGTCAAAGATCATCAGGCCATGGTGGCAGCAGTGCGTCGCGGTGACGAAGTTGTCACTCAAGGCGGCATCATCGGCAAAGTGGTTAAGGTCAAAGACAACAACGAGCTGGAAGTTGAGCTGGCTGAAGGCGTGAAAGTTCGCGTTGTGCAGTCCACTCTGGCACAGGTCGTTTCCAAGACCGAACCAGTTGAATCCAAATAACTTTTAGCAAGGCAGGCGCAATATGCTGCAAATCGCCCTCTGGAAACGGGTTCTGATCTGGAGCGTCTGCGCCCTGGGTCTGCTTCTCGCATTGCCCAACGCGTTTTACCCACGCGTTGAGGCATACAATGATGCAACGGCTTCAATCGAAGCGGGTTTCTCAGGCAATGGTCTGGAAGAGCAGGCGGCGATGTGGCCGTCTGTTTTGCCATCTTCGCTTGTAAACCTTGGCCTTGATTTGCGCGGTGGTGCGCATCTGCTGGCCGAAGTTCAAGTCGAAGACGTTTACGAAACCCGTATCAAATCGCTGTGGCCAGATGTGCGCAATTTGCTGCGGGAAGAACGCGCGACTGTCGGCACCATTCGCCTTCAGCCATCTGATCCAACAGAACTGCGGGTAAAAATCTCGAAACCAGAGGCGATCCAGCAAGCCGTGACCATCGTGCGCAGCCTTGCGCAGCCGGTTGTGTCTTTGACTGGAGCAGGCTCGACCGATCTGGTAGTCTCTGCTGAAGATGACACTATTGTTGTCACTCTGTCTGAGGCTGAAAAGCTGGCAACGGATGAGCGTACCGTTCAGCAATCGCTTGAGATCATTCGTCGCCGGATCGACGAAGTAGGTACACGTGAGCCAACCATTCAACGCCAGGGCGCAGATCGTATCCTGATTCAGGTTCCGGGCATCGGTTCTGCAAGCGAATTGAAAGCGATCATCGGCACAACTGCGCAATTGACGTTTAACCCAGTGGTTGGGCGCGCATCTGATGCAAACGCCCCAGCTGGCGCTGGCAACGAAGTTGTCCCGTCGCTTGATGAAGAGGGCGTCTATTACATCCTTGAAAGCGCTCACGTGGTGAGTGGCGAAGAACTGGTGGACGCACAACCAAGCTTTGACCAAAACGGCCGCCCAGCCGTGTCCTTCCGCTTTAACCCATCAGGCGCGCGCGCCTTTGGCGACTACACAGCGGATAACATTGGTTCTCCTTTCGCTATCGTCTTAGACAGCGAAGTCATCAGCGCACCGGTCATTCAAAGCCATATTCCGGGCGGTTCAGGTATCATCACCGGCAATTTCTCTGTGGAAGAAAGCACTAATCTTGCGGTTCTCTTGCGTGCAGGTGCGTTGCCAGCAGGTTTGGAATTCCTCGAAGAACGCACCATCGGCCCAGAACTGGGTCAAGACAGCATCGAAGCAGGCCGCATCGCATGTCTTGTTGCCTTCGGCGCGGTGCTTATTTTCATGTTCCTCAGCTATGGCACATTTGGTGTTTTTGCCAATATCGCGTTGATCATCAACGTTGGCCTGATCTTTGGATTGCTCTCGCTGATCGGCGCGACGCTGACCCTGCCGGGTATCGCAGGGATCGTCTTAACCATTGGTATGGCGGTTGATGCCAACGTGCTGGTTTTTGAACGCATCAAAGAAGAGCTGAAATCCAAAAAGGGCGTCGCACGGGCGATTGATCTTGGTTATGAAAAGGCGCTGAGTGCGATTATCGACGCCAATATCACCACTTTCATCACCGCTGTGATCCTTTTTGCGATGGGCTCTGGTCCGGTGCGCGGCTTTGCGATCACGCTGGGCGCAGGCATCATGACATCCGTCTTCACTGCGATCTTTGTCACCCGTTTGATGGTTGTGATCTGGTATGAACGCCGCCGTCCGAAAACCTTGGAGGTGTAAAGATGCGCCTGAGACTTGTTCCTAAAGAAACCGCTTGGGATTTCTTCGGTAAGACTAAGATTTCTATCGGATTTTCATCGATTCTGATCGTGGCATCCATTGCCTTTTTCCTGATCCAGGGCCTGAACTTTGGCATCGATTTCCGGGGCGGTACAACCATCCGTACTGAAAGCGCGCAGACGGTTGTTGTTGGTGACTATCGCGACGCGATTGCGCCACTTGGTCTGGGGGATGTATCGATCACCGAAGTGTTTGATCCGACCTTTGAAGAAGATCAGAACGTCACCATGATCCGCATTCAGGCGCAGGAAGGGCAGGAATCCGTCACTGTGGATGTTGTGGACAGCGTGAATGCGGCTTTGCTGCAGGTTGCACCCGACATCACCTTTGTTTCGGTTGAATCCGTTGGCCCTAAAGTTTCGGGAGAGCTGATCCAGACAGCGGTGATTGCTGTTCTTTTGGCGATTGGCGCGGTTCTGATTTACATCTGGTTGCGTTTTGAGTGGCAATTTGCTGTCGGTGCGGTTGCCGCTCTGGTACATGATGTCATTCTGACCATTGGCATTTTCTCGGTTCTGCAAATCAAATTTGATCTAGCCATTATCGCAGCACTTCTGACCATCGTGGGCTACTCGCTGAACGACACCGTTGTTGTATTTGACCGTGTGCGCGAAAACCTGCGCCGCTATAAAAAGCGGGACCTGCAAGAGGTTCTGAACCTCTCGATCAATGAAACCCTCAGCCGGACCGTGATGACATCTGTCACCACATTGCTCGCGCTTCTGGCCCTATTCGTTCTGGGCGGAGATGTTATTCGTGGTTTTGTCTTTGCCATGATTTGGGGGGTTATTGTGGGTACTTATAGCTCTGTCTTTGTTGCGTCGACGGCGCTGCTGAAACTGGGCGTAAAGCGGGATTGGTCTAAGCCTGACAATAATTCAGGAAACCAATTCGCCAACGTTGACGCCTGACATCCTAACATCGGTCCTGGCCACGCCAGGGCTGGTTTGGCTGGTCTTGACCATTTCAGTCGCGGGCATTGTCCGCGGCTTTACCGGTTTTGGCACCGCGCTGATCTTTGTCCCGGTTGCCAATATCTTTCTGCCAGCAGCTGATGTGATTGCGATCACGATGCTTGTGGGCTTTGGAGGCTCCGCCGCCTTGCTGCCACGCGCCCTGAAGGTGGCTGAAGTCAAAGACGTCTCGATCCTTGGCGGCGCTGCCATCCTAACTGTCCCACTTGGCCTTTGGGTCATGACACAGCTGCCGCAGGACGCAATCCGCTGGACCGCGGCAGTCATCGCCTTTGCCATGTTGTCTGCTCTAGTGCTGGGATGGCGCTATCGCGGGCGCATCGATATGAAACGCCTGTTGGGCATTGGGGCAGCCGGGGGGGCGATTGGCGGCATGACCGGGCTGACAGGGCCAGCGGTCATTCTGTTTTATCTCGCCAACGGCTCTCGGGCAGAGATCGTGCGGGCCAACACCATCTTATTTCTCGCCATGTTGGACGTGGTGATCGTGGCCAATATGACCATTGGCGGGCTAATCACATGGCAGATGGTTGCTCTGGGTCTGTTTTTGGCGGTGCCATATTTCCTGACGGCTCGTGTCGGGCAGGGGATGTTTGACCCGAAATACGAAAAGACGTATCGAACAATGGCTTATCTGGTGATTGCGCTGGCGGTTGCGACTGGCCTGCCGATCTGGGATTAACCGTGGTTGGGACGAAGGATGCCCCATGATACTGACCGAGATCCAATACGCTGATGCCCAGCCCATCGAAAGCTACGGCCCGGATTTTGTCCGCGTTGCAGGCGAGGTGATCGCGGCACCTACGATAGTACACGCCGAAGGGGCGAGCCATTGGACCGGGACGGACGACACCGAGGCAATCCTCGCGCTGTCCGATAAGCTTGATTTCATACTGCTCGGCACCGGATCGGATCTGCGTCACGCACCAGCCGACTTTCGCAGGGCCTTAGAAGAGGCGGGCATCGGCGTGGAAGTCATGAAGACAGACAGCGCTTGCCGGACCTACAATGTTCTGGTTTCCGAAGGCCGCCGCGTGGCTGCCGCCATCCTACCGGTGAGTGCCTGAGCCTTGAGCCTATCCGTTAAAAACTTAACAGTCGCGCGGGCCGGGGTGCCTTTGCTGGCCGGGGTCAGTTTTTCGATCTCTGCAGGCGAGGCGCTGATTTTGCGCGGGCCAAATGGTTCAGGCAAAACCACCCTGCTGCGTACGATTGCTGGATTGCAGCCCGCCGTTGAAGGCGAGGTTCGCTGCGATGATGACGCCATCGCCTATGCCGCGCATTCTGATGGCTTGAAGGCAAGCCTGACGGTCACAGAGAACCTGCAGTTCTGGGCGGATGTCTTTGGTACCTCAAATATCGAAGAGGCCTTAGAGCGATTTGATCTCAAAGCGCTGTCGGATCGCCCGGCGCATGCTTTGTCAGCAGGTCAAAAACGCCGCCTGGGTCTGGCGCGTTTGCTTGTGACGGGGCGACCGATCTGGGTTCTGGATGAACCTACTGTGTCCCTTGATCAGGCCTCGGTCGCGCAGTTTGCAGAGAATGTAAAAGCGCATCTGGCTACAGGTGGCATGGCTTTGCTCGCCACGCATATCGATCTGGGTTTGGATGCGCCGACCTTGGATGTCGGAGAGTTCAAAGCAGACCCTGCTCAGGTTCTCGGAGCCTTTGATGAGGAGTTCCTATGAAGGCGCTTCTGCTCAGAGACCTCAAATTGTCCTTCCGCTCCGGTGGCGGATTTGGACTAGGATTGGCCTTTTTTCTGATCGTCGCCATCCTGGTGCCTTTTGGTGTCGGGCCTGAAAACGATCTCCTGTCAAAAATCGCGGCGGGGGTTCTCTGGCTTGGAGCTTTGCTGGCCTGCCTTCTGTCGCTTGACCGGATATTTGCCCTCGATTGGGAAGACGGATCGCTTGATCTGCTCGCAACATCTCCACTACCTTTAGAAGCAGTCTGTGCCGTGAAAGCACTGGCACATTGGCTCACAACAGGCCTGCCGCTGACGTTGGCCGCTCCGATTTTGGGGCTTCTCCTCAGCCTGCCGGAAAGCGGCTATGTCTGGCTGATCACCTCCTTGCTGTTGGGCACACCAGCCCTATCTGTAATTGGCACATTCGGTGCAGCTTTGACCGTTGGTATCAAACGCGGTGGTCTTTTGCTATCGCTCTTGGTGCTGCCGTTATATGTGCCAACGCTGATCTTTGGCGCAGAGGTTGCGCGGCGTGGCACCGAGGGATTGGCAGTCAATGGGCCTTTGGCCTTGCTGGCGGGCATTTCACTGGCGGTGATCGCCATCTTGCCCTTTGTCAGTGCCTTGGTCTTGCGCATCAATTTGCGCTAGGAACGATACGAGTTGATTGGGATCAATGTGACGCACTTCTCTCTCTGAGATGTGAGGTGCATATGGACAGGAAAGCAGCGTAAAGAGACACCATGGCATCGATTTGGGAATATGCGAATCCGGTAAAATTCATGCGGTTGACCGACCGCGTGATGCCTGTGGTTGCTGTGGCGGCTGGCCTCTGCATGGTGATCGGCATTTTCTGGGGCTTCTTTCTAACACCCGACGATTTCCGTCAGGGGTCCACTGTAAAAATCATCTATCTGCATGTGCCATCCGCTTTGGTCGCGATCAATGCGTGGTTTGTGATGCTGGTGGCTTCGCTGGTCTGGTTCATTCGACGCCATCATGTTTCAGCCTTGGTAGCGAAAGCCGCAGCGCCGGTTGGCGCTGTGATGACCATGATCGCACTGGTCACCGGCGCCATCTGGGGAGAGCCCATGTGGGGCACATGGTGGGTCTGGGATCCCCGGCTGACATCTTTCTTGATCTTATTCCTCTTCTATCTTGGCTACATCGCCCTCTGGGAGGCCATTGAAAGCCCTGACACAGCAGCGGATCTGACAGCCGTTCTCTGCCTAGTCGGAACCGTCTTTGCTGTTCTCAGCCGCTATGCAGTGAATTTCTGGAACCAAGGCTTACACCAAGGCGCATCTGTGTTGCGGGCAGGGGCCGTCACCGGAACAGACACCGAAGAAAAGGTCAGCAACGTTTTTGCTGTGCCGCTTTTTATCTGTATCGCGGGCTTCATTCTGTTCTTCCTTGCGCTGACCCTTTTGCGCACCCGAACCGAAATCCGCAAACGCCGTACCGCGGCTTTGATTGCACGGGAGCAACTGGCATGATCCCTGATCTTGGCAAATACGCGGCTACCGTGCTGTCCGCCTATGGCGCGTCGATCGTACTATTGATTGGCTTGGTCTGGATGAGCCTCAGAGCGTCTCGAAAAGCGAAGAAAGACCTTCAGAAAGTGGAGCGCAAAGATGGCTAAAGTCTCTCCACTTATGATCGCGCCGCCTGCCATTTTTGCAGGCCTTGCAGCGCTGTTTTTCTTTGGCATGCAGAGGGATAATCCTGATGAGCTGCCAAGCGCCATGGTGGGCCGTGAAGCGCCCGCAGTGGTCGTGTCAGAGCTGGGGTTTCTGGAAGCCTTTACCGATGCTGATCTGCGCGATGGTAATCTGAAACTCGTGAATTTCTGGGCCTCCTGGTGTGCCCCATGCCGTGCAGAACACCCGACTTTGATGCAATTGCGGAACGAAGGCATCGAGATCATGGGCGTAAACTACAAAGATAACGCTCAGAACGGTGCAGCCTTCTTGGAAGAGCTGGGCAATCCATTTGCCAAGGGGGGGGCTGACGCCAATGGCAAGATGGCGTTGAATTGGGGCGTCTACGGCGTGCCAGAGACTTATTTGATTGATGGGGACGGTAAAGTTCTGCTGCGCATCGCAGGGCCTTTGGTGCAACGCGAGCTCGAAAACCGTTTGAGACCGATCCTAGACGCACAATGAGCGCTATCAAGCTCTGTGCCTTGGGCACGCCTGATTGTGAACCGGGCGCTATTGGCCTTAGTATACCTCCGCAGTGAATTTGGCCAATGATTTGAAACCGTTGATATTTTCAAGCTCAATGGTGCACTTATAAACTTCGCCTTTTGCCAGTGTCACTTGACCGTCTGGAACAAAATACCGATCGGATACCTCCGAACTCATGGCAGCGGGAAAGAAACGCCATCGGTCTGGCAGTTTCAGATCATAAGTTTGGTTTTTGTTGCCAAGCAAAACGCAGGAAGCTGAATCGGCAGTCGTAAAGCTGTTCTTGCTATAATTCTGTACGCGGATTCCAAGGTTTCCGCTTGCTTCAATGATGGACCTTCCTGCGAATATGTAATTGAAGTTACTTTTTTCGATGTAATCTGACCTCACAGCCATGATCGCAACCCCGGTGCTGATTATGGCAGCAATCACTGCGACAGCAGAGTTTGAAATTGTGATGTATTTCCATGGAAGTTTTTGCCAGCGATCGCAATTTTGACAGGCTTTTTGATCGATTGACTTAAGGTCGGTGCCGCAAGCCCAACATTGTGGTGTTTTGGTGGTCTCAGTCATAAAGCGTTATCTCTTGAATCAGGTGAATGTAAAATTTGCATCAATGTCAGATAGCATGGTGGTTGTTTGGTGATTTTGCATCCCAATAGGCGCCGATGTCATCTCAAATTAATTCTAACATCTCCTCGCAATTCGTTGATTGGCGTTTCATCACCTTTCGTTCTAAGCATGAGAAACACCATAATTGTGGAAGGTTTTGGGATGACAGCATTTAAGCGATGGGTTGGGATCGCGGCGTTTTCAATGGCCAGCGTTTTCGGCTCTTTAGCCAATGCCGGTGAGCACCCGGTTGTTGTTGAACTCTATACCTCGCAGGGCTGCAGCAGCTGCCCGCCCGCAGATGCCTATTTTGGTAAAGAACTCGTGGGCCGCGATGATATCATCGCCTTGGCGTTGCATGTGGATTATTGGGATTATATCGGCTGGAAAGATGATTTTGCGAGCCCCGCCTATACCAAACGACAGCGCGGGTATGCACAGGCAGCTCAGAAACGTTCGATTTATACCCCACAGATGGTGATTGGTGGTGTAGATCACGTGGTTGGCAATCGCCCGTCTGAGGTGCGCAAAAACCTTGCAAAACATAGGTCAGACGGCGCTCACATCGATCTGGCGATCACACGCAACGGGGATCGTCTGACAATCAAACTGGATAGCGAGAGCAACCAGCGCGATCCGATGGTCGTGCAATTGGTGCGCTATTCCAAGAAAGAAACACGCAACATTCGCCGTGGCGAAAACGCGGGCCGGACGCTGGATTACCACAATATCGTCACCCATTGGGAAACGATTGGCGACTGGAACGCGCGACGCGCGAAAACCCTGACCGCAAATGTCCCCGGCGATGCGCCAGTGGTCGTGATTGTTCAACGCAAAGGTTTTGGACCGATCCTGGCCGCCGCTGAATTGCGATAGAACGTCTTGATATCAAAAGAAAAAGGCCCGGCGAATGCACGGGCCTTTCTTATATTCACTTAAGCTAAGGATTACTCACCAAAGACGCGTTTGAAAATCGTGTCGACGTGTTTGGTGTGGTAGTCCATGTTGAACTTCTCGTTGATGCCTTCCTCACCCAGAGCTTTGACGACATCGCCGTCCGCCAGCAGCTCTTCGCGGAAGTCTGTGCGGAATTCCCAAACTTTCAGCGCGTTGCGCTGCACCATGACGTAAGCGTCTTCACGGGACACGCCAGCTTGGGTCAGAGCCAGCAGCACGCGCTGGGACATCACCAGACCTGGGAACTTGTTCATATTGTCCAGCATGTTCTCTGGGAACACGAGCATCTTGTCGATCACACCAGTCAGACGCGCCAAGGCGAAGTCCAAAGTCACACAAGCATCTGGACCAATCGCGCGCTCAACAGAAGAGTGGGAAATGTCACGCTCGTGCCACAGGGCGACGTTTTCCATCGCCGGGATCACAGCAGAGCGGACCAGACGCGCCAGACCTGTCAGGTTTTCTGTCAGAACAGGGTTCTTTTTGTGCGGCATCGCAGAAGAGCCTTTTTGGCCCATAGAGAAGAATTCAGCGCCTTCCAGCACTTCAGTGCGCTGCATGTGGCGGATTTCAATTGCGACGTTTTCGATGGAAGAAGCAATCACACCCAACACAGCAAAGAACATGGCATGACGGTCACGCGGGATCACCTGAGTGGAAATCGGTTCTGGCTTGAGGCCCAGTTTCTCACAAACATGCTCTTCCACTGCTGGGTCGATGTTGGCGAAGGTACCAACCGCGCCGGAGATCGCGCCGGTTGCGATTTCTTCGCGGGCTGCTTTCAGACGATTAAGGTTTCGGTCCATTTCCGCGTAGAAACGCGCGAATGTCAGACCCATTGTGGTTGGTTCAGCGTGGATGCCGTGCGAGCGACCAACGCGCACAGTGTCTTTATGCTCAATTGCGCGTTTTTTCAGCGCAGCCAGCAGGCCTTCCATATCCTTGATCAGGATATCCGCAGAACGCACCAGCTGCACGTTCAGGCAGGTGTCCAGAACATCAGAAGAAGTCATGCCCTGATGCACAAAACGCGCTTCTTCAGAGCCAACATGTTCCGCAAGGTGGGTGAGGAAGGCGATGACGTCGTGTTTCGTGACAGCTTCGATCTCGTCGATGCGTGCCACATCAAAGTCTACGTCTTTGGCTTTCCAAACTGCGTCTGCATTTTCACGCGGAATCACACCCAGATCAGCCTGCGCGTCACAGGCGTGTGCTTCGATCTCGTACCAGATTTTGAACTTTGTTTCTGGCGACCAGATGGCAACCATATCAGGGCGGGAATAGCGTGGGATCATGTCACAACCTTGTGTTCTCAATGCATGTCGCGCGTCGTATAGACTGCGTGGCACATTGGAACAAGGCAACATTGGCTATGATCGCACGTATATCCCTTTTTTTATTGGCTTTGGCTGCACCAGCCGCAGCAGAAGACTGGTCGGCAATGACCGGCGACGAGATCAAGGGCGCTCTGAGTGGTGTGACTCTTAAATATGCCAGAGCGTCACAGAGTTTTTCTAAAGATGGATCGACAGAATATGTTGCCGGTCGTGCCAGTTACGGCCAATGGGAGGTGCGTGGCGATCAATATTGCAGCGTCTGGCCGCCGAGTGACCATTGGACGTGCTACGACATGATGCAAAAACCCGGCCATCTCCGCTTTATTGGAGCATCTGGTGCCATAACCGATGGCACAATCAATACGCCATAAGCTTCACCTTTGTACAAATACTCAGGGGTGAATGCGCGCAGCGCAGAGGGGCAACGCCCCTTAATCCTCTGCCAGTTCCGTAATCACCTCACTTGATTTCTCAAGCGTGCGATGCACCGGGCATTTGTCGGCGATTTCCAAAAGCCGCACTCTCTGCTCAGCATCCAGTGCTCCGGTCAGATGGATCACCCGTTTGAAACTATCGATCCGCTCGCCAGAACGCGTACCCGCATCCTGCGCATGCACCTTATTGTGGCAGACATCGACCCAGACATGATCCAGCGGCCAGCCTTTGCGGCGGGCATACATGCGGATCGTCATCGAGGTACAGGCGCCCAGACCTGAGGACAGGAACCCATAGGGTGTCATGCCTTTGTTGGTGCCGCCATAGGCCAGCGGTTCATCCGCCAGAGTGTGATGGAAGGGGCCAGAGTTCACGTCTTGCAGGAACCCATTTGCGTCCGCCTCTGAGACCCGGACAACGCCTTCCGGCGCACCAATCGGCGGGGCAGGTGGTGCAAGATGCATATAGCGTGCCGCCCAGGCCGCAATAACTTCGGCAGCATATTCCGCATCCTCAGGGCGGCTGATCAGGTGATCGGCATCATCCAGAGTGACAAAGCTCTTAGGATGTTTCGCGGCACTGAAAATCTGCGCAGCGTTTTCGATATCCACGACGTCATCCAGTGGCGCATGTAAGATCAAGAGCGCGCGGCGCAGATCGTTGATGGCCGGTGCAAGATTTTGGGCAGAGATATCCTCGACAAATTCCTTGCGGATCGTGAAGGGACGACCACCGAGACAAACTTTGGCCTGCCCATCGCTGCCGATTGTTTCAAGCGCGCTGTCAAAGTTATGGGTCACATGCTCAGGATCAAAGGGCGCGCCAAGGGTTGCAACGGCGCGCACGCTTGGCAGATCACCTGCAGCGCGCAGGACCGCCGCACCACCAAGGGAATGCCCGATCAGCATATCCGGTGCCATCCCACGATCGGCCAAATAAGCTGCTGCCGCGTGCAGATCAGAAACGTTGGAAGTGAAGGTGGTGTTTGAAAACTCGCCTTCTGAGTGGCCAAGGCCAGTAAAGTCAAAGCGCAGCACGGCTAGGCCCATCGCGGCCAAACGACCGGCAATCCGACGCGCGGCAGGGATGTCTTTTGAACAGGTAAAGCAATGCGCAAACAGCACAGTGGCCAGATGTGGGCCATCCGGCAGGTCAAGCCGCGCCGCCAGCTTCTCGCCGCTGTGGCCGGTGAAGGTGATGCGTTCGGTTGTCATGCTCGAAGGGGTCCTTTCGCCAATACCCAGCCAATTTGGGACATGGCGCAGAAAAACCCAAGAGAGGTTACGAGGATGTCACGGGATGGTGAGAGAGGGTGAGGACGATGCAACTTTCGATTTGTGGGGATCGCAACAGGATTGTCCCGATTGTGTAATTTTGACTATTTAGCTGACTATTACTGAATGAAAATTAGTTGATATCTTTCTGATAATAAAAAGTTTTTAAACCTTGAGTGTTGCCTGTTTCAAAGAGGCTGCTGCCGAAATAGAAGATAAAGCTGGGGTGATAGAGTCTTAATTCGACCTTCCAATCGTCAAGCTTCGCCAACTTGGTATCGCTCATGTCGTTGATTGCACTTCTGAGGGCCCTCGGCCGCGCGACAATAGCAGTACAATAAGAGACACAACTGCCCATATGCTCGCGACCTGAACAGCAAGATGAAAGCTATGCAATTGTGCAATCCCTCCCACCAGCGGACCGGCGAGAATACCTGTACCCATAATCGCATTCCAATACATGGCCGTTGCATGTCCAACCCGTCCACCTGCAAAGCTCTGCACAAAGCTGATCGAGAGGTTCGCGTAAAGGCCGTAGTAAAGCCCTTCCAAAGCTGCGCCTAAGATCATCTGCGGGAAAGTCGTAACGGCTGCCAACAATTGAATTGTGATCGCTCCTAATGCCACAGTTGCCATTAGCGTGTTTCGCATCCCGAACTTTTGAATCAACCAAGGCGTTGAAAGAATAGCGAAAATTTCGACAAAGGTTTTAATACTAAAATGTGTGCCGGGGGCGTAGGTGGGTAGGCCGACTTCCTGCACAAAGAACAAAGGTAGGGCCTGAAATGTCATCGAATGTGCGAGAGACAGTGAGAAGCAGACACAGATTGCCAACCAGAGCCCGAAGTTGCGGCCTGTTTGATGGTCTTCGCCTAGATTGTCTTTACCAAGCGCATTCATATCTCGCGGAACAATGCGCAGCCACAAACCGACCCAAACCACAACTAGGGCGAAGGCCACTTTAAACACCGCTGTTTCATCGATTTGATCAGCGACCATAAAGGAGACCGCAGGTCCGATCATCCACCCGGTCGAAGTTGTGGCGCGCATAAAAGAATTGAACCGCGTTGCGTCAAATCCGCGTTCACTGGCAAAGGCGCGACCAAAGGTGAACATTGTGGATACAGCGCTAGAGGAAATCGCAAATCCGAGAACCCCAAGCGTCATGACCACAGGGAATATCGGGAACAATGCAAGGCTTAAAGTCGCTAAAGCAAATCCTGCGGCAGCAACGCCCACCAATGGAAATACTCGATGGCCAGCATCCAACCGTTTGCCTATTTGACGGTTCATCACAATCGTAAGCGAAATGCCAATCAAGGCATAGACGCTCATAATCCAAGGCGGTTTTCCAAGTCCCTCGACGATGAAAAACCCCATGTAAGGTACGATCATCGAATTACAGAGCGTGTTGGTAAAAAGCAGCAGTAAAAACGGAAGGGCAGATCGGTTGGTCATCGGAAAGCTTCTATAAAACCGGCAGACGATCTCTGGATTTTTCCCTTTTGGCAAATGAAATTTATATGACAAAGACATGCTCTAAAAAAATCGGGCAACAAAAAAGGCGCCCCAAAGAGCGCCTTTTCCGTAGGTCTTATCGCTAAGATTAGCAGCTGTAGTACAGGCCGAATTCCACTGGGTGTGGGGTGTGCTCGTACAGTTCAACTTCTTCCATCTTAAGCTCGATGTAGCCCTCGATCTGGTCTTTGGTGAAGACGTCACCAGCCAGCAGGAAGTCCATGTCTTTCTGCAGCTCGTCCAGAGCTTCGCGCAGGGAACCACAGACTGTTGGGATGTCTGCGAGTTCTTCCGCAGGCAGGTCGTAGAGGTTCTTGTCCATGGCTTCGCCCGGATCGATCTTGTTTGTGATGCCGTCCAGACCAGCCATCAGCAGTGCTGCGAAGCACAGGTATGGGTTGGAAGATGGATCAGGGAAACGAGCTTCAACGCGCTTCGCTTTTGGAGATTCTGTCCAAGGGATACGAACACAGCCAGAGCGGTTGCGTGCAGAATATGCGCGCAGAACTGGAGCTTCGAAGCCTGGGATCAGGCGCTTGTAAGAGTTGGTGGATGGGTTTGTGAAGGCGTTCAGCGCTTTCGCGTGCTTCAGAACACCACCGATGAAGTACAGAGCTTCCTGAGACAGATCCGCATATTTGTCACCAGCGAACAGTGGCTTACCATCTTTCCAGATGGACATGTTCACGTGCATACCTGTGCCGTTGTCGCCTGCGATTGGCTTTGGCATGAAGGTTGCAGATTTGCCGTAAGACTGTGCCACGTTGTGGATCACGTACTTGTACTTCTGCAGCTCGTCCGCTTGTTTGGTCAGGCTGTCAAAGATCAGGCCCAGCTCGTGCTGACAGGACGCAACCTCGTGGTGGTGCTTGTCCACTTTCATGCCCAGACGCTTCATGGTGGAAAGCATCTCGGAACGAATGTCTTGTGCATCGTCGATTGGGTTTACTGGGAAGTAACCACCTTTGACACCTGGACGGTGACCGGTGTTGCCCATTTCGTATTCTGTGTCGGTGTTCCAGGACGCATCCTGTGCATCAACTTCGTAGGATACTTTGTTGATGGAGTTGGAGAAGCGCACGTCGTCAAACAGGAAGAATTCTGCTTCTGGGCCCATGTAAGCCGCGTCACCGATGCCGGAAGACTTCAGGTATGCTTCTGCTTTCTGCGCTGTGGAACGTGGGTCACGCTCATATGCTTCACCTGTGTCAGGCTCAACGATGGAACAGTGGATGCAGATTGTTTTTTCCGCGTAGAACGGATCCACATAAGCAGACGTTGTGTCTGGGATCAGTTTCATGTCGGAGTTTTCGATGGATTTCCAGCCCGCGATGGAGGAACCGTCGAACATGAAGCCTTCTTCCAGGAAGTCTTCGTCGACCAGGTCGACGTCTACTGTTACGTGCTGAAGTTTGCCGCGTGTATCAGTGAAACGAATGTCGACATATGCCGCTTCTTCGTCCTTGATCAGCTTGAGAACTGCGTCTGCGCTCATTCTCTTATCCCTTTCGGTTACAGATAATGGTGTGGGTTTGTGATTTTGAAATCAGAGGGCGTCAGAACCGGATTCACCGGTACGGATGCGAATGGCTTGTTCAATCGTGCTGACAAAGATTTTGCCGTCGCCGATTTTGTCTGTCTTGGCCGCGTCAACGATCGCTTCGATGGCTTGATCCACCAGATCGTCGTCCAGAACGACTTCGATTTTGACCTTAGGCAGGAAGTCCACAACATATTCTGCACCGCGGTACAGTTCTGTGTGGCCCTTTTGGCGACCAAAGCCTTTCACTTCGATCACAGAAAGACCCTGAACGCCAACGTCCTGAAGGGCTTCTTTCACTTCGTCCAATTTGAACGGCTTGATGATCGCTTCGATCTTTTTCATCGGGGACTCCTCACCTGAAAAATACTTGATTGTGCTGATCCCACTTTCGCGCAGCGGCCTCAATTGGGTAAGATGACGCGGAACCTACCTGCGTAGGGGAATTGCAAGTGATGCTTAAAAAATAGGCAATTTGCCGTCAAATTGTGCTGAATTGAATCGCATTAGGTGAATAGATGACCGAACTCCTGACTGCTGCCCAAATGCGCGCCATTGAACAAGCGGCAATTGATTCCGGTGAAGTGACCGGATTGGAACTGATGGAGCGCGCCGGGCAGGGGGTGGTGGAGGCCATTTTTGAGGAATGGCCGGAGCTGGATGACAACGCGGGTGAGAGGGGCGCTGCTCCTCGGCCAGAGGCCTCACCCCAAGGTATTTCTGCCAAACAGAAAAGGGCAGTGGTGCTTTGTGGTCCGGGCAACAATGGCGGTGACGGGTTTGTTGTGGCGCGATTGCTTTCGGAGCGGGGTTGGGCGGTAGAGGTGTTTCTGTATGGGGATGCTGAGAAGCTGCCACCAGATGCGCGGGTGAATTTTGAGCGCTGGATGGAAGTTGGCGACGCATCACAGCTTTCGTTCCCTGTGCTGGATGTTGTTGCACAGAAGCTACTTTGGAACCTGTTTCGTAAGGATGTGCCGCCGGAGTTATTCATAGACGCTTTATTTGGAACCGGATTAACCCGTTCGTCTGAGGCATTGCTGTTTTTTGAGGACTTGGCACAAACACATTATTGGGACTTTGGAAGCAGGTTTGTCGCCGTGGATATTCCCACTGGAGTTTGCAGCGATAGTGGCAGAAGTTTCGCAATTGATTCAGACTTTCTCAGTGATATGTACCTTCAGGTTTCGGATGGACGAGACGTGGAAGGTTCAATTTGGGAAGGTAGATTTCCGGCTGACCTTATTGTCAGTTTTCATCGCGGAAAACTTGGGCACTTTCTAGGTGATAACGATTGGCCTTCGGGAAGGCTCGTAGTCAAAAATATCGGGCTTGTGACGGGCAAAGAGGCGAGTTTGTCAGATTTTGATAGCTCGCCAAGCCAAAGAAATTTGACGGTTGGCAAGCGGGTAGCGAGAAAAGTGAATCTAATAACTGAACCCAAAGTTTCAATTGGAAAGGCTGCACAGTTCAACAAATTCATTCACGGTCACGCTCTAATCTTATCAGGCTCCACCGGTAAAACAGGCGCAGCACGGTTGGCGGCCCGAGGCGCGCTGCGTATTGGTGCTGGTCTTGTCACTCTTGGTGTTACAGATGAAGCGCTTCGGGAAGCAGCGGCACAGCTGACTGCAATCATGCTGAAAGAGATCGAAGATGCTTCCGCGCTTGAAGAAGCGCTCGATGACAAACGCATCAACGCACTTTGCATTGGACCCGCATTAGGTCTTGATCGGGCAAAGCCTTTGGTAAGTGCAGCCTTGAAACAGGCGCGGGCAACGGTTTTAGACGCTGATGCACTATCAGCCTTCGTAGATGAGCCAGATGCCTTGTTTGAGATGCTACACAACGAATGCATTCTCACTCCTCACGGAGGCGAGTTCGCGAGGCTGTTCCCGGATATTTCCGAGAAATTGAATGAGGTCCCCACGAAAGGCCCAGCCTATTCTAAAGTCGATGCAACCCGCGAGGCTGCGAAGCGGGCAGGGTGTGTTGTGCTCTTCAAAGGCGCGGCAACCGTGATCGCGGATCCTGAGGGAAGATGTTCCATTCATTCTGCACTTTATGAACGTTCAGCCCCTTGGCTTGCGACCGCCGGATCGGGCGACGTCTTGACCGGGTTTATCACAGGGCTCCTTGCACGTGGATTTGAACCAATGCAGGCCGCAGAAACGGCGGCCTGGCTGCATGTGGAGTGTGCACTGAAATTTGGACCGGCGTTGATTGCTGAAGACATTCCAGAACAGCTTCCAGCAGTCTTTCGCGATCTTGGGCTTTAAGCTGCATTTTTCCTCTTACATCCCGCTCAGACCTTTGCTAGGAACGCCGGACGAAACGGCAAGAGAGTCGTTTCAACCGGATGCGGGTGTGGCGGAATTGGTAGACGCACCAGATTTAGGTTCTGGCGCCGCAAGGCGTGGGGGTTCAAGTCCCTTCACCCGCACCACTTTTCCTCAGTTTGAAACCTTCTAATAACTCAGAACTGGTAGTTCAGAGAAACGCTGCAATCTGTTGATTTGTAATCATAAAGCGCAACATTGGAACCATGATCGCGCAGGGTGCAGCGCAGCCGTGGTGTCATGTCTTTGATTTTGATCCGTGGATGAGAGACGCTCAAAACAAGATCTGTGACATGATCTGCTCGATTGTAGCTCAGGGCCGGGAAGCGGCTGTCAAATTCGCGCCAATGTTGCTCGATGCCAAGACCCCAACGTATGCCGTTTTGTTCGGTTCGATCCCAGAATAGCCCGATGGATTTTCCTGAGAACGAGAGGTGTTTGGCGTCGATATCCACATCTTGCAGCCCTATTTTGATCGAAAGAGCGTTCTGCGTGTTCAGATCAATTTTTGGCGTGATCGAAATGGATTTGTGCAGACCGTCATTGTAGTCCCGTTCGGCATAGTTTGCGTCCTGGAGGGCGATCTGACCGCGCACCGAAAAATTGGGGTTAATGCGATGGTAGCTATCAAATGACAGAGCGTCAGAGGCAAAATCAGGGTCATCTCGGCCTTCGATTTCGCGGTAGGCAAAGGCATTGTGCGACAGCGTTACACGAAATTGCCGACCAGCAGAGAGCCATTCATGCCCAATCGAGATGCCCGCCTGGGCGACCTGAAGGTCTTTTTGCTTGAAGTGACTGGCCGAGCTCGCTCCGGTGACAAACACACTTCTGCCGCGCGCATAGGGAACGCTGTAGGTGGCAGAGACGCCAAGCTGCAATCCGATGCCGCTTTTTCGGTCTTCTGAGGAGTCGATGTAAAAATCACCAAATTCGGTCGAAAACACCGAGTGATTGCTGGCCTTCGCAATGTTTGAAGATGGCAAAATTGCTCCGCTGACGCCAAAGCGGAGCGGATGTTCAGCAGTGATCGATGCGATGGTGTTTTGATAGGCAACCATGTGCTGGGGATCAGGATCGCTTTCCAGCAATAGCCAGCGAAAACGGGCGAGGGACCTTTCCCACTTACCGCTTCCGAGGTCGTCCTGTGCCAGCTGAATATGCTGAGACACCAAACCCTGATCCATCGCGCAAAGTGGGGAGGCGAAAAAGAAAGCACCAAGACAAAGGGATACTTTGCGTAGAGCGGCGATCGTATTCAGGTGAATAGACACATTGGTGCCCGCGCTCATGATTATTCTGTCACGAAATATGAGCCCGTGCCTGTTTCTGCGGTCGCGCCCGGATTGCCGGTCATTGTGATCCCGCCCGCTGCTGCCAATGCAGAGCTTGGGCGACGATAGAAATCACCATTCATGGTCGTTGTGGTCGAGTAGGTGGTTCCGTTTGTGGTCCGCATCCGCCCAGAACCCGTTGCTGAGATATCATCCCCAGAGCCGGTTCCGATATTGATCGTGCCTGCGTAGTTGATTTCGCCAAACATATCTTTGCCGATCAGGCGGGTGGAGGTCGAAGTCGGTTGAACTTCGACAAACTCTGTCATCTTACCGCTGACAGTACCGGCCGCGAAATTGGCTTCCATGTCGATCTGACCTGCGATGCCGTGGACATTTCGGAAACTTGTTGAGGTGACGTAGAACGTCCCCTCCATGCTGGCAGAGCTTTCCGTTGGCGTCGTTGTCAGCGCTGTGGCTGTGGATGCGTTCAGTTCAGCAACGAAGGGTAGGCTGTGAGAGCTGTTTTTCTCATTATATCCATCGACATAAGGCGTTCCCAGCGAACATGCTGACATCAAAAATGAGGGGATAAACACAAGTGCAGCCGCAACGCGCATGCCGGTCTCCAATGCCTTACTAAAATCAGTTATTGAACTATGCGTATGTTCAGAAATGGAATTGTTTTCGCAGTATCCTGTTGTGTGAATTCTGGCAAGTTTAAGTTGTGTGCAGCCTATACATTTCTCTGAATTTCTAGGCGCTCTTGGTTCATTTGAAGGGCTTCTGAACGCAACGCCTTTAAATTAAGCCAGCGATCCCTCGCTTGCGCTGCTTTTGAGGCGAAGAAACCCAGCACATTCGCCTTGCACCGATGGCTTTGAAGCCCTATTAGGGCGACTGATTTATTAGGCTGCGGCGAAAACATGCGCCCCACTTTAAGAAGGATGCCACAATGCAGGTCACCGAGACCCTGAATGAAGGCCTGAAGCGCGGTTACGATATCGTTGTCACCGCCGCTGAGCTGGACGAAAAAGTCAATGAAAAGCTGGTTGAAGCACAGCCGGAAATCGAAATGAAAGGTTTCCGCAAAGGCAAAGTGCCTATGGCTCTGCTGAAAAAGCAATTCGGTCAGCGCCTGCTGGGTGAAGCAATGCAAGAAGCCGTAGACGGTGCGATGAACAAGCACTTTGAAGAGTCCGGCGACCGTCCTGCACTGCAGCCAAAAGTCGAAATGAAAAACGGCGAAGAGTGGAAAGAAGGCGACGACGTGAACGTCGAGATGTCTTACGAAGCTCTGCCAGAAATTCCAGAAGTAGACCTGAAGTCTATCTCTCTGGAGAAAATGGTTGTGAAAGCAGCTGATGCGGACGTTGATGAAGCGCTGGCAAACCTTGCTGAAACAGCACAGGACTTCAAAGCGCGTCGCAAAGGTTCCAAAGCGAAAGACGGCGACCAGGTTGTCATGGATTTCGTTGGTAAAATCGACGGCGAAGCATTTGACGGCGGCGCAGGCGACGACTTCCCTCTGGTTCTGGGATCCGGTCAATTCATCCCGGGCTTTGAAGAGCAGCTGGTTGGTGTGAAGGTAGAAGAAGAGAAGGACGTTACTGTTTCCTTCCCTGAAGACTATCAAGCAGAGCATCTCGCGGGCAAAGAAGCTGTGTTTGCTTGTGTGATCAAAGAAGTCAAAGAACCTGTTGCGGCAGAGATCGATGACGAGCTGGCGAAGAAATTCGGCGCAGAAGATCTGGCTGGCTTGAAGGGCCAAGTTGCTGAGCGTCTGGAAGCAGAATACGCCGGTGCCTCCCGTCAGGTTCAGAAGCGTGCGCTTCTGGATGCGCTTGACGAGAAAGTCTCCTTCGATCTGCCACCTTCCTTGGTGGAAGCTGAAGCAGGTCAAATCGCGCATCAGCTGTGGCATGAAGAGAACCCAGAAGTGGAAGGCCACGATCACGATAAGATCGAGCCAACTGAAGAGCACAACAAACTGGCAGAGCGCCGCGTGCGTCTAGGCCTCTTGCTTGCAGAGCTGGGCCAGAAAGCAGAGGTCGAAGTGACCGACGCTGAAATGACCCAAGCGATCATGAACCAGGCGCGCCAGTACCCTGGTCAAGAGCGTCAGTTCTTTGAGTTTGTTCAGCAAAACGCACAGATGCAGCAGCAGCTGCGCGCGCCACTGTTTGAAGACAAAGTCGTCGACTATGTCTTTGAACTGGCAGAAGTTTCTGAGAAAGAAGTCTCTAAAGACGATCTGCAGAAAGCTGTTGAAGCGCTGGAAGAAGAGTAAATCTTCGACCGTCAATCGGTTAAGAGAAGGCCACCCACTTGGGTGGCCTTTTTGTTTGAAGGTATCTGGTGATACCGTCGTAAGACACCGACAGCCATGGCAGTCGGTGAGCTATCTGGCTGAGGGGCTAAACCGCACGCGAAACACTTCTGCCGTAGCCGGATTAGATTTCAGCAATTCATCAGAGGCTTCGCTCCAGGGACGTAGCATAAGGAATTTTCCTGCGTAGGATTGTTCCGGGCTATCATCCGTAAGCGGGAGAGCAAAAATGTTATCTTCGGAAATGCTCGGATCAGCGGAAATGATAAAGGCATAGTCAGCATCGGTGTTCAATGTGATCAGATCATCAATCGATTCAAACAAATGACCACCAGACAAAAACTCCATCGCGGCGTCGCGTGCCGGCTGGATCTTCAAGAACCTCGGGTCATTGTGCAGCGCGGCACGATGGTTTGCTGAAGGCCAGCTTGCGATGCTTCCGGTGGTTGGCGTGCCACCCGCGAAATTGGTGGCGATCACCCTGAAGCCTGCGAGAATGTTCAATTGATGCTCGGCCATGGCCGGCGCCATATATGGGAAGTATTCGCCATACATCCACTCTGTTTTTTCTGCCTTTACAGTGCCAAAACCGAATTCAATACGGGCATCAGGGGATAGGGTGATTTCAGTGGTCATATTATTTCTCCTTAAGGTTTTGGCACCCTTCTCGGGTCGCCAATCATGGATTGCGAGTTGGTAAAATTTTAGCGCCGCTCGCCGGTTAAGGACTCGGCGTCAGGTGATGCGTTTTTGGGGGGCAGGCGTAGGTCTGGTGGACCTTATCGTAGGTGTCACTGTTCACGGTTTTGCCCGTTTCAGCGTAGTATTTCAGGCCGAATAGATGTTTGCGCAGAGACTTCGCCATTTGGCCGCGCATCAGGTACTTCATGAAATTCGGCGAAAAGGAATTGAACGAGGTCATCTTCAATTCGGTGGTTTCATCGTCGAATGATGACAGCTCATAGATCGCCGACATATGTTTCACGAACGGCAAATTATGTTCAATTACAACGACTTTGAAGCTATGGGTTCCGTTCACTTCATCAATCTTTTCATCCAGAAAAAGCTTGTCGCTGAATTTACAGTGTCTGACGGCACCGAGTTCGCCTTTGCTGCCGCCATTTAAGTAATTTGAGCTGACCATCGTTGGGTTATGAACGTGGATCTCTCCATATTCGCGAAACAGGAGCTCCCAGACGCGTTCTTTAGCGGCATTGATGGTTTCCTTGAATTCCGTCCGGTTCATTTTCTCGGTCATTTACTGTTCCAATCCTTGTGTCCCCTTCAGTTAATCCCGTCAAAAATGAAATGGAACTGCGAGAAATGGGGGGATATGGTGCAGAAATCGACCACCCCCTGAAAGGAACTTTGATGGCCCAGTTGGATTGGAACGACATCCGGGTTTTTTTGGCCCTGTTCCGTGAGCGCTCTATTCGCGGGGCGGCAGCCGAGTTGGGCATGAGCCACTCGACCGTGTCGCGGCATTTGACGGATCTGGAAACCAGCTTGGGTGCAGTGCTTTTTACCCGGTCACGAGATGGCATGTTGGCGACATCTATGGCGGAACAGATTTTTGCCAAAGCGGAGCGGGTCGAGGGCGGTGTTGTGGAACTTCAGCGTACTGCGAACAGTTTGGATTCCGCCTTGGTTGGTCAGATCCGTGTGACCTCGCCGCCGCTGTTGTCGCAGCACATGCTGATGCCGCTTATTTCGAAGTTTTGTCAGCAATACCCGGGCATCGAAATTCTTTTGAATTCGAGTTTTTCAATCGAGGATTTGATGAGGGGGGCTGCAGATGTAGCCTTCCGTTCAGAATTTGATCCAAACGGCAATCTGGTGGGGCGACGATTGCCTGATTTCGTGGATTGCGCTTATGCAGCGCCAGATTACATTGCCGCGCATTGGTTTGACGGCAATCAGACCAATGCCAACTGGATCGGCCGCGGCGTTGTTGATCCCAGCCATGGTTGGGTCAAAAGCGGGCCGTTCCCTGATGCTGATGTAAAGCACCAAATCCCAGATATGCTGGATCAGGCCGAGGCGGCAAAGGCTGGGATGGGCATGATCGTCTCGCCCTGTTTTTTTGCGGACACGCTCGAGGGGCTCCAACGCGTTCCCGGCACAGGCGCGGTTTCATCGCGACCCGGATGGGTTTTAACACACCCGGATTTGCGCAGTTCGGTGCGTGTGATGACATTTGTGCGTTTTCTTGTGGCTGAAATGACCAAGCAAAAAGCGCTGATTCAGGGCAATTCCAGGTAAACCCACCGATACCTACTGCCGAAAGGCGGTTTGTTTTGTGGAAACAGTTGGAGGCTGCCAGGAGTTTTGGCAGCCTCCGGTATGTTGCGCCGTTGGGGAGCGCAACCCGCTCAGGGGATGATTGAGCGGTTATTCGCAAGTCATTTGTATGCGCAGCCAGCGACAGCGCAGACAGTCTTCAACTCCATGGCGCACGAGGGGCGCGTCGCCATGTGTTTGTTTAGGCAGAGCGGGTGAGCTTCGCCCGCGTTTCCTCTGCAGAGCGTGGAAGTTTACGCGCCAGGCGCTGCAGCTCTTCGGCATCAGAGGCACCGATTTTGTCCGAGAGCATCTCCATCAGAGCAACTGCTGCAGACATCTCTGCTTCGGTTTCCGCTTTCGCCAATTGGTCAAAGCAGTATTCTCGCAGGTCCGTCAGGCTGGCGCCTGGCTTTGAGATCGCTTCCAGATCAAGCTCATTGTCGGGCAGGGCAGCGAGGCACATTTCTTGTGCGATCTGGCGCAGTTCCAGTTTTTTGAGCGCTTCTTCTTCTGAAACGAAGATTTCGCCATCGATGCCAGCAAATTCACGAACATTGGCAATGCGTTCGTCTGTACAGTCCAGAAGGGCGGCAAGTGCTTTCACCTTACCCATCGGCACGGTCTCACCCACGTAGCCATGCGGCGCATTGTTGGAGCGCTTCAGCACGCGGTCCATCACTGGGTCGATCACGGTGACAATATCTGTGATACCGTTATCCTGCGCATATTCCAGAATGCCCAGCATCAGTTCACAGGTTGCCGTGGAAACCGTGTGTTTGCTCTTTTCGCCTTTCAGACGCTGCGTATCGACGCAGAAACGTGTGCTTTCCCAGATGTTCGGGCTGCGCACCGGATCCTGACCGCACAGGATTGCGTTAAACACATCTGACAGCATGTGCGGGCCGGTGGTTTGCAGAACACGTGCACAAGAGATCACGTTCATATCTTCATCCACGCCAATGATATAGCCTGGATCCATATGATCGAATTGGTCGATCTCTTTGTCGTCTTCAATATTCACTTCCCACCCCAGACGACCGGCGAAAACCCGGGCGCGAAGGCGGAACATATCGTCCAGCAGGGGCTGGAACATATGCTTGTTCAGTCCATCTACGATAATGATCATCTCTTTCCCCATCCTTGCGAAATTGATCGTGGTTAACTGCTAAACTTTCAGAAAATTTTATCTATTAGGGAAATCCCGTAGTTGATTGATGGGGGCAAAACATGACTGCGCCCGGCATCTGGGCCGGGCGTGAAGCGAATCAATTTGAATTTCTATTTAAGTTTTGAGGTGTTAGCTCGGATAGATCAGTTCCATACCTACCGCGCGCCCAACGGCCTGGGCTGTGGTCAGTGCAAAGAGTTTGCTGCGAGATGATTTCAAATGCACCTCAACGGTGCGGCTCGAAATGTTAAGAATGTCCGCAATGTCCTGCTGAGATTTGCCAGCCGCGATCCATTGCAGGATTTCCAACTCACGCTTGGAGAGGTTTGGATGCTTCAGGAAACGTGTGATCGGTTCGGAGACCATCACGTGGTCATGTACATGGGCTGCAATCTTCTGCAGCTCAACCATCACCGTGTTCCGGTGCTTCTTCCATTCTGTATTGGAACAATCGCGCGTTACGCTGAGCATTCCGAATTCCCCGTAGGGACCACGAATGGGAACTGTGATCCCACGTTCACTGATGCCGAAATCTCTCGCGTCATTGAAAACACGGCGAAAATTTGTATCGCGGCTCAGGCGCGACCAATCCACAGGGGCGACGCTGCGCATGGCAGAATGTAGGGTAGGGTCGAGATTATGCAGCCCGTGATCTTGGTAGTGGTTCTGCCAATCTTCACTATAGGTGACATAGGCATGCATGGTTCCACCGGCAGGGTTGATACCTGCATAGGCCGCATTGTCGAAGCCAAGCGTTTCGCACACTTCATCCAGATAGCTCGCATATAGCTCTTCTGAACGTGGCGCGTCATGCAGGCTGAAAAGATCCAACAACTATCCTCCCGGTGCGTGTGAAACACGCGTGAGTGTCTCGATTAAGAGTTCGCGACACTCAAGTTTGTCTGCTGCGATTCCATAACCATGGAGCGCATAAATGCCAGAACTGCACTTCGCTGGCTATTGGGCAGCTTGCGATAGAGCTCCATCATCTCGATGGCATCACGGTCTGACAGGAATTCCATCTTGTCAATTGGTTCATCTGACAACTCAGCGTTTTCATCGGAGCGCTTAATGCCCTCGAAGAAGTAGACAACGTCTACCCCCAACTTCTCAGCAACGGCCCAAAGACGGGACGCACTCACACGGTTTGCACCGGTTTCGTATTTCTGAATTTGTTGGAATTTGACGCCAATTGCGTCGCCGAGTTCGGTTTGGCTGATACCCATGGCATGCCGACGCGCACGGATCCTTTTGCCAACCAAAACATCGATCTTATTCATACTTCACCTGTGGTTCTAACTACTATTACGAACCGGTTGCGTAGCCGCAATCCGTCCCGTGGCGACCATTTATATGCAAACCTTTCTGCCTGAATTATGGCGTCAGGGCAAATTCTTCGCCTTAAAGTTGTTAGAATGCCGAGTTCTTCGGCGTTGGCTTGCATGAGATGTCGCGCGTGAGGCGCGACATCCAATCTTGTAAAACCGATTAGGACTCTGCGTCTTCTTCGGTTTCTTCAGCAGGGGCGTCTTCAACCAGGTTGTCGTCGTCAGCTGCCGCAGAACCGATATCGTCGAAGAGTTCAGCGATTTCGAATTCTGCTTCTGCTTCTGCTTCTGCCGCCAGTTCCTGAATGGATTTGCCGGAAGCTTGCAGTTCTGCTTCTTCTTCGGAACGTGCAACGTTCAGAGCGATTTCAACAGAGACTTCTGGGTGCAGACGAACTTCTACGTTGTGCAGGCCAAGTTCTTTGATCGGTGCGATCAGAACGATTTGCTTGCGGTCAACAGAGAAGCCTGCTTCGGTTGCAACTTCTGCTGCGTCACGTGGTGTAACGGAGCCATAAAGCGCACCAGCATCGGAAGCGGAGCGAATCACGATGAACTGCTGGCCAGCCAGCTTCTCACCCAGGGATTCTGCTTCTTTCTTGGTTTCCAGGTTGCGTGCTTCGAGTTGCGCTTTCTGCGCTTCGAACTGTGCAACATTGGACTCAGACGCGGTCAGCGCTTTGCCCTGTGGCAGCAGGAAGTTACGAGCGTAGCCCGGCTTCACATCTACAACTTCGCCCATTTGGCCCAGTTTGGCCACGCGCTCAAGAAGGATAACTTGCATATCAGTATCTCCTTATTTCACTGCGTAAGGCAGCAGAGCGAGGAAGCGCGCGCGTTTGATTGCACGAGCCAGCTCACGCTGTTTTTTCGCGGAAACCGCAGTGATGCGGGAAGGAACAATCTTGCCACGCTCAGAGATGTAGCGTTGCAGAAGTTTTGTGTCCTTGTAGTCGATCTTAGGCGCATTCTCACCAGAGAATGGGCAGACCTTACGACGGCGGAAAAATGGTTTTGCAGCCATGGTTTACTGTCCTTTCTTCGCGCTATCAGTTGCGGCGCTCACGGCGTTCGCCGCGATCGTCACGTTTTTGCATCTGAACAGACGGACCTTCCGCATGTTCGTCAACTTTGATGGTCAGAACACGCATAACATCGTCATGCAGACGCATCAGGCGTTCCATTTCCTGAACAGCTGCCGCAGGCGCGTCAGTTTTCAGGAAGGCGTAGTGGCCCTTGCGGTTCTTGTTGATTTTGTAGGCCATCGTTTTGACACCCCAGTATTCGGATTCAACGAGCGAGCCGCCGTTGTCGGATACTACGGAACCAAAATGTTCGATAAGACCTTCAGCTTGCGTGTTGGACAGGTCCTGACGCGAGATGAAAACATGCTCATAGAGTGGCATGTGAACTCCAGTTCATTTCAAGCGCATTTCAAAGAGCGAGGCAGTAGACCTTTTTGCGCCTCACCCACGAGAGACTGCGCGGTTCTAAACAATTGCAAAAAGGATGGCGCTGTATAACGAATTAAGGGGGTTAAGCAACCCTTTTTGATTTTCGAAACAAACTGTTTCCGCCTTAATTCAAAGGATTTTGCCTAAATTGCGCCGTTTTTCCTGATCAGGCTGAACTTGTCTGTAAATCCGGAAGAAAGTCGGGTCAATCATGGTGATAGAAATCGCTCCCTCCAACAGCCTGCAGTTGTTTGTCACAGCGGGTTTGGATCGGCTCAAACGCATAATGGCTGTCGCCGTTGGGGCCTCAATATGCGTGATGGGGATCTCTGTGCTGGCCCTTCCTGGATTTGAGTCGGAGGCATTGGCTCTCATTAAAGCTCTTATCGGTGTGTCCCTGTTCGTCTCTGGCGTCGCCATGACGCGCGTAGGCACAGTGCGACAACCGGTAGAGCTGGCCTTTGACCGCTCGACGGAAGAATGGAAAATGTCCGCGCGCCGCGGGAAAGCAGTGAAGTTGGAGAATATTGCTCCACGCGGCAGTGTTTTGACCCTGCGTGGAAGCGATGCTGCAATGAGGGATGAGCGTGCCAACCCATTGTTTGACCTGCATTTAGAGAAGCCAGCCCGCCAGGCCCTGGTTTCTGAGTTTCACAGATTGCAAGCCGCAGTCTGACTTCGGTCAAGCAATTGGTTGGCAACAGAAACTCTTGTGCAACCCTGCACAATATCTGTTGGCAACCAACGAATTGATTGCACGCACGAACAGGGCAATCTCTGCTTCGTATTCTTTTTGATAACGGAGCAATCCAATGAAAACTCTCGTACTCGCAGCTGGCCTGGCGGCCGCAGCATCCATGGCATCCGCAGGTGCCGAGAAATATGTGCTCGACGCAAGCCACAGCCAAATCGTCTTTTCTTATAACCACCTAGGCTACTCTACGACCTACGGCATGTTCTCTGGTTTTGACGGTGAAATCATGTTCGATCAGGAAGATCCGGCGTCGTCGTCTGTGTCTGTGGCATTCCCAGTGAAATCCATGCTGACCGGTTGGGAAGAGCGCTTTGGCCACTTCATGTCAGCCGACTTCTTTGGTGCGGAAGACGATGATTTAGTAACTTTCGTTTCCACCAGCATTGAAGTGACCGGTGAAAACACCGCGCTGATCACAGGCGATCTGACAATGAACGATGTAACCAAATCCGTTGTTCTGGATGCAAAACTCAACCAAGTTGGCGACCACCCATTGGCAGGCAAGCCTTGGGCGGGTTTTGACGCGACAACCACATTGGTGCGCTCAGATTTCAATCTTGGTCAGTTTGCGCCTTTTGTCAGCGATGAAGTTCCAGTGATGATCTCGATCGAAGCGATGAAAGCAGACGGCAGCGCAAGCTGATCAATCTGATACCTAAACGCTGTAAAGCCCGCAGGTTTCTGACCTGCGGGCTTTTCTTCTTTTGGGGAATTTTAGCGCTGAGCTTGAAGCGCCACGCTAATATCCACACCAAATCCGAGGTTGGTTTCATCAGGCATATTGGCTCCAATACCAAAGTCCTGCCGATCCAGTGAAACAGAGCCCTCCATCGTTGCAGTGTTCTGGTCAACTTCCATCACGAAGGGCAGGGTGACCGGAACTGTGGCTCCTTTTAGGGTCAACGTACCCTCAGCGATGTATTGGTTGTCGCCATCAGAATCGGACAGAATGTCGGCCTGGAAGGTGGCTGTTGGAAAGGTCGCGACATTGAAAAAGTCATTGCCCATTGCCTGTTGCGTGACTGATCCCAATGACAATGAGCCAATAGCGACTTCGACTGTTACATCACCGTGACGTCCGTCAATGTCTTGCTCTTCAAAGGATATCTGCGCGGTCCACTCGCCAAATGATCCAGCAACGGGTGCACCAAATTGCGTGATTTCCAGTGTGAGGTCTCCGGAAGTGACCTGCCAGTCTGATGTGACCTCTTGCAGGGCCACGGTTGCGATCGGCGCGTCATGCGATTTGAAGACACCTCCGAAAGTGCCTGCGACCATTGCGATGGCCCAGATTGCGAGTGCTGCGCTGAGGGGCAGTAGGCTGCGCACGTGAGGCTCGACATCCACCTGAGGGGCGCGCCCAGGCAACATACGTTGCAGGGTTTGATCCTTGTCGATGACGAAGTGTTTAAGCGCACCACCGATATGGGCAAGGATTGTTAGTCCAAGCACAATGATCAGCAGAAAATGCATAGAGGCTGTGACACTCGCCACTGCCTCGGACTTTGGCACCAGCGGAAGGCTTTGCCCGAATGGCAGCCAGATCGGTGCAAAGCCCTCGGTGGCAGCATGGTGTACCCATCCGGTCAATGGCACTGCCAGCATCGATCCATATAGCAACCAATGCGCTGTTTCCGCAGCGGTCGCCTCAAGCTTGTTTTCGGCGTTCAAAAGGCCTGGGCGTTTCTGAGTTATGGCCCAGAGGATGCGCATTAAAGCTGTGAAGAAGGCCAGTACGCCGATCGTTTTATGAGCAGAAAACACAGTAGCTTTTAGAGCGAGTTGATCATTTGTTTCAAAAGGAAGCTGCTGGGCGATGATGCCCAGTGGAAAGGCCGTTAGGATCAGCAGCGCTGTCATCCAGTGAAAGACCTTGGCGATGCCGCCGTAACTCTTGTGGGTGTTTGTGAGCGCCATAATATGGGTCCCGTTGCATGTTTGCCGTTTGGGACAGGATATGCGGTGAACGTCGCACAGCAAGCGCAGAGGGCACCGAAACTCAGTGCAGGCACGCGCAATGACATTGCACACCCGCACAGGGTTCGGTATTGCGGATAAAACGCAAGAATTTTGGGAGTTCTCATGAGCCGAGCATTCGTTTTTCCGGGACAGGGCGCGCAGACAATTGGAATGGGCAAAGCCTTGGCCGAAGCCTATCCAGCCGCAAAGGCTGTCTTTGACGAGGTGGATGACGCGCTGGGTGAGAAACTCAGTTCTTTGATCTGGGAAGGCGATCAGGCTGATCTGACCCTGACACAGAACGCGCAGCCAGCCTTGATGGCAACGTCTTTGGCAGCGATGAAAGCTTTGGAAGCAGAAGGCGTTTCTGTAGAGGCCGCCTCTTTCGTCGCGGGCCACTCCCTTGGTGAATATTCCGCTCTCGCGGCTGCTGGCTCTCTGAGCATTGCTGACACCGCGCGCCTGCTGCGCACCCGCGGCGAGGCAATGCAGGCTGCGGTTCCGGTAGGCGTTGGCGCGATGGCCGCTCTTTTGGGGCTTGATTTCGCAGCCGCGACCGAAGTGGCTGAAGCAGCGGCCGAAGAAAGCGCGCAGGTCTGTCAGGCGGCAAACGACAATGACCCAGGTCAGGTGGTGGTTTCCGGCCACAAAGAAGCGGTCGAACGCGCGGTAGAGCTGGCCAAGGAAAAAGGCGCGAAACGCGCGGTTCTGCTGCCAGTGAGTGCTCCGTTCCACTGTGCTCTGATGCAGCCTGCTGCCGAAGTCATGGCCGAGGCACTGGATGGTGTGAACATTGAACGCCCAGCCGTGCCGCTGGTGGCCAATGTGCGCGCGCAGGCGGTGACGGATGCGACAACCATTCGCTCTTTGCTGGTTGAGCAGGTCACAGGTTCTGTCCGCTGGCGTGAGTCCGTGGCTTGGATGTCCGGTGAAGGCGTGACCGAGATTTATGAGATCGGCGCAGGTAAAGCGCTGTCCGGCATGGTGCGCCGTATTGATCGCGCGATTGCCTGCACTGCCGTTGGCACGCCAGATGATGTCAAAGCCGCCGCTGAGAAGCTGGCATAAATTCTAAAAGTTTGAATTTCAGGAGTTCAAATGTTTGATCTAACAGGTAAATCCGCCCTCGTAACCGGTGCATCCGGTGGCATCGGCGGCGAAATCGCCAAAGCGTTGCACGCAGCGGGCGCAAATGTCGGCCTTTCCGGCACGCGTGTTGAGCCGCTTGAAGCGCTGGCCGCAGAACTGGGCGAGCGCGCTTTTGTTTTGCCATGCAACTTGGGTGACGCAGAAGCCGTCAAAGAACTGCCAAAACAGGCCATCGAAGTCATGGGCAGCCTTGATATCCTTGTGAACAACGCAGGCATCACCAAAGACCAGATTTTCATGCGTATGTCGGATGAAGAATGGCAGCAGGTCATTGATGTGAACCTCACATCCGCGATGCGTCTCTGCCGTGCGGTCATGCGCCCAATGATGAAAGCGCGTTGGGGCCGGATCATCAACATCAGCTCTATCGTCGGCGCGACAGGCAACCCGGGACAGGTCAACTATGCGGCCTCTAAGGCAGGTATGGTCGGCATGACCAAGTCGATTGCCTACGAAGTCGCAAGCCGTGGCATCACCGCAAATGCCGTTGCTCCGGGCTTTATCGCCACTGCGATGACCGAAAAGCTGAACGATGAGCAAAAAGAAGCCATCAACAAGCAAATCCCAAGCAACCGCATGGGCACGCCAGCTGAAATCGCAGCGGCGGTTCTCTATCTGGCCAGCGATGAAGCGGGCTATGTGACAGGCACCACCTTGCATGTGAACGGTGGCATGGCCATGTTGTAAGCGCTGACGGGCTGAGATGGGGCGAAAACCTCATAGCAGCCTTTCAGGAATTACAGTGCGAAAGCGTTTGCCTAATAGGAATCATATGCTACAGGCGGCGCAGTTTCCGGGTGAGCCGTCTGGCTTTCCGGGTATCCGGGGGAGCCGGAACAAGAGCCGCCCATACGGGCAAATGATTATCCGCTGAGCGGAAGACCAAAGGCCATTGCGGCCAGTACGAATGAGGAATTGACATGAGCGACGTCGCAGACCGCGTAAAAAAGATCGTTGTAGAACACCTGGGTGTTGAAGAAGACAAAGTTGTTGAAGGCGCTTCCTTCATCGACGATCTGGGCGCAGACTCTCTGGACACCGTAGAGCTGGTTATGGCTTTCGAAGAAGAGTTCGGCATCGAAATCCCTGACGACGCAGCAGAGACCATCCAGTCTTTCGGCGACGCAGTGAAATTCATCTCCGAAGCTTCCTAAGCTTCGTCAGAGATCAATTCGGAAGAACCCTCGCTTCGGCGGGGGTTTTTTTGTTTGGACAGGAGTTAAGTCAAATACCCCAGCGCCAGTTTTTGACATCGCATGAAAAGCGATTGTTGATCGGTTTCTCCTGCCAGACCTGCTGCATCAATCATCCCGCGCAGAGCTGCAATCAGGTCTTGGGCCGTTTGCTCTGGGTTGGGATGTTGCGTGTGAATGAGAAAGTCCGACACTACATTCAGAATGTCCCGGTTTAATTCGGAGGTTTCCGTCTCGAGCGGTAGGAAGGCCTCTGCATATTCCAGGGTCTGCGCCAGTTTGGGCCAGCGCAGTTGATGTCGGATCGCGGCCCACAGCAGCTTATCCAAGGTGATTTCAAAGCGCTCTTCGGCTTGCATGGCAGTCGCGGACCGAAGGTCCGATAATAGCAAGCTGCGTTTCTGACGAATGATCTCTGTCAGAATGGCCTGTTTGGACGGGAAGTATTGATAGAGCGTTCCGATGCTGACCCCAGCGACCTCAGCCACGCGATTTGTGTTGAAATTTTCAAGCCCACCCGTTTCCAAAATGCGAGCAGAGGCCTCAAGGATGGCCTCAAACGTGGCTTTGGACCGCGCCTGTTTTGGTTCTTTTCTGGGATTTATGGGCGCTGACATTGGATCATCTCAATGCGAGTGGAAAATGTGAGTAATTACTCAATATCAATAGGGCACCAAGAAAAGAAGGGAATTTCAGGTGACCTGGACGATATTTGTTTTGCTCAAAGTATCCACCGAATGGCTGTCTCTTAGCGATGATATGCGCGGCGAAATCGCTGATACATCATTGCGTGAGGCGCTGGTGGATGACCGTGTGACCATGCGGTTTTACGATGCGGAGGCTTTTGCGGGCCGCTGTTCTGATATTGCGGTTTTTGAAGCCAGCGATCTGCAGGCCTATTATTTTGTCATGGAGCGGCTGCGCAGCAGTGCCTTGATTGCCAAAGCCTATTTCGAAGTGATTGATATTTTTCCGGCTCTGGAAAACGGGCATCAGGCCTTTCAGAAGGCCAAAGCGCGTGGGGCGGTGGTATGAACCTGAACGCAAGCAAAATCTTGATCACCGGCGGAGCGCGGGGCATCGGGCTGGAATTGTCAAAGCAGCTGATCGAGAAAGGCGCTTCTATTGTGGCCGTTGGGCGCTCTCTGGATAGTTTGGAGGCCCTGAAGGTCGCCTATCCAGATCGTGTTGCGGTCTATCAGGCAGATCTCTCTCAAAGCCGGGAGGTGGACGCGCTTTTGAAGACAGTGGCGACGGTCCATCCTGACATCAATGTCTTGATAAACAACGCTGCCGTGCAATTCGAAATGGATGTTTTCAGCGAAGACAATGCGAGGCTCATCGAGCTGGCGCGCCGCGAAATCGATTTGAACCTTTCCGCTTTGGTTGCCCTGACGATTGGCTTTCTGCCCATTTTGCGAGTCCACAAGGCCTCAGCGATTGTGAATATCGGTTCGGGACTTGCCCTTGCGCCAAAAGCAGCTTCGCCAACCTATTGCGGCACCAAGGCTGCGCTACGGTCCTTTACCAAGGCGCTGCGGTATCAATGTCAATCTTCCGCACCGCATATTCATGTCTGCGAGGCCATTATGGCGCTGGTTGAAACGGATATGACTGCCGGGCGTGGGTCAGGTAAAATCACAGCTGCGCAGGCCGCCAACGAGGTTCTGGCAGGGCTAGAACGCGAGCGCGCCGAAGTCTGGGTCGAGAAGGCTAAAACCTTACGGATTTTGAACCGACTATCCCCGGCCATCGCAGAACGTATTATGCGCTGAAACAGAGGGTCACCCGGCCTTAGAGGCGCTGCAATGGCAAAATCTTTGCTGAAACTCCTCAAGTGGGGCACATAGACTTGCCCCTCATACCCAACCCAAGGTATGAGCATTCAACGAATTGAGGAAAGGGCAGCGCTATGCGTCTTTTCCTATTCGAGCGTTTTCCATCCGCGTGGCGATCTTCTCAAATCTCTCCAAATAGGTCGCCTTTTGACCCAGACACGCCGATTTGGTGCCGTTTGATTTCGATCTGAGATTGCAAGATAATTCTGTGGCCCGTCATAGCCGCAGACTGTCTCAGGAGGACCCCATGATCATTTACCCCACCGTCGAATTGCAAAATGGCAAATGCGTGTCCCTGCAGCGCGGACGGCTGGAGGAGGCCTCGATCTGGCATGTTGACCCGCTGGAGACGGTGCAGGGGTTTGCCGCGCAGGGTGCGGACTGGATACATGTGACCGATCTGGACGCCGTTGCAGGCGAGGGCAGCAATGATGCGCTGATCGAAGAAATGATCACCACGACCAGTGCTGCCATTCAAATCGGGGGCGGGGTGCGCACCGCAGATCGTGCGGAATATCTGATCGACAAAGGTGCGGCGCGCGTTGTCATCGGGACTTTGGCCGTGCAGGCGCCGCAGATCGTGCGAGAGCTTGCCATACGCCATCCGGATCAGATTGTGCTGGCGGTTGATATTTTTCAGGGCAAGTTGATGACCGAGGGCTGGCGCAACGCAGGCGCCATGGTGCCGGAGGATTTCCTGAAATCCTATGATGATGTGCCATTGGCCGGTGTGATTGTGACCGATATTGATGCTGATATTGGCGATGATCAGGAGGGGCATCTAAGTGTGATCTCTGGCCTTGCTGCCTCGACGAAACATCCGGTGATCGCGCGCGGTACTGTAAATACAGCCGATGATGTCTCGCGCTTGAAATATGTGTCAAACATCAGCGGGACCCTTGTGGGGCGGGCTCTTTTTGCCAAGGACGTAGAACTGGAAGAGGCATTGGCGCTGGCGCAGGCGACGCCGGAACCCAAGGCGCATTTTCAGTAAGGCGCGATTTCAGCGAAAATTCACCAGCATAGGTGCTTTGTTCAGTGACAGTCCGCTGAATGTCTTGCTATGTCTTGCCCCCAATAGCAAAGCCTTGGTAAGAGCATTCAACGAATTGAGGAAAGGGCAGCACTATGCGTCGTGTCGTCATTACAGGTCTGGGTCTGGTGACCCCATTGGCATCCGGAGTTGAGGAAAGCTGGGCTCGTATTCTGGAGGGTAAATCCGGGGCGGGGCCGATCACTCGGTTTGATGCCGAGAACGTCACAACCAAATACGCCTGCGAAGTGCCTTTGGGCGATGGCAGCGATGGGACGTTCAATGCCGACGATTGGATGGCGCCAAAGGAACGCCGTAAGGTCGATGACTTTATCCTTTACGGTATCGCGGCGGCTGAGATGGCTGTGCAGGATGCTGGCTGGACCCCTGAGGGCGAAGAAGACCGTCTGCGCACTGGCGTGATGATCGGGTCTGGCATCGGTGGTCTGAACTCGATTGCCGAAACTGCGATCCTGATCAAAGAGCGCGGCCCACGTCGTGTCTCTCCGTTCTTTATCCCAGGTGCGCTGATCAACCTGATCTCCGGTCAGGTGTCGATCCGCTATGGCTTTAAAGGCCCGAACCACGCGGTTGTTACTGCTTGCTCTACAGGTGCGCATGCGATTGGCGATGCGAGCCGTCTGATCAAAAACGGCGACGCGGATGTAATGATTGCAGGCGGTGCTGAGGCGGCGATTTCCGAGATTGGTATTGCGGGCTTTAACGCCTGTAAGGCGCTGTCGACCAAACGTGCGGATGACCCACAGGCGGCGTCCCGTCCGTATGATGAAGACCGGGATGGTTTCGTGATGGGCGAAGGCGCGGGTGTTGTTGTGCTGGAAGACTATGATCACGCCGTGGCACGTGGTGCGAAGATTTACGCGGAAGTTCTGGGCTATGGCCTGTCTGGCGATGCATACCACATCACAGCGCCGTCTGAAGATGGTGAGGGCGGTGAGCGTTCCATGCGCGCCGCTCTGAAAGACGCGGGCAAAGAGCCAGCGGACATCGACTATATCAACGCACATGGCACATCCACCATGGCCGACAGCATCGAGCTGGGCGCGGTGGAGCGCATGATGGGTGAGGCTGCGGCGAATGTCACCATGTCCTCCACCAAATCTATGACCGGCCACCTGTTGGGCGCGGCTGGCGCGATTGAGGCGATCTTCTCGATCCTCGCGATCCGTGACCAGGTTGCGCCGCCAACCATCAACCTCGACAACCCAGCGGTTGAGACCAAGGTTGATCTGGCACCGAACAAAAAGGTCGAGCGCAAGATCGACGTGGCGCTGTCCAACTCCTTTGGCTTTGGCGGGACCAACGCCTCGGTGCTTTTCGGGAAGGTCTAACCCATGTGGCGGAGCATTGCGTCAAACGCGATAACCTTGTTGATTGTCGCGGTGTTCCTGCTTGGCGGGGTGATCCTGTGGGGGCAGAGCCAATATACGGCTGAAGGGCCACTGTCGGAAGCCATCTGTGTGAAAGTGGACCGCGGCTCGAACATGCGCCGCGTGTCTGGTCAGCTGGAAGAGGCGGGCGCTGTGTCGAGCGGTGCTTTGTTCCGCATTGGTGCTGACTATGCCGAGAAATCATCACAGCTTAAGGCCGGGTCGTTTCTGGTACCAGCCGGTGCCTCGATGGAAGAGATCACCGATATTGTGACCCGTGGTGGCGCGTCTACTTGTGGCACCGAAGTGGTCTACCGCATCGGTGTGACCCGTGCCTCTGTGCAGGTGCGCGAACTGGACCCGGCGACCAATCGTTTTGTCGATGTCGTGTCTTTTGAGCCTGCCGAGGCGGAAGCGCCTGAGATTTTCACCAAGGTGCGCGCGCAGTCTGACACGCGCTATCGTATTGCCATGGCCGAAGGTGTGACCAGCTGGCAAGTGGTTGATAGTCTTAGCAGGATTGACCTATTGGCGGGTGAAGTTGAGGTGCCTACAGAAGGTACATTGGCGCCGGATAGCTATGAAATCCGTGAAGGCGATACCCGTGCTTCTGTTATTGAACGCATGCAATTGGCTCAGGCGGCGGCTGTTGAAGAGATTTGGGCCGCGCGGGATACCTCGGTGCCTCTGTCCTCGCCGGCAGAGCTGCTGATCTTGGCGTCTATTGTAGAAAAAGAAACGGGCGTCGCCGAAGAGCGCCGTCAGGTGGCGAGTGTCTTTGCCAACCGTCTGAACCGCGGCATGCGGCTCCAAACTGACCCGACGGTGATCTATGGCATCACCCGCGGAGAGGGTACTCTGGGCCGTGGTCTGCGCCGCAGCGAATTGCAGCGCGAGACGCCTTGGAACACCTATCAGATTGACGGTCTGCCAGTGACACCGATCGCCAACCCAGGCCGCGCGAGCCTTGAAGCAGCAGCGAACCCGGACACGACGGAGTATATCTTCTTTGTGGCAGATGGGACCGGTGGGCATGCGTTCGCGACGACATTGGCCGAGCATAATCGGAACGTGGCGAAGTGGCGTGAGATTGAGGCGGAGCGGGCTGAGTAGTTAGATTGACATTGTTGATCAATCATTGATTTGTCTAGGTTTGACTAACTGACGCTTATTATCGCGAAGAACGATATATCTAAAAATTCCAACTATTTGATTGGGTTCCAAGATCGATTACACTTCAATCTTGGACTAATTTTTAAGCCTCTTCAATAGCGACCAATATAGGCTTAATGTTCAGGATTTTCGCAACACTCTTTGTGTGCCGTTTTGAGAACATCCATGCCTTAGATTTGTCTCTACAAGTAATCCATTTACCGCCTTGCTTTTTCAATTCGTCCTTGAACTGAATTACATTACCCCGAATTATGAATGCCTTAGCGGAATACTCTACTAGAGTAATGTTATTCTTGGTCGCGTTCGCGGAACTATTTTCGCCAGTTGGTTGGCTATTCGAGGTAGAATGATGTTCTTCTGCCCGACTGGACGCTTTCACTGCCTGAACAGCTTGTTTGTCTAAGCTTGGCCCAGTGTTCATCTCGCGCATAACGATTGTCAAATGCCGTAAGAGCTTCTGTCGAAGTTCATCGCACCCATGGTAGTTTTCTTGTATGCCCTTATCTCGGATAGATTTTTTAAAATCTTTTAGTTTCTGATATTGGTCAATATCGACTTCATCCAAATCCACCTGAGCTTTAGAGAAATAGAGCATCGTGGGTTTCTTATTGTTCAGAAACCACTTAATTTCTTCAACTGTACCGCTTTCTTCAACACCAGTTGGTGAACCAAACCTAGTCCAAAATGCTCCGACAAGAAGATCACATCCGCGTACGACTTGATTATTGATCAGACCTTGAGGTCGTTCGCCCATTGCTGGTGCACTGTGGGTTTCCCACATGACAGGAAGTAGTACCTTTCCTTCATCCTTGGCATTCAAAGAATTCCAGTCTTGCAATGCTTGAGCTATTGCCTTTCTTTCGTTTGGAACATCGGATGGTGACGCGATAAGGACGTTATAAACTGTTGCGGAAAACGGCATTACGGAATTCTTCTCTGAAAATTGGTAAAGATTCTATCTTTAATTATTTGCTTCAGCAGGTTTACACAGCCAGAGCGCGATAATTCAAGCTTCCAATTTTACAGCATTTATCAGTTTTGATTGAACGTCCTCAAGTTAAATAAGTTCTCGAAGTTTATCCAATTCTAAGCATGTTACGGAAAAAATCTTTTTGGTATTGCATCACCCACCCCACAATTCAGTCTCTGGGTAAAACTGCGACCAGGCAAACCAGAACGCTTGGTGGCTCCCGAGTGGGGCTCCGCTGGCGTCTACGGCTTTCACGCCACCTGCGTCGATGACGAGGTTGACGTTTTCGACCGAGATGGATTCGCCGCGTTTTAGCGCCAAGAAAGCCTTGCTGCGTTGGAAGGCAATCGGTTTGCCGGAGGCGGTGATCACTCCGATGATGTCTTCATGCACGGGCAGGCGGGGGTCGATATCTCCGACTGGGAAGATCGGGCCGCCGGCATCGCGGTTGTTGCGGAAGTCGAAATTGCGGCCCAGGGCCAGTTCTTCAACCAAAACAGTGGTTTCCGGGTGGGCTTTTTTCCATTCCCCCCATTCGGTGGTGATGACGTTGGCTTGTTCCAGCTGGATGCCTTTGCGGGCCAAACGGCCTGTGACGGCGGTGCCTTTGAAGGTGTCAAAGACCGAGCCGCTGGTGATGTCATACATGACTTTGTTTGATCGGATCAGCAGGCCTGAGGTGCGCAGGACCGGGCGGTTGATGCCTTTGACGTCGGTGAAATAAGCCTGCGCTGCGCCGCATAGTGTGCAGTATGGGATGCCGAGGTCGCGGCCGCCCAGGGTGTCGTTGACCATCTCGCGCACTTCCATGATTTGGCGGGGATAGGCGCGGTATTCGCCGTTCACTTCGACGCCAAAGACAATGTCGCTGTCTTTCAGCCAAGTGGCTTCGTTCGCTGTTTGAACTTCGGGATTGTCAGCAGCTGGAATGCAGTTGCAGGGATCGTCGGTTCTGTCGAATGGGCGGTCGTCGATCAGCACACCTCCCCAGGAGACATGCCGCCAGTCGATGTCACCCTTGACGAAGATCTTGTCCCAGCCGGGGACAACCGTGGTGAAGATCGCGCGTTTGGCTTTCAGGTAGTCGGGCGGGGCGGGGATGTCATAGGCGATGAGGTGGTCGGTGATGACGCCCCAATGGTTGCGGCGTGGGGGGGATATGCCCAGCAGAGCAGCGGCGGAATTGGCAAGGGCTTGGTTGAGCTGCGCACTGCCTGCAAAGCGTAGAAGGTCAGAAATGATCCATGCGATGCGGGGATCGCCTGAGTTTGTGATTGTATGCAGCGCGACGTTTTGCGCCTCGCCCCAGGTGCCATCTTGCATGCTGTCGATGAAGGCAACTTGAATGGCCGTTTCTAATTCCCCAGAAAGCGATCCTGTCGGGGATTGGGGAGGCGTGCCGAATTGCTCGACGGCGTGGTTGGTTTGCGCGATTGCTGAAACGGGCAGGGATGTGAGCGCAAGAAGGAGCGCAGAGGACAGTGCTGCTTTGAAACGAGAGATCTTAGACATGGAGCCGCCCTTTGCTGGAAATTCTTTGGGGTAGAGTTCACGGATTTCCGTTCAACAGCCAATCACGTTTGGGTCAGGTTGGGCTTGTGTCTGGAGAAATTAGACTGATTGGATCAAATATTTGCCGTATTATCCGGGTAGGAAGAGTGGATTAGAAAAGGACTTTTCCAATGAATATTGATGATTTGATGAAGCGAACCACGGACCTGATGATGGGTTTATCCGGTTTTGATCTTGAGCGGCAGGCGAAGCTTTTGCCAGAGTGTGAAGCTTTGAAGAAGGAACTGGTTGCCGCGGCACAGGCCCATCCTGAACTCGAAGAACTGGAGCAGCTGAGCGAAGCGCTGGAGATGAGTGTTCAGATGCATGTTGATCTTATGGGCAATCCAGAGCTCGCGGCGGATATCGAAGAGCGGTTGAAACAACCGATAGAGCCGCAGCCAGCTATATTTGAAGCCATTGATGACTGTGAATTAGAAGCCGTCCGCGCTGCATTGAGCGATTGGGATATCAACGCGCGGATTGGTCAATATGACAAGACTGCGCTTTATGCGGCTATGTCCAACATGACTGGCGTATCATTGGACGTCATCACTCTATTACTAGACCATGGCGCGGATCCGAAATTGGGGCTGACCCATACGAATGTTTTGCATGGTTTGGGATTTGCAAACCTGAATGGTGTTGATGCCACAGCACTTTCGCAAATTGTCCTACGTTGCGTTGAGCTTGGTGCTGATATCGAACAACGCTCCGAAAACTTAGAATGGACTCCGCTGATTACAGCGGTTTCGGAATGGAATCCGATCGCAACTGAAGCGCTTTTGCTCGCTGGTGCGGATATCACGGTGTGCGCGGGCGACACCGGTAAGGGGTGTTTCTCGGGTGCTGATGTATTTGCATTTGCCGAAGGTCATGAACCGACTATGGCTGTTTTGAAGAAGTATTCTCCGACGAATTGATCTGCGTTGCAGGTTCAGGGTGCGGACATTTAAGTATTTGTAAATAAACAATATATTGACAATCGTCACGGTCCTTGCTATAGATATGGCATGCTAGAAGAGTTGGGTTCGGCCTTGGGAGTATTCCCTAAGGCCGTTTTCATTTCGCTCGTGTGGGAGGCAACAACACGAGAGGCGAAATACATGCAAAACAATGAAACGCCACAAAAAGCTCCTTCGTTGGAGGAGGAATTTGACGCGGTTCGCCAGACATTGGCGCATCTGACCCAGTCCCTGCGGGGGCTGGAGAATGAAGTCATGGCTGGGGAGCCTGCGTCTGTGCGGGAGGCGAACAAATTGCTCGCTGATATCCGCACCTGGAGCCGTTTGGCGATTGAAACGGAGGCACGGTTTGAAAAGCGACGACAAGAACAAGAAGGGATTGTGGACGGATATGCGCTCGATCTCGTTGAGGCCCGACGGACGATCGGGTGCCGATTGGCTCGCTTGCGAAAGTGCTGCCGTTCGGAATGAGTTTCTGAATGGGTTGGAAGAGGGAGAGCTGCTGGCTCTCCCTGATTTGTTTGAGTTCTGGGCGATGGGGCATCAGGTGCCGCCAGAGGGTGTGGATTGGAAGACCTGGGTCATTTTGGGTGGCCGCGGGGCTGGGAAAACGCGGGCCGGGGCAGAGTGGGTTCGGTCCATGGTCGAGGGTTCTCGTCCCCTAGATGCGGGGCTGGCGTCGCGTGTGGCTTTGGTGGGGGAAACGCTGGAGCAGGTGCGCGAGGTCATGGTGCATGGGGAGAGCGGGATTATTGCCTGCTCGCCGCCAGATCGGAAACCTGTGTGGCATGAGACGCGGCGGCGTTTGACCTGGCCGAACGGGGCCATGGCGCAGGCGTTTTCGGCGCATGATCCGGAGCGGCTCAGGGGGCCGCAGTTTGATGCGGCTTGGGTGGATGAGTTGGCGAAGTGGAAGAATGCTGAGGCAACTTGGGACATGTTGCAATTTGGGCTGCGGCTGGGAGAGAACCCGCAGCAGGTGGTGACCACGACGCCACGAAATGTGCCGGTCCTGAAGCGGATTTTGGAGTTGGATACGACGGTGCAGACCCATGCGCCAACGGAGGCGAACCGGGCCAATCTTGCTGCGAGTTTCCTAGAAGAGGTGGAGCGGCGCTATGCCGGGACGCGGCTGGGGCGGCAGGAGCTTGAGGGCGTGTTGATGGCCGACATTGAGGGGGCTTTGTGGTCTCGGACGATGTTGTCGGCGGCGCAGGTGAAAAAGGCGGCGGAGTTGCGGCGGATTGTGGTTGCCGTGGACCCTCCGGTGACGGGGACGGCGCAATCAGACGAGTGCGGGATTGTGGTTGTGGGGGCTGTGATGAACGGGCCTCCGCAAGAGTGGAAGGCCTATGTGCTGGAGGATGCCTCGGTGGCGGGGAAGTCGCCGCAGGGCTGGGCTGAAGCGGCTTGTGATGCGGCGCGGCGTTGGGGGGCGGATCGGCTAGTGGCAGAGGTCAATCAGGGTGGTGATCTGGTGGAGAGCGTGCTGCGGCAGGTAGATCCTTTGATGGCCTATCGGGCGGTGCGGGCGTCCAGGGGCAAGGTGGCGCGAGCAGAGCCGGTGGCGGCTTTGTATGAGCAGGGGCGCGTGGGGCATCTGCCGGGTCTTGGGGCCCTGGAGGATCAGATGTGCTTGATGGGGCCGCAAGGCTTTGAGGGGGACAGATCGCCTGATCGGGTGGATGCGCTGGTCTGGGCATTGACCGATGTGATGTTGGAGCCAGCGGCGAAGTGGTCTCGGCCATCGGTAAGGTCTTTGTAGCGCGGTCTTTATGGGGCGTTGCATGCAGAGAGAACCCATATGTGTCAGGGGTTTAACGGGTTTCTGTCAGATTGATTTTCAACAAAACAACGAGGGTAGAGGCGAGGCGCATGGTGTTTGATTTTCTAAAGCGTGGATCATGGCAAGCGCCTGAGCAGAAGGCCAGTGCGGTGGCGCCTGTGGTGGCGTATCAATCCTCGGGCCGGGTGGCTTGGTCACCACGAGACACCGTGTCTTTGACCAAGACGGGCTATGCGGGAAATCCGGTTGGGTTTCGCTGTGTGAAGCTGATTGCAGAAGCGGCGGCGGCAGTGTCTTTGGTGCTGGAGGATGCTGAGAAGCGGTATGAGACGCATCCTATTTTGTCACTGTTAGCGCATCCGAACCTGGCGCAGGGGCGGGCGGAGTTTCTGGAGGCTTTAGTCGCGCAGTTGATGCTGTCGGGCGATGGTTATGTGGAAGCCGTGGGCGAGGCTGGTTTGCCGGTGGAGCTGCATGTCTTGCGGTCTGACCGCATGCGTGTCGTGCCGGGAGCGGATGGTTGGCCTGCTGGCTATGAATATGCGGTTGGTGGGCGAAAGCATCGGTTTGAAGTTTCTGGGCAATCCACGATTTGCCATTTGCGGAATTTTCACCCGCAGGATGATCATTATGGGTTTTCGCCGATGCAGGCAGCGGCCATGGCGCTGGATGTGCACAATAGCGCGTCGCGCTGGTCGAAGGCGCTTTTGGATAATGCGGCGCGGCCGTCTGGGGCGATTACCTATAAGGCGGCAGATGGGCAGGGGTCTTTGAGTTCGGATCAATATGATCGGTTGGTCTCTGAGATGGAGAGCCATCATCAGGGCGCGCGGAATGCAGGGCGTCCGATGTTGCTGGAAGGTGGGTTGGATTGGAAGCCCATGGGGTTCTCTCCATCCGATATGGAGTTTCAAAAGACCAAAGAAGCGGCGGCGCGGGAGATTGCTTTGGCCTTTGGGGTGCCGCCGATGTTGCTGGGTATTCCGGGAGATGCGACCTACGCGAATTACCAAGAAGCGCATCGGGCGTTTTTCCGGCTGACTGTTCTGCCTTTGGTAAGCCGCTTGGCGGGTCGCTTGGCGGACTGGCTGGGTGGGTTTTCAGGTGAAGCGGTACAGCTGAAGCCGGATTTGGATCAGGTGCCTGCCTTGAGTGCAGAACGTGACAGTCAATGGGCGCGGGTGCAGGCGGCGGATTTTTTGACGCCTCAGGAAAAGCGCAAGCTGCTTGGTTTGCCTCCGATGATGGAGGGGGCGGATGGCTGAAGGGGACCGATACGGGTTTGAGGCCTTTGATTGTGCGCCGGCCTTGCGTTTGGAAGCGCATGAGCGGGTGGCGAAGCTGCAATTTGACAGTTTGAACAAGCGGCTCGATCGGATTGAAGCGCTGATTGAGCGGCTGGAGAAACGGCTGTGGTTGACGGTTTATGGCGTCGTGGGGGTGATCCTGGCGCAGGCGTTTCAGTCATTGATCGAAGCGGGGATGTGAGGATGGAAATGGATTTAGCCACGGGGTTAGAACAAAAGTTTGCGCGTTTTGGCGAGGGGCTGACGGTTGAATCTGGCAATGTGATTGAGGGCTATGCCTCGCTGTTTGGCGCAACCGATCAGGGCGGCGATGTGGTGCAGGCGGGGGCCTATGCTGCATCCTTGAAGGCTCTGAAAGCAGCGGGGCGATCCGTGAAGATGTTGTGGCAGCATGATCCGGCGCAGCCCATCGGGATTTGGGATGAGGTGCGCGAGGATGCACGAGGCCTTTATGTGAAAGGCCGGTTGCTCGACAGAGTGACCAAAGGACGCGAGGCGGCGGCCTTGATTGCGGCGGGTGCGATTGACGGGCTGTCGATTGGCTACCGGACTGTGAAGGCTGCGAAGGATGGACAAGGCCAGCGGCTCTTGAATGAATTGGAGCTTTGGGAGGTGTCTTTGGTGACCTTCCCGATGCTTCCAACGGCGCGCGTGGCAGCCAAGGGGGATGATTATATGGATGACCCTGACGCTGACATGATGCGGGCTTTGGCGGGGGTCTTTGAGGACGCGCGTCAGGAGATGGCGCGGGACTAGCGTCGGTACATTTCGAAAGGGTTCAAGGATGACCAAGACGGGAACCGGGCTGATGGCTCGGAACGGGGAAGGTGTGTCTCCGGTGGAGGGGGTAAAGGCCGCGGTGGCGGGGTTTACGTCTGAATTCAAAGGCTTTCGGGCGGAGATTGAAAAGAAATTGCAACAGCAGGACGAGCGAATGAACAAGTTGGATCAAAAGACGATGATGGCAGCGCGACCAGGGTTGGAGCGCACGGATTATGAAGCGCCACACAAGAAGGCGATGGCGGCTTATCTCCGGACAGGGGATGATGACGGGCTGCGTGGGCTGGAGCTGGAAGAAAAGGCGCTGTCGTCTGTTGTGAACGGGGATGGCGGCTATTTGGTTGATCCGGTGACATCTGAAAGTGTGAATTCGGTGCTGGCCTCGACCGCCTCAATTCGGGCGATTGCCAATGTCGTGAATGTCGAGGCGACGTCTTATGACGTACTGATTGACAGCACGGAGGCGGGTGCTGGTTGGGCGGATGAGACCTCGGTCACGTCTGAGACTGGCACGCCGACGATTGAGCGGATTGCTATTCCTTTGCATGAACTTTCGGCGCTGCCGAAGGCGTCTCAGCGGTTGCTGGATGACAGTGCTTTTGATGTCGAAGGCTGGCTGGCCGGGCGCATTGCGGACAAATTCGCGCGTGCTGAGGCAGCGGCCTTCATCAGTGGCGATGGTGTTGATAAGCCGACAGGCATTCTGAGCCATACGGCGGTGGATAATGACAGCTGGAGCTGGGGCAATATTGGCTATGTGGCCACCGGTGTGGATGGCGGTTTCAATGGCGGTGATGGGCTGATTGATCTGGTCCATGCGGTGGGTGCTGAATACCGCGCGAATGGCTCTTTTGTGATGAACTCCAAAACTGCGGGCGCTGTGCGCAAGCTGAAGGATGCCGATGGGCGTTTCCTTTGGTCTGACGGACTGGCGGCGGGGGAACCTGCGCGTCTGCTCGGCTATCCAGTGCTGATTGCTGAGGATATGCCAGATATTGTCACCGGTGCGGATGCTATTGCTTTTGGTGATTTCTCAGCGGGTTACACGATTGCGGAACGTCCAGACCTGCGCGTGTTGCGCGATCCATTCTCTGCCAAACCTCACGTGCTGTTTTACGCAACCAAACGCGTGGGCGGCGATGTGAGCGACTTTGCGGCGATAAAACTGCTGCGGTTCGCGGTGTCCTAAGCGGGCGTCGTGAGGGGTGAGGCGGTGATGTGACTGCCTTGCCGGGGCGTGCGCCTGAGACGCGTTTCTGGCTGCTCCCCTCCCACCGAGTGACGCGTGGTGCGCGCCCCATTTCGTGTTGGGGAGAGGTGAGGGGAGCGAGAGGTTTGGAGGATGTCCATGTATCTGGTGGATGAAACAGAATTGCCGGTGTCGGCATTGCCCATGGCCGAGTTTCGCGCGCATTTGCGACTGGGGACGGGGTTTGCCGAGGACAGCCTGCAGGACAGCGTTCTGGAAGGGTTTCTGCGCGCGGCGATTGCGGTGATTGAGGCACGTTGCAGCAAGGTCTTGATGGCGCGGGTTGTGACCTGGCGGATGCGCGATTGGCGCGATCCTGAAGCACAGGTTTTACCCTTGGCGCCGGTGACGTCGGTTGAGGCTGTGCGCCTGTTGGATGTAGCAGAGATGCCGACGGAAGTCGCCGCTTCGTTGTACCGTCTGGATATGGACGCGCATTATCCGATGCTTCGGGCGGTGGGCGCATGTTTGCCTGCGCCGGTGAGCGGCGGGCAAATTGAAGTCGTGGCGACCGTGGGCTTTGCGGCAGACTGGGGTGATGTGCCAGCAGATTTGCAGCAAGCGGTTCTCATGCTGGCAGCCCACTATTATGAATACCGCAACGAGACTGCACTGGGCGGCGGTTGTATGCCCTTTGGCGTAACGAGCCTGATTGCGCGCTATCGCCGTTTGAGCATTGGCCGCATGGGGCTGGAGGGCATGTCATGAGGCAGCCTTTGTTGAGCCGCCGCATGGTGTTGGAAAGCGTGACGCGGAACTCTGATGGTGCGGGCGGCTTTGTGGAAAGCTGGGTCGCATTGGGAGAGCTATGGGCGGAAGTGAAGCCTCGTTCTGGTAGCGAGCGGGATCGCGAGGATGTGGGTGTTTCTCGGCTGGATATGAAAGTGACGGTGCGGGCGGCGCCTGTCGGGTCATCCAGACGGCCTGAAGCAGGGCAGCGGCTACGCGAGGGGGCTCGGATATTCAGGATTTTGGCGGTGATGGAGCCTGACCTTACCGGGCGCTATCTGATCTGTCTGGCGCGTGAAGAGGTGGCGGCATGAGCTATGGTGTGGCGGTGGCGTTGCAGGCGGCGGTGTATCAGCATTTGTTGGCGGATGCTGATCTCGGTGGTCTCGTGGGAAGCGCGATTTATGACGAGGTGCCAAACGGGACCATTCCATCGACCTACGTGACTTTGGGGCCTGAGACGGTGCTGGATCGGTCAGAGGGGGACGGAGGCGGGGCGCTGCATCGCTTTGAAGTTTCTGTGGTGTCTGACGTCAGTGGGTTTGCTGGGGCAAAGGCTGTCGCAGTTGCCGTGAGCGATGCGTTGGCCGGTGCCGACCTAGGTTTGGCGCGGGGGCATTTGGTCGCTCTGCGATTTGAACGTGCGGTCGCGAGCCGAGAAGAGGCTGCGAACCTTCGGCGAATTGATCTGCGCTTTGCAGCGCGTGTCCAAGACAATTGATTTCATAGACAGAAAGGGGCTGGGCAGATGACGGCACAGAACGGGAAAGACCTGCTAATCAAGGTGGATATTCAGGGGGATGGTAGCTTTGTGACGCTGGCCGGATTGAGGGCCACTCGGATCAGTTTTAATGCTGAGAGTGTGGATGTGACCTCGCTTGAGAGCCAGGGTGGCTGGCGTGAATTGCTTGGTGGTGCGGGTGTAAAATCAGCGTCGATTTCGGGGTCAGGTGTTTTCAAAGATGCTGATACAGACGAGCGCGCACGGCAGTTGTTTTTTGATGGTGAGATCCCTGGATTTCAGGTGATTATCCCCGATTTTGGCACCGTCGAAGGGCCGTTTCAGGTGACGTCTCTGGAGTATGCTGGAAAGCATAATGGCGAGGCGACATATGAGTTGGCTTTGGCATCTGCCGGTGCGCTGACCTTTGTGGCGGCTTAAGGGATGGCCAATCCACATACAGGAGAAATCGCGCTGGTGGTGAATGGCGAGCGCTGTCTGGCGAAGCTGACTTTGGGTGCTTTGGCAGGCCTGGAAACGCGGTTGGAAACTGGGTCTTTGATGGCTTTGGTGGAGCGCTTCGAAGGCGGCCGTTTTTCCGCGTCTGATGTGATTTCGTTGCTTTATGCGGGGCTCTCAGCCTGCGGCTGGGAGGGGGCTGAGGCGGATCTGGCCGAGGCGGAGATTGAGGGTGGCCCCATGCAGGCAGCACGTTTGGCAGCGCGGATGTTGGCGGTGGCCTTTGTGGTGCCGGGAGAAGGCGATGGCGCGCTTTGACTGGGCAGCATTGATGCGGGCTGGGCTGCTTGGATTGCGATTGCGACCGCATGAGTTCTGGGCGCTGACGCCAGTGGAACTCGCGATGATGTTGGGGCAGAGCAAGGGTGTGGCTCCGATGAGTCGCAGCCAGTTGGATCAGTTGTTGGCAGCCTATCCCGATCAGAAAGGACATTCGGATGAGTGAATTTGATAATCTTGAAGATCTTCAGGATCGGCTTTCGAGTATTGGCGATACGGCGGAAGTGACTGGGGATGTATTGGCGGCATTTGACGGCGAGCTAAAGAGGGTTCGACAGAGCCTTCAGACCTCAGCCGGGGATTTTGAGACCTTTGAAAAGGGCATGTCCAGAGGGCTGAAGAAGGCCGTTGATGGGCTGGTTCAAGATGGGGATAGCCTGAGTGATGCTCTGCGCAATGTGTTCAAAAGCGTAATGGATACAGCTTATGAGGCTGCCGTTACGCCAGTCACGGACCATATCGGATCATTGATTGCGAGAGGCGTCGGCGGGGCGTTTCGCGGGATGATGCCCTTTGCCGATGGCGCAGCATTTTCGCAGGGTCGCGTCATGCCTTTTGCCAATGGTGGCATCGTTAGCCAAGCGACGGCCTTTCCAATGCGTGGCGGGCTTGGCCTCATGGGGGAGGCCGGGCCTGAAGCGATCATGCCTTTGGCGCGCGGGGCTGATGGCAAACTGGGCGTGCGTGGTGGCGGCGGGCGACCGGTGCAGGTGGTGATGAATGTTCAGACCGCAGATGTTGAGGGCTTCCGGCGCTCTCAGGGACAGATCACAGCGCAGATGAGCCGGGCGCTCTCGCGCGGTCAGCGGAATATGTGAGGGGGCATGTGATGAATTTTCATGAGGTAAGATTTCCAGCCAACTTGAGCTTTGGATCAATCGGTGGGCCTGAGCGTCGCACGGATGTTGTGACGTTGGCCAATGGGTTTGAGGAACGCAACACACCCTGGGCGCATGCGCGGCGGCGCTATGATGCGGGTGTTGGGATGCGGTCTTTGGATGACATTGAAATACTGATTTCCTTCTTTGAAGCGCGGCGGGGTCAGCTTTATGGGTTTCGCTGGAAGGACTGGTCGGATTTCAAATCGGGTCGGGCATCAGCAGAGATCGACTTTCGCGATCAGGTGATTGGTGAAGGGGATGGCGCGCGCCATGTGTTTCAGCTGCAGAAGGTCTATCAAAGCGGCGATGCGCAGTATGATCGGCCGATTTTAAAGCCCGTCGAAGGTATGGTGCGTATCGGTGTTGCTGACACTGAACAGCAGGAAGCCGTTGATTTCACACTGGATACGGCCAGTGGGAAGGTCACTCTGAGCCATGCTCCGGCTCCGGGGGAACAGGTGACCGCTGGGTTTGAATTTGATGTGCCGGTGCGCTTTGACACGGATCGCATTCAGACCAGCGTGGCGAGCTTTCAAGCTGGGGATATGCCGAATGTGCCTGTGGTGGAGGTGCGTGTGTGATGTCTGTTTCTGAAGAATTCAAGGCGCATCTGGCCAGTGGGCTGACAACGCTGGCGCGATGCTGGCGTGTTGCGCGCAAAGATGGCCTGGTGCTGGGTTTCACCGATCATGACTGCGCCTTGCAGTTTGAAGACTGTGCCTTTCAGGCAGACAGTGGGATGACGGCCTTTGCGCTGGAGCAGGGGACCGGGCTGGGGGTCGATAACACAGAAACTCTTGGGGCTTTGAGGGCGGATGCAATTTCAGAGGAGGACATTTCTGCGGGGCTCTATGACGGGGCTGATGTGCAGTGCTGGTTGGTGAACTGGGCAGCGCCGGAGCAGCGGATGGTTTTGTTTGCGGGGCAAATTGGGGAGGTCACCCGCAGTGGCGGTCGTTTTCAAGCAGAAGTGCGTGGGTTGAGCGAACCACTGAACCAGCCGATCGGTCGCGCCTATCAGAAACGCGGCAATTGTTCTTTGGGGGATAAACGCTGCCGGGTAGACGTTACGCGGCCCGAGTATCGTGGTGCGTATTCTGTGGTGTCTCATGAAAACTCAATGGTCTTTGAACTGCAGGGGAGTCGCGCTTTTGATGACGCGTGGTTCAGCCATGGCGCGCTTTTGCATAAGGCGTCAGGGCAGAACGGCGTGATCAAAGCGGACGTGCGCGTTGACGCTGGGCGACGTATCGAGCTGTGGACGCCGCTTCCTGGGCGCGTTACTGACGGCGATGAAGTGACGCTGATTGCCGGGTGCGACGGCCAGTTTTCGACCTGTCGATTTAAATTCGCGAACCATCTGAACTTTCAAGGGTTTCCTGATCTTCCTGGGGATGACTGGATCACCACGATCCCAAGGTCGAACGGGGTGAATAACGGCGGTAGCCTGCGATGAACGCCGCTGTTGTGCAGGCTGCTCGACGCTGGATTGGAACGCCGTATGTGCATCAGGCATCAATGCTCGGGGCGGGCTGTGACTGTCTGGGGCTTGTTCGCGGGATCTGGCGTGAAGTTAATGGATCAGAACCTGAAGACGTGCCTGCCTATTCAGGGGACTGGTCTGAGATGGGGCAAGACGAAGTTCTGTGGAAAGCCTCGCAACGACATCTGATTTGTAAAGGTTTGGACGAAGTTTGTGAGGGGGATGTTTTGCTCTTTCGGATGCGAGACCAAGGTGTTGCGAAACATATGGGCATTCAAGCCAGCACTGGGGCTGAGGCCTCCTTTATTCATGCCTATGCAGGCCATGCAGTTGTCGAAACTCCCTTAAGTGTCCCATGGGCGCGCCGGATTGTGGCGCGGTTTGCCTTTCCACTTCCGGATCCATCCGAACAGGAGATTTTGTCATGACAACTATGGTTTTGTCTGCGGCTGGTGCCGCTTTGGGTGGCGCTGTCGGCGGGTCGGTTTTGGGGCTGTCTTCAGTGGCGATTGGTCGCTTTGCGGGCGCAATGATTGGCAATGCGATTGATCAGAAAATTCTGGGCAATGGGGGTGCGGCTGTCGAAAGCGGGCGTATTGATCGCTACCGGATTACGGGATCTGCCGAAGGGCGTGCGATCCCGAGACTGTACGGGCGCATGCGTATCGGTGGGCATGTGATTTGGGCGACTGGATTCAAAGAAACCGTGACCAGCAGTGGAGGTGGTAAGGGCGCGCCGTCTTCACCAAAACGCAATGACTATAACTACTCGGTGTCGCTGGCTTTGGGGCTTTGTGAAGGTGAAATCACAGGTATCTCGCGCGTGTGGGCGGATGGTCGGGAAATCTCTCTGCAAGATGTTACGATGCGGGTCTATCCGGGCAGCGAAGATCAACTGCCTGATCCTAAGATTGAGGCGGTGGAAGGCAGCGGGACAGTGCCTGCCTATCGCGGCACGGCCTATGTGGTTTTTGAAGACCTCGATCTTGCGCCTTATGGAAACCGTGTTCCGCAGTTTTCTTTTGAGGTGGCACGACCTGCGCCAGTTGAGTTGGAAGAGGCAGAGATTGAGCCAACGCGAGGAACAAAGGCTGTCGCCCTGATGCCAGGTACCGGAGAGTACGCTTTGGCGACGGAGCCGGTTTATTATGAAAACGGTCCGGGGCAATCGTGGCCTGCGAATATGAACTCTCCGTCTGGACTACCTGATTTTGTGACTGCTGCCAGGGATTTGGAGAGTGAGCTGCCAAATTGTGAGGCGGCATCGCTGATCGTTTCTTGGTTTGGAAATGATCTGCGCTGCGAAAATTGTGAGATCACGCCGAAGGTTGAGAAACATGAGTTCGACGGATCGATGCCTTGGATTGTGTCGGGGCTCACGAGGTCCTCTGCTGGGATTGTACCGTCTGAAAATGACCGTCCGGTCTACGGTGGCACACCTGCGGACGGGGCTGTGATTCAGGCTATTCGGCATCTGAATGAGATTGGCAAAGCGGTGATGTATTACCCGTTTATTCTGATGGACCAGATCGAGGGCAACGGGCTGCCTGATCCGTGGTCTGACAGCGCGAATCAAGCCAAATTGCCCTGGCGTGGGCGGATTACATTGGCTGTGGCGCCCGGGCGCGATGGGACTTCTGATCGTACCTCTGCTGCTGATGCAGAAGTTGCGGCGTTTTTTGGGGCGGCGTCTGCTGCTGATTTCTCTGTGTCTGAAGGTTCGGTGACCTATAGCGGTCCGGATGAATGGCGGTATCGCCGCTTCATTCTGCATCAGGCGGCTTTGTGCAAAGCAGCCGGTGGGGTTGAAGCCTTTTGTATCGGCTCAGAGATGCGCGGCGTCACGTCTATTCGAGGTGCCAATGGAGACTTTCCCGGAGTCACGCAGATGATTGATTTGCTGCGTGAGGTGCGGTCGATTTTGGGGCCGGAAATAAAACTCAGCTATGCGGCGGATTGGAGCGAGTATTTTGGGTATCAGCCCAGTGATGGTTCCGGGGATCGTTACTTCAATCTCGACGCACTTTGGGCAGATCCGGATTTGGATTTTGTGGGCATTGATAACTACATGCCGCTCTCTGATTGGCGCGATGGCGGCGAACACGAAGATGCGAGGTTTTCGTCGATCTATGACCTCGACTATCTGACTTCCAACATTGAAGGCGGGGAGGGGTTTGACTGGTTTTATCACTCCCAGGAGGCGCGGGATGCGCAGATCAGGACGCCGATCGAAGATGGGGCTTACGGGGAGCCGTGGATCTATCGCTATAAAGACATTCGCAGTTGGTGGCAGAATGCACATCACGAGCGAATTGGTGGCGTTCGGCAGGAAGCGGCGACTGCCTGGGAGCCACAATCGAAACCGATTGTTTTCACTGAACTTGGCTGTGCGGCGATTGATAAGGGCACAAACCAGCCCAACAAATTTCTTGATCCGAAATCGTCAGAAAGCAGCCTGCCGCATTATTCGAACGGGCAACCGGATGAATATCTGCAAATGCAGTATCTCAAAGCGATGACGCTTTACTGGAATGCGCCTGAAAACAATCCTCAGTCTGCGGTCTATGATAGCCGCATGATCGACATGTCGCGGGCCTATGTCTGGGCTTGGGATGCGCGGCCCTATCCTCGGTTTCCGGCCAATCTGGATGTGTGGAGCGATGGTGAAAACTATCGCCGGGGGCATTGGCTGTCGGGGCGCAGCACGCATCGGTCTTTGGCCTCAGTGGTGCGTGAGATATGTTTTCAAGCTGGTCTGGAGCAGATCGATACCTCAGGGCTGGTGGGAATTGTCAGGGGGTTTGTTTGCGATGATGTCTCTGAACCCCGCAAGAGCCTGCAGGTGCTGATGCTGCGCTATGGATTTGACGCGGTAGAAAGAGAGGGCAAACTCCATTTTGTCATGAGAGGTGCGTCAGCAGATCAGAAGATCGACGAGGAACTGGTTGCCGTCACCCCGGAGATGCCAATTGGAGTTGAGCGGCGTCGCGCCTCCGCGGCAGAGACAATTGGACGAGTACGCGTGGATGCGGTGCAGGCGCTAGGGGACTATGACACGATCAGCGAAGAGGCGCGGATTGCGGATGATGAAACCCTGTCGGTTTCTCAAAGTGAACTGAACTTAACGATGCTGCGCGGGGAAGCGCGGCAGGTTGCTGAGCGCTGGCTGGCGGAGTCACGACTTGCACAGGATGTGGTGCGCTTTGCATTGCCGCTTTCGCGTCTTCCTCTACGTGTTGGCGAAGTTGTCGGGCTGCTCGATGCAGAGGGAGTGGCACAGGACTACCGTATCGATCGCATCGAAATCACCGAGGCCTTGCTTTGTGAAGCCGTACGGGTGGCATCAGAAGTTTATGAGCCGCGTGATTTGGAGCTTGATGAGGTAAGCTTGCCGGATTTCAGCGCGCCGGTGCCTGTGTTTCCGCTGTTTATGGATCTGCCTTTGATCACCGGTGATGAAGTTCCGCATGCGCCTCATATCATTACTGTGGCCGATCCCTGGCCTGGTGTCTCAGCGGTCTATAGTTCCTTAGCGACATCTGATTATGCGCTGAACAAGCTGCTCTCGCAGCGGCCCACAGTTGGCGTATTGGAAGGCCCACTCAAAGCCTCTCAGAGTGGCGTCTGGGATCGCGGGCAGTCTGTGCAGGTGCGCATGATCCAGGGGACATTGGAAAGTAAAGAAGAAGCGGCGGTTTTGGCAGGGAGCAATATTGCCCTTGTCGGGGATGGTTCGCCAAACAATTGGGAGGTTATTCAGTTTGCCAAAGCCGATTTGGTGGGCAAGGGGCTTTATGAGATTTCAGATCGCCTGAGAGGGCAGGCCGGTAGCGACTCCTTAGAGTTGGGCGATTGGCCCGCTGGGAGTTGGTTTGTTTTGCTGGATGGGGCTGCCAAGCAGTTGGATCTGCCTTCGAGTGCTTTGGGACAGGAACGGCACTATCGCGTGGGGCCGGCGTCGCGACCGGTCAGTGATCAGGTTTATGTGGAAAGCCAATTGGCGTTTGATGGCAATGGGATGCGGCCCTACGCGCCGGTGCATCTGAAGGCAGCACAGCAGGCCTCTGGTGATGTTGATCTGTGTTGGATCAGACGCACGCGGATTGGCGGTGACAACTGGTTGGTGTCAGACGTGCCATTGGGGGAAGAGAAGGAGGCCTATCGACTGCAGATCTGGTCGGATGCGGCTTTGATCCATGAGACCATTCTGGAACAGTCGGTTTGGACCTATGACGCAAGTTTACTGGCAAGCCACGGAGTTACCGGGAGTTTTGAAGCTCGTGTGGCGCAGCTTTCCAGCGTCTATGGCACAGGGCCAGAAGCTTCACTTCAGGTTACCCTGAACGGATGAGACCCGTGCTTGCTGGTGATGTCTTTGCCCTTTCGCATTACCTTCTGATGCGTCGAAGGGGAGATGCGTTCAAAACCTGTCTGGAAGTGCTGCAAGAGGTTGATTGCGCAGATAAATATCGCAAACGTATCGGGCATGTACATCGGCAATGGGGCAATGGCAGCGTGATGGGACGTTTGGGAATGACCGCGCCTCAGTTTCATTCTTCACCTGCTTTCCAATGCCCGGAATTTTGCGCTGCATTGGCCATTGCACTGAGCGCATTGCGCCATTGGAGAAACTTCAAACTCCACCGTTCGGGTCGGTCCGAACGTTCCAATCAGACCTTAAATTTGGAATTCCATCCCTGATTTCAGCGCTTACTCTTGCATTCGCGCAACTGATCGGGTCCATAACAACCTTGAATTTGCTCTGATTTTCCTAAGTAGGTATAATGCTGGGCAACGAAGGAAGGGTCCAATGGCTGAACGCAACCTACATATTCAAGAGCTCGACCCAGTCTGGCAGCGCATCCTGCGCGAAGGTCAGGAGGCGTTGAAGGATGAGCCGCTATTGGGCGGCCTTGTGCATTCTTCTATCCTGCACCACAGCTCGATCGAGCAGGCGCTGGCTTATCGCGTCTCACTGAAGCTGGCATCCGCCGAGATGTCAGAGCAGCTGTTGCGTGAGATCTGCGATGAGGCCTATCGCTCTGATCCAAATATCTCGATGCAGGCGCGGGCGGACCTGACGGCTGTTTACGAACGTGACCCAGCCTGCCATCGCCTGATTCAGCCGATGCTCTTCTTTAAAGGCTTCCAAGCCATTCAAGCCTATCGCGTGGCGCATTGGCTCTGGAGGGAAGGGCGCAAAGACATGGCCTATTTCTTCCAGATGCGCTGCTCGGAAGTCTTTGGCATCGATATTCACCCGAATGCCCGCATTGGACAGGGCATTATGATCGACCATGCGCACTCCATCGTGATCGGTGAAACTGCCGTGGTGGGCGACAATGTCTCCATGCTCCACTCCGTGACCCTTGGCGGAACCGGCAAGGAAGAAGAGGATCGTCACCCAAAGATTGGCGATGGCGTGCTAATCGGGGCCGGGGCCAAAGTGCTGGGCAATATCAAAGTTGGCAATTGTTCGCGTGTTGCGGCGGGGTCTGTGGTTCTCGAAGAAGTGCCTGCCTGCAAAACCGTGGCAGGTGTGCCAGCGCGTATCGTGGGTGACGCAGGGTGCTCGCAGCCATCCGTCAGCATGGATCAAACGCATATCGAGTGATACTGCACTTATATCAAAAAGAAAAAGCCGCTCGTTTGAGCGGCTTTTTCTTTGTTTGCCGGTAAAGATTAGGCCAGCATCGCCATTGGATTTTCCAGATTGCTGACAATCGCCTTCAAAAGATCAGCGCCAACGGCACCATCGATCACGCGGTGATCCACCGACATGGTCACGCTCATCACTGTGGCAACCGATAGATTGCCTTCTGCGTCCACCACTGGCTTTTTCACTCCGGCGCCCACGGCTAGAATGCCTGCATGTGGTGGGTTCACAATGGCGTCGAAGTTATCGATGCCAAACATGCCGAGGTTGGAAATCGCAAAGCTGCCGCCTTGGTATTCATGCGGCGCGAGCTTGCGATCGCGCGCGCGTGTCGCAAGGTCTTTCATCTCCGTTGAGAGCGCTGAGAGGGACTTCATCTCTGCATCCTGCAAGACAGGAGTGAAGAGACCGCCTTCGATGGCCACCGCAACGGCGACATCGCTGGCTTTCATCTGCAAAACGCGATCACCGGCCCAAACCGCGTTGGCGGCAGGCACGGATTGCAGGGCGAGCGCGACGGCCTTGATGATGAAGTCATTCACGGACAGTTTCATACCGCGATCCGCCAGTTGTGCGTTGATTTCGCTGCGGAACTTCAGCAAGGCATCCAGCTTGATGTCCCGGCGCAGGTAGAAATGCGGCACGGTCTGCTTGGCCTCGGTCAGGCGTGCTGCAATGGTTTTGCGCATGCCATCCAGGCTGACTTCTTCGAACTCGCGGCCTTCGTAGGCGCGGGCGACTTGTTCGGCGGATGGGCTAGACGCCATCGGTGCCGCGGCAGGCGCGCTTGCAGCAGCCGCGGGTGCTGCGGCCGGTGCCGTGCCGGGCTGTGCATTCAGGACGTCTGCTTTGACGATGCGACCTTTCGGGCCAGACCCTTTGAGCGTGTTCAGATCAATGCCATTGTCTGCCGCAATGCGGCGGGCCAATGGGGACGCAAAAACCCGCGATCCATCTGATGCTGCTGGCGCAGCAGGCGCCGCCGCGGCGACGGGTGCCGCTGCTACCACAGGCGTTTCGGGTGCTGCCGGTGCGGGTGCTTCAGCAGCCGGGGAAGGTGCGGTCACAGCACCAGCATCCTCGCCATCTTCCAAAAGCATCGCGATGGGGGTGTTTACTTTCACGCCCTCGCTGCCTTCGGCCACAAGGATCGGCCCCATGGTGCCTTCGTCTACGGCTTCGAATTCCATCGTCGCCTTGTCGGTTTCAATCTCAGCGATGATATCGCCAGAGTTCACTTCATCGCCTTCCTTGACCAGCCATTTGGCCAAGGTGCCTTCTTCCATCGTCGGCGACAGGGCCGGCATCAGGATTTCAATGGGCATGTCAGCGCTCCTCAATCAGCGTGATTTGGTCGAAAGGCGCCTTGGGGCGCCCCGTGCCGCGGGCCAGAATGGCAATGGCGGCTTCTATCTTTGTTTGGTTCTCAGCAATCCAGGTGTAGGCGGACTGATGGGTTGGGCGGGCACCAATGAAACGATGCCCTGCGCCCAGACGTTCCGGAACCAGTGCAGAGACGGTGCGGCCATCCACGTCAATTTTGACGTGGTAGCATTCGGTTTCTCTGTCGCGGCCCAGAATATCCATCAGCTTACCTGTAGGTCACCTGCTTGACGGCTGCGATTACTTCGTCGGTTGTTACCAGAGCAAGTTTCTCAAGATTGGCCGCATAAGGCATCGGCACATCCTTGCCCGCGCAGTTGATCACAGGGGCGTCGAGGTAATCGAAGGCCTTTTCCATGATCGTTGCAGACAGGTGATTGCCAATCGATCCTACCGGGAAGCCTTCCTCAACTGTGACGCAGCGGTTGGTCTTCATGACCGACGCCAGCACCGTGTCATAATCAATCGGACGCAGACTGCGCAGGTCGATGACTTCCGCTGAGATACCTTCTTCAGCCAACTTGTCAGCCGCTTCCAAAGCATATTGCATGCCAATACCAAAGCTCACAATGGTCACGTCAGTGCCTTCGCGCCAGACGCGGGCCTTGCCGATGGGAACAGTGAAATCATCCATGACAGGCACTTCAAAGGACCGACCATAGAGGATTTCATTTTCCAGGAAGATCACCGGGTTTGGATCGCGGATTGCGGACTTCAGCAGACCTTTGGCGTCGCTTGCCGAGTAGGGCATGACCACCTTGAGACCCGGAATTTGCGCATACCATGCGGCGTAGTCCTGAGAGTGCTGCGCGCCCACACGCGCCGCAGCGCCGTTTGGGCCGCGGAAGACAATCGGGCAGCCCATCTGGCCACCGGACATATAAAGCGTCTTGGCGGCGGAGTTGATGATCTGGTCAATCGCCTGCATGGCGAAGTTGAAGGTCATAAACTCGACAATTGGCTTCAACCCACCAAAGGCCGCACCAACAGCGATCCCGGCAAAACCATGTTCGGTGATTGGGGTATCGATGACGCGCTTGCTGCCGAATTCATCGAGCATACCCTGCGAGATCTGATAAGCCCCCTGATATTCAGCGACTTCTTCGCCCATCAGGTAGACTTCTTCGTCAGACCGCATCTCTTCGGCCATCGCATCCCGCAATGCTTCGCGCACGGTCTGCTGTTTTACCTCTGTGCCCACGGGCCAGTCTGGCTCCAGGTTCATGACTGGCACCGGCTCTGCTGCTGCAGGCTGCGCTGCTACAGGCGCTTCGGTGGCTGCCGCCGCAGGTGTGCCATTTGCTTCAGATGGGGCAGGAGCCGCACCGGCTTCCTCTCCATCTTCAAGCAGCGTCGCGATGGCTGTGTTCACGGCAACATTCTCGGTGCCTTCCGCCACCAGAATATGCCCGATCACACCTTCGTCGACCGCTTCAAATTCCATGGTTGCCTTGTCGGTCTCGATCTCTGCGATGATGTCGCCAGAGCTGACCTCATCACCTTCTTTGACCAACCATTTTGCCAGCGTGCCTTCTTCCATTGTCGGCGAGAGGGCCGGCATCAAAATATTTACTGCCATTTTTTAAGATCCTTCTGCCGAGGTGATCATGCCAACGATATTGCCTTGGCCATCTTCCACATAGGCGCAGCGGCCCACGCCGGGAAAATCAGTGGGTGGGAGTGCCTCTGCACCGCCATTGGATAACGCCCAGAGATAGATGATGTCGCAATCAGGGACATCAAAGGTCATTGTGCCGCCACGGATAGCTGAACCAGCTGGGTGTGCTTCATCGGGGCGTTTCATCATGCCGATGGTCAGATCACCGCCGAGTCCCGGTCCTGAGGCGAGATTATACTCCATCTCTTCTCCACCGGGCATGGGGTTGAACTCCCAGCCAAAAAGCCCCGAATAAAAGGCTTTTCCGGCATCGACATCTTTCACGTAGATTTCAAAATGTGCCATGATGTCAGACCTTTACGCCACGATGTCCGTATAGAGCTCGGACTCCGCTGGTAGTGGGCTGGTCTTGGCGAATTCAGCACTTTCATTCACGATTTTTTTGATCTCTTTATCGATCGCTTTAAGATCATCTTCAGAGGCGTGTTTACCGGTTAGAAGCATCTCGCGGACACGCTCAATCGGATCGCGTTCTTCGCGGACACGCTGCACTTCTTCGCGGGTGCGGTATTTTGCAGGGTCCGACATGGAGTGACCACGGTAGCGGTAGGTTTTCACCTCCAGGATATAGGGCCCTTTGCCCGCGCGGCAGTGCATCACAGCCTTTTCGCCGGCTTCTTTCACCGCCAGAACATCCATGCCATCCACAACTTCGCCGGGGATGCCAAAGGCCTCACCGCGGGTGAAGATGTCTGGGGTTGAGGTCGAGCGCTGTTGCGATGTCCCCATGGCGTATTGGTTGTTTTCAATGACAAAAATCACCGGCAGGTCCCAGATCGCGGCCATATTGAAGGTCTCGTAAACCTGACCCTGGTTCGCGGCGCCATCCCCGAAATAGGTGAAGGTCACGCGGTTATTGCCTTTGTATTTGTCAGAAAAGGCGAGGCCTGCGCCGATGGGCACCTGTGCGCCAACGATGCCATGACCTCCGTAGAAATGCTTCTCTTTTGAGAACATATGCATGGAGCCGCCCTTACCTTTGGAATAGCCGCCTTCGCGGCCCGTCAGCTCGGCCATCACCCCGTTGGGATCCATGCCACAGGCCAGCATATGGCCGTGGTCACGATAAGATGTCAGGCGCTTATCGCCTTCCTCCGCTGCGGCTTCCAAGCCCACAACAACAGCTTCCTGTCCAATATAAAGGTGGCAGAAGCCCCCGATGAGACCCATGCCATAGAGCTGGCCCGCTTTCTCCTCGAAGCGGCGTATCAATAGCATTTCCCGGTAATATTCTTTCAGCGTATCGCCGCTGACGTTCGGCTTCTTCGTCGCTTTTTTCGCAGCCATAGGGTGCGTATCCTCCCGCAGAATATAGTTTAGCCTTAAACTATCGGCAAAACCATGAAACCACGGGATGGGCCGGTGTACCAGCCCTAAAATAATGTTGCGTGAAGGTCTTGGTTAACGAATGACCATTTCGTCGGCGCGAAGCATTCCGAGCACAGAACGAGCCTGCTGATCGACGAGATCAAGGTCAAGGTAATCGTCAGACAGGCGCTTGGTCAGGTTTTCCATACGCGCCACTTCGACCTGCATCATCTCAAGCTCTTGTTCCAAAAGCTGAGTTTGCGCCGAAATCTCCGCCCGGCGGAACAAGCCATAATCCCCCTGCACAGCGGCAAAGGTAAAATAGACTGCTAAACTGAATGCCACTCCAAAAAATAGAGCAGCCCCAATAGCCGGGCGGGATTTGGATACTGCCATGGTTTATGCCACGTCTGCCTCAGTAAAGTGGGGCCTTTGCGACCCTCTGACACCCTTATGCCATAGGTGATTCGCCATGTGAATCCCTAAAATGCAGGACGATTCGATTTTTTTCGATTAGAGTCAGTTTGTTAGCATTTCTTTAATCGAAATAGCAGGAACCGACTCTGCTGCGGGGGCAAAGGAGGGACTGATGGCAGATTTACCGCCACGCCACGATCTGGGTACCCACCGGGTAACCAATCAGCCTGAAATACTGGCTGAACCTGATCTCTTGGTGAGTGATCCGTATTTGCAAACTCACGCGAAGGCGCGGGGTGTGGATGCCGGGCATCTGGAAGCAACAAGTAAGATTTATTCGCAGCCAGCGATGCGGCAGGCCGCGATCGAAGCGCGCCGTGATCCACCGCGCTTGGTTAGCCATGATCTTCATGGCCGTGGCTTGGATGAGGTGCATTACAACGCGAGTTACCATGGCATTCTGCGCGCCAGCTTGAAGGCAGGCTATTCAAACGTTGCGTGGTCAGCGAAGTTTGGTGGGCATGCCTGCCATGCGGCGCATGTCTATCTGCTAAGCCAAGTCGAACCGGGCTGTTGCTGCCCCTTGACAATGACCTATGCCGCCATGCCGGTTTTTCGAAGCGCGCCTGATATTGGAGAAGTCTGGCTCCCCAAGCTCCTCAGCGCAGACTACGATCCAACGCTGCAATCCGTGGATCAAAAACGCGGGGTCATGCTCGGCATGGCGATGACGGAGAAACAGGGTGGCAGTGATGTGCGGACCAATGCCACGATGGCCACGCAAGACGGGGATGTTTATCGGTTGCGGGGGCATAAGTGGTTCTGTTCTGCCCCCATGTCTGATGGGTTTCTGACACTGGCCCAGACCAAGAAAGGGCTCACTTGTTTTCTTGCCCCACGGTGGCTGGAGGGCGGTCGGAATAGCGTTCATATTCAACGCCTTAAGTCCAAGCTGGGCAATCACGCCAATGCCAGTGCAGAGATTGAATACGATGATGCATTGGCTTACCGGATTGGTGAAGATGGCGATGGAGTGCGCACCATTATCCAAATGGTGCACCATACGCGGCTTGATACCGCGATGGCACCCGCTGGCTTGATGCGTGCGGCATTGCACGAGGCGCTGCATTGGGCGCGGTATCGCCATGCGTTTGGTGCCGCCTTGGTGGATCAGCCTTTGATGAAAAGTGTTTTGGCTGACCTTGCTTTGGACGTGGAGGCGGCAGTCGCGCTAGGGTTCATGGTTGCGCAGGCCTTTGACGGGCAATCCGATGAGGACAGAGCCTTTAGCCGAGTGGCAGTCGCTTTGGCCAAATTCATCAACAACAAACGCGCGCCGACTGTCATCGCAGAATGCATGGAGGTGCTCGGGGGCATGGGCTACGTCGAAGACACACCTTTGCCGATGCTTTATCGAGAGGCGCCACTGAATGGCATCTGGGAAGGGGCGGGGAATGTCATTTGCCTCGACATTCTGAGAACCTTGTCAAAGGACAGCATGGCCAAAGAGGCGCTCATGCAGCGATTGAAATCTGCGACAGGCAGAAACGCGCATTATGACACGGCCTTGGCGGTTCATCATACGCGGTGGCCGCTTGCGCCAGAGGAAGGCGAGGCGAGGTGGTTCTGCGAAAGCCTGGCGCTTTTACTGTCTGCGGTTGCCTTGCTAGAGGCAGCACCAGAGTTCATCGCGGACGGGTTTATCGCGTCGCGGTTAAGTGAGCATCGCGGGTCACTGCCGGGGGCGCTGAACTTGTATCAATCCGGCGCAGTGTTAGAGCGAGCGCTGGGGCATTAGGCCCTTGAACATCAGAGTTTGATAGGCGCAAATGAAAACCCCGCCGAGGTGATCGACGGGGATTTGAATGTTTCGGGTGAGTTGTTTAGCCCGCGACGGAAGCGTCGTAGATCTCACTGATTGTCGCCTCGATGGTGCCATTGAAGGCAGCGTCGTCCTGCTGCGCAGACAGACCTTCGGTCAGAGCGCGGGAGAATGAAGCAATGATACCCGCGTTCTGTGCCAGCATGTCGTTGGCTTGCTGACGGGAGTAACCACCAGAGAGAGCGACAACACGCAGCACACGTGGGTGATCGACCAGTGGCTGATAGAGGTTTGCCGCGTTTGGCAGGGTCAGCTTCAGCATGACGTTTTGATCTTCAGACAGCGCATCAAGTTGCGCGAGAATTTCGTCGCGCAGCATTTCTTCTGCTTCGGATTTGTCTGCGATAGAGATGGTCACTTCTGGCTCAACAATCGGCATCAGACCCTTGGCGATGATCTGCTTTGCGACATCGAACTGTTGGCCAACCACGGCTTTGATGCCGTCTGCGTTGGCCGCGTTAATCACGGAGCGCATCTTGGTGCCGAAAATGCCTTTGGAATTCGCTTTGTCCAGAAGCGCGTCCAGTTCCGGCATCGCGTTCATCACCTGCGCGCCGTTTTCTTCTGCTGCCAGGCCTTTGTCGACCTTCAGAAAGGGCACCACACCGCGATCTTCCCACATGAATGTCGCGGACGGTTTGCCGGCAATGTCGCTATCCATGGTTTTTTCAAACAGGATCGCGCCAACCACCTTGTCGCCAGTGAAGGCAGGGGCCTGAGCGATACGTGAGCGCATCTCGTGGATCAGGCCGAACATTTCGTCATCATTGTTATATGCGGTTTCTTCAACACCGTAGAGGCGCAGCGCCTTTGGGGTGGAGCCACCGGATTGATCAAGAGCGGCAATGAAGCCTTTACCTGCGCGAATGAGTTCAGCTTGAGATGTTTTGGACATTATATTCCGCCTTGAAATGAAGGTTTGTTCCGACAGTCAGAGACCTTGACCCGCTTCTAAGCGACGAAAGGGTCAAATTGCAACGCCGGTATCGCTAACAAATTCCCGTTTCGAGGCTGATTCCTCAAAGTTTAAAATTGATTTAGTTTCTGAAATAAAAAGAGCGGGTTAAGACCCGCTCTGATTTTCGATATTTGCCTATATTTAAGGCTGACTTATTCTTCTTCGAGTGCCGCAACGCCGGGAAGTGTTTTACCTTCCATCCATTCCAGGAACGCGCCGCCTGCGGTGGAGATATATGTGAAATCATCCGCAGCGTTCGCACCATTGAGGGCTGCAACCGTGTCACCACCACCGGCAACAGAGATCAGCTTACCCTCTTTGGAAAGCTCCGCCGCTTTGGCAGCGGCTGCGTTGGTCGCTGCATTGAAAGGTTCAATTTCAAAGGCGCCCAATGGGCCGTTCCAAATCAGAGTTTTCGCTTGATCCAAAATGGATGAGATGCGCTCAACAGATGTTGGGCCAGCGTCCAGGATCATCGCGTCCTCTGGGCAGGCATTGGTGGCGACAACTTCGTTTTCAGCACCTGCTTTGAATTCGCGTGCCACAACCAAGTCGGCAGGCAGAACGATGTCACAGCCAGCGGATTTGGCTTTCTCCATGATCTCGCGCGCGGTGTCAGCCAGATCATGTTCACAAAGCGATTTACCAACTGGCAGGCCTTGGGCTGCGAGGAATGTGTTCGCCATACCTCCGCCGATCACCAGATGATCGACTTTTTCAACAAGGTTGCCCAGTAACTCCAGTTTCGTAGAAACCTTTGCGCCACCGACAACCGCAACCACCGGGCGTTCTGGCTTAGACAGGGCACTTTCCAGAGCTGAGAGCTCGGCCTGCATCAGGCGACCCGCGCAGGCTGGCATCAAACGCGCCACACCTTCAGTGGACGCATGCGCACGGTGCGCGGCAGAGAATGCGTCGTTGCAGTAGATATCACCCAAAGTGGACAGGAAGCCCGCCATCTGCGGATCGTTTGCTTCTTCCATTGGGCTGAAGCGGGTGTTTTCGATTAGCACCACGGCGTCAGATGGCAGCGCATAGATCTCGTCATGACTTGGGCGTTCGATGAAAGTCACCTCAGTGCCGAAGGCCTCAGAGAGGGCAGGGACCAGCTGGCCCAAAGACATTTCAGGAACAGGCTTGCCCTTTGGCCGGCCAAAGTGCGCCAGCAAGATCGGAGAGCCACCTTTCGCAAGGATGTCTTTGATGGTTGGCACGATACGTTCGATCCGAGTGGCGTCGGTCACCTTGCCATCTTCCATTGGCACGTTGATGTCTACACGTGTCAGAACGCGTTTGCCGTTCAGGTCCATATCATCCAGTGTTTTCCAAGCCATTTTCGGCCTCCTTAAGCAGGTCTTCGCCTTGCTGCATAACGTATGCGCGTGACAGGTCAATGGCAGCCTTGGCATTCTGGCAATTGATGACTACTTTGCCTCCAAATTCGACAATAGGAGCGCCAGATGGCCGACATTAAAGATCCCGAAAACACCATCCTGATGGAGCTGAAAGACGGCACCGTTGTGATCGAACTGCTGCCAGAGGTGGCGCCGGGCCACTCTGAGCGTATGAAAGAGCTGGCGCGTTCCGGTCAGTACGACAATGTTTGCTTCCACCGCGTGATCGATGGCTTCATGGCGCAGACTGGCGACGTGGCCAACGGCAACATGGAAAAAGATTTCAACATCCGCGCAGCCGGAACCGGTGGGTCTGACCTTCCTAACCTGAAAGCGGAATTCTCCAGCCTGCCACATGACCGCGGCACTCTGGGTGCGGCGCGTTCCCAGATGCCAGACTCTGCGAACTCTCAGTTCTTCATCAACTTCAACGACAACCACTTCCTGAACGGTCAATACACCGTTTATGGCCGTGTGATCGAAGGTATGGAGCACGTGGATGCCATCGTTCGCGGTGAGCCACCTGCGAGCCCTGACCGTATGGTTTCTGTCAAGGTTGCAGCAGATGTTGCGTAAGCTTGCAGTGATTGCAGCGCTGGTCTCCGGACCAGCGTTTGCATCGGGCATCGACATCACTGTCGAGGGTGAAGCCAATGGCGTGATCAAGATCGACCTGCTGGAGGACGTTGCGCCTCAGCATGTTGAACGGATCACCACTTTGGCCGAACAGGGCAAATACGACAACGTGGTCTTTCACCGTGTGATCGATGGCTTCATGGCACAAACGGGCGATGTGGAGCATGGCATTCTTGGCAGCGACATGCGTCGCGCGGGGACTGGCGGCTCGAGCTTCCCGGATCTGCCAGCAGAGTTTTCCGATGTGCCATATGAGCGTGGCGTTGTGGGCATGGCGCGCAGCCAGAACCCGAACTCCGCGAACTCTCAGTTCTTCATTATGTTTGAGCCGGGTTACTTCCTGAACGGTCAATACACTGTTGTGGGCAAAGTCACCGAAGGTCTGGACGTTCTGGATGCGATCAAACGCGGCCATCCTCGCTCCGGTGCTGTCACCGGCAAACCAGACGTGATGACCTCGGTAGTCGTGACAGAGTAATTCTTAGTCACAACCTCGTGTGGGGGGCTATCTTTGTGCCCCACACTTGCGCACTGTTTTATTTAGTAAAACGGGAGCGCGCGCATGAAATTTCGAACACTAGTTGCTGCGGCTGGTTTGACTTTGGTCATGAGTGCCGCCTCTGCCGATCCAAACTTCTGGAAAAACGAATGGCCTGAAACGGATTTCACCAACACAAGTGTTGAGTGGATCGAGGTCATGTCAGACGGTCCTCCGAAAGATGGCATTCCCGCGCTGAGCGATCCAACTTTCTTAAACGTAGCCGACGAAAGTCGTATTGATCCTTTAGAACCGGTGATCACGGTTGAATTGGAAGGAGAGATCCCGCGGGCTTATCCGATCCGCTATCTGACCTGGCATGAGATCGTTAATGACGTTGTCGGTGATGTACCTGTCGCCGTGACCTTCTGCCCGCTTTGTAATTCAGGCATCACTTTTGATCGTCGGACACCTGTTGGAACTCTGACTTTTGGAGTGTCCGGCAAGCTGCGCAATTCCGACATGATTATGTACGATCGGGAAACCCAAAGCTGGTGGCAACAGGCGATTGGGCAGGGGATTGTCGGAGAGTTAAATGGTGTCGAGCTCACCACATTGCCGACATGGATGGAAAGCTGGGAGCAGTTCTCAACCCGCAATCCAGACGGGCTTGTGATGGATGAACCGGGATTTAACCGCAGCTATGGTGCGAACCCATATCGTGGATATGATACATCGCGCCGCCCATTTCTATATAACGGCGAAATGCCCCCACACGGGATTGGCCCTCTGGAAAGAGTGGTGCGCGTCGGAGACCGCGCCTGGCCGTTGAGCCGCCTCAGAGATGAGCCGGTGATCAATGAAGCGGGTATCGAAGTAACTTGGATTGCTGGACAGGCCTCTGCGCTGGATACCGGTCGTATCGGAAGAGGGCGCGATGTTGGCTCTATTCGGGTAAAAGATGCGAGCGGAAATGACCTGCCGCATGATGTGATGTTTGCCTTTGCCTATCACGCCTTTTGGCCGGATGGGGAGTGGATGCTGGGCGGTTGAAGTTTTCCCTAACAATCCGCTACGACGTTAAAGACACGATTACGCTGGATATGACTTCATTCGGCGTGCCTGAGACATCAACCTGTGTGTGCGCTTCATCCTTCGCAAGCTGCTCCAGTGTAGAGAGCTGTGACTCCAGCAGTGAAACCGGCATAAAATGATCTTCTCGCGCCCCCATTCGGGACGCGATTAGGTCTTTGTCTGCTGTCAAATACACAAAATGCGCATCGGGTAGGGTCGCTCTGATCAAGTCACGGTAGCTGCGTTTCAAAGCTGAGCAGGCAGCGACGACGGTCTGGTCATCTGCTTTTTGATGTTCGATGGCGATGGCCTCTGCCACGGCCTTTAGCCAAGGTGTGCGCATCTCATCCGTTAGGGGAATACCCTTGGACATGGCCTTTAAGTTGGCTGGGGGATGCAGATCATCGGCCTCGACAGATGTCCCATCAAAATGCGCGGCCAACCCACGCGCTACTGAGGTTTTTCCGACGCCGCTAACGCCCATAACTATGATGGTTTTGGGGTGCATATTCCGTCCCAATCCGTTGATATGTGTAACTGATAGCGCAAACATTGGCGGAGTAGAAGCGGGAGATCACCTCGTTGGTTTAAAGCCAGTAATCAGAAACGCAGCGATCCTCTGCCGGGGCTGGTTTGAAGCTGTCAAACCCATCAAATCGTAAAGTTGGGATCGCTTGTACTTGCGAAGGATCATCGGCCATTCGCAGGTTGGCTGCCATGCGTAGGCTGCCGTTTTCTTCTCGGAGGATGCCTTGATAGTAGGCCACACAGCCGCATTTCGGGCAGAAGTGGAATTCAATGTGGTCTCCGCGGACATAAGATTGGCTGTCTCCGCTTGTTTCTATGGTCTCTCCTTCAAGACCATAGATCCAAAGAGCGCCGTAGCGACGGCAGATTGTGCAGTTGCATGCAGTCGCTGAGTCAGGCTGTTTTTTGTAGATCCAGCGCAGTTGCCCGCAGTGACATGATCCTGTCAGCATGTGTCTCTCCAATCGATTTAAGGGTGAATCCGCATGGGATTAAATTCAAGATTTTTCGATGGTTTCACCAAAGTTCTTGGAAAAATCCTCCGCTAAGTTATTGAAATTTCTGAATATGTAAAAAATAATATACACGAGGTATTGTATATTGGACATTTAGTACGAAATACTAGACACAAGAACATAATCGACTGCCCACGGAGGCCATATGACCTTTCAAGATCGCAATACAGTTGTCTCGATTTTGGTGAATCTGATCACGATTGCCTATGTGGTCTCACGCCTTGTCGCGATGCAGGGTGCCGGAGAATTTGATGGACCAGACGCAGCCAATGTCTGGGCGAAAATGGTGATCTGGGTGATCCCTCTGTCGATTGCGGCCACCATTGTCGGCACAATCCTCTTTAATATTCTCTTCGCTATTTTGACTGGGCAGGCCAAGCCGAGCTTCATCGTTGACGAGCGCGATCGCATGTTTGAACGGCGCGGGATTTTTGCGGTGATGGCAGGGGCAGGGCTGGGCTTTATCTGTGGGATCATAGCCTTGGCGATGGATTACTCTGCGCTGGTTGGTTTGAATATCATGTATTTCGGCATGGCATTTGGGGCCCTTGGCTCTGATCTAGTGCGCTTTGGCAGCTATCGCCGGGGGTACTGATCGATGGGAAGGTCCAAACTCAAGATCACCAACAATATCAGAAGGTTGCGCTTTGATGCGGATGAGATGACGCAGAAGGATTTGGCTGAACGCGTCGGGGTCACGCGTCAGACCATCGTCGCCATCGAGAACGCGAAATATTCACCCACACTGGAGCTCGCGATCCTGATTTCGCGGGTCTTTGAAAAACCTCTGGAAGAGGTCTTTGACATCACCGACGCGCAATAGATGCCTGTCGTTTAAGAGGAATGCTGCCATGCTTTTAAGCCCTACTTTTTTCTGGAACAAAATGGCCCGCCGCTATGCCAAGAGCCCGGTCGCCAACCCCGATGCTTATCAGGTGAAACTCGACAAAACCGCAGAATACCTGCGCCCAACGGATCGGGTCTTGGAGTTCGGCTGCGGGACTGGGACCACAGCCTTGATCCATGCGCCGCGTGTTGCGCAGATTGAGGGGATCGATTTTTCCAAAGAAATGATCGCGATTGCGCGGGAAAAACTTTGGGACAACAACGCGCCAAATGCGAGTTTCGAAGTGGCGCGGTTTGAAGATTGGCCGGTGCCTGTGGCGGGGCAGGGTTATGACGCCATCCTAGGCATGTCGATCCTGCACTTGGTGGAGGATGCTGAATTTGTGCTTGAGAAAGCGCGCCGCTCGCTCAAACCCGGTGGTTTGCTGATCACGTCTACTGTTTGTCTCGGGGATCGTCTTGGGCTTGAGCGGCTTTTTGTACCGCCTCTCAGTGCCATCGGCATCTTACCGAAACTGCGGTGGTTCAAATCAGCTGAGCTACTGACCCTGATGCAGACCCATGGGTTTGAGATCGAACATAAGTGGGTGCCTGATGGCACGCCGACACTCTTTGCGATTGCGCGCCGGGTCGATTAACTCGACCGGCCTCGCCAAAGAAGAAAGAGACCCGCCAGAATAATGATGGCGCTTCCGATCAGCATGCGCGTGGTCAGGCTCTCTCCGAACCAGAGAACTCCAATCCCCAATCCGATCAGCAGGCGGGAATAGCGAAACGGGGCAACAGCAGAGATTTCACCGGTGCGCATGGCTTTCATAAGGGAGGAATACCCTAGCACGCCAAAGACCGCAGAAAGTGCAATCAGAGTGCCGTTTTCAAAGGTGACGGTGACAAAGGGCTCGCCGCTCCAATATCGGTAGATGATCCCGGCCACTATGATGGCGAGGAAACCGTAAAAACCGAGCACGCTGGTTGTGAGTGTCGCAGGTGCGGCGCGGCTAGCAAGGTCTCGGCCTGCGAAACCCAACATGCCGATGACGGCAAATGCCGAATGCCATGTAAAGCTTTGGCTGTCTGGATTTAGGACGATCAGGACGCCTGTCAGCCCCAGAGCGATGGCAAGCCAGCGGCGCCATCCGACTTTGTCTCCCAAAAAAAGCGCGGCTCCGGCGACAACCACAATTGGAGTCGCTTGCAGGATCACAGTTGCGGATGACAGCGGCGCCAAGGCAATTGCGAGGAAAAAGAAAAGACGCCCAGTGATTTCAAAGCCTGCGCGGATAATCATCGGTTTTGAGCGCACTTCAGCGACGAGCAACGATTGTTCATTTCTGCGCGCGAGGATCGAGAAGATCAGCGCACCAGTCGCACCTAAGAGGACGATGGCTTGTCCGATAGGCAAAGTGTCAGTGCTGGCTTTGAAGAAGCTGTCTTCTAGCGCAAATCCGAACATTGCTGCGACCATCCAGAGGCTGCCCACAAGGTTTGCATTGGTCGAGATAGCACGCATGGCAAAGCCTATATTCAGGAAGGTGTGCACAAAAAAGGCACCGCGAGGGTGCCTTTAAAAATGCGCAATGTAAAGAAGTGTTTAGGCTTCTTTTGCCGCTGCAGGGGCAGGGGCTTTGGACTTGCCCGCCAGAGGATCGTCTTGGCGTTGCACAGAGCCCTCGAAGTGCGCGCCGGATTCGATCGCGATGGTCTTGTGGATGATGTCGCCTTCTACACGCGCGGTAGACGTCAGGCGCACTTTCAGGCCACGGACACGACCGACGATGCGACCGTTGATGACAACGTCATCTGCAACAACTTCGCCTTTGATGGTTGCGCTTTCACCAATGGTCAGCAGGTGAGCACGGATGTCGCCTTCGACAGTGCCTTCAACCTGGATATCACCAGTGGTCTTCATGTTGCCCTGAATATGCAGGTCAGAGGACAGCACGGATGCTGGTGGCTTCGCCTTTGGCGCTGTTGGTTTCATGTCTGCTCCCTTTGGTGCTGCCGGGATGGAGGCAGCTTCTGGGGCGGCCGGTTTCGCGGAATCTGTTGGTTTCGCGCCGGGCTCGTTGATTTTGCTTTTAGAAAACATCTCGTGCAGCCTTGATAAAATTCATTGGGTTTACAGCCTTACCATTGATCCGCACTTCATAGTGAAGATGCGTACCGGTAGACCGTCCAGAATTGCCCATATCACCAATACGTTCGCCGCGCGAGACCCTTTGGCCGACATTTACGCGGATTTTTGCCAAATGGGCGTAGCGGGTTTCAATTCCATGGGCGTGTTTGATCTTGATGAGCCGCCCATAGCCTGACGACCAGCCCGCGTGGGTGACCACACCGTCCGCTGTTGTGTAGATCGGGGTGCCATGCGGGCCAGCGAAATCAGACCCATTGTGCATCCGACCCCAACGCATGCCAAAGCCACTGGTGAATCGCACAGCAGATTTTACGGGATTGGCAAAGGGCACAGTTTCTGCCGCGATCCGGTACATGTTCAGACGGTCCAGATCATTCAGCAGCCCATTGGCGCGGGCCGCGTTTGGATCAAGCACACCGCCAGAGGTCGAGATCGACAGCGGGGTTAGGGGGCCACCTTGGCCATTATACCCACGGCGCACCTCTTCCAGCAGAGATTTGGTGGAGAGACCTGCTTGGGAGAACATCTTTTCCAGCGGTTCCACCGAAACAGTCATGGCGTCTTCAAGCTGGGTGAAGATTTGCTCGTTCTTTTCTTCCAGAAGCTTCAATTCGAGCTTCATCTCTTCGGCGCGCGCAAGGGCTGCCTGTGCTTCAGCGAAGACGTCATCACGTTCTTTCGCTGTTTCAGCCAAAGCCAAGGCAAGCGCGTCCACGCCGGCGTTGTTCAAATCCTGAGCGCCAGGCGCTGCGCCGTTTTGACCCTCTGTCTGTGCGTCCGCCAAAGCAACGCGGGCTTCATCGCGTTGTTTCATGGTGCGGCGCAGGGTGGATTGGATCACTTCAATCCCGGTTTCCAGCTCGCGGCGGCGAGTTTCGGATTCGAGCAGCTGAGACTGCATTATTGAAATCTGTTCCAGCGCGGCGCTAAAGCGTTCTTGCGCGGCAACCGCCTCGGCAGAGCGCATATCGCGTTCACCGGAAATCTCATTCAGGCGCAGCTGGTAGGTTTCCTGATCCCGTTTGGCCTGTTCGCGGAAATTGCCAGATCCGATGCTATCCATCACCAAGATGGCCGTCGCGACAATGCTCCAGGCAATAACCAGCCCTGCGCCTGAAAAGGCAATGAGCTGCGTCGCCGGCCGCAGGCGGATAAACCGCGTGTCGGAATCGGATCGAAGAAAGAGTCTGCGCTCTGGGAATATACGCTCCAGAAACGCGTGAATATGGATTGCCAGACGTGTTCTCACATCCCGTCCCTTAGTAGTCCCTGTCGTGCGCTGATACTGTCCCCGGCAGCGCTCGCAATTCCTTAACGAGCCGCTAACTGGCTCGCAAGGAATTTGCTGCTCTATACAACTATGGGCAGATTTTTACGTAATGATCGGCAGTAAATCGCCAAATTATCGCTGTTTGACGGGGGTTTCCTCGGCCAGAGGCCAGTAGAAATCAGGCGGCAGACCCGCATCTGCGCGCTTCTCTTCGTTGAACGGCGGTTTCAAAGCACCGTGGAAGTATTTGCGAACAAGCGTGTGAAAGGCGTCTTTGGGGTCTAGCTCGTGCCGTCCGCAAAGGAAGTGGAACCACTTTGATCCATAGGCCACGTGGCCGACTTCTTCGGCGTAGATCACTTCAAGCGCTTCAACGACCTTATCCAATTTGGCCTTGCGGAAAATCTCGATCATGCCGGGGGTAACGTCGAGACCGCGGGCTTCCAGTACCATTGGTACTACAGCCAATCGGCCCATCAGATCCTCTGCTGTATCTTCTGCGGCCCGCCACATGCCTGCGTGGGCAGGCAGGTCTCCGTAGAAACTGTCGAGGTCTTCAAGACAGTTGCATACGAGATTGAAATGATTGCTTTCTTCATCCGCTGCCTTCACCCAGTCATCATAAAACCCAATAGGGAATTTGGTGTCGGTGAAGCGTGCGATGATGTCCCAATGAAGGTCCACCGCGTTGAGTTCGATATGAGCCACGGCATGCAGAAGCGCGATCTGACCGGGGCGAGATCCCGGACGGCGACGCGGTACATCCCTTGGTGAAAGCAGCTCAGGCTGTTCAGGGCGTGCCGGTCGCAGGGGAGGCTCTGCCTCTCCGATGACAACATCTTCGCCAGCCTCACGCGCCGCAAACCACTCTGCGGCGTATTTCCGAGACAGGGCGGTTTTCGCGCGCCCATCGGCGGTGGTGAGAACCTCCACCGCCATTTCTGCCAAAGGTTTCACGTTCAGAGTTCCTTTGTCGCGGCAAGAACTTCATCGACATGGCCTGGTACTTTCACTTTGTTCCAGACCTTGGCGATCTTGCCGTCTTTGTCGATCAGAACGGTTGTTCGCACGATACCCATGAAAGTTTTGCCATACATCTTCTTTTCAGCCCAAACGCCATAGTCTTCGCAGGCGGTGCCGTTTTCGTCAGACAGAAGGGGAACCGTCAGCCCTTGTTTGTCACGAAATTTCGCGTGGCTCGCGAGGCTGTCTTTTGAAATGCCAAAGACATTGACACCCAAAGCGTCAAAGTCACTTTTGGCGTGACTGAAGTCGATGGATTCAATCGTACACCCCTTTGTGTTGTCGCGCGGGTAAAAAAACAGCACGACAGGGTTTGGTTTTTGCTCAGAAAGGGTTACGAGGTTTCCGTCCGTTTCAGGCAGTGTGAATTCGGGCGCAATATCGCCGATGTCCAGCATGTCATCTCCTTGGGGAATTTTCTAATAGGCTATATGCTAGGGCGCAGAACACGACAAGCAAACCGAACGGGCCGTTGCGGTATATATGAGTGAACTCGAACCCTCCGAAGACGTGACACCAGAAAAGAAGCCTCGTCGCATTCGACGCTGGGCCATTGGGTTGCTATTGGCAAAGGTCTTTTTGGTGGTTGTACTGGCCGGTGCCATCACCGCGGGGCTGCTTTACAGCTATGGTCGTACAGTGCAGGCGCCAACCTGGCTGCGGGATATGGCGATCGAGCAGTTTTCCAAATCGGTGCCGGGCGCAACTGTGACCTTTGACAATGTCACAGTGGAAATCGAGAAAGACTGGCATCCGCGTATTCTGCTGGAACGTCTGGTGATTTCTCCGAATGATGGTGGCCCTGCCATTGAGTTTTCCGAAGCAGAAACCTCTTTGTCATATCGCCGACTGCTCAAGCGCCAGATTGCGCCATTAGACATCCGCCTGTCTGGCGTTTTCCTGAATGCACGACGTGAAGACAGCGGGCAAGTCGGAGTGTCTTTTGGTGCGGATGAGGCCTCTGGAGGCGAAAACACGGCGCTATCCGATTTGGTGCAACGGATCGATGATTGGCTAACCCTGCCTCAGTTTGAGCGTCTGGATGCTGTGGATGTGGATGCCGTCACAATTCAGTTTGACGATCTGCGTGCGCAACGTTCCTGGACAGTTGACGGTGGCCAAATGCAGATGCGTCGCGATGGCGATCAGCTGCGAATGGCGTCAAATTTTGCATTGCTTGGTGGGCGTGACTACGTCAGCACGCTGTTGTTTAACTACGAGAGTCAGATCGGAGAAACTGCAGCAAGTTTTGGGGTCACGATTGGCGATGTCGTCTCTGAAGACATCGCGACTCAATCACCAGCATTAGCCTGGCTTGATATCCTGCGCGCTCCGATTTCAGGATCGATGCGCGTTTTCATTGATGAAGAGGGTAATATTGGCCCATTCAGCGCTTCGCTGCAGATTGCAGAAGGGGTTATTCAACCCAGAGACAGCGTGGATGGTATCCCGTTTCAATCTGCACGCAGTTATCTGACATATCTGCCTGATACCAATACCATCCAATTCAATGAGCTCTTCGTGGAAAGTCCATGGGTGACGGCTCGTGCGGAGGGTAAAGCGCATCTTGAAGATTTCGAAACGGGTTTGCCAAATGCGCTGATTGCGCAGATCAAGCTGACCGAACTCAGTGGTAATCCAGCCGGTCTCTTTGGCGATCGTGTGTCGCTGGATCATGCTCAAGCCGATTTGCGACTGCAGTTAGAGCCATTTGAACTCCGCATTGGTGAGATGTTGCTGCAGGATCAGGGGCAATCACTTCTTTTGGATGCGCAGCTCAATGCCTCTGATGATGACTGGATCGTCGCGCTGAATGCCCATATGGACGCGATCTCGGCGTCAGAGGTTGTGAATTGGTGGCCCGAAAACGCGATCCCGAAAACGCGTAAATGGGTGGCGGAAAATATCCTGTCCGGCGCGCTAAGCGACGTGAATTTTGCAGCGCGCTCTCAGCCAGGACATAAGCCGGACATCTACCTGGATTTCCACTTTGACAATGCCGAAGTGCGCTATTCCAAAAAAATGCCCAATGTGACCCAAGGCAAGGGGCAGGTCGTCATGATTGACAACCGCTTTACCGTCTTAGCACATGAGGGCGTTGTGGCACCGGGGCAAGGTGGCCTGATTGACGTATCCGGTACTTCGTTTGTGATCCCTGATCTACGCATCAAACCAGCGCCGTCTGAAGTGAATTTGAAAACCGATGCCACGGTAACGGCAACGCTTGCGCTGCTTGATCATGAGCCTTTGTCTTTCCTTTCCAAAGCGGAGCTTCCCGTCGATCTCGCAGAAGGTATGGCGCGCGTTGATGGCGTTCTGAGGCTGCCATTGGCTGAAAAGCTGAAGGCCGAAGATGTTAAATTTGATCTTTCTGCCCAACTGCTGGATGTGCGCACCGGACATTTTGTGAAAGACAAGATTATTGCCTCGCCGAAACTGATCGCGAGAGCTGACAATGAGACGCTGACGCTGCAGGGGCCGGGCCGGATCGGTCAGGTGCCGTTCAATGCGGTTTTCAGCACGGGGTTAACTCCGGGGAATGGCGGGCGCAGCTCGGTGACAGGCACTCTGGAATTGAGCGAACGCTTTATCGATGAATTCAATATCGGCCTCACGCGCGACATGGTGTCGGGCAACGGCAAAGGGGATTTTGCTCTGACCTTTGTGAAAGGGGAGCCTGGGCAGTTTCGTGTGAGCAGCGATACCGTTGGGCTTCGCATGGGCATTGCCGCACTTGGCTGGTCAAAGGCAGCACAACGATCGGCATCGCTTTTGGTTGAGGGTGTGCTGACGACGCCTCTTGCCGTTACCAAACTTTCTTTGGACGCGCCGGGGCTAGAGGCAGAGGGGGCAATCTCGTTGAAACCTGAAGGCGGTTTGCGTCAGGTTAGCCTCAGCAGCGTTAAGGTTGGCAATTGGCTCAACGGCAGTGCAAATCTGATTGGACGCGGGTCATCTACGCCCAATGTTCAGCTGGTCTCTGGCACATTGGATATGCGCAATGCGCCGGATCAAAACGCCTCAGGTGGGAACCGTGGCGCTGGTACTTCGATCTCGGGCAATCTGGATCGCGTGACCATTTCCGACGGCATTACGCTGACCAATCTTCAGGGCGACTTCAGTACGACTGGCGGCTTCAATGGCGAATTCACCTCTCGCGTAAATGGTGGCGCGGCCATCCGTGGGGTCATCGTGCCCAGCAACGGCCGCTCAGCCGTGCGTATCAGATCCGCTGATGCAGGCGGGGCGATGCGGTCAACGGGTGTATTCAAGCAGGGCGTTGGTGGTGATCTGGAGGTCACGCTGACACCGATTGGGGGTGAGGGGCAGTACCAAGGGCGTCTCAAGGCATCATCGCTGCGGGTGAAAGATGCGCCAGCCATGGCTGAACTTTTAAATGCGATCAGCGTGATTGGTCTGTTGGATCAGCTGGGCGGTGAGGGCATTCTCTTTACCGATGTGAATGCGGAATTCACGCTGAACCCAAGTTACGTTCAGCTAACACAAGGTAGCGCAGCTGGACCATCCATGGGGATTTCGATGGATGGAAGATATAACCTCAACTCAGAGCAGCTGGATATGCAGGGCGTGATCTCTCCGATCTATGTGCTGAACGCGATCGGGCGGCCTATTTCCAAACGTGGAGAGGGGCTCTTTGGCTTTAACTACAGCTTGCGCGGTTCCTCGGAAAATCCATCTGTTTCCGTGAACCCGCTTTCGGTCTTGACGCCCGGCTTCCTTCGAGAGATTTTCCGGCGCCCGACGCGAGTCCCTGAGACCGACGGCGCGACGAATTCTCAATAACCCGCTGGACCGGATGTAATGCAGCTTTCTGACTTTGATTTTGACCTGCCAGATCACTTGATTGCGACCCGGCCAGCAAAGCCACGCACTTCTGCGAAGCTGCTGGTCGCGACATCCAGTGAGATCACGGATGCGCGGGTGCATGACATTACGCGGTTCTTTCGCCCTGGCGATCGTCTTGTTCTCAATGACACCAAGGTCATCCCGGCACGGCTAACCGGTTATCGCCATCGTGATAGCGCACAAGGCCCTGTAAAAGCCAAGATTGAAGTCACGCTGCTGGAGCCGAAAGGCGAAGGGCAATGGGGTGCTTTGATTAAGCCTCTGAAGAAGATTCAGGAAGGTGAGGTCATTCATTTTTCAGGTGATTTCTCCGCCATTCTGGAAAGCAAAGAAGATGGTCAGGCGATCCTGCGCTTTGATGCTGATGGCGATGCGTTCGAAGCTGCACTTCAAGCCTCTGGCGCGATGCCTTTGCCTCCTTATATCGCAGCAAAACGCACGGCGGATGAACAGGACAAAACAGACTATCAGACTGTTTTTGCGCGTCATTCTGGCGCCGTGGCAGCGCCGACAGCATCTTTGCATTTTGACGAAGATCTGCTGCAAAAACTCAGCGACATGGGCGTGGAGTTCAGCCATGTAACTCTGCATGTGGGCGCAGGTACGTTCTTGCCGGTGAAGGTCGATGACGTCACAACCCATAAAATGCACGCCGAATGGGGGCGGGTCAGCGAGGCTGCTGCGGCTGAGATCGCTGAGACCAAGTCCAAAGGCGGCCGGGTCATTCCGGTGGGCACAACTGCGCTGCGTTTGATCGAAAGTGCGGCTCGTGATGGAGTAATCCAACCCTGGGAAGGGGAGACGGATATCTTCATTTATCCGGGGTTTGAATTTCAGGTCACTGATGCGCTGATGACAAACTTCCACCTGCCGAAGTCCACTTTGATGATGCTGGTTTCAGCTTTGATGGGACAGGGACGGGTGCGTGAGATCTACGCGCATGCGATCGAAAACAACTACCGGTTTTTCTCCTACGGCGATTCATCGCTTTTGCTGCCAAAATAGCGCCAATTTTTGAGACGTAGGATTTTCATGCTTGGCGGAATCAATAATCCGCTGCAGTAGTGATTCATAGTTTTGTTCTGGAGAGACGTTAATGGGCCAATTCCTGTCCGGTGCCTGGGCTTTGTTGCTTGGGATTTTGCTGCTGATGCTGGGCAACGGCATGCACGGCACCCTGCTGGGGATCCGGGGCGAGATCGAGGGGTTTTCAACCACCGAGATGTCCTATGTGATGTCGGCCTATTTCGTAGGCTTTCTGGGCGGTTCCAAACTGACTCCAGAGATGATCCGCCGCGTTGGACACGTGCGGGTCTTTGCGGCTCTGGCCTCATTTATTTCGGCCTGTCTGATCCTCTTCCCGGTGGTCTCTGACCCGTGGGCCTGGGTGGTGATCAGGATCATAATTGGCTTCTGTTTCTCTGGCGTTTACGTCACCGCCGAGGGTTGGCTGAACAATGCGGCAAGCAATGAAACGCGCGGGCAGGCATTGTCGTTTTACATGATTGTTCAGATGCTCGGCGTAATTGCTGCGCAGGGTATCCTGCTGCTTGGTGATCCATCTGGCTTCGTACTCTTTGTGATCCCCTCCGTTCTAATCTCAATTTCATTTGCGCCAATTCTTCTGTCGATCACCCCGACACCTGCCTTTGAGCAATCCAAGAACATGAGCTTCATTGATCTCTGGCGCGTCTCTCCTTTGGGGTTTGTCGGCATCTTCCTGCTGGGTGGGATGTTCGCTGCGCAATTCGGCATGGCAGCTGTTTTTGGCACTGAAATCGGCCTGAACGTTACGCAGATTGCGATGTTTGTTGCAGCGATCTATGTCGGTGCGACCGCCACACAATTCCCGATTGGTTGGCTGTCAGATCGCATGGATCGGCGCGTTTTGATCATGTTGGTTGCCGTTGTTGCGGTATTTGGTGGTTTGGCCGGGGCAATTTATCTGGAATCCTTTGAATTCCTGCTGGTCGCAGCCTTTGTTCTGGGAGGCACAGCCAACCCGCTTTATTCGCTGCTTTTGGCCCACACGAATGATTTCGTCTCACTGGAAGAAATGGCTGGCACCTCTGGTAGTCTTTTGTTCATCAATGGGCTCGGCGCCATCGTCGGCCCGATTGCAATCGGTTGGCTGATGGGAGTTTTCGGACCGGTTGCCTATTTTGGATATATGTCCGGCTTGATGGCGATTCTCGCTTTATATGCCTTCTACCGAATGGCTCGACGTCCAGCGCCATCTGTCGACGATACGTCAAGTTATACGCCGATAGCGCCAACATCATCTCCGGTCGCATTTGAAGTGGCCCAAATTGTCGCCGAGGAAGCTCAAGAAAGCGACAATGAGAGGTAAATGTCGGTTTTGAAGCAAAAAATGACTTTTATGTCCTGTAATTTCATGCGTAACGTTTTTGTAACACTATGATGTCTCTGAAGAGGAGTAAGGGCTATGGCAGGGCCTGAAGAGATACTCAATTTTTGGCTTGATGAGGTGGAGCCAAAAGATTGGTACGTAGCATCTGATGCGTTGGACGAAACCATTCGGACAAGGTTTCTGAGCACTTGGGAAAGCGCGATGAAGGGTGGCCTAGGACAGTGGCTGACATACCCAAGCGGCTCCCTCGCATATATCATTCTGATGGATCAGTTTTCTCGCAATATGTTCCGCGGAGATGGGCAGTCATTTGCCTCTGATCGACGCGCCTTAGCGGCTGCGAAAACCGCGATCACCAAGAAATGGGATCTCAAAATTGATCAGCCGGCGCGCATGTTCTTCTATATGCCGCTGATGCACTCAGAAAACCTCTGTGATCAGGACCGTTGTGTTCGTTTGATAAAAGAGCGACTGGACGACGCCGAAGGCAATCTCTTGCACGCACGCGCGCATCGCGAAGTGATCCGCATGTTTGGCCGCTTCCCACATCGCAACTCTGATCTGGATCGCCGCTCCACACAGGCAGAAAAAGAGTATCTGAACAAAGGTGGCTACGGCGAAACTGTGCGTCAGCTTGAGGCCGCATAAACCAGCAGCTCTTCGTTTTAGAAAACCCGTGCCCATGGCGCGGGTTTTTTGTTGCTTTATCTCAAACGTGAGCTCAGATTCTTAGCCCAACATTTTGAGATGGAAGGCATCCTATCATCGATCAATCACCATATCAGTTTCGCTCTGTGACCCCAGATGACTTTGGCCTCATTGACAGCTGGCGCCAGCGTCCGCATGTGCGCAAATGGTGGGGGGATGACGAAAAACTCGATGAAGAAGAACTTGCACATCCCTTGGTGAGGCGCTGGCTGGTCTGTCAGGATAACAAACCCTTCGCCTATATTCAGGATTACGCGGTGCAGGGCTGGGATTTTGATCACTACTTCGCCCACCTTCCAAAGGGTGCGCGCGGCATTGATCAGTACATTGGTGAACCCGACAAGATTGGCCTTGGACACGGCAGTGCTTTGATCACCCAACATGTGCAAACGCTGTTCAAAGAAGGCGTTCCCGTGGTTGCAACCGATCCTGACCCGAAAAATACGGTTGCGATCGCTGTTTATCAGAAAGTTGGCTTTCAGATATTTGGCGACGTGATCGCGTCAGATTGGGGCCCAGTGCTTCCCATGAAAATCGAAGCCTGAGGTTTCAAACCCATGCTTGAAGCGTGCGCCCAGGAAAAAACCTCGTTGCACTTCGCGTGAGGCTTCGTAAGGTTCATGAAAAGCTTTAACTGGGAGAGCATCATGGCCGCAAAATCCTTTGATATGATTGTGATTGGAGCAGGGCCGGGCGGCTATGTGGCGGCGATCCGTGGGGCGCAGCTGGGGCTGAAGGTTGCGATCATTGAACGGGAACACATGGGGGGGATCTGCCTGAACTGGGGCTGTATCCCAACAAAGGCGCTGCTGCGTTCCTCTGAAGTCTTCCATCTGATGAACCACGCTAAAGACTACGGATTGAGCGCGGACAATATCTCTTATGACCTTGATGCGGTGGTGAAACGTTCTCGCGGGGTGGCCAAGCAGCTGAACTCTGGCATCGGCCATCTGATGAAAAAGAACAAGGTCACGACCTTCATGGGCGAGGCGACCATTCCTGCAAAAGGCAAGGTCTCTGTCAAAACCGACAAAGGCACCGAAGAGCTGACCTCTAAACATATCGTTGTGGCAACCGGAGCGCGGGCGCGGGAGCTGCCGGGGTTGGAGGCGGATGGTGATCTGGTCTGGACCTACAAACACGCGCTGCAACCGCCACGCATGCCGAAGAAGCTTTTGGTGATTGGCTCTGGTGCGATCGGTATCGAATTTGCGAGCTTCTACAACACGCTTGGCGCTGACACGACCGTTGTCGAAGTCATGGATCGCATCCTGCCAGTGGAAGATGCCGAGATTTCAGGCTTTGCGAAGAAGGCCTTCCAGAAACAGGGCATGACGATCATGGAGAAAGCCATGGTCAAACAACTGGATCGCGCAAAAGGCAAGGTGACGGCGCATATCGAAGTGGGTGGCAAGGTCACCAAACATGATTTTGACAGCGTGATTTCCGCAGTCGGTATTGTGGGCAATGTCGAAGGTCTGGGTCTTGAGGCGCTTGGCGTGAAGATCGACCGCACGCATGTTGTGACGGATGAATACTGTCGCACGGGCGTGGACGGGCTCTATGCCATCGGCGACGTCGCAGGCGCGCCATGGCTGGCCCATAAAGCCTCCCATGAGGGAGTTATGATCGCTGAACTCATCGCTGGCGGAAAACCCCACGCGGTGAAGCCAGAAAGCATTGCAGGCTGTACCTATTGCCATCCGCAGGTCGCCTCTGTGGGTCTGACAGAGGCCAAAGCCAAAGAAGCTGGCTATGACATCAAAGTGGGTCGCTTCCCATTCATTGGCAACGGCAAGGCCATCGCTTTGGGCGAACCAGAGGGTATGGTGAAAACTGTCTTTGACGCCAAAACCGGCGAATTACTGGGCGCGCATATGATCGGTGCTGAGGTGACTGAGATGATCCAGGGCTACGTCGTCGGGCGTCAGCTGGAGACAACGGAAGAAGATTTGATGGAAACAGTCTTCCCGCACCCAACGCTTTCTGAAATGATGCACGAAAGCGTGCTCGATGCCTACGATCGGGCGCTGCATATTTAACCAGAAGCCCTTTTAAGGACGAGAGCAGATGCCCAGCCTGAACCGGATCATTATGAACCGCCGTAGCCGTCGCATGATGGAGGAGATCGGCGTTCAAGACATGGATGTCGCAGAGATTTCCGGCCAATGGGGCATGAACCTCAAGACCAAGTCCTATGTGCAATACAAATTCCCGGCGCATGATATCTGCAAAGGGCCTGTACGCTATCTGGATGGTGAGGTGCTGAAATACGACCTCATCCTCGCCAATCAGGTCTGGGAGCATCTGGATCGCCCCTATGCCGCCACCAAACACGTGATGGAAATGCTGCGTCCCGGTGGGTATTTCTGGCTCGCTGTGCCGTTTCATATCCCATATCACGCCGCGCCGCAGGATTGCTCTCGCTGGTCCGCGCGTGGCTTGGCGAACCTATTGGTCGAAGCAGGTTTCGCCGAAGATCAGGTGCGTTCCGCCCAGTGGGGTAACCGCGAGGCCGCCATGCGTAATCTGGAGGCGGAATGGCCGCCAGAATATGACAATGAAAAGGATAATCTGGAAAACGACCGGAATTTCCCAATTGTGGCTTGGGCCTTGGGGCGGAAGGCGTGAGCATTTCCTTTGTAACTTCAAGGTAATGTAATACCGCGACAAGCGTGTTATCGTAGTTCTCGGTCGAGTGCCTGCTTTGAGCCCGACTTGAGGAATGCACCTGGAACCGAGAGTCGGTTTTCAAACTTGCTCATGGTACGCTCATCTTATGACCAACAAGAAAAAGCCCACACATTCCTCCTGCACGAACCCTTATGTCCCAAAGGGTGATGGCAACGAAGTCGTACAGACGTATATATCGGCGATGCTCGGTTGGAAAAGCGCGCTTGGTAAGGAAATCGACGCAACCGTCGTAAGGGCCTTCCCTGAGGTACGCAAACAGGTTCGTTGGAACACGCCATTCTATGGCAAAGAGGATGGTTGGTTTCTAGCGATGTACTGCTACAAAAACTACGTCCAGATCACTTTTTTGACCGGGACATCGCTTGATCCAGCACCGCCGAAAGCATCCAAGGTAGAGGGCACACGGTATCTGGATATTCGCGAGGATGAGGCCCTCGATAAAGAGCAACTTATGCGCTGGGTTCACCAAGCCCTGAAGCTTCCGGGCCAACAACTTTAAAACCATCATTCCAGTCGATAAGGCTCACGTCAGGTTTGTCCGCGTAGCTTAAGTCAATCGATCTCCCCTCAAACTGCTGTCAAAATCTGACAGCTAAGCACCCAAATTCTAGCATACCTATATTTCTTACTTGAGATTCCATTTAGTTCAGGGAACGACTCTATAGAATTCAATAAGGTGTTCATATTTTGTTCACTATTTGCTATTGGAGACTCAGGCCCATCGACCTATTTGTGAAGGGCTGCATTTGGGGGCCCGTATGGCTGAGCTAAAAAACATCGAGGTGCGCGGCGCGCGCGAGCATAATTTGAAGTCCATCGACGTGGATATTCCGCGCGATCAGCTGGTGGTGATCACAGGGCTCTCTGGCTCCGGGAAGTCGTCTTTGGCCTTTGATACGATCTACGCCGAAGGCCAGCGCCGCTATGTGGAAAGCCTCAGCGCATATGCCCGCCAATTCCTTGACATGATGGAGAAACCTGACGTCGATCACATTGCGGGTCTCAGCCCTGCGATCTCGATTGAGCAGAAAACAACCTCCAAAAATCCACGCTCGACTGTCGGCACGGTCACAGAGATTTATGACTACATGCGCCTGTTGTTTGCGCGGGTCGGGACACCGTATTCCCCAGCAACTGGTCTGCCCATCGAAGCCCAGCAAGTGCAGGACATGGTTGACCGTGTGATGACGCTGGAGGAGGGCACGCGCGGCTATTTGCTGGCCCCAATCGTGCGGGATCGCAAAGGCGAATACAGAAAAGAATTCCTGGAACTGCGCAAACAGGGCTTTCAGCGGGTGAAAGTGGATGGCGAGTTCTATGAGCTCGATACGCCGCCGACATTGGACAAGAAATACCGCCACGACATCGATGTGGTGGTGGACCGGATTGTGATCCGGGAAGGGCTGGAAACCCGACTGGCGGACAGCCTGCGCACAGCGCTTGATCTGGCCGATGGCATTGCCGTGCTGGAAACCGCACCGAAAGAAGGCGACCCGGAACGTATCACCTTTTCTGAAAACTTCGCGTGCCCTGTATCTGGGTTTACCATTCCTGAAATCGAGCCACGTCTCTTCTCATTCAACGCGCCATTCGGGGCTTGCCCGGAATGTGACGGTCTGGGTAAGGAGTTGTTTTTCGACGAAAAACTCGTGGTGCCTGATGCGACTTTGAAAATTTATGACGGTGCATTGGCGCCTTGGCGGAAGGGGAAATCTCCATATTTCCTGCAGACTATTGAGGCAATTGCGAAGCACTACGAGTTTGACAAGAACACCTCTTGGAAGGACTTGCCGAAACACGTGCAGCAGGTCTTTCTCTATGGTTCTGGTGAAGAGGAAATCCCATTCCGCTATGATGAAGGTGGCCGTGTCTACGAAGTCACGCGGGTCTTTGAAGGTGTCATTCCAAATATGGAGCGGCGCTATCGTGAGACGGATTCCAACTGGATCCGAGAGGAATTTGAACGCTATCAGAACAACCGTCCATGCGGGGCCTGCAGCGGCTATCGTCTGAGGGAAGAGGCGCTGGCGGTTAAGATTGCGGGTATGCATGTCGGTCAAGTCGTGGAAATGTCGATCCGCGAAGCTGCGGATTGGATGGCTTCGGTGCACGAAAGCCTGACACCTCAGAAACAAGAGATTGCGCGAGCGATCATTAAAGAGATTTCAGAGCGGCTTGGATTCCTAAATAACGTTGGTTTGGAATACCTTACGTTGTCACGTTCAAGTGGCACCCTGTCTGGCGGGGAAAGCCAACGCATCCGTCTGGCCAGCCAGATCGGTTCTGGCCTGACCGGCGTTCTTTATGTGCTTGATGAGCCATCGATTGGTCTGCACCAGCGCGACAATGACCGTCTGCTGGGCACGCTGAAGAACCTGCGCGATCAGGGCAATACGGTTATCGTGGTTGAACACGATGAAGAGGCGATCCGCGAGGCGGATTACGTTTTTGACATTGGGCCAGGGGCTGGTGTGCATGGTGGTCAGGTCGTGTCAAAAGGAACGCCTGCCGAGATCACGGCAGATGCGGGCTCGATAACGGGGCAGTACCTCTCTGGCACGCGAGAAATCAGCGTTCCGCTGGAGCGCCGCGAAGGCAACGGCAAGAAACTGACCGTTGTGAAGGCGACAGGGAACAACCTGAAAAATGTGACCGTTGATTTCCCGCTGGGCAAATTTGTCTGCGTAACCGGTGTTTCAGGTGGCGGTAAATCTACGCTGACCATTGAAACCCTGTTCAAAACCGCTTCCATGCGCCTCAATGGTGCGCGACAGACCCCTGCACCTTGTGAGACCATCAAAGGACTGGAGCATCTGGATAAGGTCATCGATATCGACCAACGTCCGATTGGGCGCACACCAAGGTCGAACCCAGCGACTTATACCGGTGCCTTCACTCCGATCCGTGATTGGTTTGCCGGGCTGCCAGAGGCCAAAACACGTGGCTATAAGCCGGGGCGTTTCTCGTTCAACGTCAAAGGCGGGCGCTGTGAAGCCTGTCAGGGTGATGGTGTCATCAAGATTGAGATGCACTTCCTGCCGGATGTCTATGTGCAGTGTGAAACCTGTAACGGTGCGCGCTACAACCGCGAGACTTTGGAGATCAAGTTCAAGGGTAAGAGCATCGCTGACGTGTTGGATATGACCGTTGAGGACGCGAAGGAGTTCTTCAAGGCCGTGCCGTCGATCCGCGATAAGATGGAGGCTCTGAGCCGTGTGGGGCTTGACTATATTAAGGTTGGCCAGCAGGCGACGACGCTCTCAGGTGGTGAGGCGCAACGGGTGAAGCTTTCCAAGGAACTGGCGAAACGCTCGACGGGCCGCACGCTTTATATCCTGGATGAACCAACCACTGGTTTGCACTTTGAAGATGTGCGTAAGCTATTGGAAGTGCTGCATGAATTGGTGGAGCAAGGCAATACCGTGATTGTAATTGAACACAATCTGGATGTGGTGAAAACCGCAGATCACATCATCGATATTGGCCCGGAAGGCGGTGACGGTGGTGGTGAAGTTGTCGCTGAAGGCACGCCGGAAGAGGTGGCGCAGTCTCCGCGCAGCCATACTGGGCGCTACTTGAAAGAGATGCTGAACGCGACACGGGTGGCAGCGGAGTAGGGGCTCTGCCCCGCCGCCTGCGGCGACTCCCCGGAGTATTTATGCAAAGGTGAATTTATGCAGCGCGCGCGCTCTGCGCGGGTTTGTGAACGAGTATAACGGGGAGGAGGAACAGGCCGAGGAAGAATGTGTTCATCACGACGTTGAACCATGCGCCTGCGATCAGGGACCCGATGCCATCTGGGATATACCAGGCCAGAACTGCTGGGATCATGATTTTAGCCCCAAGGTTGGGGTTCTTGGAAAAGACATGCGTCGTAATTTGCCAAACGAAGCCCGCGAAGCCCAGCATCAGCCCTGCAAAGATGGCTAGAAAGAGCCGCTCGGTCGGTGTTTCAATGGTCTGTTCACCGTCCATTGGCAGATGTGCGATGTCTGCAAAGAAGTTGTTGAACGCCGCAAAAGGCGGAAGAAAAAGCCCAAAAATCAATGCGATCGCGTAGAGTGTGGTGCCTATACAGGCAGACCTGAGAACGCGGATGGAAGTCTCTAATGTCATGTGATGTTCCTCTGCTCACACTTGGAATGCGCGCAGGTTTCTCGAAATCACATCAGCAAAACAATTACCTGCAAGGTAAGTGGTTTTGGAACTCCAATGCACTAGAGTGGTGGAAATCGTGGAGGCGATATGCAGGAAGTATTTGGTGAAATACTGAAAGAATGGCGACAGATCCGCCGGATGAGTCAGCTTGAGCTTGCACTGTCAGCTGGTGTCTCTGCGCGACACATTTCCTTTCTGGAGACAGGGCGCTCTCGGCCCAGTCGAGGGATGATCCTGAGGCTTAGCGAAGAGTTGGATATGCCGAGGGGCGCGCGGAACCAGCTGCTGATTTCCGCAGGTTTGGCGGCAGTCTATGATAGTCGCTCTCTGAATGAAGCTGATATGGCACCGCTCAAACAGGCTGTGGACTGGACGTTAAGCCAGCACGCACCATACCCGGCGATTGCAGTGGACAGGCACTGGCAACTCGAAGCCCTCAATCGGCCTGCTGAGATGCTGTTTTCTGGGGTTGGGCTAAAGGCTGGGGACAGTCTATTGACTGCATTTCTGGGGGATCATGGACTTCGCAGTGCATTGATCAATCTTGAGGAGGTCGAGCGCTTGATGTTGTCGCGTCTGCGCACGGAACTCGCACATTTCGGTCGTGACCCCGTGCTTGAAGCGGCGATTGCACAACTTCAGGCAAACGTGCAATCCGAAGAGGTTGCACCAACGGGGATATCGACAATCATTCCTGCGATCTATCAGGTTGGCGATACCTGCCTGTCGTTCTTTTCAACCATTGCGCAGTTCGGAGGCATCGAGGATGTTGCTATGTCAGAGTTACGGATTGAACTCTTCTTCCCAGCTGATGAAGACACCCGACGCGCAATTTTTGCAATGGTAGAGCAGGGTTAGAGGTTCTATCTCCTCTTTGAGGAGCATCACGCCGCGGACCCGAAAATGTGTCAGCGGCTGATGTGCTCAGTTTTCAGGTCGCGATTTCTGCCGGAATGCTTTGCTTCTGAAAAAGCCCTGTGCGCGCGGGTCAGCTCTTTTTGCAGGTGTTGATACCGAAGAGAGAATAGAGCGGGCAACTGCTGATCAATCCGGTGATCAGAGGCACCACACCAATCCACATCCAAAGATGGCCTTCGCGCACCGCCCCCAAGATCAGTATTGCACCGAGAATTAGGCGGAACGCACGGTCTATCATGCCAATGTTTTTTGCAAGCATCATCAAGTCCTTTCTAGAGTTGGTGATGCTTGCTTATTTCACATTCCCTGTTCGGAATATGATATGGATCAACCGCGACCGCGTTTTTCAAAACGCAGCAGCATGGCCGAAAAATCCATTCCCAGACCGTCTTCATTTTCAACGAATTGCTCATAGAGCTTGCTGGCCATTTCCCCCATGGGGGTATCGGCATCTGCAGATTCTGCGGCCTGCTGCGACAATCGTAGGTCTTTCAACATCAGCTCTGCAGCAAAGCCCGGTTGGTAACCATTGTCCGATGGGCTTTGTGGCCCGACGCCTGGGGCAGGGCAATAGGCGTTCATGGTCCAGCTGTAGCCCGATGAGGTGCTGACCACGTCAAACATCTTCTGACGGTCGAGCCCTAATTTGTCCGCCAAAGCAAAGGCTTCGCAGGTGGCAATCATCGTGACGCCGAGGATCATATTGTTGCAGATTTTGGCAGACTGACCAGCGCCGGCCTCTCCGCAATGCACGGCTTTCTGACCCATGATGTCAAAGAGCGGCTCTGCCTTGGCGAATGCCGCCGAACTGCCGCCTGCCATAAACGTCAAAGTGCCGCCTGCGGCCCCGCCGACACCTCCAGAGACCGGAGCATCGACAGAGAGAAGCCCCGCGGCTTCAGCCTGCTGCGCAACCGCCTTTGCGCTGTCCACATCTACAGTCGAGCAATCCACAAGTGCTGCGTCTTTGGACATTACCGGGATGATTTCATTGGCGACAGAGCGCAGGATTTTCCCGTTTGGCAGCATGGTGATAACGACATCTGCGCCGGCGGCCGCCTCTGCACCGGTGTCCGCCATAGTCACGCCCTCGATGCTGACATCTGCCATGTCAAAGCCGGTGACGTCATGGCCTGCTTTGGCGAGATTGGCCGCCATTGGGCCGCCCATATTGCCTAATCCGATAAACCCGATCTTCATGGCTTACTCTCCCTTCTCAAAAGTCAGTTGTGCATCGCCAAGCGGCATCAACATCTCGGTGACCTTCAGCGAGGGAAGGTCGTCCAGAGTGTAAGCCCACTGCGGATTGCGGTCTTTGTCGATGATGGCCGCGCGGATACCTTCAATGAAATCAGCATGCTCTACGGCACGATAGGTAAAGCGATATTCCTGCTGCAGGGCTGGGCGGATGCTGTCAAAGGCGCGATTGCGTTGGATCAGAACCACAGTGCAGGCCATGGAGAGCGGAGAGTTCCGCGACATGGATTTCAGGGTTTGCGCGGCAAACTCGCTGTCATCATGTTGCAGCGAGGTGAGGATATCGCTGAGGCGAGTACCAGCAAAATGGGCGTCGATCTGTGTCTGATTGGCGACAAGTCTGCTCTCTGCAGGCGTTTGAGCTGCCGCATCAATCAGGGCATAATCTCCGCTTTCTTCCAGATGGGCGATGAGTTTTGGCCAGTCGGCCTCCGGAATATAGTAATCCGCGAAACCGGCGTGGATTGCATCTGCAGCGTCCATGCGACCAGCGGTCAGACCGAGATAAACACCTGTCTGTCCCGGCGCATTGGCAAGGATGTAGCTGCCGCCCACATCCGGCACCAAGCCGATTCCGCATTCAGGCATCGATATCTGGCTGCTGTCCCCAACAACGCGATGTGACGCATGGCCACCAACGCCAACGCCGCCCCCCATGGTGAAGCCCTGCATGAAGGCAGCAACAGGTTTGGGGAATTCAAACATCTTGGCATTCATGCGGTATTCATCGGCCCAGAATTTCTGGCCATATGCGAAATCAGCTTTGACGCCAGCTTCATATAGGTCGCCAATGTCGCCACCTGCACAGAAGGCGCGATCACCTTCCGCGTCGATGACAATCATTTTCACGTCGTCATCGTCTGCCCAGGCATCCAGCGCGTCTTCGACGGCGAGGCACATCTGATAGCTCAGCGCATTTAACGCCTTAGGTCGGGTGAACGTGATACGGCCGGTTTTTCCAACCTTGCGAATATTGATATCGCTCATTTTAGAGTGCCTTCTGAGTGGCTTAAGAAGCGATGAGCTGACGCGCCACGATCAGGCGCATGATCTCGTTGGTGCCTTCCAAAATCTGGTGCACGCGTAGATCGCGGACGATTTTTTCGACACCGTAGTCTGCAAGGTAACCGTAGCCACCATGTAGTTGAAGACAGCCATTGGCGACTTCAAAGGCCACATCGGTGACCATCAGCTTGGCCATGGCGCAGAACTTGGTGGCCTCAAAATCTTTGTTATCCAGTTTCCAGGCCGCCTGACGCAGGAAGATACGCGCTGCTTGTAACTTAGTTTCATATTCTGCGAGGCGGAATTGCAGGGCTTGGAATTGATCAATCGAACGGCCAAAGGCCTTGCGTTCGGACATATATTGCACTGTCTGATCAAGGGCTTGCTGAGCACCGCCCAGGGCGCCGGCAGAAATGTTCAGGCGCCCGCCATCAAGGCCGGCCATGGCGTAGGAGAAACCGCGACCTTCGTCACCAACGAGGTTCTCAAGCGGCACTTTGCAATCGTCAAATTGCACCTGCGAGGTGGGCTGCGCTTTCCACCCCATCTTGTGTTCCAGCGCGCCAAAAGAAAGCCCATCGGTGCCATCATCAACAATCACGGTGGAGATGCCTTTAGGGCCATCCTCTCCAGACCGGCACATAACAACATAGGCGTCTGAATAAGAGCCTCCGGAAATGAATGCCTTGGTGCCATTGAGCACATAGCCGTCGTTGGTTTTCTCCGCGCGGGTTTTCAAGGCTGCTGCGTCTGATCCGCTGCCCGGTTCCGTCAGGCAGTATGAGTAGACCTTCTCCATCGAGCAGAGGCCCGGAAGAACGCGTTGCTTCAGCTCTTCAGAGCCAAATTTATCGATCATGCCGCCGCACATGTTGTGGATTGACAGGAAAGACCCCACCGCAGGGCAGGCCATGGCGAGCGCTTCAAAGACCAGAGTTGCGTCTAGGCGTGAAAGGCCAGACCCGCCAAATTCTTCAGAGACATAGAGCCCACCAAAACCCAGTTCTGCCAGTTTTGGCCAAAGGTCTTTTGGCATGGTGCCGTCGCGCTCCCATTGCTGAGCAAATGGCGCGATATGCTCTTCACCAAAGCTCTTGGCCATGTCGAAAATCAGCGTTTGTTCTTCGGTCAGAGCGAAGTCCATGAGGCGTCTCCCAGAAAGTCTACCAGTCGTAAATGAACAGTTGTTCTTATAATAACTTTCTTTCGAGAATGTGTCAGGACTTAAATAGGTTAGCGACGTTGCGTCCTTTTCTGAACGCGACGATTTTGGCGTGAAAATGGGCCGGTTTGGCTCATTAATCAGAGGTCGGCGTGAAACTCTTCCGTCAGGAATTTCACTACATCGCGCATAGCCTCTTCCTGGTCTTTCCCCGCATCCAGCGATGCCTGTAAAACCTTGCGTTGATCTTGGGCTGCGTTTCCGTTTTCAGCGATCTTGATCGCGTTTTCAATTTCAGCCTTGCTTTCAAACAGCTCTGAATCTTCTGCGACCAATTCTTGCAACTCGCGGATAAGATCCGCCAAAGGGGTAATTTCGCGGCGGCCAAAGTCGATCAATCCTTCTGTTGTGCCATAGCGTTGCGCGCGCCAACGGTTTTCTTTGATCAGGAAACTGTCATAGAGGCGCCAGCGCTGGTTTTGGGTCTGCAGACGATAAAGCATGCGCGCCAATGCCTGATTGAGGGCCGCGAGCGAAAGCGTTGTTTCCAACCTGGGGGAGACATCGCAAATGCGTGTTTCAAGCGTGGGGAATTTGCTTGAGGGTCGAAGATCCCACCAGATTTTCGAGCTGTCTTCGATCACACCCAACATGCGCAGGGCTTCAACAGACCGTTCCCATTGCCCCCAACTGTCCATCACTTGCGGCAGTCCAGTGCGTGGCAGGTTGTCAAATACCGTCAATCGATAGCAAGAAAGCCCGGTGTCATCGCCTTGCCAGAATGGGGAAGACCCGGAAAGGGCCAGTAGGTGCGGCAGGAAATAACTTAGCTGGTTCATGATATCGATGCGCATTTCGCGGCTTTCGATGCCAACATGTACGTGCATGCCGCAAATCAACATCCGACGCGCCACGCCCCCCAGCGTGTTGGACAGTTGATTGTAACGGTCTTTGTCTGTGTGGCGTTGCCGACGCCAATCACTGAACGGGTGGCAAGAACTGGCGATCGGAGCAAGGTTATGCTTGGCTGCAACGCGTGCGACGGTGCTGCGCAGGCGTTTCAAGTCCTCGCGCGCGTCACCAACCGTCTGGCAAACCGTGGTTCCGATTTCAATCTGACAATCAAGAAATTCCGGGCTGACCTGGCCTTGCAACTCTGCTTGGCATTCTTCCATCAATGCTGCTGGGGCAGGGGCCAAATCAAAGGAATCTTTGTCGACCAACAGGTATTCTTCTTCAACACCTATGGTGAAATCAGGGGCTTTAACGGGCATAAATCCTCCACTGTCCGCGTCTTATTGATCTTATTTTTGACCAGTAAGTCAGGGATGGCAGGGAGGTGCAAGCAAGTAGGTCCGATTTGTTCCTAAATTGCGGAGTGCAAATTTTAGGCCGAACAGCGTGAACCCTGCTCCAGAGCCTTACTGCGCAGATCTTGCAAGCTCTGGTTTAGTGCTGGCAAATACTCAGCCAAACTTTCGCTTTCTCGGAAGATTTGAACGTCAATATGATCGGTCATGCCTGACAACGACTGCATGATACGTGTCATGCCAAAGGCCAGGTCATCTGGTGCATAGAGGATCAAAAGCAGCTTCTGATTCCTCGGTTGGTAATGACGCACCAGTTTTCCATGGATCGTATTGATGTCATCAAATGTCATATCGGTGCCTGTGATGTCCGATAGATCTACCAATGCATTGAGCTGACCGTCTTCTGAGGACGCGATTTTGGTTTCAATATCCCATCCAATCACATCTTCAGGGGCAATGTGCCCGTAACATCGCGCGAACAGTAGGTTGGCTTCGGGGATTGCACAGGTTGAAGTTGGCATAAGGATTGTCTCAATACACGCAGTCGTTGTTCCGAATTCAGTATGCTATTCAGAGGCTTAATATATTCTAACCACGTTATCCACAGGTTGTGAAGTGAAATTACAACCTATGCGGGAAATTGACTGTTGCCGATATGGCAAAAAGGCCCGCTCAGTGGCGGACCTTTCAAATTCATACATTGGTTGGATCAATCCATCGCTTTGAAGTTCAAAGCAACGCCATCTTTGATGCCAGAGAACCAGCGGGAAGAGACTTTTTTGGTCTTGGTATAGAACTTGAAGGCATCTGGCCCGTATTGGTCCAGATCGCCAAAGCCTGATTTCTTCCAGCCACCGAAGGAATAGTAGGACAGGGGCACTGGGATCGGGAAGTTCACGCCCACCATGCCAACGTTCACGCGGTTTACAAAATCACGGGCCACATCGCCATCTGCTGTATAAATCGCCGTGCCATTGCCATAGTCGTTTTCGACCACCAGTTTCAGCGCATCTTCGTAGTTGTCTTCACGCACAACAGACAGAACCGGGCCAAAGATTTCTTCTTTGTAGATGTCCATGTCTGGGGTCACGTCGTCAAATAGGGTCGGGCCAACGAAATAGCCATCTTCATAACCCTGGATTGACAGGCCACGGCCGTCGGTCAGAATTTTTGCGCCTTGCTCGACACCAGAAGAGATCAGACCTTCGATGCGATCTTTGGATTGTGCAGTGATGACCGGGCCAAAGTCGACGTCGTCTCCGCCGGTGTATGGCGCGACCTTCAGCGCTTCGATTTTTGGCAGCATCTTGTCGATCAGCCTGTCAGCCGTTTCTTTGCCAACCGGCACGGCCACGGAAATTGCCATACAGCGTTCACCTGCCGCACCAAAGCCTGCACCAACCAGAGCGTCTGCGGCTTTTTCGATGTCGGCGTCTGGCATGATGATCATGTGGTTTTTCGCACCACCAAAACACTGGGCACGTTTGCCGTTGGTCGCCGCGCGGCCATAGATGTATTGCGCAATTGGGGTCGAACCAACAAAGCCAACCGCCTGAATGGTCTCGTTATCCAGGATCGCGTCGACACATTCTTTGTCGCCATGCACAACCTGTAGCACGCCATCTGGAAGACCAGCTTCCTTGAAAATCTCTGCGAGACGGTTTGCCGTGTTTGGTGTGCGCTCAGATGGCTTCAGGATGATCGCGTTGCCGCAAGCAATCGCTGGGGACATCTTCCACAGAGGGATCATCGCAGGAAAGTTGAACGGCGTGATACCCGCCACAACACCCAGAGGCTGACGGATGGAGTAGAGATCAATGCCCGGACCTGCATCGCCAGTGAATTCGCCCTTCATCATGGCAGGGGCACCCATGCAGACCTCGACCACTTCCAGACCACGCTGAATGTCGCCTTTGGCATCAGGGATTGTCTTGCCGTGTTCTTTGGAAAGAATTTCGGCGAGCTCATCCATGTATTCATTGATCAGAGCGCCAAACTTCATGAAAACGCGCGCGCGTTTCTGAGGGTTTACTTTCGCCCATTCCTTTTGGGCTTCCGCCGCCTTTGCCACGGCTGCATCCAGCTCGTCTTTGGTGGCCAAAGGCACTTTGGTGATGACCTCACCTGTTGCAGGGTTGCGTGCTTCTGCGAAACGACCAGACGTGCCAGCAACTTTTTCGCCGTTGATCAGGTGAGTGAGCTCTTGCATGAGAATCTCCATGGATAATGTTGCCCGCAGTTTAGTCTTGCAATTTCTTTCGTAGAAGGCGCAGTATCTCAAATTGATTTTGCAAAAATGCAAAGGTGTGTGATGCAACCTCTTTGGGATGATGTACGTGTGTTTCTGGCGGTCGCGCGTGATGAAAGCCTGTCGCGAGCGGGTAAGCGTCTGCGAATGGACCCGGCGACGGTTGGGCGTCGGATCGCGCGGTTGGAAACCAGCTATGACGCGCCGCTCTTTGTGAAGTCTCCGACAGGATATGCCTTAACCGATATGGGGGAACGCCTGCTGGAACACGCTCAGAAAGCTGAACAATCCATGCAAATGGCCGATGAGGCCATGAGCGGGCAGGAGGGCGGGCTGAGTGGTCAGATCCGAATTGGTGCGCCGGATGGGGCGGCCAACTACCTGCTGCCACAGGTTTGTGCAGAGATTTCCCGCAACAATCCAGATTTGGAAATCCAAATCGTGGCTTTGCCGCGTCTGTTTAGCCTGTCCAAGCGCGAAGCAGATTTTGCAATCACCGTGAGCCGCCCAGACACGGGGCGTTTGATGGTGCAAAAGATCACTGATTACAAACTCAGCCTTGCCGCCGCCGAGGCCTATTTGGAACGCCATCCATCGATCAGGGAGGTGGCCATGCTGAAGGAGCACCGGATCGTTGGTTACATCATGGATATGATCTATTCCAAAGAAGTCGACTATCTGGGGGAAATCGGCATCGCGGCGCCGGACCTGTCGTCAAACTCGGTTTCTGTGCAGGCCAATTGGATCAGGCAGGGGGCAGGGGTTGGGATTGTGCACGACTTTTCGTTGCCGGCCTTACCTGGCGTGCGCAAAGTTCTACCCGACCAGTTTTCGCTGAAACGTGCCTTTTATCTACTGCGCCACGAAGACGATAAGAGGCTGGAACGCCATAATCGCATAGCGAGTGCGCTGACAGAAGGGCTGCGGAGGGAGGTTGCACGATTAGAGGCGCTTACCTAGGGGCATTTGCTTGACTTTTTCATTTATTGCAACGACGCTATTGAAAACGAAAGATTTGTTCGGAGGTGGACGCAGATGCTGGTGCAGCAAATTCTGAAAGAGAAAGGTGACGCCGAAGTCGTTTCGGTAAAACCAGGGTCATTGGTGCAAGATGCCGCCAAAATCCTCGCGGATCGGCGCATTGGTACAGTGATAGTCTCTGCAGATGGCGAAACGGCAGATGGTATTCTTTCAGAACGTGATATCGTCCGTGAAATCGGCAATCGGGGTCCATCCTGTATGAGCGACCAGGTCGATGACATGATGACCAAAGATTTGGTCACCTGTGGTCTGAACGACGATGCGGTCAGTATTCTTGCGAAAATGACCGAAGGACGTTTTCGTCATATGCCAGTGCTGCAGAATGGGAAGCTTGTTGGCATCATCACTTTGGGCGACGTCGTAAAAGCGCGCTTGTCTGAGCTGGCAATGGAAAAAGATGCTCTTGAAGGCATGATCATGGGGTACTGACGTCCCGTAGTTTCACTGATGCGACAGATGATCTCTTGCAATTTGGCAGGCAATATTGTTGCGTGCCATCACCTTACCAGGACAGAAAGCTGGAGAAATTGAATGCGCATCGGCCTTTATCCCGGAACATTTGACCCGATCACTCTGGGTCATATCGACATAATTCGTCGTGCGACTGTGTTGGTGGACCGTCTGGTCATTGGCGTTGCGATCAATCGGGACAAGGGGCCGATGTTCTCGCTCGAGGAGCGCGTGGCCATGATCGAAGCGGAATGTGGCAAGCTCTCCAAAGAAACCGGCGTCGAAATCGTTGCGCACCCGTTTGAGAACCTGCTGATTGATTGTGCCAAAGAAGTGGGCGCGCAGACCATCGTGCGGGGCCTACGTGCCGTGACTGACTTTGAGTATGAATATCAAATGGTTGGCATGAACCGAGCACTGGATTCATCCATTGAAACTGTCTTCCTGATGGCCGATCTGCAGCATCAGGCGATTGCCAGCAAGCTGGTCAAAGAAATTGCGCGCCTGGGCGGAGATGTCAGCAAATTTGTAACTCCTGACGTAAACAAAGCGCTGAAAGATCGCCTCGGATAACGTCGCCTACGCGCCTGTCGAAGACAGGCCTTGGAATTCCAACATTGACCGTTATCTTTGTGCGTGTCCCGCGGTGCGGGAATGGCACTTGAGGGATATGGTATGAGTGGTTTGCTGGCGCTGCTGGATGACGTGGCAGGTATTGCAAAAATCGCAGCGACGTCGATTGACGATGTGGCGGCAAATGCGGCTAAGGCGGGGGCCAAAGCAGCAGGCGCTGTGATTGACGATGCTGCCGTGACGCCAAAATACGTGCATGGCTTTGAAGCCAAAAGAGAATTGCCGATCATCTGGAAGATCGCCAAAGGGTCTTTCAAAAGCAAAATCCTGATCCTTTTGCCTATTGGCCTTTTGTTGGCGAATTCCGCCCCTTGGCTGATCGCGCCTTTGTTGATGTTGGGCGGGGCGTATCTTTGCTTTGAGGGGGCAGAGAAGATTTATCACCTGCTGGTGCCTCATGATGAGCACCATGTTTTTCCAGAAGACGCGCCCGGTGATCCTGCGCATCTGGAGGAGCAGAAGGTCGCCGGGGCGATCAAGACAGATTTTATTCTCTCTGCTGAGATTATGACCATCTCACTCGCCGCAATCCCAGAAAGCAATTTCTGGATGGAAGCAGCGACTTTGGCGATGGTGGGCATAGGGATTACGGTCGCCGTTTACGGCTCCGTTGCGCTGATTGTGAAGGCAGATGACGTCGGCCTCTGGATGGCGCGCAACAGCGCTGTTGGAGCAATTCGCGCCTTTGGTCGTGGGATTGTGAAAACCATGCCGAAGTTCATGACTCTCCTGACGATTGTTGGCACCGCGGCCATGTTATGGGTCGGCGGGTCGATTATCGTTCACGGGCTTGAGGAACTTGGCTTTAGCTGGCTTGGCCATCACATCCACGACTGGGCCTATGCGGCGGGTCATTCAGTCCCGGAAGCCTGGGAGGGCTTTGTGGAGTGGTTGAGCAAGGCAACCATGGACGGCGTCTTTGGGTTGGCGCTTGGTTTTTTGCTTATTCCTCTTGCCTCAAAGGTGATTGCCCCGGTGTGGAAGGCGCTGTGGCCTAAGAAGGCCTAGCGCTGCTTTGATCCGTTGGATGCCTCCGGCGGGAGTATTTTTGCAAAGAAGAATAGGTTTGGTGCGAGAAAGTTTACGTTCAAAAATCATTCAGGTCTGTGATGAGAAAATAGCAAAGAAGGGCGAGACGGTTGGTGTCTCTTTCTATGCGTTTTTTGCCAATCGGAATGATGACCCAGATGCGCTTTTTGAAGCGGCGACATGGTGGATCAAGGTCCATGAGTTGGATCACTTCGAGAAAGCTGTGAAGATCAGGGAAATGATCAGATCAGGTCAATAAAAAAGGGCGCTCCGATTGGGGCGCCCTTTGAATTTGATAAGGTGCGATGTTTAGAGCATCGCTTTGACTTTGTTGGCAACATTTTCTGCAGTGATGCCGAACTTCTCAAAGAGCTGACCTGCAGGTGCGGACGCGCCGAAGCTGTCCATGCCGACGAAGTCTGCCTTGCCGTTCTTGCCACGCTCGCCCAGCAGCCACTGATCCCAGCCTTGGCGTACACCGGCTTCGATACCAACGCGGACTGGGCCTGCTGGCAGAACCTTGCGACGGTAGCTTTCGTCCTGCTCAGCAAAGAGCTCCATACACGGCATGGAAACCACGCGGGTGCCGATGCCTTCAGCTTGCAGCAGATCGCGGGCTTTCAGGGCCACTTCGACTTCAGAGCCGGTGGCAATCAGGATCGCTTGGCGTTTGCCTTCGGAATCCGCCAGCACATAAGCGCCTTGCTCTGTCAGGTTCTTCAGCTTGTGCTCGGTCCGCACGGTTGGCAGGCCTTGACGGGTCAGGGCCATGACAGATGGTGTGGACTTGGACGTCACAGCGATTTCCCAGGCTTCCGCTGTTTCCACAGTGTCCGCTGGGCGGAACACATAGGTGTTTGGCGTGGAGCGGGAGATCGCCACGTGCTCAACCGGCTGGTGGGTTGGGCCGTCTTCGCCAACGCCGATGGAGTCATGGGTCATTACGAAAACAGTTGGCACTTTCATCAGGGCCGCCAGACGCATGGATGGGCGTGCGTAGTCGGTGAAAGCCATGAAGGTACCACCGTAGGCGCGCATCCCACCGTGCAGGTTCATACCGTTCATGGCAGCAGCCATACCGTGCTCACGGATGCCCCAGTAGATGTAACGACCCTTGCGGTTGTTGGTGTCAAACATGCCAAGATCATCGGTCTTGGTGTTGTTGGAACCGGTGAGGTCGGCAGAGCCGCCCACGGTTTCAGGCATCACCGCGTTGATCACTTTCAGGGCCATCTCGGAAGACTTCCGGGTTGCCACTTTTGGCTGGCCTTCAGACACCTCTTTCTTCAGCGCTTTGATCACTGCAGAGAGTTTCTTTGGCGCTTCCAAAGCGTATGCGCGGTTGAAACGGTTTTGTTTCTGAGTGGAAACCTCTGCAAAACGCGCTTCCCAAGCTTCGCGATCCGCCGCGCCGCGGGACCCAATGGCTTCCCATTGGGCTTTCACGTCTGCAGGGATTTCGAAAGACCCGTAGTTCCAGCCCCAGGTTTCCTTGGCCGCTTTTAGCTGATCCGGATCGGTCAGAGCGCCGTGGCCTTTGGATGTGTCCTGTGCAGCGTGACCCAGCGCGATGTGGGTTTTGCAAGCGATCATGGATGGCTTTTTGGTTTTCTTCGCAGCGGTGATGGCCGCATCAATCTGTTCTGGATCGTGACCGTCGATTTCCTGCACGTGCCAGCCGGATGCTTTGAAACGCTGCACCTGGTTGGTGCGGTCAGACAGCTCAACAGTCCCGTCGATGGTGATGTTGTTGTTGTCCCAGAAGACAATCAGGTTGCCCAGAGAGTGGCGACCCGCGATACCGATGGCTTCTTGAGAAATACCTTCCATGAGGCAGCCGTCGCCCGCGATCACATAGGTGTTGTGGTCGACGATTTTCTTGCCGTATTGCGCACGCTGGATTTCTTCTGCGATGGCGAAACCAACAGAGTTTGCAATACCTTGGCCCAGCGGACCTGTGGTGGTTTCCACAGCGTCGATCAGGAAGTTTTCCGGGTGGCCAGCGGTCAGAGCGCCGAGCTGACGGAAGTTCTTGATCTGATCCAGAGTGACTTGCTTGTCACCAGAGAGATAGAGCAGCGCGTAGATCAGCATGGAGCCGTGACCCGCAGACAGGATAAAGCGGTCGCGGTCTGGCCATTGTGGGTTTGCAGCGTCAAATTTCAGGTGCTTTTCAAACAGCACAGTTGCCACATCTGCCATGCCAATCGGCATGCCGGTGTGGCCGGAATTTGCGGCTGCTACTGCGTCAAGCGCCAGAGCGCGGATGGCGGTGGCCTTCATCCAGTGATCAGGATTTTTGGCTTTCAATGCGGCGATGTCAGCGTTTTCCACTGGGGCGACGTCCTCTGGTTTATATGTGCTTTAGCGCTCAATAGCAGGGTTACACATAAGTTCAAGGACAGCCTTGTCGGCTGGATTAAGCGCAGGCCGCAAGTCTTTGAAATGAAAGGGGGCGCAATTTCCAGAGCCTTTGGGTAAACTCAAAGAAATTTGGACCGGCGCGCGATTCGGGGAGCAGCGCATGTGTCTTGAGGGACGGACGAAAGGACGGCAGTGATGAGTGAGATTGCAGATCTGGAAAACAGATTATCAGCGGCACTGGATCGGATCGCTCAGGGTGTTGATCAAATAGATGTTAATCCTGCGGCTTCCGCGCCGAGTTCTGAAGGGTCAGATGCTCAGGCGGAGCGGATCGCGGAGCTCGAGGCGGCGCTTGCAGAAGAGCGCAGCGCAAAGGCCGTTTTGGAAGAACAGATTAAAACCCTATCCGGTGCAGCTGCAGCCAATGCGGCAAGCACCAGTGACGGGGATTTCGATGCGTTGAAAAAGGCGCATGCGGAAGAGTTGGAATACATCCGTGCGGTTTCAGCCTCGGAACGCGAAGCCTGGGAAGGCCTGAACAGCCGCTTGGTGCGCATGCGCCGGACCAACAAGTTGATGCGCAGCAACGCAGCGCAAATGCGTCAGGCTGCAACCGCCAAGGTGGCAGATGCTGAGGCGATCAATCAGTCCCTGCAAGTGGAGCTGGAAGCGCTGCAGGCAGCTCAGGAGCTTGAACGCGCCGAAACGGATGTGATCCTGAAGACCCTTCAGCCGCTTTTGGGCGATCCTGAAAAAGATACAGAGGAGTCGCTCTAATGCCAGAAGTCGATATCACAATCGGTGGCCGCACCTTCGAAGTGGCATGCCAGGAGGGTGAACAGCACTTCCTGCAGTCTGCGGCCAAGATGCTGGATGATGAGGCGCGTGTTCTGACCAGTCAAATCGGTCGCATCCCGGAGGCACGCATGTTGCTGATGGCGGGTCTTATGCTGGCAGATAAATCAGCAGGCATGGATGACAAGCTGCGCGAACTCGAAGCCAAGATCGCTGAGCAGGCAGAGGAAATCGAAAGCATGAAGAACATGCCGCTTCCAATGCCTGAAAAGGTTGAAGTGCCTGTGGTGCCGAACTCTATCAAAGACAGTTTGGCGGAACTTGCCGCGCGCGCAGAAGCCCTGGCCAGCACCGTAGAAGAGAAGGCGGCCAAGTAAGGCGGCACCCAATAAATAAGCCGGGCTGAAGCCCGGCCTGCCTATATTGGCGATGTAGGCCGGGCTTCAGCCCGGCTTTATTCTTTTGAAGTTCTGAAACTTAAGCGTTTGCCGCGCGGATTTTATCTGCCATCTCTTTGCTATAACCAACTTCGTTTTCGTCAAACAAAGTGTCGAGCTCACCAGATAGGGTCATCTCAGAGATGATGTCGCAACCACCTACGAACTCGCCTTTGATGTAGAGCTGTGGGATGGTTGGCCAGTCAGAATAGTCTTTGATACCCTGACGCACATCCTCATCTGCCAGAACGTTGATGTCGGTATATTCGACACCCATGTAGTTCAGCACACCAGCCACGCGAGAAGAGAAGCCACACTGAGGCATCTCTTTGGTGCCCTTCATGAAGAGCACTACGTCGTTGCCTTTAACGGTTTCGTCGATCCGGGTTTTTACGTCGGTCATTTCTTTTGATCCTTTGCAGAGCTAGGCACAAAGGCCTTCGCATATTCGTTCGGGTCTTTGGGTACCGTGTAAGCACGAGACGTGCCGCCACCTTCGCCACTTGATGCACCCGCACCACCTACAATAAGCGAACTGCCTTGTCCTGGTGCGGTTCCTTTTGGTTTTCTGGGCACTCCACGCTTCAGAGTAGTAATAATGATCGCTATCGAACCGATTATACCGCCGACGATGGCAATCACGTAAACCCAGATTTCGAAATTCACTCAAGCGCCTTTGTCGTCAGGGCCAAAGCGTGCAATTCGCCGCTATCGATCGCGGACTTAACAGTTGCGTTCACGGCACGTTGCTGTGCGACGCGGGACATGCCCTTGAAGCTTGCGTCCACGACCTCAGCCGCAAAATGCTGCCCGTCATCGCCCATGACGGTGATTTTGGCATCCGGAAAGCCGGCGCGGATCATTGCTTCGATATCAGAGGCGAGAATGGCCATGAATGTTCCTCATTTTCTTCGAGCTTAACTTAGGGTGCGCCTTTGGGGGCTGCAAGCGCCATTCGATCACTAGACCGAGACAAAAGGTGCCAAAGATTGCAGAAAATCCGGCACGCTTGCCAGCGCATCCTGAACTTCAGGTTCCTCAAAATCATAGATCGATTTCGGAGAGTCTGGGCAAAGCGCTGCCATAAGCGCCTTGGCCTCGGCGTTTTTATGTTCCGGAATGGGCAGCCGTTGCGCCTCCTGCAGAAGCAGCAGCGCCTCGTGGATGGGGCGCACCACGCGCAGAGCATAGGTCATATGGGTGAGAAGATCAGGATCATCTCGCCATGTTTCCCCATTAAAGAGTTCCTGTGTGACCCTCTGACCAGCCCCCGCGCAGGAATAGGTGACACAACCGCGAAAGCCGCGTTTGTGCAGGTCTGCGTGGATCGAGCAATCAAAACAGGATTTTGAAAGGTTCGGGCAGGGGGTGTCGACCTCTTTGAAAAGCGCGAAATCTTCGTCATCGTCAAACGGATATGCCGCGCAACAGAGCGCGGCACATCGAGAGCAATCAGCTGTGAGATCGGGGAAAGGGGTGGCTTTCCCCGACATAATCAGGCTACCGCAGCGGCAAAGCTGCCGCGGAAGGTTTCAGCCAGTTCGGCCAGAGGAGCTTCGGAGCCGCCGAATTTCACGCTGTCGCCTGCGAATTTACCAACAGATTGGATAGTCACACCCGCCTTGCCTGCTTCCAGCATAAGCGCTTCGGCCTGATCGAAGTTGCAGGCCACCAGATAGCGGGCTTGGTCTTCACCAAAGAGTTCTGGCGTTGCATCGCTGTCCAGATGCACACCAACACCGGCTGCTTCAGCAAGTTCAAAGGCTGCGAGGGCCAGACCGCCGTCTGCAAGGTCAGTGCAGGCTTTGATCAATGCGCGGTTCGCCCGGATGAATTCACCGTTTTTCTTTTCTTCGGCCAGATCAACCGAAGGCGCGTCGCCTTCTTCGCGGTTGAAGACTTCTGCCAGCAGGGCGGATTGACCGAGGTGTTCACCGGTTGAGCCAACCAGCAGCGCTACGTGGCCTTCACGGACTTCACCGTCGATTGGTTCTTCGTCTGCGGCAACCAGACCCACAGCACCAATGGTTGGGGTTGGCAGAATACCTTTACCGTCGGTTTCGTTGTAAAGGCTGACGTTGCCAGAAACGATTGGCATATCAAGAGCCGCAACCGCTTCACCGATGCCTTTGATCGCGCCCACAAATTGGCCCATGATTTCAGGCTTTTCCGGGTTGCCGAAGTTCAGGTTGTCAGTGGTTGCCAGAGGCAGCGCACCAACAGCTGTCAGGTTGCGGTAGGCTTCTGCAACGGCCTGTTTGCCGCCTTCCACTGGGTTCGCTTTCACGTAGCGTGGGGTCACGTCGGAAGTGAAGGCCAGTTTCTTATCAGTGCCGTGGACACGCAGCAGACCAGAGCCTTTGCCCGGACCACGCGCGGTGTCAGCCATAACCATGGAGTCGTATTGGTCATAAACCCACTGCTTGCCCGCGTAGTTCGGGGAAGAGATCAGAGCTTTCAGACCATCAATTGGATCAACCTGAGGTACGTCTGCCAGAGGCTCTGCCGCCGGAGTTTCGATCCACGGACGATCATATTCAGGCGCCGTGGAGGAAAGTTTGGACAGCGGCAGGTCCGCCTTCACTTCGCCGTTGTGAACGATCAGGAAGCGGTCTTCGGCTATGGTTTCACCGACGATTGCAAAATCAAGGTCCCACTTTTCGAAAACAGCACGCGCTTCGGCTTCCAGTTCTGGTTTCAGAACCATCAGCATGCGTTCCTGAGATTCAGACAGCATCATTTCGTAAGCTGTCATGTTCTCTTCGCGCTGTGGCACGTCTTCGAGGTTGAGCTTCACACCCAGACCGCCTTTGTCGCCCATCTCAACAGCGGAACAGGTCAGGCCTGCAGCGCCCATGTCTTGAATAGAGATCACTGCGCCGGTCTGCATCAGCTCCAGAGTGGCTTCCATCAGGCGCTTTTCAGTGAACGGGTCGCCAACCTGAACGGTTGGACGCTTTTCTTCGATGGTGTCGTCAAATTCAGCCGAGGCCATGGTCGCGCCGCCAACACCGTCACGGCCAGTTTTTGCGCCGAGATAAACAACGGGCATGCCAACGCCGGATGCCGCGGAGTAGAAGATGCCGTCTGTTTTCGCGAGACCCGCTGCGAAAGCGTTCACAAGGCAGTTGCCATTATAAGCCGGGTGGAAGCGCACTTCGCCACCCACGGTTGGAACACCAAAGCAGTTGCCGTAGCCGCCGATACCTTCAACCACGCCATTGACCAGCTGTTTGGTCTTTGGGTGGGAGGTTTCACCGAAGCTTAGAGAGTTCATGGCTGCGATAGGACGCGCGCCCATAGTGAAGACATCACGCAAAATGCCGCCAACACCGGTGGCGGCACCTTGGTAAGGTTCAATGTAAGATGGGTGGTTGTGGCTTTCCATTTTGAAAACCACAGCATCGCCATCACCAATATCGATGATACCCGCGTTTTCGCCCGGTCCACAGATCACCTGTGGGCCATCGGTTGGCAGGGTGCGCAGCCATTTTTTGGAAGACTTATAGGAACAGTGTTCGTTCCACATTGCAGAGAAAATACCCATCTCGGTGAAAGTAGGGTCGCGCCCCAGAATGTTGATCACCTCGGCGTATTCTTCTGGTGTGAAACCATGGCTCGCGATGACGTCTTCAGTGATTTCTGGATCTTGCATTTCTGTCCCCTGACTTCGCAATGCGGTGGCATGCGGGATGATGTTGCGCGCTCTTTACGACAAGGACGCTCAAAGGGGAAGGGGGCCGTTGACCCAAAGGCCATGTGCTGTGGAATTAATTCGATTTGGCCTCGGATTTAGACCCGGTCACACTGAATGCTCCTCCTTGACGGGGGCCGCGAAAGCATGGGTGACCCTTCCGGGTGTCTTTGAATATTAAAATGGGTTCGCTAAAGGCTCAGGTGCTCTCGGTTAACCCGGAAATATTGGCTCCGCTGATTAAAAAGAAATCACTTTGTTAACGGGTGGGGCTTCTGCAGGGAGCTGAAAAGATAGAGACACCATAAGAGTCGTGTGAACTGCCAATCGATTGGGCAAAAAAAAGGGCCGAGCAAATAAGCTCGGCCTTAGTCCAACAGGGAGGTATGAAGATGATGCGCCTAAGTGCAATCACCGTCTTCGAGAGCTGAAATAGTAGGCAGGGATGAATCTTTCAAGAAAACATGAGTCAAACCCGTTATGCGCTATATGCATGGCTGACATCGCGCGGTGTTTATCGAATGTTTTTGCAGGGTTAACCCTTGGTTGGATTTCTTTCATTGAGACGTTGCCATCAGAATGGACAGCGGTAGTCTAAGTCTATGTGTGGAAAATTCGCTGCTGGACACCTGACCCAAGCCGAAATGTTGGCTTTGATGGAGTACTTTCTTTATGGAAAGTTGCTCCCGGACGGCAGTGCGCCAACCTCAAAACCGGGCTTTAACATCAGCCCAACAGATCAGGTGCAATTGGCTCATGCGATCGAGGGGGCGACGCTTTTGACCAGCGCCAAGTGGCAGATGGAACTGCCCAAGAACACGCATAAGATGATCAACTCTAAGATCGAGAATGTCGATTTCTGGAAAGACTTTTGGAAAGACGGTCGCTGCGTGATCCCGGCGCTAGGGTATTACGAATGGAGTGGCGCGAGTGGGCGTAAGGAACCCTATTTCGTGACCGTGAAACGCAACGCACCTATGCTGTTTTTTGCGGGTTTCTACTCGATTGATCGATCGGGTACGAAATGCTGCACCATCATGACCCGACCTGCGGCAAAAGAAATCGCTCATCTGCATCCGCGTATGCCAGTAATATTATCACCAGATGAGATTCAGGATTGGCTTGGCAATGTCACTACCGCTGATCAAGCGCAGGAAACATTGGGCACCTCTCATGCAGGGCGCTTTGAATATCATCGTGTGAAACCGATTGATCGAAAAAGCGACGGGCCCGATCTGATCGAGCCCTATGATCCGCCACAGGCAAGTTTTGATTTCTAATGTTGGGCTTGCCCATTAACCGCTGATTTCGCGCAGGTGTTTGCGGTAATCGATAATCTCTTCCTGCACGAAGTCGCGGAAGGCCTGAATGCGTTTGGAGTGACGCAGTTCTTCTGGGTAGGCGAGGTAGACAGGCACATCGTCGCTTTCAATATCTGGCAAAACACGCACAAGTTCAGGGTGCTCTTCCACCACATAGTCGGGCAGCACGCCAATTCCAAGATCATGCAGGACGGCCTGAAGAACGCCAAAATAGTTATTCACCATCAGGCGAGACGGGATTTCGTTGGCCAGAAGTGTGTGAGTTAAGGATGAGCTGGCGCCAACCTGAATGGATTCGGTGCGCTGATAGATAAGCCGGTGATTGGTCAAATCATCGATGGACTCAGGCGCGCCGTGTTTGTCGATGTAGGCCTGTGTTGCGAACAGGCGGATACGAACGCTCATCAGGCGTTTGCGGATCAAGTCAGCTTGGCTAGGTTCTTTCATGCGGATTGCCGCGTCGGCCTCGCGCATTGGGAGATCAAGCACCTTTTCCTCCAGCATCAGGTCGATATTCAGATCCGGGTAGAGCTCATAGAGCTTGTGCAGGCGCGGAGCGAGCCAAAGCGTGCCAAATCCAAGCGTGGTTGTGACGCGTAACTCTCCAAAAACCTCTTCTTCACTGTCGCGAATGCGCGCCGCTGCGGCATCCAACCGTTTGGACATTGAACGAGTGGCTTCAAACAGCAATTCGCCTTGTTCTGTCAGGATGAGACCACGGGCATGACGGTGAAAAAGCGTTGTGTTCAGGCTTTCTTCCAGTGCGCGAACTTGGCGGGAAACGGCGGATTGTGACAGATGCAGCGTGTCGCCCGCATGGGTAAGACTCCCTGCATCGGCAACCGCGTGAAAAATCCGTAATTTGTCCCAGTCCATGACCGTACCCCTTTGTCGCGCGTAAAGGCATAATAGAGTTTATTGATGAGTAAAACACTCCCAAGAAAGAATGTGTGGAGAATATTGGTGGGTGTAGCAAAAAGTCATGTTTTCAGGGGGCTAGGCGCTTCAAATGAGACCGATTGCGGAGTGATCCAGCCCAGATTGCCTCTGTTTGAGGCGTTTGTCGCAAAGATGCTGCAGGTTTCAAGCAAACGTTGATGGAAATTGAATGGCTTCGCATTTATCTTCGATGAAGGAAGACCAATTCGCCGTGGAATTCGGTGACCTGGAGGAAAGATCGAGTGCTTCAAAAAATGCCCCAAGACGCAACGGCGCGCGATATTAGCTATGCCTATTCCGCAGAAACTTCAGCCGGCGAGGCCATGATCCGGCTTCTGGAGAATTCCACCGGTCGGTTAGGGCTGATCAGGCGCGCCAAAGGCTACGAAGAGGAAGTCGCTCAGGGCGCTGATTTCTGGCAGGTCATGATGGAGCGCTATGGGCTGAAGCTCGAAGTCGTGGGTGGTTCGTTGGACCTGATACCGCGCGAAGGGCCGCTTTTGATGATCGCCAATCACCCCTATGGCATCTTGGATGGACTTGTGATGGGGCATATCCTGAGCGCGTTGCGCGGTGACTTTCGCATCCTGGCGCATCAGGTCTTTCGGAAGGCCGAGGATCTGGACCGCATCATTCTGCCGATCAGCTTTGACGCCACGAAGGAAGCGCTTGCTCTGAATATTCGGACCCGTAAGGTGGCGCTGGATTACCTGCATGACAGCGGCGCCATAGGTATTTTTCCGGGCGGGACGGTCTCAACAGCAGCTGCGCCATTCGGGGTTCCGCTTGATCCAGTTTGGCGCGGGTTCACAGCGCGTATGATTGAAAAGTCTGACGCACAGATCGTACCAGTTTTCTTTGAGGGCACCACCTCACGTCTGTTTCAGCTGGCAAGCCATTTGCACTATACTTTAAGAATGGGGTTTCTAATCCGCGAATTTCGTAAACGCGTGGACGCTCCGGTTCGAATTGTGGTCGGAAAAGCGATAAACCGGTCTGAAATTGTGGGATTTAAAGGTGATAGAAAGCGTCTCATGGACTTCCTTCGCACGCGTACCTATGCTTTATCTCAAGATGGGATCGACGCATCGTCCTATGGGTTTGAATTTGAAGAGAAATATAAGGGCTGATACCCCAATCGGGTGATAGCAAGGGCAAAACCATGGCAGTGGGAATTTTTGACAGCGGATTGGGCGGATTGACGGTTTATGACGCGGTTCATGCGGCCATGCCTGATCAGCCAATTGTGTATTTCGGCGACAATGCGCACGCGCCATATGGTGTGCGTGATGCAGACGATATCTTTGAGAAAACCACCTTTGCGATTGAACGCCTATGGGAGGCGGGATGTGATCTCGTTATTCTGGCGTGCAATACGGCAAGTGCCGCGGCTCTGCGGCGCATTCAAGAAAGCTGGCTGCCTGCTGATAAGCGTGTGCTTGGGGTTTTTGTCCCTTTGATCGAGGCCATGACCGAACGCAGCTGGGGTGACAATAGCCCACCGCGTGAAGTTGCTGTGAAACATGTGGCGCTCTTTGCGACGCCAGCGACGGTCTCTAGCCGTGCTTTTCAACGTGAATTGGCATTCCGTGCGATTGGCGTGGATGTAGAAGCGCAGGCTTGCGGTGGTGTCGTTGATGCCATCGAAGAAGGCGACACCATTCTGGCGCAGGCCCTGGTGCGCAGCCATGTGGAAGCGCTGAAGCGCAAAATGCCAAATCCAGAAGCCGCTATTTTGGGCTGTACACATTATCCTTGGATGGCTGAGACGTTTCAGGATGCGTTGGGGCCAGACGTGAAAGTCTATAGTCAGGCGAAACTGGTTGCAGAAAGTCTGGGCGATTATCTGGAGCGGCACCCGAATATGCGCGGATCTGGACAAGAGAGCATGTTCCTGACCACCGGTGATCCGAAATTGGTCTCTGCCCATGCGACACGGTTTTTGCGACGAGAGATCCAGTTCATCTCGGCTTGATGTCCTTTCAAGGCATCCGTAAAACCCATTCCCAACATGTGACAATTCGCGGCTTCAAAGCGCCGCGAAGCTGCCTATCTAGGCATTGAAGATATGAAAGGTCTGATATGACCCATAAAATCGCTATTCTTGGCGCTTCTGGATACACAGGTGCTGAACTGGTTCGGTTGATTGCCACCCATCCATCTATGGAAATCGTCGCTCTTGCGGCAAACTCCAAGGCTGGCATGGCTTATGAAGATGTGTTCCCGCACCTGCGCCATCTGAAGCTGCCTGATCTGGTGAAGATTGATGAGATCGACTTTGATAACGTTGATCTTGTCTTCTGTGGTTTGCCGCATGCCACGAGCCAGAAAGTCATCAAGGCACTGCCTAAGACAGTCAAAGTCGTTGATCTGTCAGCGGATTTCCGTCTGCGTGACCCAGAAGAATACGTCAAATGGTATGGCGGTCAGCATGATGCACTGGAGTGTCAGGAAGAGGCAGTTTACGGCCTGACCGAGTTCTATCGCGATCAGATTAAAGAAGCGCGTTTGGTTGCCGGAACCGGCTGTAACGCGGCAACCGGCCAATATGTGCTGCGTCCGTTGATTGAAGCCGGTGTTATTGATCTTGATCAGATCATTCTGGACCTGAAATGTGCAGTATCTGGCGCAGGACGGTCATTGAAGGAGAATCTACTGCACGCGGAACTGAGCGAGGGCTACCACGCCTATGCCATCGGCGGCACACACCGGCACTTGGGTGAATTTGACCAGGAATTCTCAGCGATAGCAGGGCGGCCAGTCAAAGTTCAGTTCACACCGCATCTGGTGCCAGCGAACCGTGGCATTCTGGCGACGGTTTATGTGCAGGGTGATGCGCAGGTGATCTATGATACCCTGTCAAAAGCCTATGCGGATGAGCCGTTTATCGAGATGCTGCCCTTTGGCCAGGCGCCAAGCACGCGGCATGTGCGGGGCAGCAACTTCTGCCACATTGGTGTGACCGCGGACCGGATCGAAGGCCGCGCGATTGTTATTGCGGCGCTTGATAACCTGACCAAAGGCTCCAGCGGGCAGGCGTTGCAGAACGCCAACTTGATGCTGGGTGAAGAGGAAACCGCCGGCCTGATGCTGGCACCATGTTTCCCATAAGCATGTGAAGGAGAGGCAATGAAAGGCCTCAAAAAGCAAAGACGCATTCAGATCGTGCTGGTCGCCGCCGTGGCGCTGGCGCTTTCAACGGCACTGATTGGCTATGCGATGCGGGATGGGATCAACTATTTCCGCTCTCCAGCCGAAGTGATTGCCGAACCACCTGCGGAAAACGAGGAATTCCGCATGGGTGGTCTGGTTGAAGAAGGCAGCCTTGTGCGCGGCGAAGGGGAGACCGTGACCTTCCGTGTGACAGACGGTGGCGGCTCAGTGGCTGTGGCTTACACCGGGGTTTTACCCGATCTCTTTGAAGAAAATCAGGGCATGATTGGCACAGGTCGTTACATCAATGGTGTTTTCCAAGCCTCTGAAATCCTTGCGAAACACGATGAGACATATATGCCAAAGGAAGTGCTGGACGCTCTGAAAGAGCAAGGTGTCTATGTAGAGCCTGAAACCTAGAAGTTTGCTTTTGTAGGTAAGCGGTGGCCCGGTGAGAATTCACCGGGCCGCTTTGTTTTGATGTGCTCTCGACCCCAGCAGCGAATGCGTCGACCCGATCTGGCGTTGCCTATGCCGCGCGCGGTGAAATTGCGTAGATTTAAGAGGTCTTTTGCGAATTTCGCCTCAGCAGAAGAGGGGCGACAAATGTTGGATGTCAGACAGATCGCAACAGAGATCGTGGCGCGTGAGGGGGGGTATGTGAATGATCCCGATGATCCCGGAGGGGCGACGAACTACGGGGTGACAATCCGCACGTTGAAACGACTTGGCATTGACGTCGACGGGGACGGTGATGTGGACGGGGAAGATGTGCGCCGCTTGGGCAGGTCGCAGGCCGTTGAGATATTCCTTAAACACTATTTCGACGGACCGGGGCTTGGTGGGCTGCCTGCCGAGTTACAGGCCAGTGTCTTTGATATGTATGTGAATGCTGGCGCGAATGCGGTGAAGATACTGCAAAGACTGCTGAACCAGATGGGGCAGTCCATAGCAGTTGATGGGGTGCTTGGCCCAAAATCTTTGGCAGCCTGCGAAAGTGCAGCGGCATTGGCACCGCATCATCTTGCCGACGCCTATGCCATTGCGCGGCGAAACTACTATTTCAGATTGGCTGACCGGCGACCCGCGTCGCGTAAATACGCGCGTAACCGTTCTGGCGGGAAGGGCGGTTGGATCAAGCGCGCGGAGGAATTCATGTCAGCGCGCTATCACATGACTGAAGAGGAGTTCTCTGAAAGGGTGGCGGCATGGGCGTGATCACTCGAGTACTGGATTTCATTTTTGGTGGCGGGCGCAACGTGGTGCGCGAAACGGTTGAGGTCTTTCGCGAGAATGCGGAATCCGGGGCGCAGCGAGAACATCAGCGCCACACCGCGGCCATGGCGCAATTTGGTGGCGAGTTTTTGAGGGGGAGACGAGGTCGGTTTGACCGTCTTATGGACGCGATCAATCGACTGCCGCGTCCTTTGATGGCTTTGGGGTGCTTGGGGCTCTTTGTCTCAGCCATGGTCGATCCGGTTTGGTTTGCAGCGCGCATGCAGGGCATTGCGCTTGTACCGGAGCCCCTTTGGTGGCTTTTGGGAGTGATCGTCAGTTTCTACTTTGGGGCGCGACATCAGATGAAAGGAATGGAATTTCAACGGTCTATGGCCGCCGCGCTTTCACAGATTGCAGAGGTGCAAGGGCAGCAGAATGCCCCTGCCTTTTTGCAGGAAGAGCCCAATGCCGCGCTTGTGGATTGGCAAAACTCGAAAGCTTCCTGACGCGCGACAATTGGCCTTAGGAAGCACAGCGAATTGAATTGGCGATCAATTCTGCGCGTCGTATATAGTGCTCATGTTACATGAGCTTGGTCATTTTGCCCTGATACTTGCCGCGATTGTGGCCGTAGTTCAGGCGGTGGTGCCTCTGATTGGGGCGCAGAAACGTTGGTCTGGTTGGATGGCGCTGGCTGATCCAGCGGCCTCTGCGCAGTTTCTCCTCACAGCCTTTGCTTTTGGCGTTCTGACCCATGCTTTTGTGACCTCTGATTTTTCTGTTCGACTGGTCTACGCCAACTCGCACACGCTGAAGCCGATGCTGTATAAAATCAGCGGTGTGTGGGGGAACCATGAAGGGTCGATGCTGCTTTGGGTGCTGATCCTGACGCTCTTTGGCGCGTGCCTCAGCTGGTTTGGAGGCAGTCTGCCTCCGGGTTTAAAAGCGCGCGCATTAGCGGTGCAATCGGCCATAGCGGTGGCCTTCTTTGCCTTCATTCTGTTCACATCAAACCCGTTTGATCGCATTGATATCAATGGTGTTCCTTTTGATGGCCGTGGGTTGAACCCTTTGTTGCAAGATCCGGGGTTGGCATTGCATCCGCCGTTTCTCTACTTGGGCTATGTTGGTCTCTCTATGGCCTTCTCCTTTGCCGTCGCTGCCTTAATCGAAGGTCGTGTCGATGCTGCCTGGGGCCGCTGGGTGCGCCCCTGGACCCTGGCGGCTTGGATCTTCCTGACCATCGGTATCGCGCTTGGATCGTGGTGGGCCTATTACGAGCTGGGCTGGGGCGGTTTCTGGTTCTGGGATCCGGTTGAAAACGCGTCCTTCATGCCATGGCTCTTGGCTGCGGCCTTGCTGCATTCCGCGATTGTGGTGGAAAAGCGCGAAAGCCTGAAAAGCTGGACGATTCTTTTGGCAATCCTCGCTTTTGGCTTTTCCTTGATCGGGACATTCATTGTCCGGTCAGGTGTCATCACCTCGGTGCATGCCTTTGCGAACGACCCTGAACGCGGAGTCTTCATTCTGGCAATCTTGGCGATCTTCATGGGGGGGGCGCTGACGCTCTTTGGGGCGCGTGCTGGAGCGCTTGAAGCCAAGGGTGTCTTTGGCGTGATTAGCCGTGAGAGCGTCTTGGTCCTAAACAACCTTCTTCTGGCTGTGTCCTGTCTTGTGGTCTTCGTCGGTACGATCTGGCCGCTCTTTTCCGAGATGTTCTTTGACCGTGTGCTCAGCGTCGGACCACCGTTTTTCAATCTTGCCTTTACGCCCTTTATGATCGCGCTAGGGGCACTATTGCCCATCGGGGCCATGTTGCCATGGAAGCGCGCTATGTTGGGGCGAGTGGCACCGAAGCTGGTGCCAGCTGCGGTCCTGGCTATCGCCTTGGCCGGGTTGGCCTGGGCGCTGCAGACAGAAAAGAGCCTTCTGGGGCCGGTAGGGCTGCTGCTGGGCACATGGGTCGTGGTTGGTGCATTTATCGATGTGATGAGCCGCACGGGCCGTGGATCGCTGTCTCAACGTCTGGCTCGGTTGATGCGTCTGCCGCGTGCGGATTGGGGGAAGGCAACCGCCCATGCAGGTCTTGGCGTTACGATGTTTGCCATCGCGGGTCTGATGGCCTGGGAAGTGGAAGACATTCGCGTGGCACAGATTGATCAGCCGTTCCCAGTTGGCACTTACGAGATCACCCTGAAACAGGTCCGTGACGTGGAAGGGCCGAACTATCTGTCGACCATGGCGGATGTTCTGGTGACGCAGAACGGGCGTGAGGTTGCATTGCTGCAGCCTGAAAAGCGCATCTATCCGGTGGCTGGCATGCCTACAACTGAGGCGGCGATTGACTACCGTGTTTTCCGAGACGTCTATGTGGTGATTGGTGATGCACAGAATAATGGTGGCCACACTGTGCGCACCTATGTGAAGCCGCTTGCAAACTGGATTTGGTTGGGCTGCGCCCTGATGTCTCTTGGTGGCCTATTAAGCCTCACTGACCGCCGCTATCGGGTCGCGGCTGGTGCGCGCAAACGGGTTGGAGTGCCTGCGGAATGACCTGGGGACTGAAACGCCTGCTAATCCTTTTGATGATTGTCGCGACCCCGCTTTGGGCGGTGGAGCCGGACGAAATTCTCGATGATCCGGTGCTTGAGAAACGCGCCCGGATCATTTCGAAGAACCTGCGCTGCTTGGTTTGTCGCAACGAAAGCATCGATGAAAGCAATGCAGGGATCGCTAAAGACCTTCGGGTACTCGTGCGCGAACGTCTGGTTGCCGGTGACAGCAACACGGATGTGGTGGAGTTCGTGGTTGATCGCTACGGAGAATACGTGCTGCTGAAACCTCAGACAGGTGGCAGTAACATCGTTCTATGGGCGGCAGGCCCGGTGATGCTGATCCTTGGGTTGGGATTGTCAGGTGGCTATTTGCGCCGCCGGTCCAAACGCGCGGAACGCAAGGTTGAGGCTCTATCCGACGAAGAAAAAGCGCGATTGCAGGAAATCCTGAAAGATTGACGTGCGGTTCCCCTTCACAGGGCTGTGAATGATCCTATCTTGAGGCAAAGAATTTGAGAGGCCCTGATGGAATATCAAGCGATTGAACTCGATGTGAAAGACGGCGTGGCCGTTCTGACACTGAACCGCCCGGAGAAAATGAACGCACTGAATGCGCAGATGCGGGCGGAGATCACACATGCGGTGCATGATATTTCCTTGCATGGTCAGACTCAGGGTATTCGTGTCCTGGTGTTGACAGGAGCTGGCGCTGCCTTCTGTTCGGGGCAGGACCTAGGCGATGGCGGCAATGCCGCGACACTTGATCTGGAGCGCACGCTGCGAGACGAATATACGCCAATGATCCGGGCCATTCTGGATTGCCCATTGCCGGTGATTTCAGCGGTGAACGGTGCAGCAGCCGGGGCAGGGGCTAACCTTGCTTTGGCAGCAGATGTGGTGATCGCCTCTGAAAGTGCCGTCTTTATCCAAGCCTTCACGCGTATTGGTCTGATGCCAGATGCTGGCGGGACCTATATGCTGCCACGTCAAATGGGCATGGCTAAAGCGATGGGCGCAGCTCTGTTTGCAGACAAGATCACTGCGAAACAAGCGGATGAATGGGGCATGATCTGGGAACATGTGGCCGATAAGGAATTTTCGGATCACTGGAAATCCCGTGCAGCTCATCTGGCAAATGGTCCGACTGCCGCCTACGCGCGGATCAAGGAAGCGATGCGCGCAACGTGGAACAACAATCTCGATGAGCAACTGGCGCATGAGGCGAAGTTGCAGGGCGCTTGCGGTAAAACCCGTGACTTCCAGGAGGGAGTTGTGGCTTTCCTTGAGAAGAGGCCTGCAAATTACGAAGGGCGTTAACCTTTAAATTCACCTTTGGTGATAGTTTAAAACTAAGTTAATCTCGCGTTGGTTGTTTACTAGCGCGAGATTTTTTATGCCTCCATTTCCTAAACCCGACTTTTCATATTCCTACGACCCACAAACCGAAATTCAGAAACTGCGAACTTGGCGTGATACAGAGCCAGGGCGTCAGATTCCAACCAAGCAGAACGACAAAATGCTCTTGGCCAGTTGGAATATTGCCAATCTGGGAGACGAGAAACAAGTAAGGGCGCAAGATGATATCGAAGTGATGGCCGAGGTGCTGAGTTGGTTTGATGTCGTTGCAATTCAAGAAGTTAAAGAAGGACTTAGTGACTTTCGGCGCCTGCAGGCGGCTCTGCCAAGCGGCTATGCAGCCGTGATGTCTGACCAAGGAGGCAACAACGAACGTATGGTGTTCATCCATGACACTGCGCGAGTTGATAGGCTAGAGCTGGCGGGTGAAATTGCTATTCCTCCTTCCTCTCATCGTTATATTCGTTTGCCGCATTCAGAGCAGAAATTTGATGGATTTGATCGTAATCCTTTTGCCGTTGCGTTTTCCTGCGGGAATCGCGAATTCACGATTGTAAACGCGCATCTCTATTTCGGGAGCGACTCCACGCACTCTAAGAACCGTCGCGCACTCGAATGTTATGCCCTGGGGCGATGGGCAGATTTGCGTGACAAACGCGGGAATGCCTATTCCGACAATGTGGTGGTGATTGGAGATTTGAATATGCCGGCGGCTGAGCCGGGGGATCAGATGTATGACGCGCTGACGGCTCGTGGACTTCATATTCCGGCACATCAATCGAGGATCGGAACGACGATCACCGAAGGGAAACACTATGACCAGCTGGCCTTCCTGCCAGGCGATGCCGGACAATCTTTCATTCAAGAAGGCGTCTTTGATTTCGACGGCGCGCTCTTTAGTGATCTGTGGGATGATCCTCAGCGCGATGAATCCGATTTCGATGCCTATCTGAGATTTCACATTTCAGATCACAGGCCAATCTGGGCGCAATTTGATGTGTCCTAGAACGTAATCAAATTGTCGTACGAGGGGTGTACGGCTTTGATGTACAAAAAATTCAACCACCAATTTATTGGAGAATACACATGCGTAAAGTAACACTGACTTTTGTCGGGGATGGCTCAGACGACGTAGCGCAGGCATTTTATACTTGGTTTGTCGACGGAGGTCTTGAAGATCAGGCGATCGAGGTGTTGACCAACAATACACCTGCCAACATCGATGTATTGGGTCTCATGGATATCAATAACGAAACTTTGGACATCGCGATTGAAAGTAAGATGCTCTCCACATCATAAGCTTTACAAGTGAATACGTTAAAAAAGCCGCCCATCGGGCGGCTTTTCCATTTCGACATTAGAAACCCTTAGCGGTTCTCGATATCTGTGTAATCGCGCATTGTTTCGCCCAGATAGAGCTGACGAGGGCGACCAATTTTGTTTTGTGGATCGCCGATCATCTCTTTCCACTGAGAAATCCAGCCAACTGTGCGGGACAGGGCAAAGATCGGTGTGAACATGGATGTCGGGAAACCCATCGCTTCCAGAATGATGCCGGAATAGAAGTCCACATTCGGGAAGAGTTTCTTCTCAATGAAATATGGATCGTTCAGAGCGGTCTGTTCCAGCTCTTTTGCGACCTGCAGCAGTGGGTTGTCTTCGACACCCAGTAGCTCCAGAACTTCGTCTGCGGACTGCTTCAGAACAGTCGCGCGTGGGTCGGTGTTTTTGTAGACACGGTGACCAAAGCCCATCAGGCGGAATGGATCGTCTTTGTCCTTCGCACGTGCGATGAATTCAGGGATGCGGTCCACGGAACCGATCTCTTTCAGCATCTCAAGGCAGGCTTGGTTCGCGCCACCGTGAGCAGGCCCCCAGAGGCAGGCGATGCCGGCTGCGATACATGCAAATGGATTTGCACCAGAAGAAGACGCCAGACGCACAGTGGATGTGGATGCGTTCTGCTCGTGGTCTGCATGCAGAGTGAAGATCCGGTCCATCGCACGGGACAGGATTGGGTTCACTTCATAGTTTTCTGCAGGCACAGAGAAACACATGTGCAGGAAGTTCGCCGCGTAATCGAGATCGTTGCGTGGGTAAACGAACGGCTGACCGATGGAGTATTTATAAGCCATCGCTGCGATGGTAGGCAGTTTCGCGATCAGACGGATCGCCGCCACTTCACGCTGCCAAGGGTCAGAAATATCTGTGGAGTCGTGGTAGAAGGCAGACATCGCACCAACCACGCCCACCAATGTCGCCATTGGGTGCGCATCGCGACGGAAACCGCGGAAGAAGTTGTGCATTTGCTCATGCACCATGGTGTGGTTTGTCACGCGAGTTTCAAAGTCTTCCAGCTGCGCGGCTGTCGGTAGTTCACCGTAAAGCAGCAGGTAGCAGACCTCTAGATAGTGGGATTTGCTGGCCAGCTGATCAATCGGGTAGCCACGGTGCAGCAGCTCGCCCTTGCCGCCATCGATGAAGGTGATGGTGGAGTCACAGGACGCAGTAGACGTGAAACCCGGGTCATATGTGAAGACGCCCGCTTGCGCATAAAGCTTGCGGATATCCAGCACATCAGGGCCAGCGGTGGGTGAGAAGATCGGCAGGTCGTAGGATTCGCCATCAATATTGAGTGTGGCGGATTTCTTGCTGTCGGTCATAGGTTTCCCTTCCTCTTGTGGCCCCGGGCACAAGGCCCCGGGCGTTCGTTCGTGCACAAGACAGAAGGGCGACGTGTCGTCCTTTTGCCTTATGATGGCTCTGCCGCATCCTGCAGGCGCGCGATGGTTTCGTCGCGCCCGAGAACGAGCATCATATCAAACACGCTTGGAGTCACCGCCCGGCCTGCAAGTGCCGCGCGGAGCGGTCCTGCCATCTTGCCGAATTTGATTTCCTTCGCCTCAGCAAAGGAGTTGGTGACCGCCTCAAGCCCCTCACGCGACCAGCTAGCATTTTGCAGCTGCGGCGTCAATTCACTGAGTATACCACGGGATACAGAATCGAGATTTTTTGCGGCTTTTTCATCTGGTGCAATTGGGCGTTTCGCGAGAACAAATTCAGCTTTTACAAGGAGTTCCGGGAAAGTCTTCGCTCGATCTTTGAGGCAGTACATTGCTTCCCGTAGAAGTACGGTAACATCACTTTCTAGAGATTTTTCGCCTTTAACGTGTAGGTATGCCTCTAGCTCTTGCAGCAGTGCGGCATCGTCAGAAGCTGCAATGTGCTGGCCACAGATATTTTCGAGCTTTTTGAAGTCAAATCGTGCGGGTGCTTTGCCAATGCCAGAGAGATCAAACCACTCTTGCGCTTGTGCATCCGTGAAGAATTCGTCATCGCCATGGCTCCAGCCCAGACGGGTCAGATAATTACGCATGCCAGCGGCTGGATAGCCCATCGCTTGATATTCCTGCGCACCAGTAGCGCCGTGGCGTTTGGAGAGTTTCTTGCCGTCTGGGCCAAAGATCAGCGGGATATGCGCCCAGACCGGTATGTCCCAGTTCATCGCATTGTAAACCAACATCTGACGTGCTGCGTTGTTCAGATGGTCATCGCCGCGGATTACGTGCGTAACACCCATATCGTGGTCATCCACAACAACGGCCAACATGTAAACAGGCGTGCCATCAGAGCGTAGCAGGATCATGTCATCCAGCTGATCGTTCTTGATGGTGACGTCACCCTGAACCTCGTCTTTAATGACAGTTTCACCCGTTTGAGGTGCCTTGATGCGCACCACATAGGGCGCATCCGGGTGTGTGGAGACGTCTGCATCGCGCCAAGGAGAGCGGTAGAGCGTGGATTTACCCTCTGCGCGGGCTTTCTCACGGAATTCGGCGATTTCTTCCTGTGTGGCAAAGCACTTGTAAGCCTTGCCTTCGGCCAGAAGTTGCAGCGCTACTTCTGCGTGGCGGTTTGCGTTTTCAAACTGGCTAACGATCTCACCGTCATGATCCAGTCCCAACCATTCCATGCCCTGCAGGATCGCGTTGGTGGCCTCTGGGGTAGAGCGTTCGCGATCTGTATCTTCGATGCGCAGTAAGAATTTCCCACCGCGACCGCGCGCATAAAGCCAGTTGAACAGAGCCGTACGGGCGCCGCCGATGTGAAGGAACCCAGTTGGGGATGGTGCAAATCGTGTGACAACCGTGCCGGACATGACAGGCTTAACCTTTCAGTAACCAAGAGAGGAATAGATTTGGTGCCTGTGTAACGACCAGAGGGCCAGAGAACAAGATAGGGCGCACAAGATAACGAGGTGCCGTTTTGGCCGTCTATACCTGGCTTAACTTTCAGATTTCAAAGCAATATGGTCAGGTCTTCGTCTGGTCTGTTGTGTGTTTCGCTATTGGAATAGGTCTCTATTTTTCTTTGCGATTTGAGCCAGATTTTCTGTTTTTGGTCGCTTTATCTCTGTTCGGACTTTTCAGTTTCGCACTGGTCGCCAGATTTCGCTATCTCATTGGTGTGGCAGCGTTTCTGCCGGTCATGATGGTGCTCGGCTGTGCTTGGGCAGGGATAAATGCCCGCAGTCTTGCCGCGCCGATCCTGTCCTATCATTACTATGGGCCGATATATGGACGTGTGATCCATATCGACCGATCAAGTTCGCATGCTTTACGGCTGACATTGGATCAGGTGCAGCTGACGAAGATGTCAGAGGATCAAACGCCTGAGCGAATCCGCATTTCATTGCATGGTCGGCAGGAGTGGTTAAAGCCGCAACCCGGGCAATACATTGGTCTGACGGGGCATCTCTCTGGGCCCGACGGACCTGTTGAACCCGGAGGATTTGATTTTCAACGGCATGCTTGGTTCTTACAGCTTGGCGCCGTCGGTTACACACGCACACCTGCTTTGGAAATGAAGCCACCTGAGGGGGCAATGCCGATTGCCAATCTGCGTTTTGCCATCTCACGATTTGTGGCGGATTATCTTGGTGGCGATGTTGGAGGATTTGCCGCTGCCGTCACCACCGGGGATCGAAGTGCTTTTTCACAAGAGGCAATCAACGCGCTTAGGATCTCCAACCTTGCGCATCTTCTGGCCATATCTGGCTTGCACATGGGGCTTTTGGCGGCATTTCTTTTTGGAACCATCAGGTTGGCATTCTCCCTAAGGCCATCAATTTCACTTCGCATACCCGTAAAAAAAATCGCAGCCATTGCCGCTTTGATAGGGGCCACTGGGTATTTGCTGTTGTCAGGTGCATCAATTGCAACACAGAGGGCGTTTATCATGGCAGCCGTTGCGCTGATCGCGGTCACTTTGGATCGAAGGGCGCTGACTTTGCGGTCGGTCGCCATAGCAGCATTCATTGTATTAGCGCTGCGACCATCAAGCCTGCTTTCTCCGGGGTTTCAGATGTCATTCGCAGCGACAACGGCCTTGGTCTATGTGTTTTCCGCGTTGAGAGATATTCCAGGTTTGTCTTTACGGCGCTGGCAGAAAACAATTTTCACATTGGTACTGTCTTCAGCGATCGCTGGACTTGCAACCGCACCCTTCGCGGCGGCGCATTTCAATCAATGGGCTGCGTATGGTTTGCTCGCCAATGTCTTGGCGGTGCCAGCCATGGGAATGATCGTCATTCCAGGAGCTGTATTGGCTGCGCTGCTCTCCCCCTTTGGAGGGGCAGGCATCGGTTTGGATTTCATGGCTATCGGGCTGCGCTGGATATTGCTTGTGGCAAATTGGGTCAGTGCGCTTGAAGGCGCGCGCGTTCCTGTCGTGACGCCAAATGCTTGGGTTCTGCCGGTTCTGGGTTTCAGCGGGTGCTGGCTTATTCTTTGGAAAGGGCATTTGCGATGGCTGGCTGCCTTCGGCATGGGGGTAGCGATTATGTTTTGGGTAAAGACTGATCGCCCAATGGTGCTTATCTCAGGAGATGGCAAACTGGTTGGTGTTTTAACAGATCAGGGGCGAGCGCTTAGCAAAACGCGCGGGCAGGGATTTGTTGCGAAGAATTGGCTTGAAAACGATGGCGACGAGGCTCCGCAAGCAGAGGCTGCGGCACGTGGAGAACTAATCCAGCCGGGGGTCTTTGTTTCACAGCTCGCGGAGCACGCGCTCCTACACTATCAGGGCAAAAAAGGTGTCGCTCAATTTACGGAATGTACCGCCTCTGAGATAGTGGTTCTTGATCAAACCGCAGCCACCTTAGAAAACTGTGAGGTCTTTGATGCCAGTCGTTTGGCGTCAACCGGAGCAGTTGCCATCTGGATCGGTGGTGCTGGTGAGCTGTCATTTCAGACAGTCGCAGAGCGGCGGGGGCGAAGACTATGGTCGCCCCCAAACCAGTTAAATCAGTAGTTGCGGATCAACCCGACCAAACGGCCCTGAACGCGCACTTTCTCATCCGGGAAGACGCGGGTTTCATAAGCCGGGTTCGCGGCTTCTAAGGCAATGGAGCTGCCAACACGGCGGTAGGTTTTTAGCGTCGCTTCTTCATCTTCGATAAGCGCAACTACGATATCGCCATTATCCGCAGAGGAGGTCTCGCGTAGGATCACCACATCGCCATCATTGATGCCCGCGTTGATCATTGAGTCACCTTTCACCTCAAGCGCATAATGCTGCCCACCGGATTTCAGCATCTGACCGGGCACAGCTACGTGGTGATGCACATGGCTGATCGCCTCAATTGGAACACCCGCAGCAATGCGACCCATTACGGGAAGTTCGCGCGCAAAGAGCTGCACCTCATCAGGAGTGACATTGGCTGCTTGGGCGGGTGAGGGATGTGGTCCGTCGATAACCTTGGGTTCAAATCCCCCCATGCCAGCCATCGGTGCCATGCCATCTGGTAGTTTCACAATCTCTATTGCGCGGGCCCGATGGGCAAGGCGCCGAATGAATCCGCGTTCTTCCAAAGCTGTGATCAGCCGGTGAATACCCGACTTTGACCGCAAATCCAGCGCGTCTTTCATTTCATCAAAGCTCGGCGGAACACCGTCTTTTTGAAGCCGTTTGTGGATGAATTCCAAAAGGTCTTTTTGCTTCTTGGTCAGCATCTGCTCGCCTCCACCAATAATTTGCTTTTGTTCTACCCTTGTTCTTGTTTTGTGTCAAGAGTTTAGGGTTTGTTCCCCATTTGGAGCCGTTTTTTGGTTAAGGTAGATGCCTCCGGCGGAGGTATTTAGGCCAAAAAGAAGGACATTGTTGCCGCTAAAGAGCGACGCAACGCATGAGTTCGCCAGCTTTACGTGCTGGGTCGTTTGGCGGGCGGATAACCAGGGTATTCGCGTCAGCCAGCACGCTGAGAAGTGCGCTGTCTTGTCGATCAAAGATCGTGACCGATCTGTTTTCCAGTGATGCGCGCATATAGTGTTCGCGTGGGCCATTGGCTTTGACATCTTGGGCCAGAGGGGCGGTGAATTCGGGGGCGGGGGCCTTGCCAAGCCCCAACATGGTGCGAACAACTGGTTCTAAGAAAATCTTGCCACAAACCATTGCAGAAACGGGATTGCCCGGCAGGCCGATCATCATGGCACCGTTGGCCAGACGACCTGCCATCAGAGGTTTGCCAGGGCGCATGGCGATTTTGTAGAAGCTGCGTTCCATACCAAGGTCTGCGGCAACATCACCGACGAGATCGTGGTCGCCGACAGAGGCCCCGCCGATGGTCACCAGTAAGTCGGCATCATTTGCGAGTGAGAAAGCGGTTTTCAGGCTCGCTTCATTGTCGCGAGCGATGGGCAAAAGGCGAGGTTCTGCGCCGATGTCTTTCAGCATCGCGTAAAGGCCGAAGCTGTTGGACGCGATGATCTGATCTTCGGAGGGTGTTTCTCCCGGCATCACCAGCTCATCGCCGGTGGACAGGATCGCGACCTTTGGTTTCCGTGTCACCGTGACTTCGCTGATGTTCATGGCCGCGAGAAGCGCAATATCGGACGGGCGCAGCGTTTTGGGGGCTGCAACAGCTTCGCCGTCTTTGAAATCAAAGCCTTTCGCCCGGACGTAGGGATTGCTGTCGAGACTGTCGCCGATTGTGATTTGGTCGCCTTCGGCTGTGACATCCTCTTGGATGATGATGCGATCGGCACCTTCTGGCAGTGGCGCACCTGTAAAGATGCGGATGCATTCGCCGGGTCGGATGGCCCCATCAAATCGGTGGCCTGCCGCGCTTTCACCAATCATGGTGAGTGTCACGCCGGTTTTGACATCCGCATTGCGGACCGCATAGCCGTCCATGGCAGAGGCAGAAAAGGGTGGCTGGTCGCGGCACGCAATGGCGTCCTTGGCCAGAACCCGTCCGTTGGCCTGTTTAAGCGGCACGACCTCGGTTTCCAGAGGTGTGGCGAGATCAAAAAGATGGGCGAGGGCCTCTGCGACAGAAATCATCTGGCTTCGAACCGGCCGGATTTGCCGCCGTCTTTCAGTACCACGCGGATGCCGCTGATCTCCATGGTTTTGTCGACGGCTTTGGTCATGTCGTAAACCGTCAGCGCGGCAACATTGACGGCAGTTAGTGCTTCCATTTCGACGCCGGTCTGACCGGTGGTTTTCACCGTCGCGTTGATATCGACGCCCGGCAGATCTGCGTTCATTGATAGATCAACGGATACCTTGGTGATGGGCAAGGGATGGCAGAGCGGAATAAGTGTGCTGCACTGTTTTGCGCCCATGATGCCAGCAAGCTGAGCAACGGTCAAAACATCACCTTTCTTGGCACGGCCTTCTGCAATGATATCAAAGGTTTCTTTGTTCATTTTGACGTGTCCGACCGCGGTGGCGATACGGTCTGTCACAGCCTTGTCGGAGACATCGACCATATGGGCTTCGCCCTTGGCGTCAAAATGGGTGAGACCTTTGTTATCTGCCATCAGATGTTCTCCGGCATCAGTGGATTTGCGAGGATCGCTTTGGTGGCCGCGGTCACATTGTCCTGACGCATCAGGCTCTCGCCAATCAGGAAAGTGCGCGCGTTGTGGCGCGCCATGTCGGCGAGATCCGCAGGAGTAGAGAGCGCGCTTTCGCAGACAATCAGGCGGTCTTCTGGGACTATCTTTGAAAGGGTTCGGGTGGTGTCCAGAGTTGTTTCGAAGGTTTTGAGATTGCGATTGTTTATGCCCATTAGCGGGGATTTTAGCTTGCTCGCGCGTTCCAGCTCTTCCGCGTCGTGTACTTCCAGAAGCACATCCATGCCCCAATCAAAGGCCGCGCTTTCAAGCTCTTCAGCTTGCGCGTCAGACACCGAGGCCAAGATGATCAGGATACAGTCAGCTCCCAAGGCACGCGCTTCGGCGACCTGATAGGTGTCATACATGAAATCTTTGCGCAGGGCTGGCAGGTTGGTTGCCGCGCGGGCCTGGACCAAAAACTCTTTCGCGCCCTGGAAGGACGGTGTGTCAGTCAGCACAGACAGGCAGGTTGCGCCGCCATCCTCATAGGCTTTCGCCAATACTGACGGATTAAAGTCTTCGCGGATCAAACCCTTGGAGGGGCTGGCTTTTTTGACTTCGGCAATCAGGCCGTAGCCAGTTTTTGACGCCTCAATCAGCGCGTTGGCAAAGCCGCGTGTTGGGCTGGCGGCTTTCGCTTCGGCTTCGACCTCTGCATAGGGTTTCGCGGCTTTGTCAGCGGCGACTTCCTCAAGCTTACAGGCTTTGATTTTATCCAGAACGGTGATCGTCATTGCAGGGTCCAGTCGATGGGTTGCTCGCCGCGGTCGGTGAGCCAAGTGTTGATACGCGAAAATGGCCGGGAGCCAAAGAAACCGCGCCGCGCCGAGAGCGGCGAGGGATGGGCGGTTTCTATCATCAAATGATCCCCGGGGTGAATATGCTTTGCAAGTGCCTGCGCCTGTTTGCCCCAAAGGACAAAGGCGGTGGGTTTTTGTGAGACTTCGGCAAGCACCTGATGGGCCAAGCTCTGCCAGCCGAGGTCTTTGTGCCCGTTAGCTTCTCCGGCAGGCACCGAGAGCACTGTGTTCAGGAGAAGAACGCCTTGAGCTGCCCAGCCGCGCAGGTCGCCATTGAGAGGCGCGGCGCCAAGGTCTTCGACCATCTCTTTATAGATATTGTTGAGGCTGCGCGGCAGTGGACGGACGTCTGGTTCCACGGAAAAGGCAAGACCGTGTGCATGTCCGGGTGTCGGGTAGGGGTCTTGGCCGAGAATAACAACGCGCACTTTCTCTGGGGCGCATGCGTCCAGAGCCGCAAAACGTTGGTGCGCTGGTGGCAGAATGTCTCTTGCGTCTGCCGCGACTTTCGCTTCGATAGCCGCGACATCAGATGCAAAGAATAGAAGATGTGCCCAAGCTGTAGGCGTCATAGTGTGTCCGCCCGCTCCGCGTCTTAGACCGATTCCGAAGTCAATTTTGCGAGGCAATCCAGTTTAGCTTTGGCCTTGCCAGAATCGATGCTTTCTTTTGCAATTTCAACGCCTTGTCTCAGGTCAGATGCCTTGTCGGCAATCACCAGCGCGGCAGCAGAGTTCAACAGAACCGCATCACGATAGGCGCCTTCCGCGCCATCCAGCAGTGCGCGCAGGGCGTTTGCATTGAATTCAGGCGTGCCTCCGACAGTTTCCTCAAACGGATGTACCGATAGACCAGCGTCTTCCGGGTGAATTTCAATGTCACGCACCGAACCATCGGTTTCCAGAGCGGAAACATAGCTTGTTCCGGTGATGGTCAGCTCATCCGTTCCGTCAGAGCCATGCACCAGCCATGCCCGTTCAGAGCCCAGCTTGCCGAGTGTTTCCGCCATCGGGCGGATCAGATCGCGAGAGAAGGCGCCGGTGAGTTGGCGTTTCGCGCCTGCCGGGTTGGTTAATGGGCCAAGAATGTTGAAGATCGTGCGCGTGCCTAGCTCCAGACGGGTTGGCATCACATGTTTGATCGCTGGATGGTGCATTGGGGCCATCATGAAGCCCACGCCGCAGGTTTCCAACGCTTTTTCAACCACTTCTGCGCCAACCATGACGTTGATGCCAAGTTCGGATTGTACATCTGCGGTGCCGGATTTGGAGCTGGCTTTGCGGTTGCCGTGTTTTGCCACCGGCACGCCTGCGCCGGCGACAGTAAAGATCGACGCGGTTGAAATGTTCAGCGTGTGTTTACCGGATCCACCAGTGCCAACGATGTCGATCACACCTTCCGGCGCTTTCACCGGTACACATTTTGCACGCATGACGGCTGCAGCCGCCGCATATTCATCCACGGTTTCACCACGTGTACGCAGCGCCATCAGCAGCCCACCGATTTGGCTTGGCGTCGCTTCACCGTTGAACAGGATCTCGAAAGCTTCCTCAGCCTGCGCGCGAGTAAGCGGCCCATCGGCCGCCGCGGCGATCAGGGGTTTCAGCGCGTCACTCATGCTGGCACCTTCATTGTATCAAGAAAGTTTTGCAGCATGGCGTGGCCGTGCTCGGAAGCAATGCTTTCCGGGTGGAACTGGCAGCCTTGGATTGGCAGCTCTTTGTGTTGCAGGCCCATGATGGTGCCGTCTTCCAGCTCAGCCGTGATTTCAAGACAATCAGGCAGGGTTTCACGTTCCACTACCAGCGAATGATAGCGGGTGGCTTCAAACGGTGTTGGCAGCCCTTTGAACAGACCTTTGTCAAAATGATGCATGGTGCCCATCTTGCCGTGCACGATCTCGTGGCAGCGGATGACATTGCCACCGAATGCCTGCCCAATGGATTGGTGGCCAAGGCAAACCCCCATCAGAGGTGTCTTGGTTTCAGCCGCAGCCTCGACCAGAGAGAGGCAAATACCTGCTTCATTCGGCGTACATGGTCCCGGAGACAGAAGAATCCCTGCTGGATTCATCGCCATGGCTTCCTGAGTGTTCAGCGCATCGTTGCGCCAGACCTGTACGTCGGCCCCAAGCTCGCCCAAATAATGTACGAGGTTATAGGTGAAGCTGTCGTAGTTATCGATCAGAAGCAGCATAGCGGCACTCATTTTCATTCAAAGTAAGAACAGGGTATTAACCCAGCCCATAGACGGGGTATACATGGACAGGCTTGGCCGGAAGGGTCAAGAGGGGCTGCGGGTCATCAGCCTAAAAACCGACCCAAAAATACGATGTTAAATCGAGTTGAGTATAAACTGAGGGCAAGAGCGATGTTACGCGGGATTATCACAGGGTTATTCTTTGGCGGTGTGCTGGGTTTGATGCTTGCGGGCATTGTGTCGCTTTTGGCACCGCTGCCCTCAAATGTGGCTGTGCCTCAGGCGGAAGAGCCAAGCGCGAGCCAACCTGCTACTCAAAGTGGCACATCGCTTTCTGAAACCTCTGCGACCGACGCGCCGGTTCAGGCTGATTCCGTTGCGCAATCTCCTGCGGCTGTTGATGGCGTCGATGGCGCTCCAAATGCGGATCAACAGTCAGCACCTCGTCCAAATGCCGTGGCAGTGGAAAACGCACCCGAAGCGCCCACTGAGAATGGCAATGTCGATTTGGCCTTGCAGTCAGACTCTCCGGTTCTGCCAAATCCGCAGGCCAATCCGATTGCGAGCCCGGGTGAAGATGACGAGCCGTCTATTTCCGTCGACCCTGCGCAACCGCAAAGCCCGGCCAATGTGGAAGATCAGGCCTTTGATGCACCGCAGACCAATGGAGAAAGTAATGCACCGGTTGTGGCGACGGACACAGCCCCGACTCAGGTTGCACCTTCTCAACAGGATCAAACTGGCGATGACACGTTGCCCTCAGTGGACGTGGCAGCGCCAAGTCTGGCAGAACAGCCGGTTGAGGAAGAAACCGCGTCTTTGCTGAAACCTGTGACCGGCTTTGATGAAAAGTTTGAACAAAGAACATCCACGCGCCTCCCGACAGTTGGGGCGACTGAAGCTCCTGAAGTCTCTGCCGAAGATGTGGTCGCCCTAGACTTGCCTCCGCTTGAAGGGTTTGCAGCCGCTTTTGAAGCGGATGGTGACAAGCCTCTGATGTCGATTGTCTTGCTGGACGATGATGCGGCTGGCGTTGATCTTGCAACTTTGGCGTCCTTCCCACTCCCGGTCTCTATCGCTGTGAATGCGCAATCCGAGACCGCCACAGCCCGCGCCGCCGCGCTGCGAGCGGCAGGTCTTGAGGTGATTGCGATCATGGATTTCCCAGCGGGGGCAACGGCCAGCGAGGTGGAAGTGAACATCAGCGGTCAACTCGCCAATGTGCCTGAAGCCGTTGCCGTCATGGATGGGTTTGAAACGGGCGTACAGGAAACACGAGATATTGCGGATCAGGTGATTGCCTATGCGCTCAACAGTGGGCATGGGCTGGTGTTACAACCAAAGGGTCTCAACACAGCGCAGAAACTTGCTGTGCGCGAAGGGGTAGGGGCTGTGACAGTCTTCCGGGATATAGACGGCAATGATCAGAGCGAAGTGGTGATCCGGCGCTTCCTTGATCAGGCGGCATTCAAAGCGCGTCAGAATGAATCGGTTTTGATGCTGGGCCGTTTGCAAGAAAGCACCATTGCGGCCTTGGCTAGCTGGGCGCTGCAAGATCGCGCAAGCACAGTTTCTGTGGCGCCTGTGTCTGCGCTTCTTTCTGCGCTCAAAAACCAATAAGTCGAATATTTCGAAATTCTCTATTTAGGTCGAAAATCAAATGAATAAGTTTCTAGCAATTTGTCTTTCTACTCTAATTTTGGCTTTGCCAGCGACAGCCTCGGAACCCCTTGATCTAAAAACTGAGGTTATCCGCATGGCAAACGCCTGTTCAGAAATGATAGAAAACAACTCCAAAAGTCTGCCGGACCTGCGGAGATACCAATATGCCAAGGCAGGAAAAGGGTACAAAAAAGCACCTTACAAATCGCCCATTCTTGCGACCGGTTCGTCTGTTAAGGTGGTCTCTCGTGCATCTAAGAAGGCAACGTCCTGTACGATTACTGTGTCGTCTCTGTTTGCGAATGATGCTAGATCACTTTTTAAGGTTTATGGTTCAGCTTTGGAAAAACGCGGCTATCGGCCTATACAATTGCGCTACAAAAGCGGTGCACCAAAAGGGGGATTTCAGAAAGGGAATCTGACTTTTGAATCTCGCGCCGTCATCAGCAACTTGCATGGGATGGGGCCGCTGACAATTTTCATTGTGCATCGCAAGTAACTGCAAACTCATCACTAGAATTTACGATCTGGTAACTCACAAGAGCATCTCCCCGGGTGGCAGATCACACATATCGGCATACAACTGACTCGCGGGTTTTTGCCTTCTCGCCTTGAAAATCAGCAGAAAACTGCTGTGATATTGAATAACAACAGAGTGACTGGCTAGCTCTCCTTAGGTTCGTGCAAAGCAACCGTGTCCTGACGTGACACGTTGTTTCATGGGCGAAAGGACGATTGCGTTGGTGTGTTTCACTATGGCCCAAACGAGGGCCCAGACCACGCGATGTTCAGAATGAAGGAGTTAGACCATGAAAATTCTGGTAAAAGCCGCTGCGGCGACATTGATTGCATCTCAGGCCTTTGCTGGGTCTTACGAAGTAAAATGCTCAACGAAATCTGTACCCTATCAGGAAACCGTCAAAGGCGGGCAACCTGAGAAGGTCATTGGAGGCGCGCTTATTGGTGGCGTGCTTGGCAAGGTGGTCACCAAAGACAACGCCGGCGCTGCCGCGGGTGCGGTGATCGGCGGGGCTGTTGGTCACCACAACAGCAAAAAGACCGTGACAAAGTATAAGAACGTCGAAACCTGCCGGAATGTTTTTATTCCCGAACGGGTCAACGACGAGGCGCGGCTTGAAGAGGTGCTGCTGGATCTCAACGAAGGGCGTACTGTCAGCAAAGAAACCATTATGGATGTGCAATACACCATTGGCGTTGCTCATGACGGCCGCTGGGGTCCAAAGTCTCGTGGCGCGGCAGAAGAGTATCTGGCAAGCTTGGAGCCAAGTTTAGAGCCTGACGCGCCGCTTTATTCGCTGGTGGTCAATGAGGTGGTTGTTGTCAGCTCAGCAGATGCAAGCACGATCGATGCGATCAAAGAAGGCCTGCATAATGCGGGTGTCGAGTCTCAGATCTTTGTGGATTTGCAATGACTGTCACTTGAGAAAGCCAAATACCGAACCGTTGGTGCAACGCATCTTGCGATTGCGTCAACGGCTAAATGGCTAAATCGCGCACGATGCAGAACTCAACTGTGCGCATCATGCTTCGGAGATTCCAGAATCAGACTAACTTTGGTCTCTCATCTCAATCAGTTCAGACACAGCCTTTTCTGCGATGTCTAAGCGGAGGAGATACTTACCGGATGCGACTACTAAGTCAGGCGTGATAATCCCCGCCGCAGAAAGTGTTTGACGAAGATGAGTCCCAGACAATGGAATGTAATCGGGATCTTCACCTGAGAACTTGTTATATAGCCTTCCCCCGATCCAGCGGCTTCTCCGTTGGGCAGCTTTCGATGTATGGCCTCGGAAGTGGAGTATTTGAATGAGACCTTCGATATCATGAGGATATAGATCAGCCGCTTTACTTGCAGCCGATATTAAAGGACCCAGTCCTGCCGAAGAAGCTTGATTAATACCGTTTTGGGCATTCGTGGGCCCCGCAAGAATTTTTAAAATTGGTTTGGCCATACAACAAAAATCTTGGAAGCGCGATCCGCAGTCACTGTAGTATAATATTTTCGAATAGTGCTCTTTAATCTTCTAACTATTCCCACGCCCATTAAACCGACCCGCGTCTTCAGCGGCGCGGCGGATGGCGTTGGATTTGTGCACGGTCTCCATGTATTCGGCTTCAGGGTCGCTGTCATAGACAACGCCGCCACCGGCCTGAACATAGAGCTTCTTGTCTTTCACAATCGCTGTGCGGAGCGCGATGCACATATCCATGTCGCCGCCGGCGCTGAAGTAGCCAACACCGCCGCCATAGACGCCACGTTTTTCAGGTTCGAGCTCGTCGATGATCTCCATCGCGCGCACCTTTGGGGCGCCAGAGACCGTGCCCGCTGGCATGCCCGCAAAGAAGGCTGACAGCGCGTCCTGATCATCGGCAAGTTCGCCTACAACGTTGGACACGATATGCATCACGTGGCTGTAGCGCTCGATGATGAACTTTTCGGTTGGGCGCACGGTACCGATTTTGGATACTTTGCCTGTGTCGTTGCGGCCCAGATCCAGCAGCATAAGGTGCTCTGCGAGTTCTTTTTTGTCCGCCAGCAGGTCCGCCTCATTGGCGCGATCTTCTTCTGGCGTCGCTCCGCGCGGGCGGGTGCCTGCGATCGGGCGGATGGTGACTTCGTTGCCAAAGACGCGCACCAGAATTTCCGGGCTTGCGCCAATCACCTGATAGCCGCCGAAGTTGAAATAGAACATGAAGGGCGACGGGTTTGTGCGACGCAAAGAGCGGTACAGCGCAAAGGGCGGCAGCGGGAAGTCATGCGTCCAGCGCTGTGCAGGCACGACCTGAAAGATGTCACCGGCTTTGATATATTCCTTGGCCTTATCGACGGCTTCCATATAGCCCGATTTGGTGAAGTTGCTGACGGGCTCGCCCACCTGCAGTTCTTCGCCCAGATCACGGCTTGCCTCTGGCATGGAACGCTCAAGATCACGCACCGCATCCATCACACGTTCACCGGCCTGTGCATATGCTGCGCGGGCAGATTGGCCTTCGGCCACCCAAACAGGGGAGACAACAGTGACTTCGCCTTTGACGCCATCCAACACGGCTACGACGGATGGGCGCATCATGCAGGCATCAGGCAGGCCAAGTGGGTCTGGATTCACATTTGGTAGATGTTCCACCAGACGGATCATGTCATAGCCAAGGAAGCCAAAGAGACCAGCTGAAGCCTGCGGCAAGTCATCTGGTAGGTCGATTTTGCTTTCGGCAATCAAGGACCGCAGGTTTTCAAGAGGATCGCCATCCTGATTTTGAAAGGCATCTCCATCAAAACGCGCCTGACGGTTGATCCGGCTTTGCTTGTCATGACACTGCCAGATCAGATCAGGCTTCATGCCGATGATGGAATAGCGCCCACGCACTTCACCACCGGTTACAGACTCCAGCATGAAGGCGTCTTTCTGAGCGCCCGTCAGTTTCAGCATCAGGGACACAGGCGTGTCGAGATCTGCTGCTAAGCGGGTGTAGACCACCTGATTTTTACCAGCCTTATAGTCGGCTTCAAAGGCGTCAAAGGAAGGAGTTAGTGCCACGATGTTCCGTCCTTAGTGAAGCTGTGAATGCACGGCTGCCAAAGCGTGTTGATCGATCTCGATCTCAGCATTGGAGCGCACGAAGTTGGCATAGGCGTCCAGAATATCTTGGGTCAGGGATTGGCTCACCTGTTGGCCCACGAGGTTCTGGATGGTTGTGTTTTCACCAGACTGAAGATCGGCCTCAGCCACCTCATCAAGCTCAACGATCAGGTAAGACCCAGCGCCTTCAACCGCGCGCAGCTCTCCTTCGGCCATCTCAAAGATGGTTGGCAGCAAGGTTGCTGGCACATCTGGGATGAAATCATTGCGGGTCACGTCTTGTTCCTGCTGAACCACTAGGCCCAAGGTGATGATGTCGGCGCCAGCTTTCATCTGATCAATCAGAGTGTTGGCTTTGGCTTCCAAAGCGGTGGCGATCTGATCGGCGCGCCATGCGGCTTCTACATCTGCACGCGCGTCCTCAAACGGGGTAGGCGCAGCTTCTGATGTGCCATCCAAACGCAGCGCGAAGATACCGCCATCATCAAGGCTTGCGACTTCTGGGAAATCACCGTCTTGCACGGCCTGAGCCGCGGCGCGGAAATCGGTGTAACCTACGATCGCTTCGTCAGAGCCTGTGTGGAATTTAATGGTTTCCAGAACCAGATCAGTTTCTTCCGCCACTTCTTCCAGGGTCGCACCACCGGCAAGAAGGTCGTCGACAGTGTTGATTTGCGCGTCAATCACGCGGCGAGCGCGATCCACGGCCAGCTCGGCACGCAGAGCGGTTTTGGCTTCTTCAAACGAGGTGCTCTGCGCTTCCAGTACGGCGTTTACCCGGAAGAGAGCCGGGCCAAGATCAGTTTGGAGCGGACCAATCACCGCACCGGTTTCTGCCGCAAAGACGGTTTCGCCTGCGCCAGCCAATGCCGCCAGTGTCACGTCGCCCATGTCGACATCCGCGAGATCAAGACCACGTGCTTCGACTTGTGCTTCAAAAGTGCTTTCACCTGAAGTGATCTGTGCCAGCGCCGCCGCAGCCTCGTCAGAGGTGCCATAAACAAGACGTTCAACGAGACGGCGTTCCGGCTGGTTAAACTCGGCGTTGCGATCGTCGTATTGCGCTCTCAGGCTGTCTTCGTCGACTTCAACGGTGTCCAGCAACATGGATGGTGCAACCCATGCATAGGTGATGTCGCGTGTTGCAGGCTGCATGAAGCTTTCGACGTTCGCGTCATAGAAGGCGCGCAGGTCAGTTTCACTCGCTTCTGTGATTTCAGCGTCGAGGTTCTCTTCGGTCAGGATCGCGTAAGAGAAGCTGCGGTTTTCACCCAGGAAACTTGTCAGTGCGGCTCCATATGCTGCTGGCATTTCGATGCCACCCACGATGGCAGATTGTAGCAGGGTACGTGCTGCGTCTTCACGCAGAGAATCTTCAAAATCGGTTTCGTTCAGACCTGAGTTTTGCAGTGCAAAGCGATAGGCTTCGCGATCAAATGAGCCATCAAGACCCTGGAAGGCAGAGATGTTCAGGATCTGATCGCGCAGGTTCTCATCGCCCATGGAGAGACCAAGACGCTCTGCTTCACCATCCAATGCGCGCTGGTTCACAAGACGCGCAAGTACCTGTTGCTGCAGGCCAAATTGCTGGGCCTGAGCAAAGGTGATGCGCTGACCTGTTTGCGCCTGGATCGCGTCGAGTTCTTGCTGCACCGCGCGGAAATAGTCGTTTACGTCAATGGATTTGCCATCCACATTGCCGACCGATTGCACAGCCCCGCCCAGGTTGGTGATGCCAAATCCGCCAAGGCCCAAAATCAACATGCCCATTAGGATCCAAACCAAGGTTTTGGAGATAGAATTTTGTTTGGACATTTGAGACCTCTATCGGGTTTTGACGTTGCTGCACAAAATGGTTTCGGATGTCTACGACGGGCTGGGGAGGGGGGCAAGCGCTAACATGCTGATTAAGCAGTCTGCGCTGGATGCAGCCCTGTTTTTTAGACCTGTCCCAGCCAAGCGGGAGCGAGAATGTCGAGATCAGCTTTTCGGGTGATAAGCAGCGAGCCGATTGAAAAGCTCTTTGATCTGTTCACCATCCACATTGGCAAAGGCCAATCGTAATTGACGAGCGCCGTCTATGCTGCCTTCAGGATGAAACATGGTGCCGGGCAGGGCAAGGACATGTGCTTCGTCCACGAGCTCCTGAGCCAGTTGATCTGACGGCAGATCAAATGGATGTTTCAAATAAGCGAAATAGGCCCCAAGCCCAAGCAGTTTCCATCCCGCTCTTTCCAGTATTGGCATGTTGGAAGCTATCGCTGCGCGGCGCGAGAGGATTTCATCTCGTTCACCGGCCAGCCATTTGCCGAGATTCTGCATGCCCCAGAGAGCGGCATGTTGACCAAGCTGATTTGGACAGATGGTCACCGTATCCAGGAATTTTTCTATATCTTGAAGCCGCCCTTCACTGGTGACAATCGCGCCAACGCGGTGTCCGGTTAACCTGTAAGCCTTTGAGAACGAATAGAGTTGGATCAGTGTTTGAGGCCAATCGGATTGCTTAAAGAGCTCATGAGGAGCTGCTGACCGGCTGTCAAAATCGCGGTAGGTCTCATCGATGATGAGCGCGATACCGTGTTTTTTCGCCAGCAAATAGAAGTCCATTACAAGTGACGCAGGATACTCAACACCGGCTGGATTGTTGGGTGTGACCAAAACAATAGCGCGGGTTTTTTCACTGATCAGAGATTCCGCCATCGCAATGTCAGGCAACAGGCCCGCACCCGATGGCAAAGGCACGGCAGAGACCCCTTGCATATCGAGCCACATTTTGTGGTTGAAATACCAAGGGGTCGGCAGAATGATCTCGTCCCCCTGGTTGGTCAAGCTTGAGATGGCAGCGGCGAAGGCTTGGTTGCAGCCTGAGGTGATCCCCACCTGTTCCAGCGTGATTTGACCGCCGTAGTTCTGGCACCACTGTTGCGCCAACTCGCTGCGCAGTTCCGGCAATCCCAGAACGGGACCGTAAATATGTGCTTCTGGGACTGACAGGGCAGTTTCAGCGATTTTCTCGCGCAGCGCTTTCGGCGGCGGCTCAATCGGGGCCGCCTGACTCACATTAATGAGGGGCTTGTCTTTGGGAAAAGGTTTGCCCGCAATCCAGCGCCGGGCTTCCATGACCGGTGGTAGAAATGTCTGAGAAGTACGGCTGCCTGTCATTTGCGTCGCTATTGCTTAGTCGGTGCCACGATAGGGTTGTACATATTGCAGCGCCATATCCCATGGGAAGAAAATCCATGTGTCTTGACTTACACCCGTGATGAACGTGTCAACCTGCGGCTCACCCATCGGTTTTGCGTAGACCGTTGCAAAATGCGCCTTGGGATAAAGCTTGCGGACAAGTTCCAGAGTTTTCCCGGAGTCCACCAAATCATCAATGATCAGAACGCCTTCGCCGTCACCCATGATCTCGTCAGACGGGGATTTCAGAACCTGCGCTTCGCGACGTTGTGCTGTATCGCCGCCACCGGCGCTGTAGGATTTTACGCTGATGGTATCCACGACACGGATATCGAGTTCGCGCGCCACGATCATCGCAGGGGCCATGCCGCCACGGGTGATCGCCACCACAGCCTTCCACGCGCCGTCATCTGGACCTTTACCATCGAGGCGCCATGCCAGCGCACGGGCATCGCGGTGCAATTGATCCCAACTGATGTGGAAGCCTTTTTCATGGGGCAGACGATCGTTCATCTCATATTCCTTTCTAGCGTCCGTTGCTCAAGTGCGATCGAGCAACAGGCGAATGCCAAGCGCACCCAAGACAAGCGCGGCGACTCGGTCAAATATTGGTTTGAGAAGCAAATAGCCGGATTTTGACCTTTTGGTCGAGAGTAGGAGCGCAAATCCTGTGTAGAAAGCCAGTTCGATGCAAAGATGATTAAGAACAATAAAGCCTTTCTCAAACAGATTGAGATCATTTGGAAAGATTACGAGAAGCACAGCAGATGCGAAAAGCACAGATTTTGGATTGGCCAAATTTACTGAGAGCCCATTAAGGAAGCTTCGCCGAGCCAGCTGAGACGGGTCTTCGCTGATGGGCCGTTTGGCGGATCGCCAGGTGTTATATGCGATCCAAAGTAGATACAGCGCGCCTAGGATTTTCATGGCAGCATAGGCCCAGGGGAACAGAAGGAACAGGCTTTCCAACCCAAGCAGTGCCAGCGCTGTCCAGCTCGCCGCCATGAGGCCAAGACCCATACCTGTCAGAATGCCCGCACGCCGTCCTTGCGCCATGCTTTTTCGCAGGGCCACCAGCATGGCCGGGCCGGGGCTAAGAATGGCGGCGATCAACGTCAGATTAAATGCAACTAGATGGTTCAGTTCCATGTCAGCTCCGTAAAGTTGGTTGCTGCAGGGAAGGGCGCGACAGGACAAATGTCAAAGAAAAACGGACCGCAGCGAGGCTGGGTCCGTCTTAGTGTTCGCTTTTTTGGCGGAGATCACTTCTTGCTGGCGTCGATGTCAGGAGCGTCGACCGCTTTCATACCAACCACGTGATAACCAGAATCTACGTGTAGATTTTCGCCTGTCACGCCGGAAGCCAGATCGCTCAGCAGGTAGAGAGCAGAGTTGCCAACATCATCGATGGTCACAGTGCGGCGCAGCGGAGAGTTATATTCGTTCCACTTCAAAATGTAGCGGAAATCGCCAATGCCGGAGGCCGCCAGTGTTTTGATCGGACCGGCGGAAATCGCGTTTACGCGGATACCGTCTTTACCAAGGTCCTCCGCCAGATATTTTACGGAGGCTTCAAGAGCGGCCTTTGCAACACCCATGACGTTATAATGCGGCATAACTTGCTCTGCACCGTAGTATGTCAGCGTCAGGGCAGAACCACCTTCTGTCATCAGCTTCTCGGCGCGCTTCATGACGGCTGTGAAGCTGTAGCAAGAGATGTCCATGGTCATCAGGAAGTTGTCGCGGCTGGTGTCTACGTAACGGCCGCGCAGCTCGTTTTTGTCAGAGAAACCAATGGCGTGCACGATGAAATCAATCTTGCCCCATTTTTCTTCAATCTGAGCGAATGCAGCATCAATGGAGTCAGGATCAGACACATCACAATCGATCAGGGTTTCAACACCGAGTTGGTCGGCCAAAGGCTGTACGCGCTTTTTGAAGGCGTCGCCCATATAAGAGAAAGCCATTTCCGCACCTGCTTCTGCACAGGCTTTCGCAATACCCCAAGCGATCGATTTGTCATTCGCCAGGCCCATAATCAGGCCGCGTTTGCCTGCCATCAGATTGTTTGACATTTGGACAACTCCGTCCCTTATTTCGTTTGACGCACCTTTAGGCGATAGCCCCTTTGGCATCAAGTCCACTAGAGCGGGTTAAGAGCTTTCATGGCAATGGAGAAACACATGTCAGATCGTACCGGAATATTTGCTGGTGATGACCCGTTTGAGATTACACGCGCCTGGCTGGCTGAAGCTGAGAGGAGTGAGCCCAACGATTCCAATGCCATTGCATTATCCACGGTGGATGCATCGGGCATGCCAAACGCACGTATGGTGCTGTTGAAAGAAGTCGAAGATGCAGCTTTTGTATTCTATACCAACTATGGCTCAGCCAAAGCGCGGGAAATCGAGCAGGGTGGCAAGGCGGCTTTCGTAATGCATTGGAAATCTTTGCGCCGTCAGGTGCGAGTGCGGGGGCTTGTCGAACGCGAAGATGGCGAACAGGCTGATGCATATTATGAGTCGCGCTCGCTCAAGAGCAGATTAGGCGCCTGGGCCAGCGATCAATCTCAGCCATTGGATTCGCGTGCGTCTCTGGTGGCCAAGGCTGCTAAAATGTCGACTAAGCACGGTTTGAATCCGAAACGTCCTCCGTTTTGGGGGGGATATCGCATCACGCCAACGGAAATTGAGTTTTGGGCAGATGGGGCATTTCGCCTCCATGACCGCTTTGTTTGGCGTCGCGCAACCCCCTCTGATGCATGGGAAATTATACGTTTGAACCCTTGACACTCACGTCACGTAAAATGCAAGTCTATGAAACGCTTACGATTTTTTCCTTGCTGTAGGTGGGGATTTATCGCAGAAGAAACATGCCCTGGGGATGGGGTAACGTATGGTAAGGCATAGAAATGAATAATGTGACTGCCCACAAGATCGACGGGCAGGTGAAGTGGTTCGATCCTGTGAAAGGGTTTGGTTTTGTTGTTGCATCAGGCGGCGGGCCGGACATTCTTTTGCACGCCAATGTGTTACGCAACTTTGGGCAGAGTTCGGTGGCGGATGGGGCCAACATCGAACTTCTCGCACAGGAAACACAGAGAGGCGTACAAGCCGTCGAAATTCTAAGCATACATGTGGCAGAATCAGAGGATTCCGTTCCGCTTGCAGATTTCGAAGAACTTGATGCGCCTGATGTCAAAAACCTGCCGCTGCAGCCGGCGCGCGTAAAGTGGTTTGATAAAGGCAAAGGCTTTGGATTTGCCAATGTCTTTGGGCGCGAAGAAGACATCTTTGTTCACGTGGAAGTGTTGCGCCGCCAAGGCTTGGCAGAGTTGCAGCCCGGAGAGGCGCTTGCTATCCGTGTGATGGAAGGGCGACGCGGACTTATGGCCGCGCAGGTCTGCTCTTGGGAGAACGCACTCGATAAGGAAGACTGACATGTCGCTTCGCCAAGGTTTGCTCTCAACAGCTTTGGCGATAATCTTATCAGTTCTCAGCGTTATTGCAGCGACTGCAGCCTGTAGCCCAAATACCGTGCATTTGCGTGGGGATTGGGGACAGGCGCGATTTACTGTTGAAGTTGCGGATAATGCCGCTGAACGTTCAAGAGGCTTGATGGGACGCCCGTCGATGCCAATGAGCAGCGGTATGCTGTTTGTTTACCATCAGACAAAACCTCTTGCGTTTTGGATGCGTAACACTTTGATTCCGTTAGATATGATCTTCCTGGATGAAAACGGGGTTGTTGTGCGAGTGCATCATAATGCGGTGCCATTGGATGAAACGCCAATTCCGAGCGGCGCGCCTGCGCGCTACGTTCTGGAAGTCAATGCAGGCCTATCGAAGGCCCTGGGTATCAATGCGGGCAGCGAATTGCGCCACCCGTCGATCCTTCAAACCAACGCTGCCTGGCGTTGTTCCGAAGCAAGCTAAAAAAATCGCAGAAACTGAACTTTAGGTCTTTTCATTCCAGCGCTTAGAGACTAATTCCCCCGTCACGGTCCGGGGCGTAGCGCAGTCTGGTAGCGCACCTGTTTTGGGTACAGGGGGTCGTGAGTTCGAATCTCGCCGCCCCGACCACTTTCCACCAAATAATCTTAAGACCCACCCTGAGGGGTCGGCAGCCTGAACTTGAGGAATGTTTGATCGGCGTGGCTGACATCTCCAATAAACTCTGCGCCGTAGCGGCTTAAAGCGCTCAGATTTTTGCGTGATGGGGCCAGCAAGAAAGTGACTTCGGAAATATCTGGGTGTTGTACCGCGTAACGCAGCGCCTGATGCGCGATCTTTAACCCGTGACCGAAATGATCAGGATGAAGGACCAAACCAAAGTCCCATTCCTCAGCCTCCTTCTGAAACCCTCCCCAGCCGAGGTATGTGTCGCCTGAAAGTATTCCCCAGTGCCCCAAGCCGTCTTTTGTCCAGCATGCCTCTTTGGAGGCGATAAGGGCCTCGACGTCGCTGTCCTGCCAACTCGTCTTCGTCATAAGGGGGAGGTGTTTGGCAACACGCGGATCAGACATGTGCTCGCGTATAGCAGCGGTTGGAATTTCCGTCAGACGCAAAAATCTATAGTTGTTGGTCATAGCTAGGAGTTATCAACTGTATTGGGCATTGGAATGTGCCTTGACCTAGTTATCCTAGAGCTTTCAGAAAAGTCGCGTCTTTGTTTTGCGGAATTTTGGGAACAGGGCAAAAATCACACTTTTTCCTCTTTCCTTTCCGCGCGCTGATGTTTAAACGGTGCGAACGGTCCGGGGCGTAGCGCAGTCTGGTAGCGCACCTGTTTTGGGTACAGGGGGTCGTGAGTTCGAATCTCGCCGCCCCGACCACTTTCCTCACATTGAAGACCCAGCTTTTACGTGTTTTGATGCGCGTAAGTTTTACGCAAAGTTGAGATAATTGGTGCCGCGACAGAAAAGCTGCAGGTTTCGAAGCATAGCTTTTTCTCACGTCCTGTATGCATCTGGTTATTAATGCGGTGTTAACCCCTATATCTGGTGTGTTGCGAGGCATTGATCCCGACAGTTTTGTTTTTTTCTTTTGTTATAAGGGCTTCTGAAAAGGACCTGAGTCTTAGAACCTTTGCCACAAATATGAAGGTATTCTTAAGAATCGTGAGGAGGGGGCTATACCCTCGGATTTAGGAATTCGGTCAACAGGAAATAGCCGAAAAAATCTCAAATAAATTCGTTGACCAAATCGGTGAATATACGTCAGATTGTATGGGCGGATCAGATGGCCACCATATATAGTGGGTATAGCGACCGCAGAGGGACTAAACACAACAAGACGTTGCCCAGGGATTTCTCTGGCTTCAGCGCGCGCTATTAGGCGCACGCCCGGTAGAGTTTTGACCGGTAAAGTTTGACCACTGCTCGCTGCCTGGATGGCTCTGTTTCGTATGTAGATTAGAGTAAGTTCAAGACTTCGGGGCAGAAATGAAGATCGAGCGTAAATTTACCAAGGCAGACCAAGACGCATACGCGGACCTAGATTTTATCACCACTACATCAGAGATCAGAAACCCGGATGGGTCGATTGTTTTTCAGGCAGAAAATGTCGAAATCCCCGCGAAGTGGAGCCAGGTCGCCTCTGATGTAATTGCGCAGAAGTACTTCCGTAAAGCCGGTGTGCCTTCCAAGCTCAAGAAAGTGAAAGAAAAGGGTGTTCCAGAGTTTCTGTGGCGTTCTGTACCTGCTGATGGCGCTGAAATGGGCGGAGAGGTCTCTGCCAAGCAAGTCTTTGATCGTCTCGCAGGCGCTTGGGCATATTGGGGCTGGAAAGGTGGCTATTTCTCCACCGAAGACGATGCGCGGTCTTACTTTGATGAGATGCGCCACATGTTGGCCTCCCAGCGTGCTGCGCCTAACTCTCCACAGTGGTTTAACACAGGCTTGCACTGGGCATATGGCATCGATGGGCCAGCACAGGGCCACCATTATGTCGATTACAAAACTGGCAAGCTGACCAAATCGAAGAGCTCCTATGAGCACCCACAGCCTCATGCCTGCTTTATTCAGTCCGTGTCAGATGATCTTGTAAACGAGGGTGGCATTATGGACCTCTGGGTCCGTGAAGCGCGTCTCTTTAAGTATGGATCAGGGACCGGCACAAACTTCTCTAGCCTGCGCGCGGATGGTGAAGCGCTGTCTGGCGGCGGGAAGTCTTCTGGCCTTATGGGGTTCCTGAAAATTGGTGATCGCGCAGCGGGTGCGATCAAATCAGGCGGGACAACCCGTCGAGCAGCGAAGATGGTGATCTGTGATGCCGATCACCCGGACATCGAAGAATTCATCAACTGGAAAGTGAAAGAAGAGCAGAAAGTGGCGTCGATCGTCGCGGGCTCTAAAGTTCACGAAGAGAAGCTGAATGAGATTTTCTCAGCCATTCGCAGCTGGGACGGGTCCACCGAAGATGCGGTTGATCCAAAGAAAAACGATCAGCTGAAAACAGCGATCAAAGGGGCGCGGAAGTCAAAGATTCCAGAGACTTACGTGAAACGTGTGTTGGACTATGCCAAGCAGGGCTACGCCAGCATCGAATTCCCGACCTACGACACTGATTGGGACAGTGAAGCATACGCCTCTGTGTCGGGTCAGAACTCCAACAACTCCATCCGCGTGACCGATGCCTTCCTGAAGGCTGTGGAAACCGATGGGGATTGGGAGCTGATCCGCCGCACAGACGGGTCTGTGGCAAAGACGATCAAAGCGCGTGATCTGTGGGAGCAGGTGGGGCATGCTGCATGGGCCTGTGCAGACCCGGGCATCCAATTCCACGACACAGTGAATGCATGGCATACATGTCCGGAAGACGGTGAGATTCGCGGTTCGAACCCATGTTCTGAGTATATGTTCCTCGATGACACGGCGTGTAACCTCGCATCGATGAACCTGCTGACCTTCCTGAAGGATGGTAAGTTCCAAGCCGAAGACTATGTGCACGCGACCCGTCTGTGGACCGTGACACTTGAGATTTCTGTGATGATGGCGCAGTTCCCATCCAAGGAAATCGCGCAATTGTCTTATGATTTCCGAACGCTAGGTCTGGGCTATGCCAATATCGGCGGTCTTCTGATGAACATGGGCATGTCCTATGACAGTGAAGATGGCCGCGCACTGACCGGTGCTTTGACCGCGATCCTGACCGGTGTATCTTATGCGACTTCCGCGGAAATCGCGGGCGAGCTAGGGCCGTTCTCTGGTTACAAGCGCAATGCAGACCACATGCTGCGCGTCATTCGCAACCACCGCAACGCGGCTTACGGCGCATCAGATGGTTATGAAGACTTGGCAGTGAAACCAGTGCCGCTGGATTTGGCCAATGTGCCAGACCAAGACCTTGCGAAATTGGCGATGGCGTCTTGGGATGAAGCGCTCGCACTAGGTGAGAAACACGGCTACCGCAACGCGCAGGTCTCTGTGATTGCGCCAACCGGCACCATCGGTCTGGTTATGGATTGCGACACCACCGGGATTGAGCCTGATTTTGCACTGGTGAAGTTCAAAAAACTTGCCGGCGGCGGCTATTTCAAGATTATCAACCGCTCCGTGCCGTCCGCGCTGGAAAAGCTAGGCTATGGTTCAGCACAGATTGAAGAGATCATCTCTTACGCAGTGGGTCACGGCACATTGGGCAATGCACCAGCGATCAACCCAACAACGTTGAAAGGCCATGGATTTACGCAGGCTGAACTCGATAAAGTCGAAGGTGCTCTCGCAACAGCCTTTGATATCCGCTTTGTTTTCAATCACTTCACGCTGGGTGAGGAGTTTGTAACTGGCACGCTCGGTGTTCCAGCAGCGAAGCTGATGGACCCAGAATTCAACCTTCTAAGCCACCTGGGCTTCTCCAAAGCAGACATCGACGCGGCCAATGACCATGTTTGCGGCACGATGACCCTAGAAGGCGCCCCGCATTTGAAAGAAGAACACTTGCCGGTCTTTGACTGTGCAAACCCATGCGGCAAGAATGGCAAGCGCTTCCTTTCCGTGGATAGTCACATCACCATGATGGCGGCAGCACAGTCCTTTATCTCTGGCGCGATCTCTAAAACGATCAACATGCCAAATGATGCAACCATCGAAGACTGCCAGAAAGCTTACGAGCTCAGCTGGTCCTTGGGTGTGAAAGCCAATGCGCTGTATCGTGACGGATCGAAACTCTCTCAACCTCTGGCTGCAGCACTGATCGAGGATGATGAAGAGGCAGAAGAGATCCTCGAAAGCGGAACTCCGCAGGAAAAAGCGGCGGTTCTGGCAGAGAAGATCGTCGAAAAGATCGTCATCAAAGAGGTCTATAAGGCTGACCGCGAGAAAATGCCTGAGCGCCGCAAGGGCTATACACAAAAGGCCATCGTTGGCGGTCACAAGGTCTATCTGCGGACTGGCGAATATTCTGACGGTTCGCTTGGCGAGATCTTCATCGATATGCACAAAGAGGGTGCAGGCTTCCGGGCAATGATGAACAACTTCGCCATCGCGGTCTCGGTTGGTCTTCAATACGGCGTACCTCTGGAAGAGTTTGTAGATGCCTTTACCTTCACCAAATTTGAGCCTGCGGGCATGGTGCAGGGAAATGACTCTATCAAAAATGCGACATCTATACTTGATTATATCTTCCGTGAACTGGCTGTTTCTTATCTAGATCGAACAGATTTGGCTCACGTGAAGCCAGAAGGCGCATCCTTTGATGATCTGGGCCGTGGCGAAGAAGAAGGCGTTGCGAACGTAAAAGAGCTGAGTGAGAACGCTGCAACACGGTCTCTTGAGATGCTCAAACAGGTCTCTTCTACGGGCTATCTGCGCAAACGTCTGCCACAGGAACTAATGGTTCTAAACGGTGGTATGGATGCTGAGGTGGCGCTGAGTACATTGGTGCCAGAAACAGCAGAACCTGCGGCGATGACGTCAGGTACAGCCGTTGCATCCGGCACAATGACGATGGATGAGCGCACCAAGGCCAAAATGCAGGGCTACGAAGGCGATCCCTGTGGGGATTGTGGCAACTACACGCTTGTGCGCAACGGGACATGCATGAAGTGCAACACCTGTGGTGCAACATCAGGTTGTAGCTAAGAGCTAGGACCAGGAACACCTGGGGATGGCCTTCGGGCCAGACCCGTCCCCCGGCGGAGGGTTAATTCCGCCACGAATTCTAGGGTGGGTGCGCTCACCCGGAGACGACGCTTAGGCCGCAGGCATAAAACTTCGAGCGGTACAAAGAGTGAGCTTAAGCGGCGAAACTTGGGGGGCGAGGCCCCCCAATTTTATTTCCAGATTTTAAATGCCATAAAATTGTCTCAATTTCTTTCAAATTGAGCCTTGATGACCCTTAGGTTGTGTGATGCGGCAGTAGATCGCTTTTTGGTGAAACGAAGGGGTATTGAGCATGGCACATCCGACGGACGGCTACTACGAAGTCAATTTTGCGAGCAACGTAGGCAATGTAGGCGCAGGTAAGCTCACCATGAAAGACCTGACGATTTCAGGTGTGGATGTTGGTTTTCTTTATGACGGCGCATTCCAAGAGCTGAAAGACGATGAATACACAGGACATGTTGAGCTGAGACAGCACAACAAAGACATGGAGTCGGTCTTTGGTGATTTTCAGACCTATAAACTCATGCTGAAAGGGCAGATCCGAGACGGAAAAGCGGAACTGTCTGCAACGATGGTTGGTCAGGAAGACCTGAGCCTGTCCGTTCAAATGTCACGGGTAAGCACACACCGTCGTCCACGCGGATTCTAAATAGGCCGGGGGACACAACAGTGACCCCCGACCATAAAACAATTCACTCATTACGGTCGTGGCAGGTGAATGTTGAACATCTCACGCAACTCGGAATCGAGAAGGATATCAAAGGCCGCTGCTGAAGGCCGGCCAAGGATTTCATTTTTGCGTGCTGTGGCAGCTTCGATCAGATCTGGCTTGCCTTGCTCTTCCCATTCCTTAGGTGAGGTTCGGCTGGCAAGACTTGGATAAACAAAGTCTTTTTGCATTCTAGATAGGGTTTCATCTGTGCCCAGATAGTGCCCCGGACCACCAATGCAGACCTCTCTGATTTGCTCAACTGCGAGCGTGGTGTCATTAACTTCGATACCACGTAGGCAGCGCATTGCGTGACCAATCAGGTCATCTCCAAGAATTAAGCTTTCATGGCAGAAACCAAGAAGCGATGCGTGCATACCCGCTGCTTCGTAGACCATATTGGTGCCGGACAGGGCGCTCATGACGTTTGAACACATCTGCTCCCAACCTGCCTGCATGTCTGGCAATTTTGAGTCGGTCATGCCGTTTGGTGATCCGCCTGGAATGCCATAGAACTGATGCATTTGCGCACAGGCTGCAGAAAGCAGCGCTTGTTCGCCAGAACCTGACGTCATAGCGCCGGTGCGCAGATCGAGACCAAAGGGCCATGTACCAAAGATGGCAGGGTGACCCGGTTTCACAGCGTTCACATAGACCAGACCCGCCAGACATTCTGCTACAGATTGAACGATCGCTCCTGCGATGGTGGAGGGAGCAGTTGCGCCTGACATGCAGGCTGAAAGAAGCAGAACAGGCATGCCCCCCAGAATGCAGCGCTCCATCGCTTCACAGCTCTCGGTCGCGAATTTCATCGGGGGAACAACAAAACAGTTGGTATTGGCCACGAAAGGACGAGCGCGCCATGCTTCTTCACCGCCCGCGATTTTATGTAGCATTTTCAATGCGTCATCTACAAAATCGGGCTCTGTGAAGGACGTGCCAATGTGTTTTGTTGTGCCGGAACAAGTCGCGTAGATCGTGTTCAGGTCCATCTCGCGATTGTCTAGGACATCACGCGCCACGATAGGGCGCTGGACAAAGTGGATGTTATCGAGTTGGTCGCAGATCTTCGCGGCATCGTGCAGGTCTTGTAGCGTACTATCACGATAGTTCCGGCCTTCGACGTCGACCATGCTGACGGCCGCACCAGCGGTGCCGAAGTAAACACGGGTGCCATTCAGCTCTAGATCATGTTTTGGATCCCGACCGTAGAGGGTGAAGGACTTGCAGGACTTCCCTAGAGCATCCTTAACAACCTCACGCGGGAAGCGCACGCGGCCATCGTCCCCCAGCACCGCGCCGACTTTTTTCAAATAGGCCACGCCACTGTCTGGCGTGTCAGCAAGACCGATTTCTTCCAAAGCGCGTAGGGCGGCTTCGTGGATGCGGTCTATATCCGATGGAGACAGCGGTTTACAGCTCCCGCCGGACATGCCGGGGTGGATGGCGCGCTGATCTTCTGTAAGGGCAGCGGCGCGGGCTTCGCGGCGGGCGTTGCGTCCGCCAGCGCGGCGGGTTTGAGTGCGAGTCATTGAGGTCTGTCCTGTGAGTGTATTGAGGTTTGCGTGTGGGGTGATTACGCCCACGGTCCTCCACGCGCGGCTTTACCGCGCTCCGCACCAATCGTGCGGCTCACTAGACAGATTTTCCAACGGTTGCCGATCATTGAGCTCTCCATGCTTTTCAGGATGCCGTGAGATACCGGAATCTTCTGATTTATTTGCGACCAATCCAGCGCAAAACCGACCTTACATAATCTCCTCGATTGAATTCCCCATCAAATACCTTGGCCCATGGCCCTTGGTTTTGATGCGATCCTGAGGATTGTAGAGTTTACAAGCCTTTAGCGAGAGACAGCCACAACCGATACAGCCATCCAACTTGTCTCTTAGGGCTTCCATCTGAGCGATGCGCGCCTCTAGATCGTCGCGGAATTGTTTGGACAGGCGCGTCCAGTCGGCTTTGGTCGGCGTACGATTGTCCGGCAGGCTCGCAAGCGCAGCTTTGATCTGTTTGATTGAGAACCCAAGTTGCTGCGCGATCATAATGAATGAAAGCCGCCGAATATCAGCCCTTTCATAGCGACGTTGCCCGCCTGCATTGCGGAAGGGTGCAACCAGCGATTCATCCTCGTAGTAGCGTATGGCGCTTGGTGCGAGGCCAGTTCGATCAGAAATCTGACCAATGCTCAGCCCTCTATTTGTTATCTGTCTGTTTTGCAATGATATTATCCGTTTGACTTAAAGAGTACTTGAGAAATTAGAAAAGATTCCATTGAGTTTCAATAGATAGGAGAGCAGCAAATGCGCTTAGAACATGTGAATGTCACCGTGGCTGACCCGAAAGAAATGGCTGGTATCTTAAATGACCTCTTTGGTTGGAAGATCCGCTGGGAGGGAACAGCTATGAACAACGGATACACGGTTCACGTTGGTAGTGATGATTCATATTTGGCCTTGTATTCGCCGAATAAGCCTCTGACTGAGAACGATAATTCTTACGGACTGCTCAGCGGGCTTAACCATATTGGGGTTGTTGTGGATGACCTAGAGGCGGTCGAAAATCGAGTCATTAATGCAGGCTACAAGCCGCATAGCCATGCCGACTACGAACCTGGTGAGCGGTTTTATTTTGACGGCCCAGAGGGCATAGAATTTGAGGTCGTCAGCTATGCTTGAAGCGATCTACAAAAGCCCTAGCGCGCTGCTGCTTTACACCGGTGGCCTCTTTGGCTTGACCTTTCCACTCGGAAAAATGGCCTCCCAGGCCGGGGTTCCGCCGATAGTCTGGGCCATGGTTATTTCCTTGGGTGCTGTGATCTTCATTGCGCCGGACCTGTGGAGGCGGCGGGACTTCAAAATCCCACGCGGCCGCGTCCTGCAATATGTTCTGATTTCAGGACTGGTGTCTTTTGCCCTGGTCAATGTGATGATCTTTGCTTTGATCCCAGAGCTTGGGGCCGGGCAGGTGGGGTTGATGTTCGCGCTTTCCCCAGTCTTCACATTGGCGCTTTCCGTGCTCTTTCGTTTGAAAGGTGTTTCGCCGCTTGGCGTTTTGGGCATTGTCTTTGGCCTTGTCGGAGCCTGCGTCGTGGTGCTTGGTCGGGATGGCGCGTTTGCCGGGATAAACCCGTGGGCGCTTCTAGGGTTGGCACTGCCGATGGTGCTTGCCGCGGGGAATATTTATCGCACGCTGCACTGGCCTGAGGGCGAGCATCCCGCAAGCCTTGCGTTCTGGAGCCAGGGCGCTGCTCTGATCGGATTGATCATAGCGCAGTTTGTACTCTATGGCGCGATCCCACTGTCCAAATTCGGTGTGATTCCGACAGTGACTGCTATTCAGCTCGTCTCTGCCGCGCTGATCTTTCCGGCCTACTTCCGACTGCAACATTTGGGCGGGCCATTATTGCTTAGCCAAACCGGCTATGTGGCTGCTGCGACGAGCCTTTTCTCAGCAACACTGTTTCTGGGCGAACGCTACTCCACTGTGACTTGGGCCGGGGCTGGATTGGTGTTTTTTGGCATCGCTCTCACAATATTGGCGCAATCCAAGGTCTCTCTGCGCCGGTCACGGGTCTAGGTTTTCGTAGATTATCATGACCCACCCTTGACCTCATGGGGGCGGCCTTCTAGGGTCGCCCCCATGAACACCGCAAGCATCATCATTATTTGCTGCATTACCTGCTAAGACATTTTGGCGGGCCGTTCTACTATTTCAAAACATTGATAAAGTTGCTAAGCCCGCCAGCACGAAAGCCGTGTGAGGACGAGCCATGACCGACGTTGATCTGACGATCAAACTGCATAACTCAAAGACCCGCAAGAAAGAGGTTTTTGAGCCCTTGGACGCCAAGAATGTACGCATGTACGTCTGTGGTCCAACGGTCTACGACCGCGCCCATTTGGGGAATGCGCGGCCTGTGGTTGTGTTTGACGTGCTGAACCGTCTGTTGCGTCATGTCTATGGTGCGGATCACGTGACCTACGTGCGCAATTTCACCGACGTCGATGATAAGATCAACGCGACCGCTTTGAGCCGCAAAGAGGCTGGCGCTGCTGGTACTCTTGAAGAGCTTGTTGCCGAGCGGTCTGATGAGACCATCGGTTGGTATCTCAAGGACATGGGTGCTTTGGGGGCGATGGAGCCTGACTTCATGCCCCGCGCGACGGGCTATATCGCTCAGATGGTCACCATGATCGAAGGGCTGATTGAAAAGGGCCATGCCTATCCAGATGGCGGCGGCCATGTGCTGTTTTCGGTGAAAAGCTATGCCGATTACGGCAAGCTGTCTGGCCGCTCCGTAGATGACATGATCGCTGGTGCGCGGGTCGAAGTGGCTGACAACAAACGCGATCCGATGGATTTCGTGCTGTGGAAGCCTTCGACAGATGATCTGCCCGGTTGGGATAGCCCATGGGGCTGGGGTCGTCCGGGCTGGCATATCGAATGTTCCGCAATGGCGCATGATTTGCTTGGCGAAAGCTTTGACATTCACGGTGGCGGCAATGACCTGCAGTTCCCGCACCACGAAAATGAAATCGCACAAAGTTGCTGCGCCCACCCAGAAGGGGAATTCGCCCGCTACTGGATGCACAATGAGATGCTTCAGGTAGAAGGCAAGAAGATGTCCAAGTCATTGGGCAACTTCTTCACTGTGCGCGACTTGCTGGACAAGGGTATACCGGGCGAGGTGATCCGCTTTGTCTTCCTGTCGACCCATTACGGTAAGCCAATGGACTGGACAGAGAAGAAGGCGAAAGAGGCTGAGGCGACTTTGCGCAAGTGGTTTGCAATGGTGGAGGGCGCTGAGAAGGGCGATCTGCCTTCAGAGGTGCTTATCGCTGTCGCTGACGACCTGAATACCTCAAAGGCGCTGACGGAAATGCACCGATTGGCTGGGGCAGGTGATGCCGCCGGTCTGAAGTCGGCAATGCAGCTTGTTGGCTTGGTGGGCGATGTTGTTCCGGAATGGGCAGCAGCTCCGAAGGTGGATCTTTCATCCTTTGAGGCACTACTGGCTGGCGCGCGCGAAAAGGCAATGGAAACCAAAGACTTCTCTGAGGTTGATCGTTTGAAAACAGGCCTCATTGAAGCAGGTGTTGAAGTGCGCATGAGCAAGGCGGGTGTGGAGCTTTTACCGGGTGCGGATTTTGATGCCGCCAAGCTGGAGGTGCTTTCGTGACCAAAGAAAAGCTCTACCTCTACGACACGACGCTCCGCGATGGGCAGCAAACCCAAGGTGTTCAGTTCTCAACGACTGAAAAGCAACAGATCGCACAGGCGCTCGACACGCTTGGCGTGGATTACATCGAAGGCGGCTGGCCCGGAGCAAACCCGACGGATAGCGAATTCTTTGAGAACCGCCCGGACACTAAAGCGACATTCACCGCCTTCGGCATGACTAAACGCGCGGGCATGTCTGCGGAAAATGACGATGTGCTCTCTGCTGTGCTGAACGCGGGCACGCCTGCCGTGTGCCTAGTCGGCAAAAGCCACGATTTCCACGTTGAAACCGCGCTTGGCATTACGCTTGCGGAGAACACAGAAAACATCTCGAAATCTATCGCGCACATCAAAGCCCAAGGCCGCGAGGCGCTGTTTGATGCGGAGCATTTCTTTGATGGCTACAAGGCCAATCCTTCCTACGCGGTGGAGGCTGCGAAGGCAGCTTACGACGCCGGCGCACGCTGGGTTGTGCTGTGTGATACCAACGGTGGCGCTTTGCCGGGAGAAGTCCATGAGGCGGTGGCAGCGCTGATCGAGGCGGGTGTGCCCGGTGATCACGTGGGTATTCATACGCATAATGACACCGAACACGCTGTGGCGAACTCACTGGCTGCGGTGGATGCAGGCGCGCGTCATATTCAGGGAACACTCAATGGTCTTGGTGAGCGATGCGGCAATGCCAATCTGACAACGCTCATTCCGATGCTATTGCTGAAAGAGCCATACGCGAGCCAGTTTGATACCGGTGTAACCACAGAAGCGCTGACTGATCTGACCAAAATCAGCCGGATGCTCGATGACATCCTTAATCGCGTTCCGACGAAGCAGGCTGCCTTTGTGGGCGCCAGCGCCTTTGCTCATAAGGCGGGGCTGCACGCGAGCGCGATCCTGAAAGATCCATCGACTTATGAACATGTTGATCCGTCTACTGTCGGCAACGCGCGGGTCATCCCAATGTCCAATCAGGCTGGCCAATCCAACCTCAGGCGTCGCCTGAGCGAGGCGGGGATTGAGGTTGAAAAAGGCAATCCAGCCCTTGCGCGTATCCTTGAGAAAATAAAAGAAAAAGAGGCGCTTGGCTATAGTTTTGATACAGCGCAGGCAAGTTTCGAGCTGCTTGCGCGACGAGAGCTTGGCCTGCTGCCGGAGTTCTTTGAGGTCAAACGCTACCGCGTGACGGTTGAGCGTCGAAAGAACAAACGTAATGAAATGGTCAGCCTGTCTGAGGCTGTGGTTGTGGTGAAAGCGGGTGGAGAGAAATTCCTGAGTGTAAGCGAGTCCATGGATGAAACCGGTTCTGACCGAGGCCCGGTGAATGCTTTGGCGAAGGCCTTGGCGAAAGACTTGGGACCGTATCAGGACGTGATCGACGACATGCGGCTCGTGGACTTCAAAGTGCGTATTACACAGGGCGGCACAGAGGCTGTCACACGCGTCATTATTGACAGCGTGGACGGGCAGGGGCGGCAATGGTCTACCGTGGGCGTTTCAGCCAATATCGTGGATGCGTCTTTTGAGGCGCTTGTCGATGCCACGGTCTGGAAGCTGGTGCGCGATGGCGCGCAGCCGATTGGGTAAGCGCGCGTGAATCCTGACATTGCAGCCTGCGCCGGGATCGTCCAGAAAGGCGATCCTGATCGATTTTTGGCGATTATGTCGGGGCCATTGCATCTGCGTGAAAAGCTCTTTCCGCTCTATGCCATGAATGTCGAAGTCGCCCGTGCGCCTTGGGTGACTCAAGAAAGCATGATCGCCGAAATGCGCCTGCAATGGTGGCGTGACGCCTTGGAAGAAATTGCCAAAGGTGGTGAGGTGCGTCGGCATGAGGTGGTGACACCACTGTCAGAGGTTCTCAATTCCAAGCAAGCCGAGGCGCTTTATGTGCTGGTAGAAGCGCGGCGTTGGGACATTTACAAAGATCCGTTTGAGGATGTAGCGGCGTTTCAGACCCATCTTGATGACACAGCTGGAGTGTTGCTGGCTGTCGCTGCGGAACTGGCGGGCGCTTCAGAGACACAGCATATTCAGACTGTCGGACGTGTGGATGGGCTGGCGCGGTGGTTTCAGGCGATCCCAGCTCTTGAGGCGCAGGGGCGTATTCCGTTGGTCGATGGCCGCGCGAGTGCGGTTGCAGAGCTGGCGAAAGAGGCGCTTGCTGATTTCAAGATGGCGCGTGTTGAAATTGGACGCGTTGATCGAGATGTCGCCGCCGTACTGCGCCTAACGTGGCAATCTAGTTCACTGTTGAAACAGGCTATGAAAAACCCGAATGTGGTGCAAGAAGGCAATCTGTATAACGGGGAATTCAGAAATAAATTCAGTCTCTTGTGGAAGTCACTTAACGCAAATTGGTGATCTCTGCTGAGGTCAGATCAGCGAGCCCTTTGCCTTCCTCAGACACAAACAGTCCGGGTAGGATTGAAACGGATGTCAGCGAGCTCACATGGGTTTTGACAAATCCCTGCGTGGTTTCCCCATAGCTGGTCAAAATCCAAACACGCCCCCAGTAATCTAATTTCAGAGGCCTAAGATCTTCGATCTGTCCGCTGCCCAGCGTCACGCGTAGCCGTTGCTGTGATCTGATCGCAGCCCTGAGCGTGGCGAGGTGCTGCAAAGCTGTGCCCGCATGTTCAAACGGATAAACCGCAAAGCTTTGGTCTGAAATGCCTCCTTCAGCGGGTATGGCTGTGTCAAGCTTCTCTGAAACCGATTGTGCGGCTGCTTGCAGATCTTCATCAGCACTGGCGGCCACGGCAAGCAGACCTAGGTGTAAGGCTTCTAGTTCCTGTTCATTCAAATGCAATGGAGGAAGCGTGATGACCGCAGCGGCGCGATATCCAGTCCCTTGTGTGGCCTCAATCGGCATGCCGCTGGCTTTCAACGTGTCCATATCGCGATAGATACTGCGTTGAGAGACGCCAAATTCGCGTGCCAGATCTTCGGCGCGCAGCGTCTCACCGCCCGATAGTCGGTTCATAATTGCACTGAGGCGCGCACTGCGTGATTCTGAGCCGGGCAAGGTGACTATTCCATATACTGTCAGTTTAGTGTCAGTATCGGCAATGATTTCGTGAAAATCCATACCTAATCTCGCTGTCACCCGCTGTCTGCAATGCTTAAAACTTGGGTCAGAGATATAGACGCCCTGAGACATGGGCACCTACTGGGAGAAAATTCATGCTCAATAACATTGGCCTGCCGGGTCTTCTGCTGATCGCCGTTGTCGTTCTGGTTCTGTTTGGCCGTGGCAAAATCTCGTCCCTGATGGGCGAAGTGGGCAAAGGCATCACTGCGTTCAAGAAAGGCGTGGATGACGGCAAGAAAGAGATCGAAGAAGGCGAAGCGGATGTTGCTGAAGTGGCAAAAGACGTCACGCCAGCAGACGAAAAAGACAAGGTCTAACAGATGTTTGACCTCGGTTGGACCGAACTTCTGGTCATCGGCGTTGTGGCCCTGATCGTGATCGGGCCAAAGGACTTGCCGGTGATGTTCCAGCAGGTGGGCCGTTTTGTTGGTCGGGCGCGTGGCATGGCGCGGGAGTTTTCCTACGCCATGAACCAGGCCGCTGACGAAGCAGGCGTGAAAGACGCGACATCGGGCTTTAAAAGCGCAACGGATGGTCTGAATTCCATTTCAAACCCTCTGAAGGCGGCCACGGATTCCGTGAAAGACTCTGTTAAAGAGGCGACGGATTTCAAATTGGACCTCAATAGCGAATCCTTAAGCGAGGAACGCTCTGAGGCGGCCAAGAAAATCCAGGAAGCGACCGCACAAAAGGCGAAGGCAGCCACAGAGGCTGCTGAGAAGGCAAAGGACGCAGAATGAGCTCATCTGACGAAATCGAAGACAGCTCTGCGCCGCTCATCGAACATCTCGCAGAGCTGCGGACACGGCTGATCCACTCAGTTGTAGCCTTTGTCATTGGCATGGTGATTTGCTTCACCGTTGCAACACCGCTCTTTAACTTCCTGACCGCACCGCTGTGTCAGGTGCTGGGGGAGCGCGGCCAGGACTGTGATCTGATCTTTATCAGCCCGCAAGAAGGCTTCTTTGTTGCGATCAAGATCTCTTTCTTGGGCGGATTCATCCTGGCCTTTCCTTACATTGGCCTGCAGATGTGGCGCTTTGTTGCGCCCGGGCTTTACAAAAACGAACGTGGGGCCTTCCTGCCGTTCCTGATTGCGTCGCCCTTCATGTTCATTCTGGGCGCGTCCTTTGCCTTCTACGTTGTGACGCCGCTGGCCTATGATTTCTTCTTGGGCTTCCAGCAGTTTGGCAATGAAGGCGAGGCTGTCGTAGGTGAGGAGGTCAGTCAGGGTCTCTCGGTGGTTTTCCAAGGCTCTGCACAGGAATATCTGAACCTGACCATCAAGTTCATTGTGGCCTTTGGCCTCTGCTTCCAGCTGCCTGTGTTGTTGACCCTGATGGGCAAAGCGGGACTCGTCAGCTCTGAAGGTCTCGGTAACATGCGCAAATACGCGGTTGTGGGCATTCTGGTTCTGGCCGCGCTGGTGACGCCACCTGATGTTATCACACAGGTGATCTTGTTTGTGGTGGTCTATGGCCTCTATGAAGTGTCGATCTTCTTGGTGCGTCGAGTGGAAACCAAGCGCGAGGAAAAATTGCGCGCAGAAGGTTACTATGACGACGAAGAAGAAGCCGACCTTGAGGACGAGCTAAATACAGATGGCAAATAAGACCTTGAAACGTATTGCAGAGGCGCTGGAGCGGATGGCTCCGGCGCCTTTGCCGTCCCCGGACTTTGACGCGGCAGATGCCTTCGTCTGGCATGTGGAACCTGATCGACTAGAACCAGTGCCTCAGGTCAATCGTATTGGCATCGAACTGTTGATCGGCGTGAACCGGTCTCGCGATACGCTGCTGGAAAACACCGTTCAATTTGCCAAAGGGCTTCCTGCCAACAACGCGCTGCTTTGGGGCGCGCGCGGCATGGGGAAATCCTCATTGGTGAAAGCTGTGCATGCTGAGGTGTTAGACCGAGGCCTGCCTTTGAAGATTGTTGAGCTACAGCGCGAAGACCTGCCAAGTGTCGCTCGGCTGCTTAATCATCTGCGGGGCAGGGAGGAACGCTTTGTGCTCTTCTGTGATGACCTGTCGTTTTCCCATGATGACCAGCACTACAAGAGCCTGAAGGCAGTGCTGGATGGAGGTATCGAAGGACGGCCCGAGAATGTGGTCTTCTATGCGACCTCCAATCGTCGCCATCTGATGCCACGGGATATGATTGAAAATGAACGTTCTTCGGCCATCAACCCATCTGAGTCGGTCGAAGAGAAAGTCTCTCTGTCAGATCGATTTGGCCTTTGGCTGGGCTTCCACCCATGTTCGCAGGATGAATACCTCGACATGATCCGCGGCTACTGCAAGACCTACGGTGTAAAGATCGATGAAGATACGCTCTGGGCTGAAGCCATTGAGTGGCAGGCCACCAGAGGCAGCCGGTCTGGCCGCGTCGCATGGCAGTATTTTACTGATCTTGCGGGGCGAAAAGGCGTGCTGATCAATTCATAAATGTAAAGGGCCTCAGCGGCCCTTTATTCAACCTCACGGCCTAATTCCAATCCCGCATTCTTCTTTGCAAAAATATTCCGGGGTGAGGCCGCAGGCCGAGGGGCAGAGCCCGTCAGATACTTATTGCAGGTAAGGCATCGGATCGATGCTATCAAAACCCTTACGTACTTCGAAATGAACGAAGCTGTCCTTGGACGGGATTTGCGCCAATTTTGCGTTGCGCTTCACTGAGGCGCCTTTGGCCACAGAAATACTATCGACGTTATAGTAAACCGTCATGATATTGTCGGGGTGGCGCACGACCACGATCTTTACGCCATCCGCATCGGTAGTGATGGCCGCGACCGTACCATCCGCAGCAGCCACAACAGGAGTGCCGGCTGGGGCAGAGAGGTCGATACCGTTGTTCTTACCCTTGGCATAGGTGCGGATGATCTTGCCATTTACAGGGAAGGACATTTTCGCACTGGAGTTCGCTGGTTTGGTCTGGGTTTTAGACAGGTCTTGTGCTGCAGGTTTGGCAACCTGTGCCGATGGTTTCTCATCCGGCAACGGCTTGGCCGCACTTGGTGGCACTGGCGTTGCGCTGCCCTGGCCAGGGGCGCTGGTTTCTGTCGAACGCGCTTGCGGACGAGCGCTTTCAGACGGTGCTGAAGGCTGTGCTGGTGGAATCAGAAGGATCTGGTTTTCACGAATGGTGAAGTCACTACCAAGCCCGTTCCATTCGGCCAGCGCACGAACGGAAACATTGTAGAGCCGCGCGATGGTAAAGGCCGTTTCGCCACGCTGAACCGTGTGACGGATCGGCTCATAGCCAATCTGCGTGTCTTCCGTGATCTGAACCGGTGCTGCTTCAAGCTGATCGGTTTCCACAGCCGTTGGCGTCGCGTTGTCGATCGCGTTTCCTGCCAATGAGCTGATGTCGACATTGGATGGCGATACGATCTGTCCAGAGGTTGGTTCTGAGACGCGGGTTGGCAGGGCAACGATCTCACCCGCGCGCAGCGGGTCATCGACGTTGACCGCGTTGTATTCAGCTAACTGATTGGCATCAACGCCCACGCGATTGGCGACGTCCGATACCGTATCACCACGGCGCGCCACAGCGACCTGATAATTCGGGTAAGAAATAATGCCCCGGTTGTCTGGTTCCGGGCGTTGCGCCGTTGCACCAACGGCAGCCTCAGAGGTGTCCAGACGTTGTCCAAACACATCCCGCAGGTCTAAATCCAATGGGCCGCTACAGGCTGAAACCATCGCCATGGCAGAAACCGCCATTACAAGACGGGCCGTTACATTCCAGGCAGGGCGTTTCAGAGAAACTGTCATCTCGATATCCTCGTAGAACCCCGTCTATTTCGCTGCAGGGTTTCTTTACGCATTAACAATACTGGACTTCGAAAGGATACGCGGCCCAGTCACAAATCTTGGGGACTTATAAGCAAATTACCGCCTAATTGTCACGTGCCATCCCTTCAACCAAGGGGACAAAGCGCACCGGCCTGATCTCTTCATAGTCAAATCCATCATCGGTGCGCTCCACCTTGATCATGGATTGTACGGCGTCTGACTGACCGACGGGCAAAACCATGGTTCCGCCCACTCTAAGCTGCGCAAGAAGGGGGCCTGGGGCGTCTTCAGCGGCGGCTGTCACAATAATGCGGTCAAAGGGCGCTTGTTCCGGAAGTCCGAAGCTGCCGTCTGCTGCAAAGGCAGTGACATTGGCCAGATCAAGCTCTTGGAAAATCTTCTGCGCTTCAGCCACAAGGCGACGATGGCGGTCAACCGTATAAACACGGCGCGCGAGATGACTGAGAATGGCGGCCTGATAGCCAGAACCGGTGCCAACTTCGAGCACCTTGTCGCGCGGAGACACATTCAAAACCTGTGTCATCAAACCCACCACTGAAGGCTGGCTGATCGTTTGCCCACATGGGATCGGCAGGGGCGTGTCTTCATAGGCACGATCGGCAAAGAGACCTTTCACAAAAAGACCGCGGTCAACCTTTTCCATGGCTGTCAGAACATTCATGTCTGTTACGCCCTTGCTGCGTAGGGCGAACATGAATTGCATTTTGCGTTCTGCAAGTGAGTCCGTCATTCGATCACTTTCAAGGCCTCTAGCGCATCATAAGCCGTCAGATCGGCACGCATAGGGGTAACAGAGATATAACCGTTGAGATTGGCCTCTGAATCTGAGCCTTCGCCCGCCTTCGCGCGTTGATCCCCGCCGGTCACCCAGAGAAAGCGACGGAAGGACGGGCTGGTTTCTGCTTTGACGGCAAAGTTCACACCTTTGCGGCGTCCCTGAATAGCGACCTTAATGCCTTTCACCTGATCTGCAGCGACAGGCGGAAAGTTCACATTGTAAAACAACCGGTAATCCTGAGTGTCGGGCGTTTGGGCTGCGAGGATTTTGCGCACAACCTCAACGCCATGGGTCGCGCTGGCTTCAAACGGATTCTCAAGTTCCGCATTGCCGGGGCCAAAGTATTGGGAAAGCGCAATAGCGGGCACACCTTGCAGAGCCGCTTCCATCGCACCGCCAATGGTGCCGGAATAAACGGTGTTCTCTGCAGAATTGTTGCCGCGGTTCACGCCGGATAGAACCAGATCAGGCAGCTCACCATCCAACACGTCGTGAATGCCCGCCAATACGCAATCGGCTGGGCTGCCCTCTGCCGCGAAACGGCGTTCTCCCATTTTAGCAATCATGGTTGGGTGAGTGTAGCTGATGCAGTGCCCAACACCGGATTGTTCAAAAGCCGGTGCAACGGTCCAAACCTCACCATCCGGGCCGGCGATATCAGTCGCGATACGGTGCAAAACCTCAAGCCCTGGCGCGTTGATGCCATCATCATTGGTGATCAAAATACGCATGCGGGGCTCCGGTGAAAAACAGGCTGTTTCTCACTCTCTAAGCGACTGCTTCGAGGTCAGCAAGCATTGAGACGCAAGCTGTTACCCAGCGTTAAAGATCAAGCTCTTTCAGGAGGCGGGCAGCTTCATCTTGAGGGGAAGTCAATGCCTCACGTGGCTCACCCGGAAAGAAGCGCGCGCGCGTGCCAGTTGGCATCGCGTTTGGCGTCAGGATGTTTACCTTTGGCCCAGTTGTCGCTGTTTCAACCTGCCAGCTTTTTGCCAAGGCGATCTGAGCTGCCTTGGTGGCCCCATAAGAGCCAAAGAACTTTTCACCTCCACGGGCATCGTCAAAGAAAACCGCTTGGCCGTCTTCACCCAATAAGGGTGCGATGAAAGGGATCAGCTGGCCTGTCGCAATGACGTTGCAGGCCACTGACTTTGACCAATCCTTCGCATCGATATGACTGGTGGGCGTCAAAGGCGCACCATGAACAGCTGTGTGCACCCAGAGATCCACCTTACCCCAGCGGTCATAGACAGAGCGGCAAAGCTGCGCCATTGCGTCGACATTGGTTATGTCCATAGGAGCCAGAGTGGACTGTCCACCTTTGGCTTTGATCCTGTCATCAAGATCTTCCAGACCGCCAACGGTCCGGCCAACAGCCACGATGTGATAGTCAGGCGCCAGCGCCTCTGCAAAAGCGAAACCAAGGCCGCGGGATGCGCCGGTAACAAGTGCGATTTTCTCAGTCATGCGCTCGGTTTGATCGTATTGGAAGAAGAGGTCAAGAGGGGATGAGAATTCGGATTGCAGCGGGGCACCGCCCACTGCAATATTTTGCAAAACATTTGTGATTGGCGCGACGGAAAAATGTTTAAGCTGCGTTTAGTTAATGAACGTAATTGGTTTGAGGGAAATATCATGAAACATTTGAGCTGCGCGGGCCTGCTGCTCCTGTCATCAACCACTCTGGGATCGGCCGAAACCTTTTCCGCAGACGTTTGGGCAGACAATTGGTTTGAAATGCGCATCAACGGCGCACAAGTCGCGGAGGACAGCGTGCCCATTACAACGGAACGGTCCTTCAATTCAGAAAGTTTTGAGTTTCAGGCAGAACGCCCATTTGTGATCGGTTTAGTGGCGAAAGATTTCAAGGAAAATGATACTGGTCTGGAATACATCGGCTCGCGCAAACAACAAATGGGTGACGGTGGTGTTATCGTTCAAATCAAAGATGTGTCGGGTCAGACGGTGGTCGTTAGCAACGCCGATTGGCAGTGTTTTGTCACGCATACTGCACCTCTTAATAAATCCTGCGAAAGGTCATCAAACCCGGTTGCAGGGCAGGGCGATTGTGGGTTTGAGACACTGGAAGAGCCAGCAGGTTGGGATATCGCGGGGTTTGACACGACAGATTGGCCTGATGCAGAGGTCTATTCGGAAGATCAGGTTGGACCCAAAGATGGCTATGATCGCATTCGTTGGGACCGAGATGCCAAGTTGATCTGGGGACCGGACCTTGAGCAGAGCAACACGGTATTGTGTCGCGTAGAAGTGAAATGATGGTGTGTGGAACAGAAAAATTGGGTTCTGCAATTCCGGTGAACCTAGCGAGTGTCGTGGCGCTTATTACAGTTGCGATGACTACGCCAGCTCAGGCACATGACGATCACTGTGCAGCCATTAAAGCCTCGGTTGAGGAGGCCGGATTTTCGGATCGTGTATCGGTGACCTGTTCTGGAGACAGCGGGATAATCAGTTCTGATACCTATCCTGATCATCCGAAAATGATCGGGATCACCGGGACTAATGAACAGGTTCCAGTGCCGGCTGAATATGCCGTCCCTGTTATTTTGTCGCCGAGTCTTGGTTCAAAGCCACTCACCAGAGACGCAGCCATTGGAGTGGCCGTTAACGGCGTGCCGATCTACGACTACACAGCCGGGGGTGAAATGAGCGAAGCGGATCTGGCGCACCACCAGGCGCGCCATGATACGGTCCAGACAGGTCAATTGGATATCTGTGGTGGTCATGCCGGTCGAGGTGACGACTATCATTATCACGCAAAGCCCACTTGCATGATCAATCAGATGGCAAACGCGGGCAATGATGCAATTATTGGCTGGGGCTTTGATGGCTTTCCTATCTATGGTGACAACAATCCAGATGGGACAGAGATTGCAAAGGGTGTTCTGGACATTTGCAACGGTCAGCCTGACGACGTCTTCGGATATAGGTATCACACATCAGAAAGTGCGCCGTACATCTTACAGTGTTTGATGGGCGCTGTTCCGGGTTTTGATCAGCTCCCACGCGTCCGTCCGCTTTCGGCGTCAGGTGGCGGTGGGGCCAGCGCTGGGAAACCGCCGCGTGGAGGCGTGAAAAACTTAGAGTTCACAGAGGCTTCGGATGGCAGCCGAAGCATGGATTACATGTATGAGGGAAGTCGCTATTACATCCGCTACACCCCGTCGGGTCGTGCAGGATGTTATGAGTTTAAGACCAAAACGGTCACCAACAACGGCAGAGATAAATCTGGAGAGTTCTGTCGCTGAAACGGTTGTAGAAACGACGCAAGCGCTCCTTATTTAGCGCTTGCGTCGTCGTCACAGATTTGAATTTAGCCCTGATAAGGCAAGGACGAATGGTGCAGCACGATGCGTAGAGTGCCTTCTTCGTCTTTCTTGTAGCCGAATGTCTTGTCTACCTTGGTGACGTTTCCGTCTTTATCGGTGAAGGTCACCCAACCCATCCACATGGCGACATCGCCCTCAACAAAGGTTGCTGCGGTGTCAAACACCACGGTGCGCCAGCCTTTGATTCCAAAGCCGCCGTCGCTTGGATAGTCGTCGTCATGGCCCACAAAATAGGACAGGGCGCCTTTGCGGGTGGTCCGGAAGGTTTTCTCACCACCTGCAAGAGTTGGTTTGAAGAGCACCGGGCCAAGGTTGTAGCCATAGGCTGCGTCCAACGCGCCTTCGGCAACGACACGAGCGCCATCGATGCCATCAGCTTCGTAGGCCTTAGACACGGCAACCAGCGCGTCGCCCCAGATTTTACCTGCTGTGGTGATTTCTGCTTCGGTGATCGGCATCCTGTTTTCCTTCTTAGGTCTTCACGGCTGCGCAAGTTCGCGCCTGATGGTTTCCGGTTGGTTTAACGGCTGTCTGGGCAAGCGTCGACGCATAATTTACCTGAATTGCGCTTATGACGCCGTGTTTCGGTCCCTGAACCACATTGGCGGGGTATTCCAAGGGATTACCCATAAAGCTCCTTCTTTAGAAAACTCAAAACATCCGCTCGCATTTCTGGCGTTTCAGCGTGATCGCAGTCCGGGTCTATGTGGACATATAGATGTTCCAACGCATCTTGTGACCTATAAGCGGCCTCCAGGTCTTGCAGCCCAATTCTAAGCGCTTCGCTCGGCGTTGACCAATCCTTTAGCCCAGCACAGATCTGAAGTGCGCGCGGAGCTGTTAACCCAGCGATTTCGCCTGTGCTCGCAGCTTGTGTAAGCCCCGGAACGGACATGTAGATACCGTGCCCGTCATGGGCTCCGGTCTGAATGAGCGTATCAAGATCTGCAAAAGAGCAAAGCGCTGCGGCTGCGCGTATACGATGATCCAACGCGGCCAGCCAAAAGGTGAGGGTGCTGCCCATCGAAAAGCCAATTGCACCCAAGTGGGACTTGTCTATGGCTGGGTGATTTTCGAGAAAGTCCAAGCCCGCGCGCTGCTCACTTAACATCTGTCCAAAAAGCGTATCACCTCGCCAAAGCTTCGCTTTGGCGCGGGTGCTTTCATCTGGCTGCTGCCTGTCGCCAAAACAGGGCATTTCAATGCAAAGCGCTGCAATGCCTGCAGTCATTAGGACCTTCGCATAAGCACCCTGTAGGGTTGGGCGGCCTTCGAACAGTTCATCTTTCCCAAACGCATAGCGATTTCCGTGAGCGTGGGCATAGATCACCGCCGGAACAGGTGCAGTTCCTTCTGGTGGTCTAAAGAAATAGGCTTGCACTGCTTCGCCATCAGGGGCCGTGAAACGCAAGGTCTCCAGAACCCAGCCAAAAGCCTCTTTGATCCCAATCGTTTCTGGGTTCATCAGGCCTTTTTGTAGAAAGCTGGGGCCCAGCAATTGGCCGAGATCGTCGCGAAGTTTTGCTGAACGATCCTGACGGGTCATGAGGTTTCTTCGTGAAGCCGCTTCAAAGCCGCCTCACAGGCACCAAGTTCAAGCCATTGGCAGTTCTGACACAGGGTAGAAAGCGATCCCGGCTGCACTTTTGCCTTGATCCGCTTTAAGGCTTCACCCCAAGAAATGCAGTCGCCATCACGCAGCCCCAACGCCTTAGCGTGTCGCTCGTCGAGTTGCCTGATGGTGTTGATCTTCACGCAGCCCAGACCGCGGCGTTCCGGGCAGGGGGTGCAGATGCTGTCGGCGACAAAGGTCACAGTGATCTTGACGTTTTCACCGCCAGCCTCGCGTAAACGCCCGTCAACGATGTCGCTCATATTGGCAGTGAAAGCAGAAGAATAGCCCGCGCCCTGAAAGCCCAGCGAACACAGGAAGTGATGTGGGCGAAATCGTATAGGGGCGCGGTGGCCAGCCATTTAGGCGGTTTTGGCCATCTTCTTCGGAGATGGCATATCTTTGATTTTCGCGCTGACACGGCTGCTTTGTTCCAGCTGATCCAGATAGCTATCGGAAACAGAACCAGTGATGTATTTGCCGTCAAAGCAAGAACAGTCGAACTGTTTGATATCTGGATTGCCTTCTTTGGCGGCCCAGATCAGATCGTCCAGTTTCTGGTAGATCAAAGCATCACAGCCCAGTTCTTCGCGGATATCTTCAATATCACGGCCATTGGCGATCAATTCGTGTTTGGTTGGCATGTCGATGCCGTAAACATTCGGGTATTTCACTGGCGGGGATGCACTCGCCACATAGACCTTCTTGGCACCGGCTTCGCGGCACATCTGAACGATCTTCTTGATGGTGTTGCCACGCACGATAGAGTCATCAATCAAAAGCACGTTCTTGTCTTTGAACTCCAGCGTGACCGCATTCAATTTGCGGCGCACTGATTTTTGACGCTCTTCCTGGCCTGGCATGATGAAGGTCCGACCGACATAGCGGTTTTTCACAAGACCTTCGCGATAGCGAATGCCGGTTGCATTGGAAACTTCAAGCGCCACTGGTCGCGCGGAATCTGGCACCGGGATGATGCTGTCGATATCCAGATCAAGTTCTTTGATCTGATTGGCCAGCGCTTCCCCCATGCGGATCTGGGTTTTGTAGACGGAAATACCGTCAAGCAGCGTGTCTGGTCGCGCAAGATAGACGTATTCAAAGATGCATGGTGTCAGCTCACCATCTGCAGCTTGGAAGGTGTGCATATTGCCTTCAAGGTCGATCAGGATTGCTTCGCCAGGTTTCACATCGCGCAGCTTTTTGAAGCCGTTGATGTCAAAGGCTACATCCTCGGAGGCAAAGGAATAGTCATCACCAGCACCATCTGCCGCGCGTTTCGCAACAGACAACGGGCGAATGCCATGTGGATCACGGAACGCAAGCATACCAACGCCCGCGACCATGGTGATAACAGAGTAAGCACCCTGAATGCGCTCCATCATCATCTTGACGCCCGCAAAGATGTTGCGGATCGGATCGTCGTTGCCGTTCACTTTGATGGCGTCAAAGATCTTGTCCGCCAGAACGTTCAGCATGATTTCTGAATCAGAGGTGGTGCGCAGGTGACGGCTGTATTTGCCAGTGACTTTAGAGCGTTGCTCTTCAGTATTCGTGATGTTGCCATTGTGCACGAGGTAGATGCCGTAAGGCGCGTTTACGAAGAAAGGCTGCGCTTCTGCAGCGGACAGGGAACCAGCTGTCGGGTAGCGGACGTGGCCAATGCCGACTTTGCCCAGCAGGGTCTCTGCTTCGGCGGCGTCAAAGACGTCTTTCACCAGACCATTGGCTTTCTTCTCACGGAAGAACTCGCCGTTATAGGTCACCATGCCAGAAGCATCCTGGCCGCGGTGTTGCAGCATCAGCAAGCCGTCGTAGAGTTCCGCAAAGACGTGGCTGTTGCGATTAGAGATGCCTAGAATGCCGCACATGCGCTGGCTCCAATGTCTTGGTGTTTGGGTCGTTCGCTAAGGTTTGCCGCCTCTGCCAAGTTTTCCTGGCCGAAATCCGACAAAAAACACCTGCGCGTGATGGGCAGGTGTTGAGATAGAATATTGGGGGATTGAGAGATGTGAGAATAGGACCATATATTGGACGTGAAATGGCCATAGCTCCAGGTATTTCCTGTCGCACCATTAGATGCAGCAACGCGACCGGACATATGTCCGAGTGGCATGCAGGCAATCTGGCGCTGGCTTGACAAGGAGGTCGCTCCGAATCCGTTCATCTTGCTGCGCACCTCTTAGAGGGTTGAAGCGTATATGTCACGAAACTAACACATTCCTTTTGCTTACAGATACGAAAAGCGACGTGAACATAAAAATACGGAGCGTTCGAAAGGAACGCCCCGGTGTTTACATGATCAAAAGGTTAGGGTGAGTGCAGTTTACTGACCGCAGTTGCCTACCAATTCTTCATATTGCTCAGTGATCCAACCCAGGGCTTGAGTCGGGTTGCGATCTTCAATCTGGCCAGTGACGCGGGCAAAGACTGCCGCGGAGCGGCTGTCATCCACCATTTCGATATCTTGGCTGGTAACCACAGTCTCATAGACAAAGAAGGCAACCGCCACCAACAGGATGCCGCGCAGCACACCAAAGAGGAAGCCCAGACCCTGGTCGAGACCCCCAAGGGCAGAGCGCTGCACCAAAGATGAGAAAAGTGGCGTGAAGAAAGATACAAGCACCAAAGCACCTGCAAAGACTGCACCCGCGGCTGCAATCATCGCCAATTCACAGCTGTCTGCAAGGAATTCGCCGACTACGGGGACTTCTTTCACCAGTGGTTCAACTTGAGGCGCAAAAAGAAACGCCAGAACAGCGGCGGCAACCCAGCCGAGAATGGCCATGCCTTCACGCACAAGACCGCGTGAATAGGCCAGCAAGGCCGACAGGATAATAACGCCCGCCACTACGGCGTCGATGATGGTGAAACCTTCCATGGTTTTCTTCCCTCTGTCCCAAATCGCCGTGGCTTAGCCTGCGCCGAATGTGTCCCCAACGAATTGCGTCAAATCTGCAAGTTGATTGAGCGCCATGCCTGCAACGCTCGGAGATTTGCCACCTTTCGGAGCTATTGCAGACGTGAAACCAAGTTTTTGGGCTTCTTTCAACCTGTTTTCTGTCTGACTGACGGGTCTGAGGGCACCAGACAGTGAAATTTCGCCGAAAACGACTGTGTCAGCGGGAATACTTGCGTCTTCGCGTGCAGATAGTAGCGCGGCTGCAACAGCAAGATCTGCCGCTGGTTCATTGATTTTCATGCCGCCAGCGACGTTTAGATAGACATCTAGACCGGTGAAGGGGATACCGCAGCGCGCTTCGAGAACCGCTAGGATCATCGCCAGACGACTGCTGTCCCAACCGACGACCGCACGGCGCGGCTGCGCGTGGGGGCTTGGCGCAACGAGGGCTTGTAACTCGACCAGGACGGGCCGAGTTCCTTCGATACCTGCGAAAACCACAGATCCCGGAGCAGGGGTGCCGCGTTCGGAGAGGAAAAGGGCAGAGGGGTTGGTGACTTCTGACAGGCCGCCGCCCGTCATTTCAAAGACACCGATCTCATCTGCTGCACCAAAGCGGTTTTTCACCGCGCGCAACACGCGGAACTGATGGCCGCGTTCGCCTTCGAAATAGAGCACGGTATCAACCATATGCTCGACCACGCGCGGGCCAGCAATTTGTCCTTCTTTAGTAACGTGACCCACAATGATCACAGCCATATTCTTGCGTTTGGCATAGGATGTTAGCTCATGCGCCGCCGCACGGACCTGACTGACAGAGCCGGGCGCTGATCCAACAGAGTCAGACCACATGGTCTGGATCGAGTCGATGATCGCCAGCTGTGGTTTCTCCTGATCCAACGTGGTCAGGATATCGCGCAGGTTGGTTTCTGCTGCCAATTTCACGGGCGCATCTGTTAGGGCCAGACGTTGAGCGCGCATGCGTACCTGAGCGCTGGCTTCTTCGCCTGAAACATAAATGGTTTTCAGGCCCTTACGTGCGAATTCTGCCGCAGCCTGCAGCAAAAGCGTGGATTTACCGATACCGGGATCACCGCCCACGAGGATTGCAGAAGCAGGTACCAAGCCGCCGCCCAACACCCGATCCAGTTCCGCAAGCCCTGACAGGGTGCGGGGCGGGGGTGTTTCTTCGGTGCGCAGGTCCGTTAAAGGCACTGTGCGGCCTTTGCTATTGCCAAGCGTTGCTGCGCTTGGTCCAGCTGAAATGCCAGCGTCTTCACTGATGGTGTTCCACTCGCCGCAGTTATCGCAGCGCCCGGACCATTTATTGAAAACCGACCCGCAAGCCGAGCATGAAAATGAGGTTTTTGCCTTTGCCATGTTCTCGTTTTACCCCTTATGGGCGGCGCGTCAAATGGCTAATGGCGAGAGAGGCTAAAATGCAGCCTGAAAAGAGGTAGAGGCCCCAGGCTGTTTCCACTGTGGCCAGCCCCACGCCTTTGACGATCACGATATAAAGCGCGATCAGAAAAACGTCTGCCATGGCCAGTTTTCCCATCGTCTCAAACAGGGGTTTTACACGGTCCGACATACGCTCGAAGTGAATCAGTGCCAAACCGATGGTTTTGGTCATCGGGGCGATGAGCGCAAAAAGCATGACAAGAAGGCCCAAGAAGATGTCGGTTTCAAGAAGCGATATGAGGCCTGAAATAACAGAGATTTCCGACAAGCCGAATAGCGGCAGGATGCCTGCACGCATGAGCGGGGCGAACCAGCTGATCGGAAAGAGGATTAATAGTGCGAGGTTGGCATAGCGCAGCATCAAGACTCCGGGTCAAAGAACTCTGGTTCCCTGACATCTAGATGCAGGAGCATTTGAATTCACGGGGGAATTTGCAAATAACTCAGACTTCAGCGCGAAATCAGCTCAGCCGTTTAGGACGCTCATCTGATGCTTTGCTTCGTTTCGCTTTGTTTGGATTTGTTTCAAGCTTCACGATATTTGGGTCGCCATCAAGCTCATATCCAATGCTTGGGAGCAATTCCATAAGGTCTGATTCGAGCCGTTCTATCTGCTTTGCTGCAATACGCTCTTCAGCCTCAACATCCTCAAGCCAGCGGCGCAACTCATCACAAGTGCGCCGCGCAGCATCAAGGCGATCTTCCATCTTGTCAGCCTCTTCCTGACGGTGGGTCAGGAACTGGTATGCGCGTTCGACCTTTTCTTCCGAGTAGATTTTCGCAAGATCTCTGGACTGAAAAGACATTTGTGCCGCGATGTCCAAAATCTCCGGTTCCAGATCACCAAGATCAGGATGATTGCGCAAATGCACAAGGCGTTCACGCACCGAGTCAAACTCTTTGGAAAGGGCGAAAACCCCTTTGCGATCAGCGTCATGGCTAACTTGATACGCCCGCGCAATGTCATTCATATCCACCGAAAACTTCCGGTGCGACTTCTCCAGTTTCATGATGCGCGCATTGGCTGGCAGAAAGACACAGAGCCCCACCGCAAAGGCCATCACGCCGATCTGAAGATAAGCGCCATGGATGGCTGTGTTGCCGACGCTCATGTCAACCGAGAGCCATGGCCAAACCCCAAGAGCGGCCAAAATCGTCCATCCTACCAAGGCCAAAGAACCGGCCACCAAGATTGAAAACGTCAAAGTCTGTACGAGACGCACTACTGTCAGCGCGAAGCTGTTGAACCCATTACCCATTTTGTGTCCCTTCCAAGGGCTATATGATCCCACTTGGGTAAGGTTTTGTTAAGTAAAATCTTCGATACTAAACAAAGTGTTAGGTTTTTGGGGATTGTTTCTACCTTAGAAACAAACATTTTTTTAGTGCGGTTCTATGCTAATCTTGAGAGCGCTATCCTCCTGTTGAGCTGCCAAAGAACATTCTTGAGATTGGTGGTATGTCTTCCAAATTACCGTTCCACTTCCGTGCCTTTGATTGCTAAGAAGGCTTAGTGAAATTATTCTAATTAAACTGTGTCATGCTTCTTTCTACATTGAGTGTCTTATTCGCGTTTTTATCTGCCGCATTGTGGTTCTATTCAACAAGCTCGATTTCGGTCGAAAAGGAATACCAACGGCGAGAAAAGTTAGCTGAACCCGGAACATCACCAAGCAAGGTGACTGTTGCTCTTATCGACAATGGGAAGGAGTATGATTTAATCGCGACTTTGATACATCAGGCGAAATGGAATAAATGGGCAGCTTTTGCAACTGCATTGGCCATAGTGTTACAAGCTCTGGCAAGCGTGATCTAAGGCAGCACCTATCTTACAGCCTCAATCGGTCCTTCAGCGCGCCCATGGGTGAATTGATCGAGGTGCGCGTCGCCACTGTTGTCCATATTCACAATCGGTCCGGTCCACTGAATGACGCCATTGTGCAGCATGGCAACCTTGTCAGCGATTGCGCGGACAGAAGTCATGTCATGGGTGATTGTCATGGCCGTTGCGCCCATCTCCACCACGATTTCTCGGATCAGATCGTTGATGACGCCAGACATGATGGGATCAAGCCCCGTGGTCGGTTCGTCGAAGAATATGATTTCAGGATCAGCTGCAATCGCGCGGGCCAGTCCGACCCGCTTTTGCATGCCGCCTGAGAGTTCTGATGGGTAGAGATCAGCCACATCAGGCGTCAGCCCCACGCGGCGCAGTTTCTCGATTGAGATCGCGCGCGCTTCTGTGAGCGGCTTTTTCAGAGACCCGCGCAAAAGGCGGAAAGCCACGTTTTGCCAGACCGGCATGCTGTCAAAGAGGGCCCCGCCCTGAAAGAGCATGCCGAAGCGCGCCAGAAACGCATCTCGGTCTTTACCGATCTGCGCATGGGTCACGTCTTGGCCATCAACGATGATTTTGCCCTGATCCGGGGTAACGAGGCCCAGAACGGACTTGAGCAATACTGATTTCCCAGTGCCTGAGCCACCAATGATCACCATGGATTCCCCCTTGGGGATGGTCAGGTTCACGCCCTGCAGAACTTTCTTTGGGCCAAAGGACTTATGAACGTTCTCAAGCGTGATCATGAGGCGAAGAATACCGATGTCAGAAGGAAGTTGGCCGCGAGGATCAGAACCGCTGCAGCTTGCACGGAGGCCTTGGTGGCCTGGCCCACGCCCTGTGCGCCGCGGCCTGACTGCATCCCGAAGTAGCAGCCCATGGTTGCCGCGATGCCACCGAAGGCGCAGCCCTTGACCATGGAACTGATAATGTCAGCAGGTTCAAGGAAGTCGACGGTGTTCTTAATGTAGCTCGCAGCATTAAAGCCAAGCTGCTGTGTGCCGACGATATAGCCACCATAGATGCCGATGAGATCGCCTATGCCAACCAAGAGTGGCACCACAATCAAAGCCGCCAACACACGTGGCGCGGTGAGGTATTTCATTGGATGCGTTGAAAGCGTAACCAAGGCGTCAATCTGTTCCGTCACCTTCATGGTCGCAATTTCAGCCGCGATCGAGCTAGTGACACGAGCCGCGATCATCAGGCCCACCAAGACAGGGCCAAGCTCTCGAACCATGCCGATGGCAACGATCTGGGGCACAACGGCCTCCGCAGAGAAGCGCGCGCCGCCTGCGAAGATCTGCAGAGCCAGTGCGCCGCCTGTGAAAAAGGCCGTGAGCCCAACAACTGGTAGCGAAAGCCAGCCGATCTGCATCAGGGCCGTCAGGAACTCGCGAAAGTAAAACGGAGGACGGAAAATGTGGCTGATGCCCTCAAAGGCAAACAAGGCGACACGCCCTGTGACGGCGAGAAACCCCAGAACCGCGCGCCCAAGGTGGGCCAGTGGGGTCATCAAGATCGTCATGATGTATAGCGACGATCATAGCGACCGCCCAAAGATGTCAGAATTTCATAGCCAATGGTCCCGGCAGCATCCGCCAAAACATCGACGGTTTGATCTTCGGTCAGAATATCCAATTCACGCGGGTCTTCGCCAAGGTCAGTGACGTCAACGCCGATCATGTCCATCGAGATACGGCCAATCACAGGGCAGGCGGTGCTGCCATGATAAACCGAAATGTTCTCACCCATGATGCGCGGGAGACCATCTGCATAGCCTGCGGCAATAGTCGCAACACGGCTAGGGCGCTTGGCTGTCCAAGTGTTTGAATATCCAACGGTTTCACCCGGCTCAACATCGCGGCATTGAATGACAGGAATAGAAACGTGAGCGACGGGTTCGGCTTCTTCAAACGGGGTGCCACCATAAAGACCAACACCCGGACGGGTCAGATCGAAATGGTAGTCTTTGCCCAAAAGAATGCCGCCAGTCGCCGCAAGGCTGCGTGGCGCCTCAAGCCCTTCGGTCATCTCGATGAAAGCGGCGAGTTGTTGGGCGTTCATAGGGTTTTCAGGATCATCCGCACAAGACAGGTGCGACATGATCAGGGTCGGCGCTTGTTGTTCGGCAATTTCGCGCAGGGCGGCCCATTCGGCGGGCTCCATCCCAAGGCGATTCATCCCGCTATCAAGCTGAACGCCAAACGGACGTCCGGGCAGGCTCTCAACATGGCGCAACATCTGGTCGATGGAGTTGACCATTGGCGTCAGCTGCAGATCGTTGATCATATCGGTGTCACCCGACATGTGGCCTGAGAAAATGTTGATCTCTGGTCCGGGGCCTAAAGCCTGACGCACTTCCGCGCCTTCTTCTGTTGCTGCCACAAAGAACTTGCGCACACCTGCACCTGCTAGGGTGCGCGCCACGCGTGCGGCACCCAGACCATAGCCATCTGCTTTTACCACGGCAGCGGTTTCGCAGTTGGTTTTTGCGTCTAGCGCTTGCCAGTTGCGGACAAGGGCGGCGAGGTCGATCGTGAGTTTTGCAGTAGCCATGCAGGTTAGTTGAAGCCAAGGAAGTGCTAGGTCAAGAGGCGTTTTCGAATGGCCTGATTTCAGGACAAAATGTGATTAATAATCCGGCTCTTGTTGCCATGGTTTCACAAGGTTGCCAAAGCGAGTGAATTGGCTTTCGAAGCTCAATTCCACTGTGCCAATCGGACCGTGACGCTGTTTGCCGATGATGACTTCGGCCTTGGCGTGCAAACGTTCCATCTCTTCCTGCCAGGCGGCCATCTTTTCCAGATCATGCTCGCCTGGTTTTTCACGCTCTTTGTAGTATTCCTCGCGGAACACGAACATCACCACGTCGGCGTCCTGTTCGATAGAACCCGATTCCCGAAGGTCAGAGAGCTGAGGACGTTTATCGTCACGGCTTTCCACGGTACGGGAGAGCTGGGAGAGGGCGATCACAGGGATATTGAGTTCCTTGGCAATCGCCTTCATGCCCATAGAGATTTCACCGATCTCCTGAACACGGTTGTCCGATGTACCGCGACAGAGCTGAAGGTAGTCGATGATCAGAAGATCAAGCCCGTGGGTGCGCTTCAGGCGACGTGCACGCGCTGCAAGTTGTGCAATCGGCAGGGCCGGGGTGTCGTCGATATAAAGAGGGCAGGCTTCCAGCGCCTTCGCGGCATCAACGAACCGGCGGAATTCCTGTTCGGTCATGTCGCCGGAACGGATCTGCTGAGACGGGACCTCTGCCGCCTCAGACAGAATACGTGCTGCAAGCTGTTCAGAGCTCATTTCGAGGGAATAAAAGCCTACGACGCCACCTTCCACCGTGCCTTCAGTTCCATCGGGGCGGATGCCCTTTTTATAAGCTTTCGCCACGTTGAAGGCGATGTTGGTCGCAAGGGAGGTTTTACCCATGGATGGGCGACCAGCGAGGATCAGCAAGTCTGACGGGTGCAGGCCCCCAAGCTTTTTGTCCATATCAATCAGGCCGGTTGAAACGCCGGCAAGACCGCCATCACGCTGATAGGCCGCATTGGCCGTATTCACCGCTTCGGTCACCGCTTTCAGGAAGGAAACGAAACCGCTGTCGGTCTTGCCTTGCTCAGATAGTTTATAGAGCGCTTGCTCTGCCTGTACGATCTGCTCGCGAGGTTCCTCGGCAACGTCCATGGTCTGGGCGCGACTGGAAATCTCATGCCCCAATCCAATGAGTTCACGGCGGATCGCCATGTCATAGATCATCTGCGCATAGTCTTTGGCCGCATAGGCTGAAATCGCAGAGGCAGCCAGACGGGCCAGATAGGCTGGCCCGCCAAGTTCCTTGAGACCCTCGTCATCCTCAAGGAAGGCTTTCAGCGTCACAGGGGACGCCAGATTGTTTTTGGCAATCCGCGCAGCGGCGACTTCGTAAATCCGGGCATGAACCGGGTCATAGAAGTGGGAGGAATTGATCACCGAAGCCACACGATCATAGATATCGTTATTGGTCAGGATCGCCCCCAGAAGCTGTTGTTCAGCCTCGATGGAATGCGGCATCGGATCGCCGTCTTGCATGCCTGTCGCGGATTGGCCAAGCGCCTCGGGGACACCGGAGTTTATTGTCGTTAGCTCGTTCATACTGCTCCCCGGATCTTTCGCGGGTCTTGTTTTTATCCGCGTGTCCCCATGAGACATTGATAGCGGACATCGGGCGTATCTCAAATCTGGAAAGGTTCGAGGATAAGCCTGGGATTACTCTGTGGACAAATCCGCGCCTTAGTGGCGCAAATTTCGGTGTCGCCTAGATATAGTGGCACAAGCGGGCGCATATGCCAAATCTATCCTGAAATGAGACTTCGAATCGGCAAGCCTGCGCATTTTGTGCACAGGCTTTCCACATGCTTAGTCTTGTTTATTGGCTTCCTGCCAAGCGCGCGGGTCGTTCAGGAATTTTTCCACTTCATTCAGCGTTTCCGCATCAAAAGCGTGCTGTGCACGCGCCTCAGCCAGCACATCCCACCATGTGCAGAGGTAGTGTAGCTCCACGCCATGATCACCCAGAGTTTTGGTCGTTTCCGGGAAGATGTCGTAGTAGAAAATCACCGCGGTATGGCCGCAGGTCGCGCCGGTTTCGCGGATGGCGTCTACGAAGGACAGTTTGGAGCCGCCGTCTGTGGTGAGGTCTTCGACCAGCAGAACGCGCTGACCTTCGCTCATGTCGCCTTCGATACGTGCGTTGCGGCCATAGCCCTTTGGCTTCTTGCGCACATAGGTCATTGGCAGCGCCATACGTTCCGCCACCAGTGCAGAGAATGGAATGCCCGCTGTCTCGCCGCCCGCGATATTGTCAAAGGCTTCAAAGCCTGCGTTGCGCATGACGGTGACGGTCATGAAATCCATCAAGGTGCTGCGGATACGGGGGTAAGAGATCAGCTTACGGCAGTCGATGTAGCTTGGGCTTGGCAGGCCAGAGGCCAGAATGAAGGGCTCTTTGGTGTTGAAGTTGACGGCTTTGATCTCAAGCAGCATGCGCGCGGTGAGGCGGGCGATTTCTTCTTTGGTCGGGTAGCTGGTTGGGAGCATGGTGCGTTCCTTTGGCGGTATGGGCGTGGCAGCGTGGTTGTTTTGAGTATTTAGACAAAGAAGAAGGGCTTAGGTCACATTCCAGAAAACCGGGAAGCCCGGATCAAAGACGGTGACAGGGCCGTCGCCGCTTTCGATCTTTTCTGGGAAGGTTGTGGCCGTGTCAGATTTGGTCAGCGTGATGGTGTCGCTGTTTAGTGGCAGGCCGTAGAAGGCTGGGCCGTTCTGAGATGCGAAACCTTCAAGCATATCGAGCGCGCCTTCTTCTTCAAACACATGGGCGAGCAAGGCCATGGTGTTGGTGGCTGTAAAACAACCCGCGCAGCCGCAGGGCAGAAGTTTGTTTTCGTCCGTATGCGGTGCGGAATCGGTCCCGAGGAAGAAGGTCTTATCACCAGAGGTTGCTGCTTCGCGCAGGGCGAGCCGGTGGTTCTCGCGTTTCGCAACCGGCAAGCAGTAGTAGTGCGGTTTGATGCCACCTGCGAGGATGTGGTTACGATTGATGATCAGGTGGTGCGTGGTGATGGTTGCGCCAAGGTTATCGCCGCCGGATTTGGCGTAATCGACGCCGTCTTTGGTGGTGATATGCTCCATGATCACCTTGAGGTCCGGGTTGGCCTTGCGAATTGGATCAAGCACGCAGTCAATGAAAACCGCTTCGCGGTCAAATATATCGACGTCGTGATTGGTAACCTCGCCATGCACACAAAGCGGCAGGCCGATCTCGGCCATTTTCTCCAGAGTTGGGCGGACGTTGTCAAAGTTCTGAACGCCAGAGGCAGAATTGGTTGTCGCGCCAGCTGGATAGAGCTTTACTGCTTTCACCAAGCCAGAAGCATGCGCAGCAGCGACATCTTCCGGGTCTGTGTCTTCAGTGAGGTAAAGCACCATCAGCGGGTCAAAGGACATGCCCTCCGGCAGGGCTGCCATAATGCGGTCTTTGTAAGCTGCGGCCTGAGCGCCTGTGACAACCGGGGGAACCAGGTTTGGCATGACAATCGCGCGGGCGAAGTGGCGGGCGGACTCTGGCAGAACGGCTTCCAACATTGCGCCATCGCGCAGGTGAAGGTGCCAATCATCGGGGCGGGTGATTGTCAGGCTTTGGGTCATGTCTGCCGATTACACCGGTTGGCGGATCGGTGCTAGAGGGTTTGCCGTGTCTTGCAAAGAAAAAGCCCGCCGATGGGGCAGGCTTCTTTGGGATTTGATTGAGTGGTCAAAAAATGCCCTGACAGACTATCATGATAACGCCAGCCAGTACGACAAATATGCCGTCTATCACGATGGCTGCTGTTGATTTCTGTGAAAAGGCGTCCTGCGCCATAACCATGACCGCTGTCGCCAAAATCGCAGCAATTGCCGTGAAGAGCGCATTGGTTTGCGCGGTCATTCCAACAACCAGGGCCAGCAGGAAAAGTCCGGCAATTTGCAGCGCCATCGCCATCATTGGCATCTTTTCAGGCGGCTCGCTGCTGATGCGCGTGCCTTCGGCCCAAAGGACGCGAATTGGTTTCACGCTGTAGTAAATCCAGCCCGCAAAGAAGGCTACGACTGTGCCAACCAAGACGGCTGTCATGTTCAATGCTTCGCTTTCCATGATTGTCCCTCCGGTTTTTGCTTAGGCCGCCAAAGCGCTGTCTAAGGTCGCCAGAATCTGTGTCCAGCCGCCCTCGTGATTGTCGCGCTTTTCTTCGTCATAGAAGGTCACATGAGTGAGCCGGATGTGGCTGCCGTCACCTTCCGGGCGGATGTCGAGGGTCACCTCGGATTCTGCGGGCGAAAAGGCGCTTTCCCAGGTGAAGATGATCTGGCTGTGCGGATCGATCTTTTTATAGGTGCCGCGGTGGGGTAGGTCCTGATCGCCTGCTTTCATGATGATCTCAAAACCACCGCCTTCTTTGGCATCGGTTGTGACATCTGGCGCGCCCATATCAGGGCCGGGGCGCATAAATTTGGCGAGCATTTCTGGGTTCAGCCAGGCATTGAATACTTTCTCTGGCGCCGCCGCGATCACGCGGTCAACCGATAGGCTCAGGTCGGGTCTTACATCAGTCGTCGTCATTGGCAGTCTCCATTGTCAAAATATCGTCCAGCGCCTCAAGGCGCATGGCCCAGATCGAACGCAACTCGGCGAACCACATGTCGATGAGGCGTAAAGGCTCCATCTGCACTTCTATGATGTGCTCGCGCCACTCGGTGCGGCGCACAACAAGCCCGGCCTTCTCCAGCACCTTGATGTGTTTGGAGACGGAGTTGAGGCTCATATCGAAATGCGTAGCCAGGGCGGTGACACGGCTGGGTCCATGCTGTGCGAGCAGCGTCAGCAGGGCGCGGCGCGTCGGGTCGCTGGCGGCCTTCATGATTTCCGTGAGCTGGGTTTGATCCATTCGTTCAACCATATGGGTGAATAACATGTGAGACATATTCAGTCAACCAAAAGGATGAATGATGGGAGGCATCACGAAAATTGGCTTGATTGGCATAGTGAATGGAAGGAGGCTTACTGGACTAACTAGGAGATTTAGATCAATGCACACAGGTGGATGCGAATGTGGATCCGTTCGATTTGAAGTGAAAAACTTGCGGGAAACGATTACGGCCTGCCATTGCAAACAATGCCAGCGCACCAGCGGTCATGTCTGGGCGTCCACAACAGCTGGTCGGGAGGATTACACATTTCTCAGTGAAGAAGGGCTTACATGGTACAAGTCTTCGGACTGGGCTGAGCGCGGGTTCTGTGCGAAATGTGGATCGAGCCTATTTTACCGGATGTTCAAAGAAGACCACATGTCTGTCGGCGCGGGCTGTTTGGATGATCCAAGCGATTTCAAGATGGGTCGGCATATCTTTGTGAAAGATAAGGGCGCGTACTACCAGATACCCGAAGACGCTCCGCATATTCAGAAATACTGAGTCAGCGAAAGAATATTTCATGCCTGCATTGAACCCACCTGTTTGTGACTTTGATTGGCCAGCGCCTGCATTTTTGTTACCTGCAACCGATGGCAAGGCCTATGCCTTGTCCGATGTCGCCGGTTCAAATGGCACATTGATCATGTTTATCTGCAATCACTGCCCCTATGTGGTTGGCGTGATTGATCGCCTTGTGCGCGACGCAGGTGAACTGCAATCAAATGGGGTCGGCGTTGCAGCGATTTGTTCAAATGATGCGGAGATGTATCCGCAGGACGGAATTGATCCGATGACAGATTTTGCAAGGGATCATGGGTTCACTTTTCCCTATCTCCACGACGAAGACCAATCTGTCGCGAAAGCTTATGGTGCGGTCTGTACCCCGGATTTCTTTGGTTTCAATGCGGTGGGTGGCCTGCAATATCGCGGACGCCTGGATGCGGCGGGGCGGATGAATAGGCCGAGTGAGGCCGAACGTGAGCTGTTCCATGCGATGATTCAGGTCGCGAAAACCGGGCAGGGGCCACTTGAACAGGTTCCGTCGATGGGCTGCTCGATCAAGTGGCGATAAGTCTGAGAGGCCGCGCGGTCCCTGAGAGACAGAAATAACCCGTAATTCGAAAACCCGTTACGCAGCGTTATCATATTGCACAGTATTTAGGCGCTTGCCCGATCGCTTGATCGCGGCAAATCTTTTCTTGTGGGGCCACACAAACCTCACGTTTCTTACCCCGTGTTGGTCAACCGGCAATCTCCTGAATTCACAGGAACAGGAACGCCCCGAATTAGGTTCACGAATATGAGTATGCTGTCTAGATCACGTCGCCTACGCGAAACACCTTTTACAGAAGGTGTCGAAAGAGAAGGTGTGAAGGCCTACACCGTTTACAACCGGATGCTATTGGCAACTGTCTTTGAGAGTGTCGAAGCGGATTATCGTCACTTGAAAGAACATGTGCAGGTCTGGGATGTTTCCTGTGAGAGACAGGTTGAGCTGAAAGGTCCGGATGCATCCGAATTGATGAGACGCCTGACCCCGCGCAATCTGGATAAGATGCAAGACGATCAGTGCTATTACGTGCCCATCGTTGATGAAACCGGTGGCATGCTGAACGACCCGGTGGCGATCAAACACAGTGACGACAGATGGTGGATCTCTATCGCTGATAGCGATCTCTTGTTCTGGGTAAAGGGGCTGGCGCTTGGCGCCGGTTTGGATGTGAATGTCTTTGAACCTGACGTCTCACCGCTTGCCATTCAAGGTCCGAAAGCAGACGAATTGATGGCGCGGGTGTTTGGGGATGAGGTGCGGGATATTCGCTTCTTCCGCTACAAGCGCCTGTTGTTTCAGGGCACGTCTTTCGTTGTCGCGCGCTCCGGGTATTCAAAGCAAGGCGGCTATGAAGTCTATGTTGAGGGCGGGACTTGTGGCATGCCGCTTTGGAATGCGCTGTTTGAGGCTGGTGCTGACCTCAATGTGCGGCCGGGGTGCCCCAACCTCATCGAACGTATCGAAAGCGGCTTGTTAAGCTATGGCAATGACATGACGATGGAAAACACACCTATGGAATGTGGGTTGGGTAAATTCTGCAATCCAACTGAAGACAGTGATCATACAGGACTGGCGGCAATGAAACGGGAAAAAGAGAGCGGCCCGGTTCAGCAAATCCGTGCGATTTCCATTTCAGGAGACGCTGTGAAGCCGCCCACCGCTGCCTGGCCGCTGATGAAGGATGGGATGAAAGTGGGGCAGGTGACGTCGGCGGCCTGGTCGCCAGATTTCAAAACAAATGTTGCGATAGGCATGGTCGATGCAAAATACTGGGATGCTGGTATGCAGTTAACAGTTGAGACCTCTGAAGGCATTCGATCTGCAGTCGTGCAACAGAGCTTCTGGAACTGAGAACCTGACTGAATACCTATCGCATGGACAACAAAAAACCCGGCCAAAAGGCCGGGTTTTCTCACTCGATTAGCTGTTGATCACTTCGGCAGTGGGCCGATCAACATGATCATCTGACGACCTTCCATCTTAGGGAAGTTCTCAACTTTACCGATTTCTTTGGTGTCTTCGGCAACACGCTCCAGCAGTTCGCGACCAAGGTTCTGGTGGGCCATTTCACGGCCACGGAAGCGCAGGGTCACTTTGACCTTGTCACCCTTTTCCAGGAACTTCACCACGTTGCGCATTTTCACGTCATAGTCATGCGTGTCGGTGTTTGGACGGAATTTAACTTCTTTCACCTGAATGGTGGTCTGCTTCTTCCGAGCCTCAGATTCGCGTTTCTGCTGTTCGTATTTGAACTTACCATAGTCCATGATCTTGCAGACGGGCGGGTTGGCGTTTGGTGAGATTTCAACCAGATCCAGTTCAGCATCGCGCGCCATTTGCAGAGCTTTAGCGGGATGCACGACGCCTACGTTTTCACCTTCGGCGCCGATCAGGCGAATTTCAGGTGCACGGATGCGGTCGTTGATACGTGGGCCAGTGTCGCGCTGTGGAGGCGCATTGTGTGGTCTGCGGGCTATGGTTTTCTTCCTTCGATAATTAGCAGATTTGGGTTTGCAAACTATATGCGAGATTGTGCCGATACAAGCGGTTAATCAGCGGTTCTGCGCCAAAACGCAAGTCTTTCCCCCTTGTTGTCCTTCCTGTCTGCCTGCATTTGGTCATCATGGAAAAGATGCCACGGTTTCGTGGTGAAAGGACATGGGAGAAAGTCCATGAAAAATTTGATTTGGGTTGTTATCGCAGCTGGCCTCGCAGTCGCAGGCTATGTGTTGTTTGGTCAGAAAGACGCGGAGGTCGCTGAGGACGCAGCACCCGTTGCTGAAATCGAGGCACCTGCGGAAGTAGTTGAAGAAGCTGAAGAAGCGCAAGATGCCGTCACCGAAGCGGTTGAAGACGTGAAAGAACAGGCTGAAAACGCAGTCGAGGAAGCGAGAGAGAAAGTCGAAGAAGCCGTCGAAGCGGCAAAAGACGACGCAGAAGAAGCGGTGAATAACGCTCTTGAGAATGCGACCAACGCCCTGACTGGCGCTGGTGATGCGGCGACTGATGCCGTTGATGGCACCGTTGAAGCTACCGAAGAGGCCGCTGGCGAAGTCGTTGAAGGCGCAGCTGAGATGGTGAAAGACGCTGCAGAAACCGCGGAAGGCACAACTGAAGCTGTGACCGAAGCCACGAGCGAAGCGGTCGATGCAACAACAGACGCAGCTGCTGAGACTGTAGCAGAAACCGCAGATGCGGCGGCTGACACAGGCATGTCTGCGCTCGATCTTTTGTCTCCAGAGAATTTCAGCATGGAAAAAGTGGCAGAGCTGATCGACGGATCAGAGCTTGATGGTCTGAAGAAGGTTGCTTTGACGAAGGCTGTAGAAGCCGCACAGAACAATCCTGAACTTCTGGAAGCAGCTCTGACACAAGTCAAAGAAGCGCTGGGTCTCTGATCTTAAACGTTCACAAAAAGGAAGCCGCAGCTATAAACGCTGCGGCTTTTTTGTTTTGCACTATGGCACCAGCTTGAGTGTTTTGGCTTCTTCCCGGCTCAGCTGCTCACCCTGTTTGCGCCGCAAGAGCGCGTCGCGCGCCTTTGCGTATTGATCATCTTGCCAGAAGATCAGGCAGCCATTGCACCCACGTCCACAACAGCCTTCCGTTCCAACGCGATTGGTTTTGAAGCGACGCTCTTCTGACGCGTCGCCAATGTTTTCGATCAGACTGTCTCGCCGGCGCGCATAGGTTTTCGGATTGTCCTTACCGCTGGTTTCCAGGCCTTGCGTGAGCTTATCCAATCGAATGCGGCTCCACTGTTCTTCTGTCAGAGCGCGTTCTTTGCGTAGGACCGAATAGACCGGGAAGAGCGTCTTTAAAACGTCCAGCTCTTCGTGATCAAACAAATCGAATGGGATGCGGATCACCGTCTTGGTGCTGCCGTGAACCACATCCAATCGCTTGCCTGTGGCGGCCTCCTCAAAGTCATAGGCACGTAGAAGGATGGTCTCTCGCGCAATAGGCGAAACGAATTCCAGAACGTCTCCGGCTTCAAGCTTGTTCTTCACCTCGATCAGGAAGGCATCTTCGGTCACCTCAGTGACCACACCTGCATACTCCCACTGAGCAAGAGAGGCAGTGTGTTCAAAACCGTGAGCGTAGTTCGTCAGCCGGCCATCATGGAAGGCCAGCGTGTAGCCCCGGTTTCCGACCGCCTCGAGTTCGCGCATATAGGGTTTGGGGTCCCAATTTTCTGGGTCTGCATAATAGTCATCAATCGCCATCCGGTAGGCGCGGGCTACGATGGCGGCGTAATATTCGGATTTCCCGCGTCCTTCGACTTTCAGGCTATCGACGCCAATCGACAGGTATTCGTCGAGTTTGGGCATAATGCAGAGGTCTTTGGAGTTCAGAATATAAGAGCCGCGCGCATCTTCCTCGATCGGCATCAGCTCACCCGGGCGACAGCCTTCTTCCAGAAGGAATTCGAACATCTCGGCGTTTTCATCGGTGATGTTGAGGTCCTGCACGGTGCCATCCTTCAGGCGCAGGCGGAAGGTGTAATTCCAGCGACAGGAATTGGCGCAATTGCCCTGATTGGCGCCGCGTTCCGCCATGAAATTCGACAGCAGGCAACGGCCTGAATAGGTCATGCACATGGCGCCATGCACGAAGGCTTCCAGTTTGATATCCGGGCATTTTTCCCGGATTTCTTTGAGTTCCGGGTAGGAAACCTCCCGCGCTAAAACGCAAAGCTGCGCACCTTGCTGCTCCCAGAACTTCACAGAAAGCCAAGAGCAGATGTTGCTTTGGGTCGAGATATGCAGCGGGATTTCCGGCGCACGCTCACGCACATATTGGAACACGCCCGGATCAGCGATGATCAATCCGTCCGGGTTCACCTTACGCACGGTCTCGATGTACTCATCAAGCTTTGGAATGTCTTTGTTGTGCGAGAAGAGATTGAGCGTCAGGTAGGCGCGTTTGCCGTGCTCATGGCAGAAATTCACGCCTTCAATCACGTCCTCTAACGAGAACTGAGATTTCGTGCGCAGGGACATATCCGGCGTACCCAGATAGACAGCATCCGCACCATAAAGGATCGCCATCTTGAGTTTGCGCAAATTGCCCGCAGGCATCAGAAGTTCGGAACGATGGTGTGTCATGATCGCCAGCCAAGAAAAGGTCTGCGCCGCTTTAACGGCTGTGGCTGGGGATGAAAATTTACATCTGAAAGTTAGGTTATATACGCAAATAAGCCACCCAGATGACTGAGCGGCTTAATTTAAACTCATATCGTCTCGATCAGTCGAGGAAGGCCTTCTCAACCACATAATGCGCTGGTTTGGAGTTTGCCCCTTCTTCCAGACCGTATTCGTTTTCAAACAGGTCCTTCAGTTCCAGGTTAAACGCCAGATTGCCACAGATCATCGCGCGGTCTGTGTCTGGGTTCAGTGGTTCCACGCCCAGATCCTTGAAGGCTTCGCCAGAACGCATCAGGTCGGTGATGCGGCCCATCTTGGCGCTCTCTTCGCGCGTGGTGGTTGGGTAGTATTTGATCTTCTTCCAGAAGCCTTCGCCGATCACTTCGTTCAAGAGCTCGTCTTCTTTTAGGCTCTCGATCAGTTCTCGACCGTAGGTCAGCTCACCTGCTTCCCGGCAGGTGTGGGTGATGATGATCTCATCGAATTTTTCGTAAGTCTCTGGCTCACGTAACAGAGATGCAAAAGGTGCAAAGCCGGTGCCGGTTGCAAAGAACCAGATGCGCTTGCCGGGGATCAGCGCGTCATGAACCAATGTGCCCACAGGCTTTGGACGCAGGATGATCTCATCACCTGGCTTGATGTGCTGGAGCTTCGAGGTCAGCGGGCCGTCTTGGACTTTGATCGAGTAGAACTCCATCTCTTCGCCCCAGGATGGGGAGGCGATGGAGTAGGCACGTAGCAAAGGTTTCTGCTTGCCTGTCTCTGGGTGCGGATCTCCCATCAGGCCGATCATGACAAATTCGCCAGAGCGGAAACGCAGGGAGGCAGGGCGCGTGCACTTGAAGGAAAACAGGCGATCGGTCCAATGTTTCACTTCGGTCACGGTCTGCGCGTCTGGCAGGACGGGTTTTTTTGCTTCTACAGCAGTTGCTTCAGTCACTTTGGTCAGCTCGTTCATCGTGCAATTAGGCGGCATACACCGCCTTCCATCTATCAGTTTCTACGTGTTTTGACAGGTCCAATCTGGGAATAGCCGACATGTCCAATTCGCACATGTCTGCGTCAGATGGGGCCTTCAGCTTGTTGCTTTGGCGCGCAGGCGGTTTTGATAATCGTGTGCCTGCCAGTCCGAGCGGAACTGCCATTGATCTTCTGGCTGACGGGCAGCGAGTTCATCAGAGATTTCAACTTCATCAAAGCCAGAGCGACGCGCCATAGCGTATTGGTCAGCAAGAACGTGACCTTTGGCGCGCAGGCGGCCTTTGAAACCCATCAGACGCAGTTGGCGGGCGATGGTGAAACCGCGGCCATCAGCGGCGCTTGGAAAGTCGATGCGGATGAATTCCACATTGGCAATCGCGTTGCCGAGGTTTTCTGGGAACACATCAGATGCGAGGTCCAAGGCTTTGATATCATTGGCCGCTTCGTCTTCATTGCTAAGCGCAACGAAACCTTCAGTCCAGTCATCGGCTGCAAAGCCAGTATCGGTGATGATCACAGTCATGCGTTTACTCCATTGCGCACCATTTTGCCGTTTTCAAAATGGATGCCGCATTCGGTTTTATCTTGTCCGCGCCAACGGCCGGAGCGTGGGTCTTCACCCGGTTTCACAGGGCTTGTGCAAGGCGCACAGCCGATAGACGGGTAGCCTTTCGCCACCAGAGGGTGACGCGGCAGGTTGTTTTCTTCCATGTAGGCTTTGACGTCTTCAGGGGCCCAATAGGCGAGCGGGTTCACCTTGATACGGCCGGTAAAGTCTTCGACTTCAAAGAACTCCAGCTGAGCACGTGTACCTGCCTGAAAGCGTTTGCGGCCTGAAATCCAGCCATTGTAATCCCGCAGCGCGCGCTGCAATGGGCGGGTTTTGCGCAATGAACAGCAAGCGTCCGTGTCGCGCTGATGCAGTGTACCATCCGGGTCTTCTGCATCCAAAGAGACCTCAGAAGCGCGGATGATCTGCATATTTTGCAAGTTCAGACGTTCAGCCACTTCTAGCTGATATTCCAGCGTCTCAGTGAAAAGCATCTCTGTATCGACCATCAGCACAGGGATGTTGCGATCCACCATGGCCGCCAGATGCAGCAGGGCCACGCTTTCCGCGCCAAAGGAGCTGACGAGGGCAAGCTTGCCCACGTCATCGTCTTTCAACGCCCGCTCCAGCACGGCCGTCGCCGAGTGGTGCTTATAGCGCGCGTTCAGCTGATCCACCTTTTCCTTTAGCGGGTCAGCGGAAGCTTCCCCTCCAAAGGACAAAGGCGTAATCGCCGATTGATTATTCACCCGATCATGCTGCATTGGCTTGTTTCTCAGGGTAAATATAGCCTTTGAACGCTTCCAGGCCGACACGACGGTAGGTCTCGATGAAGGTTTCATCGGAGCTCTCGCGCAGCTGCAGATAGCCTTCGATGATGCGTTCAATCGCTGGGACGATCTCGTCATAGGCAAAGCCCGGACCAACGCGCTGACCAACAGCGGCTGTCGCAGTCGCGTCACCACCCAGAGTGATCTGGTAGTTTTCAACGCCTGCGCGATCCAGACCCAGGATGCCGATGTGGCCGACGTGGTGATGACCACATGCGTTGATGCAGCCAGAGATCTTGATCTGAACGTGACCAATGTCATGTTCGATTTTCAGCTCGTCAAAACGCTCAGCGATCTGTTCAGCCACTGGGATAGAGCGCGCGGTCGCCAGCGCACAGTAGTCCATGCCCGGGCAGGCGATGATGTCCGAAATCAGACCGATGTTAGCCGTGTGCAGATCAGCTTCCTTCAGCGCAGCGTAGATGTCTGGAAGGTCTGATTTATGCACATGCGGCAGGATCACGTTTTGCTCGTGGCTGATGCGCAGCTCATTGTGCGCATAGTTTCGTGCGATATCCGCCATCACGCGCATCTGCGCGGCGGATGCATCACCCGGTGTCGCGCCGTGTTTCTTCAGCGAGATGGTTACAATCGCGTAGTCGTCCTGCTTGTGCGCGGCAAGGTTGGTGTCAACCCAGCTGCGGAACAGTGGGTCCGCATTGTATGCTGCTTCATATGCATCGGTTGGCGCGCTGCGGAACTCAGGGCTTGCGAAATGCGCTTCGATTTCTTTCAGCAGTTCAACGTCAAAGCCTTCGAACGTTGGGCGGATCAGGGCAAAACGCTCTTCCACGCGACGCTGGATTTCTTCGATGCCGTGCTCGTGTACGGTGATCTTGATACGCGCTTTGTACTTGTTGTCGCGGCGACCCAGCAGGTTCCAGACAGAGACAGTCGCTTCCAGGTAAGAGAGCAGGTCTTCCTGTTTTACGAAGTCTTTCAGAACCTTACCGATCATAGGTGTACGGCCAAGGCCACCACCCACAACGATCTGGTAACCGATCTCACCGGCATCGTTCTTGACGATGTAGATGCCGATGTCATGCGCCTTGATCACCGCACGATCGTTTTCAATCGCGCCAGAGACAGCGATTTTGAATTTCCGAGGCAGCGCTTGGAATTCAGGGTGATCTGTAGACCACTGGCGGATCAATTCCGCAATCGGACGTGGGTCCGCCACTTCATCCGCCGCCGCGCCAGAGAAATGATCAGCGGTCACGTTACGGATCGTATTCCCGGACGTCTGGATGGCGTGCATGTTCACCTTGGCCAGCTCGTCCAGCATATCAGGCACGTCGTTCAGCTTTGGCCAGTTGTACTGGATGTTCTGACGTGTGGTGAAGTGGCCGTAGCCCTTGTCCCATTTCTCAGCCAGCACAGCCAGAGTGTCCATCTGATCAGAGGACAGGGTGCCGTAAGGAATAGCAACGCGCAGCATGTAGGCGTGCAGTTGCAGGTACAACCCGTTCATCAGACGCAGCGGACGGAATTCGTCTTCTGTCAGGGAGCCGTCGACGCGGCGTTCAACCTGTGCGCGGAACTGGCGGTTGCGTTCTGCGAGGAAGGCGCTGTCAAAGTCGTTGTACTGATACATGATTATGCCTCTGCCTGTTTGCCGTGGAAGTAGTTCGATGGGCCGGTGCGGCGGAACTCTTCGCGGAAATGGGTTGGAGCAGGGCGACCATCGTCACCTGCTTTTGCGTCTGCAAGGTAAGCGCCCACAGTGACGGCCGCTTGTTGTTGTGCTGTGATCAGTCGCTCTTCAGCGACTGCTTCGTCGGTCAGCAGCTCTGCTTCGGACAGATCGCGGGTCCATTCGCCAGAGACCGTCATATAGATCACATCACCTTCCAGAAGGTGGTTTGCTGTGACGACTTTAGGTGTGAAAGCGCGGGCCATATCAGGCGAGCTCCTGTTGTTGAAACTTGGTCAGGGTGGCGGCGGCACGACGCGGAGTGAGGCCGACAAAAGTCAGCGCTGGTCCGGTCAGATCGGCTTCGGCCAGATCCTGTGGAAGAGAGGAAAGTGTGGATGCAATCACGCGCTGATCTGCGCGGGATGCGTTTTCCACAACGGTGACTGGGGTTGCGTGATCCGCACCATGCATAATCAGACGACCCTGAATGAAACGAGCGGCTTTTTTGCCCATGTAGATGGCTGCGACGGCACCGGGTTGTGCCAGTTCGCGCCAATCATGGTCAGCAAAGCCATCGATCGCGTGGCCGGTCAGAAAGCGCACGCTTGTATTACGTCCGCGTTTGGTCAGGCTTTGACCAACGGAAGCAACAGCTGCAGAGGCCGCGGTGATGCCTGGTACAACGGTGTAAGCCACATGGGCCTCATCGCAGGCTTCGAGTTCTTCATCGAGGCGGCCAAAGACGGTTGGATCGCCAGATTTCAGACGGACAACCAGATGACCCTGCAAAGCGTGGTCTACGATCAGGCCGTTGATGTGTTCCTGAGGAGTATGCTGACCATAAGGCGTTTTGCCTGCATCGATCAGCTTCGCTTCGCGACGGGCCAGTTCCAGAATTTCTGGCGCAACAAGACGGTCGTAGATCACAACATCCGCCACATCCAAAGCCTTGCGCGCTTTCAGGGTCAGTAGTTCAGGGTCACCCGGGCCTGCACCAACGAAAGCCACGTGACCCGGCTGTTTGTCAGCATAGATGTGCTGAAACAGAAGCTCGTCGAGCTCTTGCTGTGCTGCAACTTCGCCTTTGGTTTCTACGCGAGGACCCGCTTTGAAGTAGTAATCCGCCCAGAAGTCACGGCGCGGACGACCAAAGGGCAGGGCCTCTACAGCCTTGCGGAAGGTCTTACCAACACGTGCCAGCATGCCGAGATTTGGCGAGAGACGCTCTTCAAGGTCGGCCTTAATGGCGCGCGCCAACACAGGTGCTGCGCCTTCCGTGCCGATGGCCACTGTGACCGGATCACGATCCACAATCGCTGGGGTGATGAACTGGCTGTCTTCAAGGTTGTCGACGATGTTCACCAATACGCCGGCGTCGCGGGCGATGTTTGAGGTGCGGGCGTCCTCTTCCTCATCCTCATCTGCTGCATAGAAGAGAACTTCATCAGATAGGTCACCCGCCTCAAGAGCGCGTGGAATCAGGGAGATTTTGCCCCGCGCTGCCCAATTTTGTATGTCTGCAACCGGATCACTAGCGTAAACCACGATGTCAGCTTCGGTCTTCATCAGGAGACGCAACTTCGCCACAGCCGCCTCATCACCGCCAGAGAGGGCGATGCGCTGTCCTTTAACAGACAAGTAGACGGGATAGTGTTTCATTTTGGCGTCTCAATTTCTTGCGATTTCGAGCGCAATACAGGAAAATGTTCCTATGTGGCGCTAGATGTCTGGAAAAATAGAAACGTTTGTTCTATGTGTTGGCGCAGTTGGGCAGAATATTCCTGATAAGCGAGGAAATTGGAATGGCGTTGCGAATAGACGATATGGATCGGAAAATCCTCAACGAGCTGCAGCAGGATGCAGCGCTCTCATTGGACGAAATTGCCAAGCGCGTGGGGTCTTCCAAGACCCCGGTTTGGAACCGTATTCGCAAGCTGCGCGAGGGTGGAATCATCAAGCAACAAACGGCTTTGCTCGATGCAGAGGCGCTTGGTTTTGAGGCCTGCTTCTTTGTTCTGATCCGCACAAGCGCCCATGAGGCAGATTGGCAGGCGAAGTTCCTAAAAGCGTTGAAAGATCGTCCTGAAGTTCAGGAAGCGCACCGTTTGGCAGGCGACATAGATTACATCCTGAAAGTCCGAGTCGCCAATGCGCGGGCCTATGACACGTTTTATCAGGCGCTGATCTCAGAAGTGCGCGTGCACAATGTAACGGCGCTCCTGTCGATGGAAGAGATCAAATCGACCACACATCTACCGCTCTGACGGAGTTTAGGTTTTCACCATCAGCTTCTTGAGGCAATGGAAGTGATAGACATTCGCGTATTCAGGCGGCTCAACGAGTGAGAGCCCAGGATGGCGTTCAAAGAGCGCGGGCAGGGCGATCTGCATCTCTAGGCGCGCGAGCGGCGCGCCGATGCAGAAATGCCTGCCTGCTCCAAAAGCCATATTGGTTTTGATCACACGGTTCGGATTGAAGGTATTCGGGTCTTCCCACATGTTTGGATCGCGGTTCGCCGCCCCCAGTAATAGAGCAATCTGATCTCCGGGTTTCAGAGTGTGATTGCCAACCTCAACCTCTTCATAGGCGTAGCGTGTAAACATGTGCAGGGGTGGATCAAAGCGGATCAGTTCTTCCACGGCCGATTGAATGCGGTCTTCGGTTAGGCATCCAAGATCCGTCTTGGTTTCCAAAAGCGTTTTTACGGAATTGCCGATCGTGTGTACTGTTGCTTCATGCCCTGCGTTGAGAAGCAGAATGCAGGTCGAGATCATCTCATCCGTTGTCAGCCGATCTCCGTCCTCCTCCGCTGCGATCAGTTCCGTTAACAGGTCATCTCCCGGTGTCTCTCGACGCTCTTCGATATAGTCCCGCATGAAGTTATAAAAATCCTGCGAGGCAGTCGCTGCATCAAGCTCTGTCTGATGGCTGCGCGACGCCTGATACATGGCGACCATTGCGTTGGACCATTTCAAAAGCTGATCGCACATTGTCTCCGGTACACCCAACATGCGCGCAATGATAATAACAGGGACTTTCGTTGCGTAATGTTCAAGAAGATCAAAGGGTTCACTTGGAAAGGTCTCGCAAAGCTCTTTGCATAAGACTTCGATCTCCGGACCCAAACTTTGAATGCGACGGCTGGTGAAAGCGCGCATTACAAGGCCCCTGAGACGGGTGTGTCGAGGAGGTTCCAGCTCCAGCATGGAGTGCGCTTCGATTGCGTAAAACGGCTTTGTATGAGGTGCGGGCTCGGTCGCCAGATCAGGGGGCACCTCACGTCCTAAACGCCGGTCCTTAAGCAACATCGACACAGTCGCATAGCTGAACGCTGCAGGCATGCCGTAGTCGTCCCAATAGTGAATTGGGCCGTTTTCACGAGCCTGTTCGTAAAAAGGATAGGGGTTCTGAACGAAACCTGAGTCTGTCGGTGGTTGGTGCAACTTGAGCATAGCGTCAGATTTACAATCGCAGGCACAATTGCAACCGAATTATTTACATCTCCGCGTCAATTAGCGCGCCAGCTGCCGTTGCCCATCGTTGACTGTCCTTGTAATAAAATTTCCAGGAGGAAGCGCGTTTTGGAATCTATTACCCTTACTTTGGAAATGATGGTGGTCTTAGGATTGCTGGCATTTACCGTTTTTCTATTTGTCTCAGAGATTGTTCGGATCGACTTAGCCGCTATCCTTGTGATGGTTCTATTGGGGCTGATCTCTCAGATTCCTGCAACTTCGAGCGTTGCGGACGTCACTCAGCTGTTCAATGGTTTTGCCTCGAACGCGGTGATTTCCATCATAGCCGTGATGATCATCGGGGCCGGGCTCGATAAAACGGGCATCATGAGTAAGGTGGCCGCGGTTATCCTGAAGCGCGGCGGTAAAACTGAAGGCCGTATTATTCCGATCATTTCGGGCACAGTGGGTGTTATTTCCTCCTTTATGCAAAACGTGGGTGCTGCGGCGCTCTTCCTGCCAGTTGTCAGCCGGATTTCAGTACGGACAGAAATTCCGATGTCGCGTCTGCTGATGCCGATGGGTTTCTGCGCCATCCTCGGCGGCACCATGACAATGGTTGGTTCCTCTCCTTTGATCCTGCTGAATGACCTGATCCTAACATCCAATGCGAGCCTGCCTGAGGGGCAGAAGATGGAGATCTTCGATCTTTTCGCAGTGACGCCAATTGGGGTCTGCCTCGTGATTACAGGCATTATCTATTTTGTGGTCTTTGGCCGCTGGGTTCTACCAGCCGGTGCCAAGACAGGGGACGGTACAAGCGCCCAATCTCTGAAAGAATTCCTCAAGAATATCTATGGCTTGCGCACAGATATTCACGAGATTTCCATTCCAGCGGGTCACCCTTGTGAAGGTAAAACCTTTGATGAGCTGATGCAGCAGTATCACGTCTATATCATCGGTTCGGCGCTGCATGGTAAGCGATGGTTCGCCCCGATGATTTCAACGCCAGTTGAAACCCCATGTCGTTTGGCCATCCTCGGCGCGCGCAAAGAAGTGCGCTCTATGGTTCTGGATGAAGGCTTCACGCTGCACACAGAATTGGATGTATTCGCGGAAGACTATGCGGCCACCAAATCCGGCGTGGCCGAGGTCGTTATCCCACCTGGTTCTGGCATCATCGGCAAATGTGCGCATGACCTGATGTTCCGTAAGACATACGGCGCGTCTCTTCTCGCGATCCACCGAGATGAAGAAACACTCAGCTATATGCAGACAGAAGATCACGAACCGACAGCGGTGGGTGAAGAGCCTTTCCATGCAGGGGACACTCTGGTCATCCACTCCACTTGGGAGTCTCTGACCCGTTTGACCCGCGACCGTGACTTTGTGGTTGTGACACAGGATTTCCCACGTGAGGAGCTGCGCCCGCGTAAACTCGGTTTTGCGGTGCTCTTCTTCGCAATTGCGCTGAGCATGATCCTTTTCACCGACATTCGCCTGTCACTCTGTCTGCTCACAGGAGCCGTGGGCATGATCCTGACGGGTGTTCTTGATATTGACGAAGCTTACGAGGCCGTCAGCTGGACAACCGTTTTCCTCTTAGCCAGCCTCATACCATTGGGTATGGCAGTACAAAGTACCGGGACGGCTGAATGGATTGCACATCAGATTCTTTCGCTCTTGGAAGGCTGGCCCATTTGGTCTCTACAGGTTGGCGTGGCTGTCCTCGCAACCATCTTCACTCTGGTGATGTCCAACGTAGGTGCAACAGTTCTTCTGGTGCCGCTCGCGGTGTCCATCGCAGTCGCCGCAGGTGGCGATCCGGCGATCTTTGCTTTGACGGTTGCGATCTCAACCTCCAACAGTTTCTTGATCCCGACCCACCAGGTGAACGCGTTGATCATGGGCCCAGCTGGTTACAAGGTGATCGACTTTGTGAAGTCCGGCGGCATCATGACGATCCTGTTCCTGATCGTTTCAATGGTGATGATGAACATCGTGTTCTGATCCGTCAGGCAACTGAAATAAAAAGGCGCGTCTTTCGAGACGCGCCTTTTTTGATTTGATAATGACTTGAAGTTCAGAGTGTCGCTTCTCCAGAGAAGTTTTCAAAACCACCTGTCGTTTCTGTTACTTCACACTCGTAATGGGCGATCATCGACATGGCCTTTGGTTCAATGTCTTTGTGCCATACGGGGCCATGGTAGAATTCGTTTTTGATCCGCTCTCGGTCTTCCAATGTCGAAAATGCTCTGACCCAATGAACCTTGTCTGGGTTTTCCAAATCTCGGAGAGGACCAAACACCAGCATGCCAGCGTCACGCAAAGCCTGACGATTTTCTCGTTCAAAGAATTCTATGAAGCTTTCCCGGAAACCGGGCTTAATCGTGTAATGTCTGATTTCTAAGATCATCGGAAGTTCTTGCCGAAACGAAGACGACCAGATCAGGCTTCGTCGAGCGCTGAGATAATCGCGTTGAAGTCGCTGGCTTTCAGGCTCGCGCCACCCACCAAGGCGCCATCCACGTTAGAGACAGCAAAAATCTCTGATGCATTGGATGGTTTCACGGAACCGCCATAGAGCACACGGATTGCTTCACCTTCGGCACCGAAACGTTCTACCAGTTTTGCACGGATGAAGTCATGCACTTCGGCGATTTGATCCAGCGTTGGAACTTTACCGGTGCCAATCGCCCATACAGGTTCATAAGCAATCACAGTGTTTGCACCAGTGGCCGCATCTGGTGTCGAGCCCTGAAGTTGGGTGCCTACAACGTCTAGTGTCTGACCGCTTTCGCGCTCTTGCAAGCTTTCACCGATGCAGATCACGGCAATAAGGTCGTTGGCATAAGCCGCTTCGGACTTTGCAGCGATCACAGCATCGGTCTCAGCATGATCCACGCGGCGCTCAGAGTGACCAGTGATTACGTGGCTTGCGCCTGCGTCTGCGAGCATGGCCGCAGAGATATCACCTGTGTGCGCGCCGGATGCATTGGCATGGCAATCCTGTCCGCCGATGGCGACAGCTGAGCCAGATGCTGTATCCGCAGCACGGTTCACCAAAGTCGCTGGGGTGCAAATCAGAACATCCGTTTGCTCTGTGTTGGCAACTTCTGTCATTGCGGTCAGCTCGGCCAATTGGGCAGCTGTACCATTCATTTTCCAGTTTCCAGCGGCAAGTTTGCGGCGCATCGGAACTTCCTTCCTGCAGGTGTCTATAAGCTGAGAGTGTTTTGCGTGTTCAGCTCAGTAGGGTCAAGGTGATGGCGCTAACATTATTGTCGCGGCAAAGCACAAGACAGCAGAGGGAGCACTTTTATATTTCCTGTCTGATGAATTTCCAGCCGACAGAAATTGACATGAAGGGTGTGTAAGTAAAGCGCATGACGACGCCCATCGCGTGGTCACTTGATCCTAAAATTCAGTGAGACCTAACTCTATGAAGATGAACTATTTTGTTGTTGGTACAAACGACAGAGACGCAGCAGCTAAATTTTATGATGCACTGTTTGAAGGAACAGGGTTTGCGCAAGCCATGGCGACCGATCGGATGACATATTGGATGTCTGAGGGTGCGGCGTTTGCTGTTGCAACCCCGTTTGATGAAGAACCTGCGACAAAGGGCAATGGGATGATGGTGGGCTTTGACGCTGGCTCCAATGATGAGGTGGAGCGCCTGCATCAGAAAGCCATCGATTTAGGTGGAACCTGTGAAGGCGCGCCAAACCTGCGTGGGCCTTATTTCTCGGCTTATGTGCGGGATCTGGATCAGAACAAAATCTGTTTCGGCACACTGGTAGCAGCGGCTTAAATCAGTGCTTTGAAGACAAGGCAGAACGGGCCTGCCGTTCTGCCTATCACATATCAGCGAATTTAATGGATTCCCCGCAGCCACAGGCCTCGGTCACATTTGGGTTTTTGAACTTGAAGCTCGCTTCAAGCAGAGAGACCTCATAATCGATCTCTGTACCAAAGAGAAACATCTGTGCCATCGGCGCGATCATGACGCGTGCACCATCCTGTTCGACAGTCTCATCCATCGGATTGACCTCATCGACATATTCCATGGTGTATTCCATGCCCGCGCAGCCGCCCTTCTTGACGCCAATACGCAAGCCCTGATGGCCATCACGTTCCATCAGTTTCACGATTTGCTTTGCTGCCGCCGGGGTCAGAGTGACCGCCTGTTTGCCTGGAATGCCGAACATAAGATGCTCCTTTGATGCCTATTTAGGGCTTGGGCATTGCAATGCCAAGGTCTGGCAGCTGTGCCAGAAGAAACAAAATTGCGAGGCTGACCAAAATGGCCCAGCCGAAAGAAGCCAGCGTGCCTATGATGATGTATTCAGACCGTTTTCTGTTTTCGGCCGCATCGCCTTCCTTCGCTGTCTCAAATCTTAACACGGATTTTGCAGCAACAAGAAAACCAATCCCGATCGGCAGTCCCGCCAACACGAGTACATAGATCAGTCCTCTTTCGAGTAGGCCGATCATCTTGCCGCCTCCGGGCAGGCTGTCTTTGGAAAAGGAGGGGCCGTAAGGGGTCATCAGAATACCAACAGCAAAACCTCCGGCACGCGTCGCGTAGATCGCGCCAGCTATAAGAAGCATGGCATGGGGCGTAAATTCTGGGGCCGGGGCCCAAACGCCTTCGCTCCAAATATCAGGCGCGAAGGCGGCAACGGCAGTCAGCGTTGCCAGATGTACGATTTGGTCGGAGAGATGTGCTTCAATCCCGTCATTGAATTGGGTTTTGATCCAATCCGTCAGTATGTGCAGGCCAGTAAGAATGAAGATCGGAATTGCAATGCTTCCGGTCGCTAAAATGGCGGTGCCAAGGACGATGACGCCATGGTAAGCGAGAAAGGGCAGTTCATTCTTGCGCGTGACCATCTTGTTGGTTTGAAACACATAATCGGCCAAAACATGAGCCGCGAAGAGGGCGACTATGGTTTCAATCATCGGTTTGTTCCATGAGATTTATTGCAATTGAAATACTATGAAGACCCGCAGCCGTGAGTGTCTTGGTAACAGTCTGTCGTGATTTTCCTAAAATTTTTGCTAATTTAGTGTAATTTGGTGGACTCGTGTTGATTAGCATTTGCGTGATTGCTTCAGCTTGTGCTGGGGTCCAGTCGGAGACAATTTTATCGGCTAGGGTAATTGCCGCGGCTTCAGCTGAGTTACTGTCGTATGCCATGTGGATATCGAGTTTTGGACCGGATTTCACAGCTTCTAAAGCGCGGCCAGAATCTATGAAAACCCTATCATTTCTTTTGTTTAGATCGGTTTGGTCTGAAACATCCACTTTGCCGTCAGCAATGCCGATATAGGTGTCAAATTCTGGGCCTAGTGATTTCAGCGCTGCTCGGAATATGATCGCCAATCGAAGGACGTACTTAGGATGCTCAAGAATGACTTGCCATCCATCCCCTCGGTGACGGGAGAAACTGTGTGAAGTTCCATGCCACTCTTCAGCCCGTTTTGCGCAGTTTTCGAGCAGGCTGAATGCAGCATCAATCTGCGCTTTCGTCAGATTGGTTGATCCAACCAGATCCCCGGTAAACACTGCTACCAGCTGAATTTTGTCGTTTGTCATGCACCCAAAATAGGTTGCGAATGATTAAACGCAACCTATTTTGGTTGCTATATGGATAATGCAGCCTATTTTGGTTGCATATTTGCAATAGCGCCCAAAATAGGCTGCATAATGCCAAACGCACCCTAAATTGGGTGCGAGGTTAATGCGTGCGACTTTGAGCGCAAACGAAAAACGGCCCCGAAGGGCCGTGGTTTACATGAAGCCCAATTCCAAACGGGCTTCGTCGCTCATCATTTCCATGCCCCATGGGGGTTCCCACACAAGGGCAACATCCACGGTCTTCACACCGGCTACACCAGAGATGGCTTCTTGTACCCAGCCTGGCATTTCACCAGCAACAGGGCAGCCCGGTGCAGTGAGGGTCATGATCACATTCACCTCGTTTTCATCGTTGATGTCGATGGTGTAGATGAGGCCGAGATCATAGATATTCACTGGAATCTCAGGGTCATAGACGCTGCGCACAGCTTCAACAGAGGCATCAAACAGCGGGTGTTCGATGCTTGATGGCGTGATCAGAGGTGTGCCCTCTACGGGATCGTTTTCCTGAGTCATTTGATTACCTGTTTATTCCTGAGCGTTGATATAGGGAATAAGGCAGGGGGCGTCCAGAGGGGGCATGCAATTGGATTGACGGACCGGGTAACCGAAGGCGCATGCGACGAGAGTATTTGGAAAAAAGCAAAAGAGAAGGGCGCACATGCGCCCTCAATTAGTCGTTGATGTCGTGATCAAAGGTTTTGACCTGACCTTTTGGCAGTGCGAAGTGCTTTTTCAAGCCCAGCCAAGCCGCGAGAGATATCACCGCGAAAATGAGAAGGATGGCTGGAACAGATAGCAGACCAAGAGGTCCCAGCAGCGCGATGCCAACCACGGCCGCGCCGATTGCGAAACCCAGGAAAATAAAGCCGGGGATGAGCATTTCGAGAATGCCTAAGACCAAAGCCGCTGCTAGCCAAACCCACCAGGTGGTTAGAAGTGCGTCCATTATGAACCTCCCTTAAGCAGTTTAAAGGCGTCGCCAAAGGCCTCAAGTGCCGCGGCTGGCACCACAATGGTCTGTTTACCATCACCATTGCCCAGCGCATTCAGAGCCTCAACCTGTTTCAAAGCAACTTGATACTGAGCGGCTTCGATACCGTTATTTTTAATGGCTTGCGCCACAACTTCAGTTGCATAGGCTTCGGCTTCAGCTGAAATCCTGCGCGCTTTGGCTTTTTGTTCTGCCTCATAGAGTTCGGCATCGGCGTGCAGTTCCACCGCGCGTTTCTGACCTTCGGCTTCTGTTACCTGAGCGCGGCGGGCACGTTCCGCATTCAGCTGCTGCAACATCGCTTGGCGGGTTTGCTGATCTAGGTTCACATCCAGAATTTCCGCCCGGGTTACTTCGATACCCCAGTCATCCACCGCGTCTTCGACTGACAATTTGATTGTATCGATCAGATGCGCACGATTGGCCTGGACCTCATCCAAATCCATCCGGCCAATCTGGGCCCGCACAATGCCGGCTACTGTGGTTGAGATCGCGTCATCAACGTCGCGGATCCGGTAGACGGTCTTTTCTGGTTCAGTGATGCGATAGAACACCGAGGTGTCTACCTGCACCAAAACGTTGTCCTTGGTGATCGCGTCTTGGCTGGCTGTTGGCAGCTGACGTTCCAGAATGGAAATCTTGTGACGCACCACATCCAGGAAGGGCACGACAAAGTTGATACCCGGCCCAAGCACGGAATGCAGTCTCCCAAAACGCTCCACAACATGTTTCTCAGATTGTGAAACGATCCGAACACCTTTGAGAATAACAATAATTACAAATACCGCTGCTGCGAGCAGAACGATGTTTTCCGATAGAATTTCTTCGATCATAAATGTCCCCCTAAAAATCTATAACCCGCTTATAACGTGGTTGCCGATGAGCTGTTTTACAACCTTACTAAGTCAGCGTAAGGAGAGCGCAAAGCTAAAAAGGTGACTAATGACCAGCCGTTTTTCCTTCGAATTGAAAGCCACCGATGGCAAGGCCCGGACCGGGGTGATTTCGACACCGCGCGGCGAGATCCGTACACCGGCTTTCATGCCTGTAGGGACAGCGGCAACTGTGAAGGCCATGATGCCAGAAAGTGTCCGCGCAACAGGCGCCGATATTCTTCTGGGCAACACCTATCACCTGATGCTGCGCCCAACGGCGGAGCGCATTGATCGCCTGGGTGGTCTGCACAAGTTCATGAACTGGGAGCGTCCCATTCTGACGGACTCTGGCGGCTTTCAGGTGATGTCGCTGGCTGGCCTGCGCAAACTGACAGAAAAGGGCGTAACCTTCCAAAGCCACATCGACGGCTCCAAACACGAGCTGACACCGGAACGCTCGATGGAAATCCAAAAGCTACTCGGTTCTGACATCGTCATGTGTTTTGACGAATGCCCTGCATTGCCCGCAGATCGGGACCAGATTGCTGAATCGATGCGCCTGTCGATGCGGTGGGCCCAGCGCAGTCGGGATGCCTTTGGGGATCGTCCCGGCCATGCTTTGTTTGGCATTCAGCAAGGTGGTCTTGAGGAAGATTTCCGCGAAGAAAGCGCTGAGGCGTTAAAAGAGATCGGCTTTGATGGATATGCTGTTGGTGGTCTGGCTGTTGGGGAAGGGCAGGAAGCCATGTTCTCCACTCTGGAATTCGCGCCGGATCAGCTGCCAGTCGATAAACCTCGGTATCTGATGGGCGTTGGCAAGCCTGATGACATCGTAGGCGCAGTGAAACGCGGCATCGACATGATGGACTGTGTTTTGCCGTCGCGTTCAGGTCGCACGGGGCAGGTTTTCACTCGCAACGGTGTTTTGAACATTAAGAACGCACGCCACGCTGACGATCCTCGACCATTGGATGAAAAATGCGGCTGCCCAGCGTGCCGGAACTATTCACGTGCCTACCTACACCATGTGTTCCGCTCTAATGAGATGATCTCGGGCATGCTGCTGACATGGCATAACCTGCATTACTTCCAAGATATCATGCAGGGCATGCGGGACGCGATTGCTGCAGGGACCTTTGAGGCCTGGGAAAAGGATTTCCACGCGGGGCGGGCGCAGGGTGATATTGAACCCTTTTAATGCTTCAACGGATAGCTCTGGTTAAGGCCCTATAACATTCCTTAATTCCGGGTGAATTCCAACAAATCCACTCTTGTGGTCCTCGTCACCAAAGGGCATGCTGAGGACAACAAAGAGGTGCGCGGGTTGAAACCCATGCCGAGCCGTACCAGATAGAAAACTCGAAAGAGGAGACAGCAAGTGTTGCCGCAAAGCGGGGCCGGGCTGTCTTGCCAAGAATAAGGACCGAGTATGCAAGAGCCACTCAATTCATCCTATCCCGTCCTACCACTGCGCGACATTGTGGTCTTCCCACATATGATTGTGCCGCTGTTTGTGGGCCGTGAAAAATCCGTCCGCGCGCTTGAAGAAGTGATGCAGGACGACAAACAAATCCTTCTGGCGAGCCAGATCGATCCGGCAGAGGACGATCCAGAAGCAGAAGGCATCTACCGCACCGGCGTTTTGGCGAACGTTCTGCAGCTTTTGAAGCTGCCAGACGGCACAGTAAAAGTGCTCGTCGAAGGTCAGGCGCGTGTGCAGATCAATGACTTCCTGGAAAACGATGTTTTCTTTGAAGCGACTGCTGAATATCTGAATGAAATTCCAGGCGATGCGACGACCATCGAAGCGCTGCTGCGTTCCGTTGGTGATGAGTTTGAACGCTACGCCAAGATCAAGAAAAACATACCTGAAGAAGCGCTGAGCGCGGTTTCTGAAACCGAAGAGCCTGCGCGATTGGCTGATCTTGTGTCTGGCCATCTGGGTGTGGAAGTTGATCAGAAGCAGGAACTTCTGGAAACGCTGTCAGTGTCTGAGCGTCTGGAGAAGGTCTTTGGCCTGATGCAGGGCGAAATGTCCGTGCTGCAGGTTGAGAAAAAGATCAAAACCCGCGTGAAATCGCAGATGGAGAAGACCCAGCGCGAGTACTATCTGAATGAGCAGATGAAGGCCATTCAGAAGGAACTGGGCGATGGCGAAGACGGTTCTGGTGAAATCCAGGAGCTGGAAGAAAAGATTGCCGCGACCAAGCTGTCTAAGGAAGCTAAGGAAAAGGCCGACGCTGAGCTGAAGAAGCTTAAGAACATGTCGCCGATGTCCGCGGAAGCCACAGTTGTGCGCAACTATCTGGATTGGATGCTTTCTATTCCGTGGGGCACCAAATCCCGCGTCAAAAAAGACCTGAACAAAGCGCAAGAGACGCTGGATCACGATCACTACGGGCTTGAGAAAGTCAAAGAACGCATCGTCGAATACCTTGCGGTTCAGCAACGCTCCAAGAAGCTGAAAGGCCCGATCATGTGCCTTGTTGGCCCTCCGGGTGTTGGTAAGACCTCTCTGGGTAAATCCGTGGCGAAAGCGACTGGTCGTGAGTTCATCCGCATCTCCCTTGGTGGTGTGCGCGATGAGAGCGAAATCCGTGGTCACCGCCGGACTTATATTGGCTCTATGCCAGGTAAGATCATTCAGGCACTGAAGAAGGCAAAGACGACTAACCCACTGATCTTGCTTGATGAAATCGACAAGATGGGTCAGGACTTCCGTGGCGATCCGGCCTCTGCGATGCTGGAGGTATTGGACCCAGAACAGAACAGCACCTTTGTGGATCACTACCTTGAGGTGGAATATGATCTCTCAAACGTCATGTTCCTAACCACCTCCAACAGCTACAACATGCCAGGTCCGCTTTTGGACCGGATGGAGATCATTCCACTGGCGGGTTACACCGAAGAGGAAAAGGCTGAGATCGCGCATCGTCACCTTATTCCGAAGCAGGTGAAGAACCACGGTTTGAAGGCGAAAGAGTTTGCTCTGGAACCAGAAGCGCTGCAGGAAATCGTACGCACTTACACGCGCGAAGCGGGCGTTCGAAACCTTGAACGTGAAATTGGTAAGATAGCGCGTAAGGCGATCACCAAGATCGTGCGCAAGCAGGCTGAAAGCGTGACTGTTACTGCGGATAACCTCGACGAATTCCTTGGGGTGAAGAAGTTCCGCTATGGTTTGGCTGAAAGCAAAGATCAGATCGGCGTTGTGACAGGGCTGGCTTACACCAGCGTGGGCGGTGATCTTCTACACATCGAAGCGCTGAAACTGCCGGGTAAAGGTCGCATGAAGACCACCGGTAAGCTTGGCGATGTGATGAAGGAATCCATCGATGCGGCAAGCTCTTATGTGCGCTCGATTGCGCCGGAGATCGGGGTGAAACCTCCGAAGTTCGATAAGATCGACATCCACGTGCACGTACCGGATGGCGCGACACCAAAAGATGGCCCATCTGCAGGTCTTGCGATGGTGACGTCGATTGTCTCCGTGCTGACAGGCATTCCGATCCGTAAAGACATTGCCATGACTGGTGAGGTCTCATTGCGGGGCAACGCGATGCCGATCGGTGGTTTGAAAGAAAAACTGCTCGCAGCATTGCGTGGCGGGATCAAAACCGTGCTGATCCCGGAAGAGAATGAAAAGGATCTGGCTGAGATCCCGGATAACGTGAAAGAAGGGCTGGAAATTATCCCTGTGACCCACGTTTCTGAAGTTCTTGAGCGTGCATTGGTTGCTAAGCCTGAGCCTATCGAATGGGATGAGGCGGCAGAAGAGGCCGCAGCTGCCGCTTTGAAAGCAGCTGACAAACCAGGTGCTGTCGCGCACTAAGTTATCCTGGACACACAAAAGAAAGGCGCTCTGAACAGAGCGCCTTTTTTCATGTCATGTGATTTGATTGATCAGTTGTCTAAAGCGGCCCAAAGCATCGCAATGGTCATGATCGCCATCACAGTTGCGGCCTCATTGCCGCTAGAAGAAGCATCTGCTTCGATAACGGGTGCTTCGATCACTGGATCAGCCATGCCTCCTGCGATGGCAGGTGATGTCGCGGCGACAATCGCCAGAATTGCAACAATAGTTTTCATTGTGTCCCCCACAATTAAATGAACTCGTTAAGTATTCCTGATGCTGGCCTCGGATTTTGGCCCCTTAAAGTCAAGGACACAGAGGCCCAGGCGTTCAGTGCATGGATTTATGTTGCCCGTTCACCGCAAAAACCGTGATGCCACATTGACCAGAGAAGAGAGGCAACGCATCTTCGAAGCATGAGTTTTGCCAATAACATGAGCCGTTTACCGCGGCCGTTCGATCAGGAAATCGCGGATGATCTGTCTGATCAACTGACCATTGTCGACGGAGAGATAAAACCTCTTCTGATCGGAGTGGGTGCCAGCAGTCCCTATCTGCGTGGATTACTTCTTAAGGAGCAAACCTGGCTGGAACCTGCTCTGGATGATCCTGATCAGGCTGTAACTGATTTATATGCGGAGCTGAAAGAGGTTGCCCCAGATGCGTTAAGCCATGCATTGCGACAGGGAAAACGACGGATCGCATTGATCACAGCTCTGGCGGATATCGCTGGTGTTTGGACGTTAGAGAAGGTCACAAGCACACTCACAGATTTCGCTGATCTTTCCTGTCAAATCGCGCTGGAAGCCATGGTGGCGAAAGAAATCGCGCGCGGAAAGCTTCCTGGCGCAACCGAAGACGATATCGCTGAGGCCGGGGGCATGGTGGCACTGGCGATGGGCAAGATGGGTGCTCATGAGCTTAACTATTCCAGTGACATCGACCTGATCTGTCTGTTTGATGAGACGCGCTATGACCGTGACGACTTTCACGATGCGCGCGCCTCATTGGTGAGGGCAACCCGGCGTGCGATGGCCTTGCTCAGTGACATCACTGGTGAGGGCTATGTGTTCCGCACGGACCTGCGCCTCAGACCTGATCCGGCCGTCACACCTGTCTGTCTCGCGATGGAAGCGGCGGAACGCTACTACGAAAGCCTTGGTCGCACCTGGGAACGGGCAGCATATATCAAAGCGCGCCCTGCCGCGGGTCACAAAGAGGCGGGCGCGAAGTTTCTAAAAACGTTGAGACCTTTCGTTTGGCGTAAGCATCTGGATTTCGCGACCATTCACGAAGCCCATGATATGCGGCTAAGAATACGTGAACACAAAGGCTTAGGCGGCAAAGTTGAACTTGCAGGCCACAATATGAAACTAGGGCGCGGGGGCATTCGAGAGATCGAGTTTTTCACCCAAACCCGTCAGCTGATTGCCGGTGGTCGAGACCCAGAATTGCGAGGTCGGGAAACCGTTTCCTCACTGAAAAAACTCGCGGACAAAGGCTGGGTAAAGCCCGAGGTGGCCGATCAGCTATCCGAACACTATCGTGCGCATCGTGAGGTCGAACATCGCATTCAAATGATCAACGATGCCCAGACTCATGACCTTCCAAAGACCGAAGAAGGACTGGAACGCATTGCCTGTTTGATGGGCCGCAATCTAGCGGAACTGAAAGCCGAATGGCGTGATCGCATTGAAGAGGTACACCGGCTGACCGAGGATTTCTTTGCGCCGGATATGATGGCGCCAAAGGAGGTCGAACAGGGGTATTCATTTGATGAAGAGGTGATCGCCCGCTGGAATACCTATCCGGCACTTAGATCATCGCGTGCTGTTGAAATTTTCAATCGACTGCGACCAGAGTTGCTGCGCCGGTTGTCTGAGGCTGCGAAGCCAGATGAAGCGTTGATTGCGCTTGATGGGTTTCTGGCGGGGCTACCTGCAGGTGTTCAGGTCTTCTCTCTCTTTGAGGCCAACCCGCAACTTGTTGATTTGCTTGTTGATATCTTTGGTACATCGCCCGCACTGGCGCGCTATCTTTCTCGTAACGCCTCTGTGCTGGACGGCGTATTAGGTGGATCGTTCTTCTCTGATTGGCCAAGCGTAGATGAATTAACGGCTGATCTAACAAAACTCCTGAGCGCTGAGAGCGACTATGAGCGCCGTCTGGACGCTTCTCGGCGCTGGATGAAAGAGACGCACTTTCGCATTGGCGTGCATCACCTGCGCGGCTTGATCAACGGTATTCAGGCCGGTCAGCAGTATTCTGACCTTGCAGAGGCGGTTCTGAGCGGATTGTGGCCCTCGGTGCTAGAGCAGTTCTCGGCCAAGCACGGCCCAATGCCAGGCCGCGGTGCCATGGTGCTGGGCATGGGATCATTGGGGGCGCAACGCTTGAATGCCTCATCTGATTTGGACTTGATCGTCATCTATGACGCCGATGGCGTGGATTTCTCCGACGGGCGACGGCCATTGGCATCGCGTGCCTATTATGCGCGGCTTACTCAAGCTCTGGTGACAGCTGTGACTGCTCAGATGTCTGAGGGGCGCCTTTATGAAGTCGACATGCGCCTGCGCCCAAGCGGAACGCAGGGACCGGTTGCAACCTCCATAGTGTCTTTCACCGATTACCAGCGAAACCAAGCCTGGACTTGGGAACATCTTGCATTGACGCGGGCGCGTCCGGTGGCAGGCACAGAAGAGTTGATGCAGGAAATCGAGGTTTTCCGGCAGGAATTGATTGCCCAGCCATCAGATGAATCAAAGATTCGAACAGATGTTTTGGAAATGCGCGAACGTATTGCGGCGGCCAAATCACCTGAAGGGGTGTGGGATGCCAAAATCGGCACGGGGCGGCTTCAAGATATCGAACTGACTTCGCAAGCAGCGGCGTTGCTAACTGGAAATGCCTCTCGCGATGTGGCTGAAAGCCTACGCCACGGCTTGGCTTCCAAATGGTGTTCTGAACAGGAATATGACGATTTGTCAGAGAGTTATAATCTGCACCGAACACTACAGGTCGCAACGCGGCTTTTAGGAGAAAAGGCGCTTGATCCTGAAGCCATCGGGGCAGGCGGTGTGGCCTTTATACTGCGCGAAACAGGTGCGGAATCCTTCGCTTCCTTACAAGACCAATTGACCGAATCCGCAACCCGTGCCAGCAAAGCAATCGACCATATGTTGGCGCGACCCTTTAGCGGATAATTCTATGAACCAAGACATCAATGACCCGAAGGGTCTGATCCGAGAGAGCTACAATATCGAAGGCATCGATGCGTCCCAGTGTCGATCTATCTTCATGGATTGGGCTCTTGGTACCGATGACCCGACCCAAGCAAAAGCGCAGATCGAAGCGTTGCTGGCGAAGTATGAACCAGATCACCCGGATCATCCTATGACCGAAGTGCTGCGTGAAGGAACTTCAAACAAGATGGGTGCATCTGACGGAGCACGCAGAACCGGACGTCGTCGGCGTTAATCGCTTTTCACCGGATCAGCTTGCCTGTAGGAGGGCCACATGACTGATCTGCCCATTGTTCGCCTAAAACCCAAAGCCAATGCTCGTGCCATACGCCATGGATTTCCATGGGTCTATGAAAACGAGTTGGTGACTGACCGCCGCACCAAAAAACTGGACGCGGGAAATCTCGCAGTTCTGGAGGATGCAGAGCGTCGTCCAATGGGGCTGGTGGCGGTCAATTCAAACAGCAAGATCATTTGCCGGATGCTCGATCGAAATCCGGAAGCGGTGATCAATCAGGCTTGGTTTGAAGCGCGGTTTGCGAAAGCGCTTGCGATGCGAGAGCGCCTTTATGAAGCTCCATTTTATCGTTTGGTCCATGCTGAGGCTGACGGGCTTCCGGGCGTGGTGATTGACCGATTTGGCGACACATGCGTTGTACAACCCAACGCCGCTTGGGCGGATGCTTTGATTGAACCGCTGACCGCAGCTCTCGCAGCGATAACCGGCGTTCGTAATATCCTGAAAAACGCCTCTGGCCGGGCGCGCACCTTGGAAGGATTAGACGAAGAAAACGCGGTGCTTCTTGGTTCAGCGCCAAGCGAGCCTCTTCCCGTCATCATGAACGGCGCGACCTATATGGCGGACCTGACAGGTGGTCAGAAGACAGGTCTCTTCTTTGATCAACGCGCCAACCATGGTTTTGCAGCGCGTCTCAGCAATGGCGCACGCGTGCTGGATGTCTTCTCCCATGTAGGCGGCTTTTCCTTGGCGGCTCTCGCTGGCGGAGCATCCTCTGCGATGGCGGTTGATGGCTCGGCTGCTGCCTTGTCATTGGCCGAACAAGGAGCGGTAGCAGCTGGCGTTGCGGATCGTTTCTCAACCCGCAAAGGAGATGCTTTTGCGGTTCTGGAAGCCCTCGCTGAAGAAGGTCAAAAGTATGATGTTGTCATCTGCGACCCACCGGCCTTTGCGCCAAATAAACCAGCGCTTGAGAAGGGCTTGCGCGCCTATGAGCGTGTGGCGCGTATGGCGGCTCCTTTGGTGGAAGAGGGCGGCTATCTAGGCCTCTGTTCGTGTTCTCACGCCGCTGAACTCTCGCTTTTCCGCAATGCTTCTGCGCGTGGCATTGGGCGAGCAGGTCGTCGAGGTCAATTGATCCACACTGGCTTTGCCGGACCTGATCATCCCCTGATGCCGCAGCTGGCCGAAAGCGGCTACCTTAAGGCTTTGTTCTTCCGCCTATGAAGCTCTTGCTCGACACCTGTGTGATTTACCCAACCGTGATGCGGGAGGTGTTGCTGGGTGTTGCCAAGGCTGGGGCGTTTGAGCCGCTCTGGTCTGAACGTATCTTGGAAGAATGGGCGCGTGCGGCGCGTAAAATCGGCCCGACCGGCGAAGCACAGGCGCGGGGTGAAATTGCGTTGGTAAGAGCCGCTTGGCCTAAGGCAAGCATCAATTATCGACCAAGCACCGAAGCGCGGCTCTATTTGCCGGATGAAGCGGATATCCATGTTCTTGCCGCCGCGATTGATGGTCATGCCGATGCGATTGTGACGGTTAATACGAAGGATTTTCCCAAACATATTCTCGCAGAAGAAGGTTTGGAACGTTTAGGGCCAGACGAGCTGCTGCGCGGGGTTTGGGAGCGAGAACCGGAGATGGTGGCAGAGGTTGCTGAGCGCATCCGTCAAGAAGCGTGTCGCCTGTCTGGGAAAGATTGGGAAACGCGTGGGCTGTTGAAAAAGGCGCGATTGCCAAAATTGGCGAAGGCTTTGAGTTACAAATCGTAGGCCGGTTTGAAGTCCGGCCTACGATTTCGTTACGCCGTACCCCATTTCTGCTCAAGATTTTCAATCGCCTTGATGCGCTCATCCGTTTTTGGGTGGCTCATCAACCAAGCCGGAATGGAGCCCGCGCGGTTCGCAGTCAACGCTTCGAGTTTGAGGAAGAGACTTTTCTGCGGCTCTGTCCCAATACCAGATTTAGTCAGTAGTGCCGCTGCATATTCATCCGCTTCATACTCGTCCCCACGCGACAGGCGCGCCGCCAGCAGGGTCGTCAGCGCATTTGCGATCCAAACCCCAACAAAGGGAATAAATCGCGTCAGAACCATCGCTAGCGCCGTGCGCAGGGCATTCTGGCCTGAGAAATCGATCATCCGACGGCGGGAGTGACCCAGGGCGACATGACCTAGTTCATGGGCAATGACACTGGCCAGTTCTTCCTTGCTGACCTCACCATTTGCGTATTTGCGATAAAACCCACGGGTGATGAAAATCCGGCCATCAGGTGCCGCCAGCCCGTTCACTGGATCAATCTCATAGATATGCACACGGATGCGTGGCAGCTCTAAAGCCGCAGCCATACGGTCAATCAGCTTTTTCAGCCCCGGATCAGCGAGTTCCGTGGATTGCTCATCCAAGGTACGCGCTGTGCGCCAAGCAGAAAAGCGATACATCACAAGGGCATAAAGGATCGCCAGCAGGATCGGTGTGAACTTCAGCATGCTTTAGGATATGGGGCTGAGACCGCAGCGGGTCAACCGCTGGTTTGGGCGATCTGTTTGCGACGGTTGTGATAAAGCCAAGCACCGGTGCCAAGCATCGTCATGCCGCCAGCCAAAACACCCAGCGCACTGCCCGCCAAATCCGCAGCCATTGTTAGATTATCTGCAAATCCATAGCCGAGACCCACATAGATGCTGACCCAGGTTGCTTCTCCAAGCGCGCCAGCAATGACAAATGGCATCCAGTGCATCGCTGTTGCCCCAGCTGTGAAATTCACATATGGGCCGAGCGGTGAAAACAGCCAGCGGCTCAGGTAGACACCAATCGCGCCGCGGTGCTCCAGAATGCCTTCGGCTTTGGAAAGCAATTTGCTGCGTTTGGGGTGACCATGCATGAAGTGGTAAATCCGTGTACGCGCTTTGCCTCCAATGAGGTATCCGGTCGCGTCGCCTGCGACCGCCCCCAATAGAGCAGCTCCAATTACAGAAACGGCCTGCATATCGCCTGTGGCCACAAATGCCCCGCTGGTGAGCATCAGTAGTGACGAAGGTATAGGAACGGCCAAGCAACTGAAGAAGGTCACAAAAAACAATAGAGCAGGGCCATAGTCGGCGAGGTATATGATCAGCGTTTCGGTCATTTTGCCTGATCCAAAAACGCATTCACCTCTTCAATGACTTCGGCGACCGAAACACCTTTCGCTTCGGCGATGCGCTTCAATGTCGGGCGACCTTTGACATCATCGCGCGTGATACCCAGGTGATCCCTGAGCGCACGGTTATCTATATCCCACGAATGGGAGATATATGCGGGCGTCATCCAACCGGCAGGTGGTTGGTTACGATGTTCTGGATCAGCCCAATAGATGGCCCCGGCGATCAGTTGAAACGCAAAGAAAAGCGTAGCAACTGTTGCTAGGACAAATCCGGTACCAGCAATTGGATGTCGTTTAAAAAGCGCGAGCATAAGTTTCCCTGCAAAGCCATTAAGCCTTTAACGCAGAAGTAGCCGCATTCCGTCGTCCAAACCAGATAAAGTCATCGGGACCATGCGATCCTCAAAAATCTCGCGGATCATGCCAATGGAATGGGTATAATCCCAATGGCCGTCTGGTACCGGATTAATCCAGAGATTGTCAGGCCACTGTTCTCGCGCACGTTCAAGCCATGTCTGACCCGGCTCTTGGTTCCAATGTTCATTGGCACCACCTGCATAGGCGATCTCATATGGCGACATGGATGCGTCTCCCACAAAAATACATTTGTAGTCAGACCCATAGGTGCGCAGCACGTCCCAGGTGGACGTCTGGTCATTCCAGCGTCGCGCATTGTCACGCCAAACGCCTTCGTAAAGGCAATTGTGGAAGTAGAAATATTCAAGGTGTTTGAACTCTGCGCGGGCGGCGGAAAAGAGCTCTTCCACCACCTTGATATGCGGATCCATTGAACCGCCAACGTCGAGGAATAAAAGCACTTTTACAGCATTGCGCCGTTCCGGGCGGGTTTTAACATCCAGATAGCCATGCTCAGCAGTTGAGCGGATGGTGCCATCCAGATCAAGCTCATCAGCGGCCCCATCACGCGCCCAACTGCGCAGACGTTTCAGAGCGACTTTGATATTGCGGGTGCCAAGCTCAACACTGTCATCCAGATTGCGAAACTCGCGTTTGTCCCAGACCTTCACCGCGCGCTTATGGCGGCTTTCTTTCTGGCCTATGCGCACACCTTCGGGATTATATCCATAAGCGCCAAAGGGGCTGGTACCTGCGGTTCCGATCCACTTGTTGCCCCCTTGGTGACGCCCTTCCTGTTCTTTCAGACGTTCCTTCAGGGTTTCCATCAGCTTGTCAAAGCCACCGAGAGATTCAATCTCGGCCATCTCCTCTGGGCTGAGGTGTTTCTCAGCCATCTTACGCAGCCAGTCCTCGGGGATGTCCACGGCGTTCAGCACATCATCCGCAGAAAGGCTTTCCAGCCCCTCAAAAGTTGCCGCAAACGCGCGGTCAAACTTGTCGAGGTTACGTTCGTCTTTCACCATGGCGGTACGCGCCAGGTAGTAAAAGACCTCTGTATCGTATGTCGCGATGCCGGTTTTCAGCGCTGCCAGAAAACTCAGATACTCACGCAGCGAGACAGGCACGCCAGCGGATCTAAGGTTTTCAAAGAGCGGCTGAAACATCGGATCAGAGGAAGTTTTTTTCGATGATCAGCGTCAGGATAAAGCCAGCGACAGCAAAGGCGATCCCGTAGCCCGCAGCATAGTGCAGGATGTCTGCGGTTTTGCCGTTTCGGCGTTTGGCTGTGATTGCGCCAATGAGAATGCCAATAAGGCCAGTGATCAGATACATCGTCAGTTTGTCCTGTTGTTCGCGTTGAGCAAGGCAATTTCACGCTGCTTTGCTCGCACAATCCATTCCGGGCCGAAGCCGTATCGCGCCCATCCAAGACTGTCCAGATGCGCGGCCTGGGCTGCTGCGGTTTGTCCCAAGGCAGCATGCGCTTCGGCTTTGATCATCAATAGCGTGGAGAGGTGAATGGCGTTCTGGTACTTGCGCGCATCTGGAATGCGCAGATCCACGATACGCAGAGCGGTCTGTGGGTCTCCGCTTGCCAAAGCAAAGGCCGCGAGAGGCGCAGCAACAGCCGCGCGATGCGGGCCGTCAGGCGCACTGCCACGAAAATATTGATCGGCCAACTGGTAGTGTCTGTTGGAAAGGTCCGGGTCCCTGAGCTGCTGAACGCGCGCAAAGATATAGTGGCTGAAGGCGCGACGATGGTCCGTCCATCCTTTGTTTTGAGCGATCGCCAGCGTATCTCGTGCCGCGGCGAGACGTCTGCCTGATGTGCCCGTTGGGCCAAGCGCGCGTTGCACAGCATTGATCCAGGCCCGATCGGTTCGGCTTCGTGGTGCAATGCGGTTATGTTGACCTTGTGGGTTAAGGCGATCCAGAACCGCAGGCAATCGCTCCGCGACTTCAAGTTGGGTCATACCGTTGCGGATGCTCGGATCGTAATATGCCCTGAGGATCAGCATATCAAAACCCGTGAGAACCGCGTGGAAGTTGTCGTCGTTAAAGACGCTGTCATCTAGCCGATAGAGATCATTTAGCGGCCCAAGCGCTTGCGCAAGCTCTTCGTGCAGACAATCCCGCATGTCCTGAGGGCTGGTGTCATAAGGCAGGAAGATTGCAAGACGCTCGCGATTTTGAAGACCAGCCCAATCCGTGCGGGCGGCACCGCGCGCACGGCGATATTCTCCGATCGATGTGACGTTGGGCACGACAAAACATGCCGCATGGGGCAGGGCGCGTTTTATCTCGCTTTTGGCCACGGCTTGGATCGTGATATTGGCCGACCCCTGACGCACCTGACGGATATCAATGCCCGCCTCAGCGCGTAACCGCGCCAACAACTGCGACAGATCTGACCTTAAGAGTGCGCTCGTTCGGCCTTCCAGTCTGACCGTGATAGGGCCTTCAAATTTCGTGAGAAATTGCAAGGGACGCCCAGATTCCAATGCAAAGCTGAGATCTAGGAAATCGCGCGCGATATCTGCGTTGGAGCGTGATGGCAGCGCAGCAGGCTGCGCCTGAAATGCCTTCACCGGTGGCAGAGTTGTTTCAGCCAGCGTTGCGCGCGTCGGGTGCGCGGTATTCGTTGTTTGAACCCCACAGGCCATCAGAAGCGCAAGCGCCCCGAGGCCACAGAGTATTCTGACCTTGAGAATCACCGGCCAGACCGCGCCATAAAGGCCAGACGTTCAAAGAGATGCACGTCTTGTTCGTTTTTCAGCAGCGCACCATGCAATTTTGGCAGCGCATTTGCGCCATCGCGTTTCAAATCTTCGGGAGCGAGGTCTTCCGCCAAAAGCAGCTTTAACCAGTCAATCACCTCAGAAGTGGACGGTTTCTTCTTTAAGCCGCGGGTTTCGCGGATTTCGTAAAATTGCGTCAAGGCCGCTGTCAAAAGCAGATCTTTAATGCCCGGATGATGCACTTTCACGATGGCCTTCATCGTCTCTGCATCCGGGAAGTTGATGTAGTGAAAGAAACAGCGCCGCAGGAAGGCATCTGGCAGTTCTTTTTCATTGTTTGAGGTAATGATGATGATCGGGCGTTGCTTGGCCTTGATGGTCTCACCGGTCTCATAGACGTGAAACTCCATCTTATCGAGTTCCTGCAACAGATCGTTCGGAAACTCGATGTCGGCCTTGTCGATTTCATCGATCAAAAGCACTACTTTCTCTTCCGCTTCAAAGGCTTCCCAGAGTTTGCCTTTGCGGATGTAGTTCGCCACATCATGCACACGCTCTTCACCCAACTGGCTATCGCGCAACCGGCTGACGGCATCGTATTCATAAAGACCTTGTTGTGCCTTCGTGGTAGATTTGATGTTCCACTCAATCATGCGCAGCCCAAGAGCCGAGGCGACCTGTTTCGCAAGCTCGGTTTTCCCGGTCCCCGGCTCGCCTTTGACCAGCAATGGGCGCTCTAGTGTCACAGATGCGTTTACAGCAACCGTCAGGTCTGCTGTGGCCACATAATCCTGCGTGCCTTCAAATTTCATTTTATCGCGCCTCATCATGGTATTAGCCGATCTCTGGCAGGGGGCAACCTAGCCCGAAGGTCTTTTCACTTCAATGCCGTCACTTCAGGTAGTGACAATTCGCTATCACTGCGATACATCCTGCGCAGTTTAGGGGGTTCAGGTCTGTTGAGTTTAAGACCTCAGGCTTGTACCGCGATGAGGGAGCGGAAATGAAAGCTGAAGTTTTCCTGCCGGAAGATTACCGTCCTGCAGATGACGAACCGTTTATGAACGACCGTCAAATTGAATATTTTCGACGTAAGCTGATTGATTGGAAAGAAGAACTTCTGGCGGGTAGCCGGGATACAATCGAAGGCCTGCAAGACAACACACGCAATATTCCTGACATTGCCGACCGCGCCAGCGAAGAGACCGACCGGGCTCTGGAACTGCGCACTCGCGATCGTCAGCGCAAGCTGGTTGCCAAGATTGATTCTGCTCTGCGCCGGATCGATGAAGGTGAGTACGGCTACTGTGAAAAGACTGGCGACCCGATTTCGCTGAAACGTCTTGATGCACGTCCGATTGCAACCATGACGCTGGAAGCACAGGAACGCCACGAGCGCCGGGAAAAAGTGCACCGCGACGATTGATTGCTGTGACTTTACTGAATGACCAAGACCGCCGGCCTTTTGCGCTGGCGGTTTTGCTTTGAGAGGGGTGAAGATGAGTCTTTTGGGCATGAATATTGGCGTTCTCGGAGGAGGCATCGGCGGTCTCACTGCAGCCTTGGCACTGGCGCAACGCGGTGCGCAGGTGACGGTGCTAGAGCAGGCGGATGCAATCAGCGAGGTTGGCGCAGGTATTCAGGTCAGCCCAAATGGATTCTGCGTTCTGAAGGCTCTGGGTCTAGCAGAGGAAATTCGCAAGACCTGTCTCAAGGCTGAGGCGGTTGAGCTGAATGACTATAAGGCCGGACGCTTGGTCACCCGTCTGGACTTGGGTCTTTTGGACGATGATCAAGAGTATTTCTTTGTCCATCGTGCTGATTTAATTGATATTCTTTCCAAGGCATGCCGTGAATCTGGTGTTGAAATTCGGCTTTTGCAGAAAGTGGCATCTGTCACTCCCGGAGAAAAGCCGCGCGCGAGTATGGCTAATGGGGATACATTCACGGCTGATCTGATCATCGGCGCTGACGGGCTGCATTCGATCACGCGACAGGCCTTAAACGGTACATCAGCCCCATTTTTCACCCGACAAACTGCCTGGCGCGCTACTGTGCCCAACAGCATGGGGCATCCCAATGTCGCGCAGGTTCACATGGGGCCAAAAAGGCATTTGGTCAGCTACCCACTGCGTGGCGGTGAGTTGGTTAATCTTGTTGCTGTGCAAGAGCGTATGGATTGGGTTGAGGAAGGCTGGAGCCATCGCGACGACCCAGACAACCTGCGTGCGGCCTTTGCAGATTTTGGCGGCGACGTGCCCGCGCTTTTGCGCGAGGTGACAGATGTTGGTCTATGGGGTCTCTTTCGCCACCCAGTTGCGCAGAAATGGTGGGGAGAAAACACCGCCATACTGGGGGATGCGGCACATCCAACGCTGCCATTTATGGCGCAAGGCGCGGTGATGGCGATGGAAGATGCTTGGGTGCTGGCAGAAAGCCTTGCAGGCACCGAGGCTGTTACGTCTGGTTTGGCTCTTTATCAGTCAAAACGTCACGAAAGATGCTCGAGGATCGTGGTACAAGCCTCTGGTAATGCATGGAAATACCACCTATCGGGCTTGCCTATGAGAATGGCGGCTCATACTGGCATGAGACTTCTCGGAGCGCTCGCACCTAAGAAGATGATGGGTCAGTTTGATTGGATTTATCGGTTTGATGTGACTGGCGCAGACTAGTTGTCCTGGTTTTTGCGATACTGGATGTAAAACAGCAGAACCACCAGAAATGGAAAGACCAAATAGAGATAGATCAAAGCGGCTGTATTCAGGGTCAATAGGGTTTCAGCAATCGAAGTATCAATGCCGTATGTTGAACTCTTGCTGCAATCAAAGGCCAAAGCTTCGCCTTTGACACATTCAGCTTTTTCTAGCCGTTCTACTGACCACCTGCGTGACATTAGAATAGTCACGATTCCAAGTAGGCTCAGCGGCATGAACGCTGCAAGCAACCGGTTCCTTAAGAAGAAAAAACAATAGACACTCAGCGCAAGCATTGAGAGCGGCCAAATAAAGACGAAGAAATACAAAACCATGATTTTATCGCCTTAACGCAGTTTCTAAGGAACAATTAGAAATTAGGCCGCCAACTCAACCCAAACCGGCACGTGATCTGACGGTTTTTCCCGACCACGGACTTCCTTGTCGATCTGACAATCTACCAGCAGGTCCGCGCATTGCGGGGACAGCAGGAAGTGGTCGATGCGAATGCCATCATCGCGGTTCCACGCTCCCGCCTGATAATCCCAGAACGAATAATGCTCTGGCCCAAAGGTGCGGGCGCGGAAGGCTTCCGTGAAGCCCAAATTCAACAGACGTCGATAGGCGGCGCGGCTTTCTGGGCGGGCAAGAGCGTCCTCTTGCCAGGCCTCTGGGCGACGCGCGTCTTCGTCTTGCGGGATGATGTTATAATCCCCAGCCATCAAAAACGGTTCTTCGCTTTCCAGAAGATTCTCCGCATGAGCCTGCATGCGCTCCATCCAGGCAAGTTTGTAGTCATACTTTGGCCCCGGTGTCGGATTTCCGTTTGGCAGATAAAGTCCACAAACCCGAATAGGCGTTTCGCCCATCACAGTGGCCTCAATCCAACGCGCCTGTTCGTCGCTCTCATCTCCCGGTAGACCACGGGTCACGTCTTCCAAAGGCAATTTCGACAGGATCGCCACACCGTTAAAACTTTTTTGCCCGTGCGTTTCGACGCGGTAGCCGCGATCTTCAAAGATCTCGCGTGGGAAAGCTTCGTCTACTGACTTGATTTCCTGCAATAAAACCACATCAGGCTGGGCTTCATCCAGGTAATCGGGCAGGGCGTTGATCCGGGCTTTGATGCCGTTGATATTGAAAGTCGCGATTTTCATGCGGTGACTATGGCGCTATCAAGGGGCGCGCTCAACCCGAATTCAGGTGCCATGATGAAATACTTTGCCGAACAGAAAATTGACCTGCACCGTGATCGGGTTGTGGAACTTTTGACCGATCACCGGTATCGGCGTCACTGGCAGCCGGGGTTTCAGAGCATGGAGCCTTTGGATGGGGAACCCGGCACTGTCGGCGCAACAAGCTTGCTGAATTTTAAAGTCGGAGATCGCCCCTTTGAGATGATCGAAACGATCCTCGCGAAGGATATTCCCTATTCTTATATGGTATCTTACGTCTCTGATCAGTCGGCGAGTATTTCTCGCAACAGTTTTGAAGAAACCGAGGATGGCGGCACCCTCTGGCGTGTTGAACTCGAAATGAAACTCAAGGGCCTTTACGGGTTGCTAGCGATGTTGCGCCCGGCATCTTTCAAGATGCAGACGCAGGCTTTGATGAAATCTTTCGCAGATTACGCAGCGCGATAAGGCTTACATCGAGAAACTGGTGCCGCAGCCACAAGAGCTGCTCGCATTTGGGTTTTCGATGACAAACCGCGCACCAATCAGCTCTTCGCTGAAATCAATGACGGCATCTGCCAGGAACGGCAGAGAAATGCTGTCGACAACGACTTTTTCGCCTTGGCCTTCCAGCACCAGATCATCCTCGGCAGGGGCGTCCAGTTTGATTTCATATTGAAAGCCGGAACAGCCGCCACCCTCAACAGCAATGCGCAAAGCCTGCCCTTGATCGCTTGCTCCAATTTCGGCAAGACGTTCAAAGGCGCGGTCCGTTACTTTCGGCGGCAATTGCATTTTGTCACTCCTGACAGGCATTTGGGCGGTTGCACCCAAGGGTTGTTCGACGCAGTGTGCAATATAAGTTGCCAATAAGCAGGCCACAAGGACAAGCGTGATGATTGCAGATTTTGCCTCAGACCCGGAGCGTGCACGTGGTCGGCGTGTTGCGGAAGAAGAGAGCGCTTTTCGGTCCTGCTTTCAACGTGATCGAGACCGGATCATCCATTCCAGCGCTTTTCGCCGCTTGAAACACAAAACCCAAGTATTTGTGGAACATGAGGGCGACTATTTTCGCACACGCCTCACTCATTCAATAGAGGTTGCTCAGGTTGCTCGGACAATTGCCGGCTCACTTGGGTTGAACCAGGAACTGACCGAGGCCGTGGCCTTGGCGCATGATTTGGGTCACACGCCCTTTGGTCACACGGGTGAAGATGCGCTGCATGAGCTGATGGCACCCTATGGCGGATTTGATCACAATGCGCAGGCTGTGAAGATTGTGACCTCGCTAGAACGACATTACGCGGAGTTTGATGGGCTGAATCTGACATGGGAATGCCTTGAGGGTATCGCAAAACACAATGGTCCGGTTTTGGGGGTGATCCCATATGCGCTTGCTGAATATGTTGAGCTGCACGATCTGGAGTTGCACACCCACGCGAGTGCCGAGGCGCAGGTTGCGGCATTGGCTGATGACATCGCTTACAACAATCACGATCTGCAGGATGGGCTGCGAGCGGGTTTGTTTACGGAAGCTGATATTCAAAAACTGCCGGTGATTGGCGAAGCCTTTGCAGAAGTTGACAGTCGTTATCCCGGCCTCAGTCAGAACCGGCGTAAGCATGAGGCGTTGCGGCGTGTCTTTGGCGTGATGGTGGCGGATGTGATCGACACGTCGCGCGGGCTACTGAAAGACAGCGGAGCAACGTCGGTTGAGGACATCCGCGGTTTCGGCGCACCCGTCATTGCTTTCTCAGACGGTTTCATCGAACAGCTGAATGTCATCCGTAAGTTCTTATTTAGCCAAATGTACCGTGCGCCTTCGGTGATGGAGAAGCGCGCGCAGGTCACGAAAGTCGTCGAGGCGCTTTTCCCGCTCTTTATGGAGCGCACGGATTTACTGCCTCTCACGTGGCAGGATGATGTTAAGCAGCTTCCAGACGAAACGGCGATCGCTCGCAAAGTCTCTGATTACATTGCTGGAATGACCGATCGGTTTGCATTGATGGAATATGAGCGCCTGCTCGGAGAGAAGCTTCCGCTCTAGCCCCTATATAAAAGGCTTACACCGAATTATCACTGTTCCTTTGGTCTGGCTTCAGGTAAGCCGCAGAGATGGAGATTTTCGCGGACAAGACGGTGTTCATCGCAGGGGCTGCGACCGATTTGACCTGGCGTTTGATGCCAGTTCTGGAGCGTGCCGAAGCGCGGGTCATTCTGATGGATGTGGACGCTGATGAGCTCATGGCAATGGCGCAAAAGGGTCCATCTTTGATTGAACCTCTTCCCGTTGGTCATCTGGATGCGAAAACCTGCACCTTTGTTGGCGATATCTGGGGTGAAGAACCGATCGATGTTTTTCTTGACCTTATCGCTCTGTCAGATGCCGGAAAGCCGCTGCAACGCCTTGAAACCTGCAAAGCAATGCTGGCGGCCTTTGAGCCTGCCTTGATGTCCGCAGATGGGGGTGTCATTTCGATTATCCCCAAGAGCCACCCTAAGGATGACGTCGCGACCCAGGTTGCAGAATCTGGGCAATTGAAGCTTGCCGAGACTCTGGGTGATAAATGGGCGCGCTGGCGGGTCACCTATAATGTACTGCGGCCAGAACAGGGGGCCTCGGCCTCTTCTATGGCGAAGGCTGTAAGTGTTGCCGTTCAGGCAGGTTGGGACAATTTTACAGGCGTACACATCCCAATTGCTTCTGCGGCGCATTGACGGGCGCGCTGGCGGTGGTAAACCGCCTGCAAAGCATAAGGACGTAATCGATGAACCTGTTTTCTGAAATCCGTGGTCTGGTGATCGAGCAATTGACCGCTTTGCAGGGCGAGGGCGCGCTGCCGGAAGGTTTGGATTTCACCAATGTTGCCGTGGAGCCACCACGTGACGCTGCCCATGGTGACATGGCCACGAATGCTGCGATGGTGCTGGCGAAGCCTGCCAAGATGAAACCGCGCGACATTGCAGAGGCGCTGGCGGCGAAACTGGCGGCGGATGCACGTGTGGAGACGGCCGAAGTGGCAGGTCCGGGCTTTTTGAACCTGCGTCTCGCGCCAGTTCTGTGGCGTGATCTGGTGAAAGCGGTTCTGGAAGCAGGCAATGGCTTTGGCCGGTCTCAGATGGGGCAGGGCAAGAAGGTGAACGTGGAATATGTCTCTGCGAACCCAACCGGTCCTTTGCACGTCGGTCACACCCGTGGCGCAGTCTTTGGGGACGCATTGGCGTCTCTGCTGGATTTCGCAGGCTATGACGTCACCCGTGAATATTACATCAACGATGGTGGCGCGCAGGTCGATGTGCTCGCGCGTTCTGTTTACCTGCGGTATCTCGAAGCGCACGGCCAGGAGGTTGCGTTTGAGGATGGTACCTATCCGGGTGATTATCTGATCCCGGTCGGCGAAGCCCTGAAGAATAAAGTCGGCGATGCCTACGTAGGCCAGGACGAAAGCGTGTGGCTTGCAGAAGTGCGGGAGTACGCGACCGAGCAGATGATGGATCTGATCCGGGCTGATCTGAAACAACTAAACATCGAGATGGATGTCTTCTATTCGGAGAAGTCACTTTACGGCACAGGCCGTATTGAAGCGGCGCTGAAGTCATTGGAAGACAAAGGTCTAATCTATGAAGGTGTGCTGGAGCCACCAAAAGGCAAAAAGCCTGAGGATTGGGAACCACGGGAGCAAACCCTGTTCCGCTCTACCGATCATGGTGATGACGTTGACCGTCCTGTGAAGAAATCCGATGGCTCCTGGACCTATTTCGCGCCTGACATTGCCTATCACTATGACAAGGTGTCTCGCGACTTTGACCTGCTGATCGACATCTTCGGGGCAGACCACGGGGGTTACGTCAAGCGGATGAAAGCGGCTGTGTCTGCGCTATCTGATGGCAAGACGCCAATTGATATCAAGCTGACCCAGCTGGTGAAGCTCTTTAAAAACGGTGAGCCGTTCAAGATGTCCAAACGGGCAGGCACCTTCGTGACCCTGCGTGATGTGGTGGATCAGGTTGGCTCTGACGTTACACGCTTTGTGATGCTGACCCGCAAAAACGACGCGCCGCTGGATTTTGATTTCGATAAGGTTCTGGAGCAATCCAAGGACAACCCGGTGTTCTACGTGCAATACGCCCATGCGCGGGTGTGTTCAGCGGTCAAGAAAGCCGCGGAAGCGGGTATCGATGTTGCTGATGCAACGATCGCGGCGGCTGATCTGTCCAAATTGGCTGATCCGGCAGAGATCGCGGTTGCAAAGAAAGTGGCTGAATGGCCACGTCTGGTTGAGATCGCAGGCCGGACCAACGAACCGCATCGCGTGGCCTTCTACCTCTATGAACTCGCAAGCGAACTGCACAGCCTTTACCACACAGGTAAAGACAAGCCTGAGCTGCGCTTTGTTCAGGAAGATAATGCTCAAGCCACACAGGCGAAAATCGCCCTAGCGCGCGCCGTCGCCATTGTTATTTCCGCAGGACTTGGTATCTTGGGGGTAACTCCGGCACAAGAGATGCGCTAAAGCACAAGACGTCGGGGTTGAGGCAATGGCAACAAACCCCGACGATTTTACGCGTCGGATCCGGGTTTTGGTTCTGAGTTCCTGTGGAAGTCAGTCCTGAAATCGAAAACGAGGCGAGCATGGCACAAATCCCGATGAACGGTTCCGCTCCGCAGGCAGGGTCCCCTCAGATTGTGGGTAGTCTGGCCAATTGGGCTGGTGCGGTTGTTTCCCTTGGATTGATCCTTGGAGCCGGTGTTTGGGGCTACAAGCTTCTTGTACGTGACGTAACCGGTGTTCCTGTCGTGCGCGCCATTGAAGGTCCAATGCGCGAGCAACCAGTTGATCCCGGCGGACAGCAGGCAGCTCATCAGGGTCTTGCAGTCAATAGCGTGGCCGCAGAAGGCACAGCTGCCGCGCCTGCAGACCGCTTGGTGCTTGCGCCACCTCCGATTCAACTGAATGACACTGACGAGCCAGCGGCTGGTACAGATGTGGCGGTTACCGCGCCGCCAGTTTCTGAAGAGACAACCGTTGCAGCGGCGCCAGAAGCGATTTCTGCGCCTCCTCCGATACAACCGGGTGATGTAGATGCGCTGGTGAACCAGATCGTAGCTGACGCAACGCCTTTGACCGAGCTAGAGCCAGTTGCTGAACCAAAGCCCGAAGCAGCAGTCGCCGTTGTAAAAGAAGGTTTAGGCACATCTTTGCGGCCTAAGCTGCGCCCATCTCAATTCAGTGCGCCTGCACCGGTAGAGGTTGTGGCCTCTGTTTCCGTTGATGTTGCACCAGAAACTCTGCCAGCCGGCACACGTCTTGTCCAACTGGGCGCCTATGCAAGCCCAGATATCGCTCGCGCTGAATGGGACAAGCTGCAAACCAAATTTGGCGACTATCTCGGCGACAAGAAACGAGTCGTGCAAAAGGCCACCAGTGGCGGGCGGACATTCTATCGCCTGCGCGCGATGGGCTTTGCCGATCTAAGCGATGCGCGTCGTCTCTGTTCCGCGCTAAAAGCTGAAAACGCTGACTGTATTCCGGTGGTTACCCGTTGACCCAGCAGGCAAGCCGCTTTGGTGCGACGATCCTTGGCTGTGAAGGCTTGGCTCTGACCTCATCTGAACGCACCTTCTTTGCTGAGGCAAAGCCCTTTGCTTTCATCCTGTTCAGCCGAAACATTGACAATGCAGATCAAATCCGCGCGCTTTGCGACCAGCTTCGCGAAGCGGTTGGCTATGACGCTCCAATCCTAATTGATCAGGAAGGTGGCCGTGTTCAGCGTTTGCGAGAGCCCCTGGCACGCGAATGGCTGCCACCCTTGGATCAGATCGAAAGGGCAGGAAAGAATGCCGCGCGCTCGATGTATCTGCGATCTCGCATTCAGGCGCATGAACTGCGCGCGCTTGGCATCGATTGTAACTGTGCTCCGCTGGTGGATGTCGCAACTGAAAGCACACATCCATTCTTGAAGAACCGGTGCTATGGCTTTGATCCAAAATCGATTTCCGAGATTGGCCGTGCCGTGAGTGACGGACATTTGGATGGTGGTGTACTGCCGGTTTTAAAGCACATTCCCGGTCATGGGCGCTCCGTTGTGGATAGCCATCTCGATCTGCCACGTGTCTCAGCCAGCGCGGAAGAATTGGAAGTTGATTTCGCGCCCTTCAAATCGCTGAATGACCTGCCGCTTGGGATGACTGCGCATTTGGTCTATGACGCTTTGGATTCCGTTCCAGCAACAATTTCTCCTGTTCTGATGGGGATAATCCGGGAAAAGATCGGTTTTGACGGGCTGATCATGACCGATGACATCTCGATGGAAGCCCTAGATGGCACCATGACAGAGCGCAGTGCTGCCTCCATCGAGGCGGGCTGCGATGTGGTTTTGCACTGTAACGGCGATATGGCTGAGATGCAGGATGTTGTTGCCGCCAGCGGAATGATGACCGAGGCTGCGCAAAAGCGCGCTGTGGCAGCGTTAGACGCGCGAAAAGCCCCCAAATCTGTTGACATTGATGCGCTGACAACGGAGCTTGAAAGCTACTTGAGCGGGTAGGGTATGACAGACGATTTCATCGAACAGGCAAAGCGAGAGGCGGTTGCAGACCGTCTGGCGGCTGAGGCCCTGATCGTTGATGTTGATGGCTTTGAAGGCCCGCTAGATCTGTTGCTGACGCTTTCACGCACGCAAAAAGTCGATCTTCGTAAAATATCTATCCTCCAGCTTGCGCGTCAGTATTTGGCCTTTGTGGAAAAGGCCAAGCAGCTGCGGATTGAACTAGCGGCTGATTACCTTGTTATGGCGGCCTGGCTCGCCTTCCTCAAATCTCGACTACTACTGCCACCAGACCCGGAAGAAGAAGGGCCAAGTGGCGAAGAGCTTGCGGCGCACCTAGCGTTCCAATTGGAGCGGCTTCAGGCCATGCGCAATGCTGCGGCACAACTGATGGCGCGGGATCGATTAGGACGCGACTTCTTTGCGCGCGGCATTCCAGAAGATGTCACCAAAACCAAGATTGTGACCTATACGGCGACCCTTTTGGATTTGATGCAGGGTTATGCCCGATTGAAAACAAAGGATGAATTCCGCCCCTTTGTTATGGATCGGGATTCTGTTTTCACCTTGGAAGAAGCACTTGATCGCATGCGTGGGCTGATCGGTTACGCTGGCACCTGGACGGATATTCTCAGCTACCTGCCTGAGGGCTGGGAAACAGACCCCAAACGCCGCCGCTCTGCGACAGCAGCCACCTTTGCGGCCTCCTTGCAGCTTGCCAAGGAAGGCAAGGTTCACCTTCGCCAAGACGGCACATTCGGCAAAATCGAATTACGACAAAAAGAGAATGACCATGGCTGACCAGAGCGATCAGACACAGGAACCGCAGGAAGAAAGCCTTTTTGAAGCACCGCCCATGGGGGAGCAGGAGCGAATGGTCGAAGCCATACTTTTCGCCAGTGCTGAGCCTGTGACCGTGAAAGAACTTAACGGGCGTATGCCTCATGGGGCTGATGCGGCAGAGGCTTTGGTGCATCTTAGAAAACGTTATGAAGGGCGTGGCGTGCGGGTCGTGAAAGTCGGGGATGCTTATGCGATCCGGACAGCGCCTGATCTGGGTTTTCTCATGCAGAAAGAACAGGTTGAGACGCGTAAGCTTTCGCGTGCTGCGATAGAAACGCTGGCGATCATTGCCTACCACCAGCCAGTGACACGGGCTGAGATAGAAGAAATTCGCGGCGTTTCGGTCAGTCGCGGCACGGTCGATCAGCTTTTGGATATGGAGTGGATCCGCTTTGGTCGTCGTAAAATGACCCCTGGCCGCCCCGTGACATTTGTTGTGACACAGCAGTTCCTGGACCAATTCGGCCTCGAAAGTGCACGTGATTTGCCGGGACTCAAAGAACTACGCGCAGCAGGACTTCTCGACAATCGTCTGCCACCGGGAACGCTGCCAACAACACCGGAAGATGAAGATCTTGCGGAAGAAACCGATGAAGGACAATCCGAGCTCTTTGAGGATTAACTCAGTTTTAACTTGCCGTTAAATTGCCGCATTTTACAGCTAAAAGACTGCGAAATGCAGGAAAAGGGCAGTTAAATGAACCAAATCGTCAATATGGTGCTGCGCCGGATTATGCGGCAATTGGTAAATCGCGGTGTGGATGCGGGCATCAATGCAGTTGCGACCAAGAAGGGCGGCAATGCTAAGAATGCTCCCAAACAGGACATGAAACGCGCCAAACAATCCATGCGGATGGTGCGCCGCGTTTCTAAATTTTAGGGCTTAAGCTGTTACGCCCGCTGTCTTTGCAGTGCGTCGTGCATAAAGTGTTTCACCGAGACCGATGATTGCGATGATCGCGGATGCGACGATGCATGCAACAAGTCCCCAGTTATCAAACAGCGGTCGATAGCCAAGCGTCGCGCCGAAGACGCAGAAGTACATCACAGATGAATTCAGCCCCATGATCGCACCACGCTGGCTCGGATCAAGGCGGGTAAGGCGATTGACGGTCATGTTGAGGCCAAAGTGGTTGATTAGACCCCATGCAAACATCAGCGCTGCAAAGCCTAAGTACCAATCCACAACATGATAAAATCCCGTCATCAGCAGGAAAACGGCCCCAAATATCGCGGCCAAAGCGCGACGTGGACCGATATTTTCAAAGTAGCGATCAAAAAACATCGCGAAACCAAATCCCAATCCATAGAGCAGGGTGTAAAGCCCTGCATCAGTGATCGGACGCCCCATGCTTTCTGTGATATGGGTGCCGAGGTAGTTATAGATACCATAGAAGCCCAGGCTGAACATACCGACGCTAAAGAGTGCCCCTGTGATGCCAGGAACCCGCATTGCACTGACGGGTGAAGTGATACGGTCTGACCGTGGAGCCTCTGGCAATCGGATGGCGTACATCAGAACCAGAACAGAGAAGATTGCGATGGCTAGAATTGCAAAGACCGCGCGCCAGCCAAAAAGCTCTGCGCCATAGGCGCTGAACGTAACACCGCCAACCATGGCCAAAGTCCAGCCGGTCAAAACTTTTCCAACCGTCTGAGCCTCTTGCCCGGGTGCAGCGATGACCGCCGCCATGGTGTAGATCGCCGGTAAGGCCATACCCACCCCGACGCCTGCAAGCGTCTGGCCTGCGATCAGCAGCTCTATATTCGGAGCTGCGGCAGTAATACCCAAAGCAGCCGTGACCAGGATCAATGCGTGTTTTAGCGTTGTATCCGCGCCGAAACGATCTGAGAGGGGGGCGAGAAACATCGCGGAAACCGCCACACCTGCGCCATAAGCACCGGCTGCTGTCATCACGTCTGCAGGGTTGCTGATCCCTAGTCCTGCCGCTACTTCCGCCGCGATCGGAGACAATATGAGTGAGTTCGCGCCGATCAAGCCGACGGCGATCATCAGAAGAAAAGTCATAACATTTCCTTCAAGTCAAAACTGGATTAGGAGTATAGACTGATCCTGTGAACCATGTTCGGCAATAGAAAAGAATGCGATGGCAAAAGAAACAGATAATCTTCGGCAAAACCCAGTCCGCGAGCGTCCACTGGACGCTTTGGATCGAAAAATATTAGGCGCGTTGGCGAAAGATGCGAGCGTGAGCTATGCGGAATTAGGCAAGGACGTGGGGTTGTCTGCACCAGCGGTACATGAACGCGTTAAACGGTTGCGCGCTAGCGGGGCTATCAAGCGAACCATGGCGCAGATCGACGGGGCCGCTGTGGGCAAGAATTTTCTAGCCTTCATTCACGTGGAATCATCAGGCTGGGGCAAAACCAAAGAGGTTTTTGAACTTGGTGAATTGCCTGAGGTAGAGGAAATCCACTCCATCACCGGAGACAGCTCTTTGATACTCAAGGTTCGTGTTGAAAACGCCCGCGCGATGGAAGGCTTTCTATGGCGGCTCTATCACAAAACCGGCGTGCGCGGGACGCACACCTATGTTGTGCTTAACACGCACATGGAGCGTGGTGTTCAGGCCGAAGTGACCCAGGAACTGACAGAGGGCGATACGGTGAAGTGATCAGCCCATTTTGAAGTGTTTGGAAAGCTTGAGGCCTTGGCCCTGATAATTGGATGCAATACCCGCGCCATAAAGCTGTTCGGGCAATTCTGACATCTTTTCATAGACCAGTCGGCCGACAACCTGACCATGCTCAAGCACGAAGGGGGCTTCGTGGCAGCGGACTTCCAGCACGCCGCGTGAACCTGCACCGCCAGCATCTGCGAAGCCAAAACCGGGGTCAAAGAAGCCCGCGTAGTGAACGCGGAATTCGCCGACCATGGCGAGATATGGCGCCATCTCAGCAGCGTATTGCGGCGGGATTGTCACGGCTTCGCGGCTCACCAGGATATAGAAAGCACCCGGATCCAGAATGATCTGGCCGTTGTCGCTGCGCACTTCTTCCCAATATTCCGCCGGATCGTATTCACCAATGCGTTCAAGATCGATGACACCGGTATGAGGTTTGGCGCGGTAGCCAACCAATGTGCCATCGGCAGGCTTGAGATCTACGGAAAAGCCCAGACCGTCATCAATCAGGGGTTCACCGTCTACAAGCGGTGTGTCAGCATGAACAGCCGTAAGCTCCTCGTCAGACAAAACACTTTGACCGTCGCGAAAACGAATTTGATTGAGCCGCATGCCCGGACGCACCAACACGGAGAAAGAGCGGGGGCAGATTTCCGCATAAAGCGGACCAGAGTAACCAGATGGGATGCGATCAAACTCAACGCCGCCATCTGTGATTGTACGGGTCAGAAGATCTAGACGACCGGTGGAGCTTTTGGCGTTGGCCACAGCGTTGACGCCCTCAGGAAGGTTCAAACCCTCCATCAATGGCACCACGTAAACGCAGCCCTTTTCCAAGACCGCGCCCTCGCTCAGATCGACCTGATGCATTTCAAATTCGGATAGACGATCAGTGACCGTATTGCCTTCGCCGGCAAGGAAAGAGGCCCGTACGCGATAGGCGGTTTTGCCGAGACGCAGGTCAAGACTTGCAGGTTGAACTTGGCCCTCGACCAAAGGCTCATCCAACAGGATTTCACCATTTTTCAACATGGTTTCAAGGATTTGGCTTGGCAATACGCCTGTCATATCATCCCCCAGATGCACAAAACGCCCGAGCACAGATCGGGCCCAGGCGTTTTTGTTGGTCGGGCTAGCAGGACTTGAACCTGCGACCTTCCGTCCCCCAGACGGACGCGCTACCAGGCTGCGCTATAGCCCGACGGTGAAAATCTTCATAACGGATTGCGGAGCAAGGGCAAGTCCTTAAATCCAGAATTCGGCTCAAGGATTTACATGCCATTGACGTTTGGATTGAACCTCGGCCAATGCAGCAATGGCCTCAGCAATCGCTGGCTTCTTATCGGCGTCTATCGTGTGAATTTCTGTCAGCCGCGCGAGTATCTTACGGCGGATTTCCCAAGCTGGGGACTCTTCCGCCAGTGGTTTCCTAGGCGTCTTGATCTCAGCAACCGGCGCGGCGCCCTCTGGAATAGGAGACGGTTCCTCTTCAATCTGAGTTGGCTGAACGGCCTCAATTTCAGCGACGTCTTCTTCTGGAATATTTGCTTCTGCCAACAGGTCAGCTTCAGTCACTGGTGCTGGATCAGCGATCTCTTCAATCGTCACCGTATCTTCGTCGTCAATTGGGCGCGATAAGGCGCTGATTTCTTTAATGCCTTTTTCGCGCAACAGTTTTTGCACGCCTTTGATCGTCATGCCGTCATCATGCAGAAGCTGCTTGATGCCGCCGATCAGCAACATGTCATTGGGGCGATAGTACCGCCGACCTCCGGCGCGTTTCACCGGGCGTACTTGCGAGAATTTGCTTTCCCAAAACCTCAGAACATGTGGCTGAACGTCCAGCCATTCAGCAACTTCGCTGATGGTGCGAAATGCGTCTTTGGATTTGGGCATTGGGTGGCCTTACTTCTTGTTGCCAGCCGCCACGCGGTCTTTCATCAGATGCGAAGGGCGGAATGTCAGCACACGGCGCGGATTGATCGGAACTTCTTGACCAGTCTTAGGGTTGCGACCAACGCGAGCAGCCTTGTCGCGCACGCTGAAAGTCCCAAAAGAAGAAATCTTAACCTGTTCCCCGCTCACGAGGGAATCTGACATGTGATCGAGAACGCTCTCGACCAATTGTGCTGAGTCATTTCGGGACAGGCCGACCTCACGAAAAACGGCTTCGCTTAAATCCATTCTCGTCAAAGTTTTTCCGGCCATGACATCCCCCTATAAATTGTTTGAACAAACATAGGGGTAAGCAATTTTACCTGTCAATATCAATGACGTGTTTTCAAGGGTTTATACCGTGAGGATGGCGTTTTTCGCAGGTGTTACCAGCGTAAAACCACTGAACCCCAAGCCAAACCGCCACCAATAGCCTCTGTGACAAGCAGATCACCCGGTTTGATTTGTCCGCGTTCAACACCAACAGAAAGCGCCAGAGGGATGGACGCAGCAGAGGTATTGCCGTGATCCTGAAGAGTCACAACAACCTTGTCCATCGAGATGCCAAGCTTTTTCGCGGTGCCTTGGATGATGCGAATATTGGCCTGATGAGGCACAATCCAATCAACATCATCGTCAGTAAGGCCCGCCTTTTCCAAGGCTGCTTCGGCAGTGGATGTCAGTTTACCAACTGCTTGACGGAAGAGAGCGTTACCCTGCATGCGCAGTTTGCCGCTGGTGCCTGTGGTGGAAACGCCGCCATCGACATAGAGCATGTCACGGTAACGACCATCGCTGTTTAAATCAGCAGACAGAACACCACGATCTGAATTGGTGCCTCCAGCGTCTTCGCCTTCAAGAATCAAAGCACCTGCACCGTCTCCAAAAAGAACGCAGGTTGCGCGGTCTTCCCAATCCATGATGCGGCTGAAAGTCTCAGCGCCAATAACCAGCACACGTTTCGCCATGCCGCCCAGGATTTGTGAGTTCGCATTTGCCAAAGCAAAAACGAAGCCAGCGCAAACGGCCTGCACGTCAAATCCAAACCCGCGTGTCATACCCAACTTGTCCTGCACCATGGTGGCAACAGATGGGAATGTCAGATCTGGGGTGGATGTAGCGACGATCACGGCGTCGATGTCGTCTGGTTCAAGTCCCGCGCTTTCAAGCGCGCGCTTTGCTGCAATGACTGCCAAATCAGAAGTGGTTTGATCCTCTGCCGCGAAATGACGGCGCTCAATGCCTGAACGCGTGCGAATCCATTCGTCCGAGGTATCCAGCGTTTTTTCGAATTCCGCGTTTGGAACGATGCGGTCTGGGAGATAGTGCCCAACGCCTTTGACGACGGCGCGTAGAGTCATTTGGATAGTCCGTTTTGGTCGCCTGAGGTCTCGGCATCCTGCTGCACTTGCACAGCGGATGCAACCCGAGCGGCCAGTTTTTCTGAGAAGCCTGATTGGGAGAGCGTAAAGGCAAGTTTCACGGCCGCAGATACGCCTGTTGCGTCAGAGCTCCCATGCGATTTCACAACAGTTCCGTTGAGGCCTAAGAAGACGCCACCGTTCACACGGCGCGGATCGATGCGTTTGCTCAGACGGCGCAAGGATGTGTACGCGAGTAGGGCCGCCAGGCGTGACAGTGGGGTGAATTTAAACGCTTCTCTCAAAAGCTCGCCGATCAGGCTGGCTGTGCCTTCGCCTGTCTTCAAAGCCACGTTGCCTGTGAATCCATCAGTGACGATCACGTCGGCGACTTCGCCGGGTATATCGCCACCTTCAACAAAGCCCACAAATTCAAAATTAGAGATGTCCGCGTTGTTCGCCATCATCTCATGCGCGGCTTTTAGCTCAGCGCGGCCTTTGTGTTCTTCAGTGCCAACGTTCAGTAGACCGATACGTGGGCGCTCGATTCCCATGCCGTTGCGCGCATAGGAGGCACCCATCAATGCATATTGCAGAAGGTCATGCTCATCAGCGCGAATGTCAGCGCCTACGTCCAACATAATGTTGAACCCTTGCGGGTTCCGGCTTGGCCAGAGAATTGCGATCGCAGGTCGGTTAACGCCTGGAAGTTTCCGTAGGCGCACCACGGACATCATCATCAATGCGCCGGTGTTGCCACAAGATACGCAGACATCGGCTTCTTTATTACGCACGGATTCGACAGCCGACCACATGGAGGTCGACTTGCCAGAGCGCATCACCTGACTAGGTTTGTCATCCATCGAGACGACACTTTCGGCGTTGCGAATCTCACAACGTCCCGCGAGATGTTTCTTGCGGGCGACCAGACGCTCTAATTCTTCGCGGGGGCCATGCAGGATAAATCCAATATCAGGATTCTTCTTGGCCGAACGAGCAATGCCGGCAACAACGGTTGCCGGCCCTCGATCGCCACCCATGGCGTCAACGGAAATAATGGTGCGCCCAGCACCCGTGTTGGCGATATCGCTTACTACGGACATTCGGGCGCGATCCGAACCGTCTTATGCTGCGTCTTCGTCCAGATCGACTTCGTCAGCCATCGCAACGACTTCACGGTCGTCATAGTGGCCGCAAGATGCGCATACGTGGTGTGGACGCTTCAGTTCACCGCAGTTTGGGCATTCGTTTGGGTTGCCCGCAACCAGTGCGTCATGTGCGCGGCGGTTGTTGCGGCGCGATTTGGATACTTTGTTCTGCTGGACAGCCATGTCGCAACCTTCAATATTTTAGGGGGCTAGGGGCCCGATTTACAGAGCGTTCCGAGGCTTTACGCGTATCTCGCTGCCAAGTCCAACGCTAAATTCCGATGAGCGCGCGAAAATAGTGAGAAATTCCTATTTCGCAAGCCCTATTTTTCACCTTTTCCAGCCAGTTTGTCACGTAGGCTTTCCAAGCCAGCAAAAGGTCGCGTATCTTCGTCTGTCATGGCCTTTTTGCCGGGTTCCGTAAAGTTGGTTTCCGACAATTCTGCACTGTCTTTGCGCGGATAAAGCGGCAAAGCCAATGCCAAAGCTTCGAGCATCACTTCCTCGACATTGATCTCAGACCCCAATGCTTCGGTGTTTTCATCATCCGTCAGCTCGAATTCTTCTTCTTCAGGCGCTTCATATCCGGCGACAAACTGCCGTTCGACAGAAATATCAACACGCGTCGTGACAGGCTCCAGCGACACGACGCAGGGCTGGACCACTGTAAAACCCAGATCTGCTTTCAATCCCCAATCACGTTTCGCAAGACCAGATATCCGCCCCTCAAACCGGAGCTTTTTCAGTGAAGTGACTTTGACGGCTTTCGCCAGCTCCGCGAGTTCTTCCGATTCAGGGGTGATCAGAAACTTGGTCTGCTGATTCTGCGATAAGTCAGCCACGCGAAACACACGTTTAGAAGATGTTCTATCGGACATAATGGGATAATCCCTCCAATCTCGTGACCTTAGCAGAACCCATTCTTGAATATGGGTCGTTCCTTCTGTAAGCCGTTAAAAGCCAAAAGATGCGAAGGCAAGAGGGCAGGGATGGAACTTAAACTGAAACCACTCAAAGCAAGTGCGCTGGCTCTGTGCCTTTTGGCGGCCGCCTGTACTGCTCAATATCGCAATCATGGCTATATGCCACCCGAAGAAGACATCGCCAATGTGATTGTCGGGGTCGACACGCGTGAAAGCGTTTCAGAGACGCTGGGAACACCAACTGCAGGCGGTGTGTTGACCGATGGCGGTTTCTACTATGTGCGCAGCCAATTCAAAACAGTTGGACCATTTCGCCCACAGGAAACCACACGAGAGCTTCTGGCTGTAACGTTTAATGCCAACGGCACCGTGGCCAATATTGAGCGTTTTGGTCTTGAGGATGGTCAGGTTGTGACACTGTCGCGTCGTGTGACTGACAACGGTTTGAATAACATTTCCTTCATTCGCCAACTGCTTGGAAACTTGGGTAATTTCGATCCAAGCGCGATCTTGCAATAGACCTGTCACTGAAATGTCATGCATGCTGCACTATATCGGGTGCAGCAACAGCAGGACGAGGTGACCAATGGTTGGCTTGAAAAAAGGGCGCTATGTCGCCCGCTTGGCGAAATCTGATGCAGATATACGTGCGGCGCAAGCACTGCGCCATCTGGCATTTCATGGCTTAGATGGCCTGGACGCCGATGAATACGATGTCATCTGCAACCATATTTTGGTGGAAGAGCGGAAATCAGGTGATCTGGTCTGCTGTTTCCGCATGTTGCCGCTCGCAACAGGCAATGAAATATCTCGCAGCTATTCTGCGCAATTCTATGAACTCAGCGCTTTGGAAGCCTTTGAGGGCTCTATGGTTGAAATGGGGCGTTTCTGTATTCACCCTGACTGGCATGACCCAGATATTTTGCGCGTCGCATGGGCGGCCATGACCGGCTATGTCGATGATAACAATGTTGAAATGCTCTTTGGTTGTTCATCCTTCAAGGGCACGAGCACCGATCCATATCTGGATAGTTTTGCGGTATTGCGCGACAAGCACCTTGCCCCAAAACGCTGGGTGCCGCGTATGAAAGCGCCCAAGGTTTTTCAATTCGCTGCTCGTTTGCGGCGCAAACCTGATCTGAAACAGGCACAAACCAAAATGCCACCTCTATTGCGCACCTATTTGATGATGGGGGGCTGGGTTTCTGACCATGCTGTGGTTGATCACGACATGAACACTTTGCATGTCTTTACAGGTCTGGAAATCAAGGCGATTCCTCCTGCAAGGAAACGTCTGTTGCGGGCGATGTCCTCCTGACGCATTCCCTGCTTGACGGTCCGGGGTGGGCGCAGTAGCCCAACCCCATGGCACGTGTACCTTTATTGCAGATGAACGACATCTCGCTGACCTTCGGGGGCGATCCTGTCTTTGATAACCTTGATCTCGTTGTGCAACCGGGCGACCGGGTGGCGTTGGTGGGGCGTAATGGTTCTGGCAAATCCACGCTAATGAAGGTCATGGCGGGGCTTGTTGAGGCTGATAAAGGCGACATCGTTGTGCCGCCGGGTATTTCCGTTGGATACATGGAGCAGGACCCGGATATGGCAGGCCATGCCACGCTTGGGGATTTCGCTTCGTCAGGACTGGATGCGGGTGAACTGTATAAAGTGGAGCGCGCTGGTGAGGGTCTGAAGTTCGATCCTGCGCGCACTGTAGAAACCGCATCTGGTGGGGAACGTCGTCGCGCCGCTCTGGCGAAACTTATGGCCGAAGCACCAGAACTGATGCTTTTGGACGAGCCGACCAACCACCTGGATATTGAAGCCATTGCTTGGCTTGAGAATGAACTTAAACAAACCCGCGCTGGCTATGTGTTGATCAGTCACGACAGGGCCTTTCTGCGTGAATTAACACGCGCAACCCTTTGGATTGACAGGGGAATGGTGCGTCGGCAGGAAAAGGGCTTTGAGGCTTTTGAATCCTGGCGCGACAAGGTCTGGGAAGAAGAAGACGTCGCGAGACACAAGCTGGATCGTAAGATCAAAGCTGAGGCGCGTTGGGCCGTCGAAGGCATCTCTGCCCGTCGTAAGCGCAACCAAGGTCGCGTGCGCGCGCTTGGAGAGCTGCGCAAGGAACGCGCGAGCCAAATCAAACGCCAAGGCGCGGCCGCGATGGATTTTCAGGCCGGTCCCAAGTCAGGCAAGAAGGTCATTGAAGCCAAAGAACTTGCCAAAGCCTTTGGTGACAAGACCATCGTGCGCAAGCTGGATATCCTTGTGCAACGCGGCGACCGCATCGCGTTTGTCGGACCAAATGGGGTTGGCAAAACCACGCTGATCAAAATGCTGATGGGGCAGGAGGCGCCTGATAGTGGCTCTGTCACGCTTGGGACCAATCTTATCCCCGCAATCTTTGACCAAACCCGCGCGCAGCTTGATCCAGAGATGTCCCTTTGGGACAGTCTTACAGGTGATCCCGATATGCGGGTCTCAGGCAAAGCTGATCAGGTCATGGTGCGCGGCAACCCAAAACACGTTGTGGGGTACCTCAAAGAGTTCCTCTTTGATGAACGCCAAGCCCGCGCACCGGTGCGCAGCCTATCTGGTGGCGAGAAAGCCCGCCTGTTGCTGGCTAAACTGATGGCTAAAGAAAGCAACCTTCTGGTGCTTGACGAACCGACCAACGACTTGGACGTAGAAACACTTGATCTGCTGCAAGAGCTGCTCGATGACTACGACGGCACTGTGCTGCTTGTAAGCCACGATCGCGACTTTCTGGATCGTGTGGCGACTACGACCATTGCCATGGAAGGCAATGGGGAGGCTGTGGTTTATGCGGGCGGCTGGAGCGACTATCGCGCCCAGCGTCAGCCTGATGTAAAACTGGAAAATGCCGCAAAGCCAAAGGCTAAGAAGGAAAAGCCGAAGGCTGAGAAAACAGCTCCTTTGGGCCTGTCCTTTGCGGAACAAAAACGCCTGGATGCCTTGCCTGCTGTGATGGATCGACTTCAGGCCGAGATTGCAAAGCTCGAAGAGTTCATGTCTGACCCAGAGCTATTCACCAAAGAACCGGTAAAATTCCAAAAGGCAACGGAAGCTCTGGTCGAGCGCCAGAATGCGCTCGCCGAGGCTGAAGAGGAATGGTTAATGCTGGAGGAAAAGGCGGAAACCGCCTGATCCTTATTGCATGCGCAACGCGCCATCGAGGCGGATCACTTCGCCGTTCAGATAGCCGCATTCAACAATGAACTGCGCCAGTCGCGCGTATTCATTTGGCTCACCCAAACGCGGCGGACAAGTGACGTCTTTCGCGAGACCGTCCATGATCTCCTGACCCAGGCCGATCAACATCGGGGTTTTGAAAATCCCCGGCGCGATGGCCATGACGCGGATACCAGACCGCCCCAGATCACGCGCCATTGGCAAAGAAAGCCCCACAATGCCACCTTTGGAGGCTGCATAAGCTACCTGGCCCTTCTGACCATCCATGGCTGCGATAGACGCGGTGTTGATGATCACACCGCGCGCGCCATCTTCGTCCGCCTCATTCTCTGACATGGCTTCCGCCGCCAGACGCGCAACGTTGAAAGAGCCTACAAGGTTGATATCAATGGTCTTTTGAAACAGGCCGAGAGGGTGCGCGCCATCACGGCCAACAGTTTTGGAAGCAGGCGCAATGCCTGCACAGTTCACGGCGGCAGTGATTTTACCCATCGCGGATTTCGCTGCTTCAATCGCCGCCTTAACCGACTCTTCGCTGGTTACATCGGTTTCAACAAAGGTACCGCCGATTTCCGCTGCAATAACTTGGCCTTTTTCAACATCGCGATCCAGAATGGTGACCTTCGCCCCTTGGCTTGCGAATTGCCGGGCTGTGGCCTCGCCAAGACCAGAGGCGGCACCGGTGATGACGGCAGCTGTTTCAGACATTTTCATGGGCTATCTCCGAGCGCAAAGGGCGAGTTAATGAACATGTGTTCAAATAGAGAAAGCGCATACCCACTGTCCACAATGACGGCGCGTCCAAACGAAAAGAGCGCCCAAATTGGGCGCTCTTTCATCTGAATATTCAGATCAATTTAGTCTGACAGCTGTACCAAAGCGTGGCGCTTCTTACCCGCGCTCAACTTGATCGGAGAGGCCAGCGCTGCCGCATCAAATATCTTCACTTCAGTCAGCGGTTGATCATCCAGTTTTGCGCCGTTTTCAGCAATGAGGCGTTTGGCTTCTTTGCCTGACTTCGCAAGGCCAGATTTCACGATCAGCTGCACAACGGAAATTCCGTCGCCAATGTCTTCTTTCGTCAATGAAAGCGTTGGTAGGTCAGCACCTACGCCACCTTTTTCAAAGACTTCACGCGCGGTCGCTTCCGCGGTCGCTGCGGCGTCCGCACCGTGACAAAGCGTGGTGACTTCGTTGGCGAGAATGATCTTCGCGTCGTTGATCTCCTGACCCGCAAGCGCGCCGAGACGCTCGCATTCTTCCAATGGCAACTCTGTATAGAGCTTGAGGAAGCGACCAACGTCCGCATCCGTAGTGTTACGCCAGAACTGCCAGAACTCATACGGGCTGCGCATGTCCGCGTTCAGCCAAACAGCGCCATCGGCTGACTTACCCATCTTCTTGCCATCTGACGTAGTCAGCAACGGAGAGGTCATCCCAAAGATCTGCTGGTCAATTACGCGACGTGTCAGATCGATGCCGTTGACGATATTGCCCCATTGGTCAGAGCCGCCGAACTGCACCAGACAGCCGTAGCGACGGTTCAGCTCAAGGAAGTCATAAGCCTGCAGAATCATATAGTTGAACTCTAGAAAGCTCAGAGACTGCTCTCGATCCAGACGGGATTTCACGCTTTCAAAAGACAGCATGCGGTTCACTGAGAAATGACGTCCAATGTCTCGCAGAAACTCAAGGTAGTTCAAATCATCGAGCCATTCCGCGTTGTTCAGCATCAGCGCGTCGGTTTCACCGTCACCGTACTGAATGTACTTCGCAAAGACCTGTTTAATTCCGCTGATATTGTCGTTGATCTGCTCTTCGGTCAGAAGTGGTCGTTCGTCTGCACGGAACGATGGGTCACCCACCTTTGTTGTGCCGCCGCCCATCAGGGTAATTGGTTTGTGGCCAGTCTTTTGCAACCAGCGCAGCATCATGATTTGGATCAGCGAGCCGACGTGCAATGACTTCGCCGTGGCGTCGAAACCGATATAGCCCGGTACCACGCCTGCAATCAAAGCGTCATCAAGCGCTTGATAATCGGTGCAATCCGCCAGGAAGCCGCGCTCGATCATCACCTGCATAAAGTCAGATTTGGGGTGGTAGGTCATGGTATCCGTCTCATATGATGTTGAAAGCTGTATAGCAGGCAGAGCGCAAAGGAAAAGGCCATGTTGAAGGCCAAATTGAGCAAGGGACCGCTGCGGATCGCAGGCACCATGTCAGGCACCTCTATGGATGGAGTCGATGTGGCGGTGTTGGAAACCGACGGCGAACGGATCTACGGCTTTGGGGAGACCGACTATCGGGCTTATAGCGAGGCTGAACAGCGGGTGATTTCGCGCGCGATGGGGCAGTGGAGCGGGCCGGATGTGGATCGCGCTGCCGTGACGGTTCAGGTGGCGCATCAGCAGGTCTTGAAAAGCTTTGAAGGCCTCGATCTGATTGGATTTCATGGGCAGACCCTGTCGCATGACCCGCGTGGTGGGCGGACATTGCAGGTTGGTGATGGTCAGGGGCTTGCTCAGGAACTTAAAGTTCCTGTCGCTTGGGATTTCCGCTCGGCTGATGTGCAAATGGGCGGAGAAGGCGCTCCGCTGGCGCCATTCTTTCACTTTGCCTGTGCGAAATGGATTAAGGCGGATGCACCGGTTGCATTTCTCAATCTGGGAGGCGTTGGTAATCTGACTTGGGTTGACCCCCGAAAATCTGCTCCCGAAGACGCGGGGGCATTGCTGGCCTTTGATACCGGGCCAGCAAATGCACCTATTGATGATCTGATGCGCGAACGACTTGGCAAAGGATTTGATGAAGACGGGGCGCTGGCCATGAAAGGCGCGGTGGAAACCGGGGCCTTAGAGCTCTTTTTGGCAGAGGCCTATTTCTCAAGGATGCCACCTAAGTCGCTTGATCGAAACGACTTTGCTGAGATGATTGATTTGGTGCGGGAGCTTTCTGATGCAGATGCTGCCGCGACTTTGACCGGCATGGCTGCTGCCGCTGTTGCGCACGGCATTGAGCATTGCCCATCGTTGCCGGCAACGCTTCTGGTCACGGGAGGCGGGCGCAAGAATCCGGTGATGATGGAGATGCTACGGGTCTCGTTGGATTGCGACGTTCAGCCGGTGGAGGCCGTCGGACTTGATGGTGATATGCTTGAAGCACAGGCTTTTGCGTTTTTAGCCGCGCGGGTTGCACGCGGGTTGCCGACCTCAGGGCCAAGCACCACTGGGGTAAAGGCTTTAGTAGGGGGCGGGGTTTTGAGTTCTCCGGCCTGAGTGGGGCTTTGCCCCCCTTTGCCTTTGGCAAATTCCCCCAGAGTATTTTAGCAAAGAAGAAGGCTAGGTCCTTGGGATATCAAAGCCTGGTGCTGCGAGTGTGAAACCGTCGAATTGAAAACCCGGTGAGACAGTACACCCTACAAGAGTGAAATCTCCGGTGGTGCGGGCAGCTTGCCAGTGGTCAGTTGGTACGATGACCTGAGGGGTTTGTTCCTGGAAAATATCAGGACCAAGAATGTGGTCTTTTGCGGGGCCTGTTTCCGTTTCCGACAGCGACAATATGAGAGGCGCACCAGCGTAGTAGTGCCAGATCTCTACCGCGTCGACCTTGTGCCAATGGCTGCGTTCGCCTGCTTTCAGCAAAAAATATATGGCGGTGCCAACAGGCCGCCCATCGTTGTCTGCAACCCAAGTCTCACGATAATGACCGCCTTCGGGATGCGGTAGGAGGCCGAGTTTTTCAATCAGTTGCTCAGCGTTCATAGTAGGGTGTACTCTTTGAAAGTGGCGGCTTCTCCGACCTTTTCGCCATTCAGATCGGTCAGGTTCCAAATTGTGGCGTTACGGATGCGAAACCTTTGGCCGGATTTGGCGATGCGCACGCCTTCATAGTTCCTGATCGCACCGGATTCGCGCATTTCTTCAAACATCGCCGCACGTTGATTGCGATGCCCTGGCTCCGCGGTCAGGCGCGACGGCATCTGCGTGAGCTCTTCCCAGGAGATATTCCAGAGCCGCTGAGCTGCGAGATTGCCATAGGTCAGAATCGGGTCTTCAGACGTATCATGTGAAAGGATTGCAAATGGCGCTTCATAGACCTCTCTGGGATCAGTGGAAGCAATGAGCGGCTTACCAATACGTTCTTGGTAGCTGCGCAACAGAAGTTTTGCGTGCTCGGCTTGATAGGCGTTTTTATCTGAAGGTCTGTCCATGCAGTCTTCCTAAAACGAAAAAAGCCCCGCCGAAAGCAGGGCTTTTCAAATCTTTGACCTGATTTATTTTTTCAGGATCGAACGACCCGCGTATTCTGCAGTCTCGCCCAGCATCTCTTCGATGCGGATCAGCTGGTTGTATTTCGCCAGACGGTCAGAGCGGGACAGGGAACCGGTTTTGATCTGACCACAGTTGGTGGCAACTGCGAGGTCAGCAATGGTGCTGTCTTCGGTTTCGCCGGAGCGGTGAGACATTACGTTGGTGAAGCCTGCGCGGTGCGCCATGTCGACAGCTTTCAATGTCTCAGACAGGGAACCGATCTGGTTCACTTTCACCAGCATGGAGTTCGCAGAGCCCTTTTCGATGCCCTGCGCCAGTCGGGCAGGGTTGGTTACGAAGAGATCGTCGCCAACCAGCTGGACTTTGCCGCCAATGGTTTCTGTCAGCAGCTTCCAGCCATCCCAGTCGTCTTCGTCGCAGCCATCTTCGATGGAGATGATTGGGTAGTCTTCGACCAGTTTCGCCAGGTACGCGACATTTTCTTCGGATGTCAGGGAGATACCTTCGCCCTTCATCTCGTATTTGCCGTCTTTGTAGTACTCGGTGGACGCACAATCGAGCGCCAGGTAGATGTCTTCGCCCGGCTTGTAGCCAGCCTTTTCAATCGCGGCCATGACGAAGTCCAGCGCAACGCGGGTGCTTTCGAGGTTTGGCGCGAAGCCGCCTTCGTCACCGATGCCTGTGTTGTGGCCCGCGGCAGACAGTTCTTTTTTCAGGGTGTGGAAAACTTCGGCACCCATACGGATCGCTTCTTTCACGTTCGCTGCGGAAACCGGCATGATCATGAATTCTTGGATGTCGATCGGGTTGTCCGCGTGCTCACCGCCATTGATGATGTTCATCATTGGAACTGGCAGGATGCGGGCCTGTGTGCCGCCGATGTAGCGATAAAGCGGCTGCGCTGTGAAATCAGCGGCTGCTTTTGCAACGGCCAAAGAAACACCCAGAATTGCGTTCGCACCTAGACGACCTTTGTTGTCTGTGCCGTCGAGTTCGATCATCGCCGCGTCGATGGCTTCTTGTTCTGTCGCGTCAAAGCCAACAAGCGCTTCTGCGATTTCACCGTTTACGGCTGCGACGGCTTCCAGAACACCTTTGCCAAGGTAACGGCCTTTGTCGCCATCGCGTTTTTCAACGGCTTCGTAGGCACCTGTGGATGCGCCAGACGGGACGGCCGCGCGACCCATTGTGCCGTCTTCCAGAACCACGTCGACCTCAACCGTTGGGTTGCCCCGGCTGTCGAGAATTTCGCGTGCGTGAATATCGATGATCGTGCTCATGAGACTGTCCTTAAGTCTGCGTTCGGGTTGCGCGTTTAATACCAATACAATGTGAAAAGTAAACCAGTTCTGCTAGCGCTAACACGCATATTTCGTCACAGTTAGGGCAAACAGTTGGGATTCTTTGAAAACTCAAGGTGAGACTAGCTACAACCCTAGGTTTTTCTGAGCTGTTAAAAGACCTCATTTGGTGCCGATTTTTGTCAGAATTCACGGATAAAGGGCTTAAAAAGCGCCTTTTGCTGGCGTTGTTTCGTGGTTTTGTAATATTGGTTGTAACGAGCAATGACGTTAAGAGCAGTAATGGAGGACAGCTTGACTCAGGTGAATAAGCTGGCCGAACCCGCCCACTTAGAATTGGATATGGCTTCCGTATTGGAAGCTGCTGATGTTGGGGCCTTCGAACTTGATCTGGAGACCGGGTTTTCTTCTGTGTCCAGTGGCTGGAAGTCGATGCTTGGTTTCTCTCCTGACGCTGTTATTTTTGCTCAAGACGAATGGCTTGATCGTGTTCACCCAGATGATCTGAAGAAGGTTCAAACGGCTGATGAGGCGATGCTGACAGGTGCCACGGCTCGCAGCAAAACCACTTTCCGTATGCGGCACGAAGACGGCCACTACGTTTGGATCCAATCCAATGCGGGTGTGAGCGAACGTGATGCCAGCGGCATGCCGCGTAGAATTTCAGGTGTACACATTGACGTTTCAGAAGAGATGGAACGAGAGCGCGCGAAAGATGAGTTTGTGGCTATGATCAGCCACGAGTTGCGCACGCCTCTGACCTCAGTTCTCGGTGCGTTGAAAATGGCAAATAGCGGTGCATTGGGTGAGCTGCCCGGACCGATTGGCAATCTTCTGCAACTGGCTCAGCGTAATTCCAACCGCCTGCTGCATCTGGTCAATGAGCTTTTGGATTTCAAATCTCTGGAAAGCGGTACGCTGTCTTATGAGATGACAGAGCTTGATGCGCGCGAAGTGGCATCTGATGCGACCATGTCGATGGAAGGCTATTTGCAGGACGGTCAAAAGATCAAGCTTACTGCACCGGATGGTGAAGCTCCTTTGCATCTCGAAGCGGATGTGAACCGACTTCAACAGATATTGGCGAACCTTCTGTCTAATGCGGCAAAATTCTCGCCAGCTGAATCTGAGATCGAACTGGAGCTGACGCAGGATGGTGACATGCTACAGTTTGCTGTGCGCGATCACGGCCCTGGTGTGCCGGAAGAGCTTCAGGGTCGTATGTTCCAGCGGTTCACGCAAGCGAAGTCTGGTGAAAAGAGAAAGTTCAAATCCACAGGCCTTGGTCTTTCGATCTGCAAGCAGATGACTGAAGGCATGGGTGGTCAGATTGGGTATTTCAACAACGAAGATGGCGGCGCAACCTTCTGGGTCAGATTGCCGTCTCATTGCGCTTAATCTGAGATTCTCTCAGCATCACAAATAGACCCGCGCCAATAATCAGTGCTGAACCAGTTAGGGTCGCCATATCCGGTATTTCAGCGAATAAAACATATCCCACAAGCGCAGCGAATGGCAGGCGCGTGTACCTGAGTGGGGATACTGCAGAGACCTCGCCAATCCTCATGGCTTTGGTCACGCAAAAATAGCCTCCCAAGGCAAAGACATTCATAATCAGCAAATGTAAGGCGGTAGAAACGCCAATGGGTTGGAAGCCTTCGCTCGTGATCGACAGTATCAGACCCGCCGGGATCAAACCGAGGAATGCATAGAAAGAGAGCAGGGGCGTTGTTGCCTCAGGCGGCGCAAGACGTGAGGCGAAATCCCGGATCGAGAGAGACAACATGCCCAGAAGCGCCAGGATCAAAGCGAAATCCAGCCCATCTGCATCGGGTCGCACGATGATCAGAACACCAATGAAGCCGATCGCAACAGCAGCCCAACGCCTTAGCCCGACTTTCTCATTCAGCAATATTGCGGCAGCGACGGTGATCACTAGAGGCACCGCTTGAATGATGGCGGCCACGGACGACAGCGGAGCTAGGGTTAGTGCAGTAAAGATGCTGAGCGCTGCGATGACTTCAGCAATGTTTCTCGCGATCAGCACCGGCTTGAAGAACAGAGAAGACCAAACCGATGTACGGGCACGACGACAAAGCAAATAAAAAATAATCGCCCCGACGCCCCCCATACAGGCCATGATCTGACCTTTGGATATGCTCTGTGCAATGAACTTGATGATCCCGTCAGCCGTCGCAAAACAGGCCATAGCAATGATCATCAGCCACATGGCACGGATATTTTCCAACTCATCCCCTGTCGCGCTTTAGAGGGACGCCATAAAGTTCGAGTTTGTGACCCATTAAGCGAAATCCCAGCTTTTCCGCGATTTTCTCCTGCAACTTTTCAATTTCTGGATCCATGAATTCAATCACTTCGCCAGAGTTGATGTCGATCAGGTGATCATGATGATCGCGCTCTGCATCTTCGTAGCGCGCGCGGCCATCGCCAAATTCCAATTTGTCGAGAATACCGGCTTCTTCAAAGAGCTTCACAGTTCGATACACAGTCGCCAATGAGATCGCTGAATCTCTCGCGCTGGCCCGGGCATAGAGCTCTTCGACATCCGGGTGATCTTTGCTTTCTTCCAGCACGGCCGCAATGGTCCGGCGCTGTTCAGTCATGCGCAGACCTTTGGCTTCACAACGGGCAATAATGGTGTCGGACATGCGGGCCTCAATCGTCTTTGGCCACTTTAGTAATCATAAGGTAGAAGAAATTCTACCGTTCTCGCAAAGTTATCCCCGTCTAAATACGACCAATTCACGCTTGACCAATCCCGGAAAAGGGCGCACATGCCAGCGATTGACAGTCAACTGGCCTGTGCTGCGGCCAAAAAGCCCCAGAAGGACAGGACATGGCAGAATTTAGCGAGTTGGGTTTACCCAAGACTCTGGTCAAACGACTGGAGGATATGGGGCTCAAAGAAGCGACCCCAATCCAAAATCGCGCCATTCCACATGCCTTGAATGGTCAAGACGTGATGGGGCTGGCGCAAACCGGGACTGGTAAGACACTTGCTTTTGGCCTGCCGCTGATCTCTCGTCTGCAAAGCTACGGCACCAAACCTGCACCAAAAACAGCGCGCGCATTGATCCTTGCACCGACCCGTGAATTGGCCAACCAGATTGCGACATCTCTTAAAGAACTCACCGACGGCACCCATTTCAAAGTTGGGCTTGTTGTTGGTGGCGTAGCCATCAACCCTCAGATCAAGCGCGTCGCACGTGGCACGGATATCATTGTTGCCACCCCGGGTCGTCTGATCGACCTGATGGAGCGCAACGCGCTAGAGTTTGACGACACCGACTTCCTTGTACTCGATGAAGCGGACCAGATGCTGGACTTGGGCTTTATCCATGCGCTGCGCCAGATATCTGCGGTTCTTCCGGAAGAACGCCAAACGATGCTTTTCTCCGCGACCATGCCAAAGCAGATGGCAGAGATCGCTCAGACCTATCTGACCAATCCTGTTCGCATTCAGGTGAACCCTCCAGGTAAGGCTGCTGACAAGATCACGCAGTCGATCCATTTCATCGCCAAGGCTGAGAAAACCAACCTGTTGATCGAGCTTTTGGATGAGCATCGCAACGAAGCGGCCATTGTTTTTGTGCGTACCAAACACGGTGCAGATCGTCTGATGCGCTCTTTGCTGAAAGCGGGCTACGCTGCTGACGCGGTGCATGGCAACAAAAGCCAAGGCCAGCGTGAGCGGGCAATTACGGCTTTCCGCGCGGAAGAAACCCGCGTGCTTGTAGCGACGGATGTTGCTGCGCGAGGCCTGGACATTCCGATCGTACGTCATGTCTACAACTATGATCTGCCAAACGTGCCCGACAACTATGTGCATCGCATCGGTCGTACCGCGCGGGCCGGCATGGATGGGGCCGCTGTGGCGTTCTGCGCTCCAGATGAAGTTGATGAGTTGAAGGCCATTCAAAAGACGATGAAGTTCACCATTCCAGTGGCTTCAGGTCGCCCTTGGGAAGGCGCTGAAATTCAGCCGAAGAAAACCGGCAGTGGTCGTCGTCGCGGTGGTGGTGGCGGTGGTGGTGGCCGTCCGGGTGGACGCGGTAACTTCGGTGGCAAACCGGGGGGTGGTAAGCCCGGTGGAGGCGGTGGCCGTCGTCGAGGGGGGGCATCCCGTGGCCGCAAAGGCGGAAAGCCCGGCAGCAAAGCCTCCTGACTTAGTAAACCAACTGACCCTGCATGGTGCGTTTTGCGGTCCCAGAAATGGTGACCGCGCCACTATTTGTGGTTAAGCCGATTAGGCTCAGCCGTCCCATGTCTTCGCCCTGACGAATGTTCAGGCTCTGCTCGTTACCAGTTGCTTTAACCAATAGCGCACCAAGAGCCGCGCAAGCCGAACCCGTCGCCGGGTCTTCGGGGATATTATCAAGCGGGGCAAACATCCGGGCGTGGATCGTCTCGCCTTCCGGGAAATAGGCAAACTGCGCGAAATCGAGCGAGGCAGGGTAGGTTTCTGCACCTCGACGCATCACATTGATTTCAGGGATAATTCGGGACAGAGCCTTTCTGGTGGTCAGTTCAGTGATGGTGAACGGCAGGCCCAGGGAGGCCATCGTGGGCACATGAGTTGCGCATTCGATGTCGGACTCATCCAAACCAAGCGCCGCTGCCACCAAAGCGATCTCTGGTTTTGCCATGATCTCAAGCTCAGCGCTTGTGGTGAAAGAAACCTGTCCATCTCTGACAACACAGTTGAGCGGTCCAACACCCAGCTCAAGCGTCATTTCAGATGAGCCGCCCATGTCATGGAGGGCCATGACTGTGCCGACAATCGGGTGGCCCGCAAATGGAATTTCCATCGTCGGTGTGAAAATCCGGACACGCACGGTGTTTGATGGATCTTCTGGCGGGTAGACGAAGGTTGTCTCAGAATAGTTGAATTCTCGCGCGATGCGCTGAAGGTCTTCTTCGGGCAGGGCAGTGGCGACCGGAATGATTGCCAGTTGGTTGCCGCCGAAGGCTTCGTCTGAAAAGACGTCGTATACCAGATAATCCGTCATGAGGACCTCCTACACCAAGTCAGGTTCGCGTCCGACCTTGTTGGCCAAAGGCGCCACGGTCAATCCCTGAACGATGATCGAGAAGATCACCACGACATAGGTTGCGGTCAGGATCATCGGTTTCCACTCGCTGTCCGGCAGAGAAAGCGCCAGCGCAACGGAGATGCCGCCCTTGAGACCACCCCAGGTCATGATCGGAATTACACCTTTTGAAAATTCGCGGAAGGGTTTCAGGATCATTACGGGCACCGCAACGGCGGTGAGACGGGCGATCAGGGAGAGCGCGATTGAGGCAACGCCAGCGATCAGGAAGTCAGTTTCAGAGGCTATGGCGAAGACTTCGAAACCGATCATCAGGAACAACACGGCGTTCAGGATTTCATCGATGAGCTTCCAGAAGGCATCGACATATTGGCGTGTTTCCTCGGTCATACCGTGTTTGGTGCCGATGTCGCCAATCAAAAGCCCCGCGCAGACCGCCATGATCGGGGCTGAGAAATGAAGATAGACAGCCAGCGAATAGCCTCCAAATGCGAGACCCAGCGTCAGAAGGACTTCGAGGCTGTAGTCATCAATCCGGCGCATGACGCGGAAGGTCAGCCAGCCAAGCACGACGCCGAGAATGGCCCCACCAAAGGCTTCTTGAACAAACAGAATGATCGCATCAGACGCTCCCGCACCATGATGTGCGTCGCTTTGGAAGGCCAACCCGACGATGACAAGGAAGACGACATAAGCGACACCGTCATTGAAAAGCGACTCGCCTGCGATTTTGGTTTCCATGGATTTTTTGAGGTTGGCTTCTCTGAGAACGCCAAGCACGGCGACAGGATCGGTTGGCGTGATCAGAGCGCCAAAGACCAGGGCAATCATCAGTGGCATACCGGTGATCCAGCTAAAGCCCAGACCTACGATGGCAGTTGAAAGCCCTACGCCCAGTGTCGCCATAAGGAACACAAGCCGCCATTGGGCCTTGAGGTCGGACAGTTTGACATGCAGCGCGCCCGCAAAGAGCAAAAGCCCCAGCATGCCTTCGAGTAGAGCATCAGAGAAATGCAGATCGTTTACGATCGCGCTTGCAGTTGCAGCGATTTCTAGTGATGGCATGAGGAGATCAAGGCCAAGCACGCCGAAACTCGCAAGCAAAGCGACAACAAGAATACCAATAGCGGAAGGCAGTTTCAGGAACAGATGGTTGATTGCACCGAAGGCTCCGGCGAGCACAATCAGCAAAGATGTGATTTGGAGGAATGTCATTTTATCAAACCGTTAGGGGTGCATTTTCATTTAGAACTAAGTGCCGCAGAAAGTTGCCTCGACACGCTCGTCATCCATTGGCGGATGTGTGTAAGGAAGAGCTTCTGCCGAGGTCTCAAACGGCTTTGAAAGCAACGTATTGAGCCTGTGGAATGGGGCGAAATCACCGTCAACGGCGGATTGTATCATCGCTTCGATCTGGTGGTTGCGCGGAATGATATAAGGATTAGTGGTGCGCATCAGTGCGTAAGGGTTGTCCTCACGCTCGATGCGCGTTTGCCAGCGTTGCATCCAGCTTGCGAAGGCGTCGGACTGATCGAGCGGCGGATTAGCGATATTGTCTGACAGCGCGCGGAACGTGTTGGTGAAATCAGCCTTCTCATCTGTCATGATACGCAGCAGGTCCTGGATCAAAACATCGTCTTCGGCAGTTGGCGACGAGATTCCGAGCTTTGCCGTAAAGGCCTTGCGCCAATTGAGATGCAGCATCTTTGGCATGGCGTGAACCGCTTCGGTAAAGTCTTTCACGGATTGATCCGTATCTGGCATCAGTGGCACCAAACAAGTCGCGAGCTGCGCCATGTTCCAGACGATAATGTCAGGCTGGTTGCCATAAGCGTAGCGCCCATGTCGATCAATCGAGGAAAAGACCTGCATCGGATGGAACTCATCCATGAAGGCGCAGGGACCGTAGTCGATGGTCTCACCAGACACCGTGCAGTTGTCGGTGTTCATAACGCCGTGAATGAAGCCAACAGACATCCATTTCGCGACGAGCTTGGCTTGGGCTTGAATGACCGATTGCAGAAACTCCAGCGGATCTTTGGCCTCAGGGTAGTGGCGTTCGACTGCATGTTCGAAAAGTGCCTTAAGGCCCTCCATGTCACGACGAGCAGCAAGCACTTGGAAAGTACCAACACGGATATGGCTTGCAGCCACGCGAGTAAAGACACCACCGGGCAGGGCGGTTTCGCGGAAGACCTGCTCGCCTGTGCTTATCGCAGCCAAAGCGCGGGTGGTTGGGATGCCTAAGGCATGCATGGCCTCAGAGATCACATATTCGCGCAGAACTGGGCCGAGCCAAGAGCGTCCATCACCATTGCGAGAGTAGGGTGTCGGGCCAGAGCCTTTGAGCTGAATATCAAAGCGCCCCTTGGTCGTCTTTACATCCCCAAGCATCAGGGCGCGCCCATCGCCAAGTTGCGGATTCCATTGGCCAAATTGATGGGCCGCATAAAGCTGCGCGAGTGGGTCAGCTCCGTGTGGCACCTCATTGCCCGCGAATATCCGAGTCAATTCAGCGTTGTCTTCGGCGTTTTCTATGCCTAGCTCAGTGGCCAGATCATGATTGAAGGCAATCAAAGACGGATTTGCCACTGATGTCGGCTTCATCCGCGTGAAAAGCTGTGGTGGCAAGGTGCCATATGTATTGGCGAAGGGGATCGATAGGCTCATGGAGCCTATATAAACCTCATAGCATTAATGTCATGAGAGAATAGCGCTCGCGCAGTTCAAATCGTGCCCGGCGGTAGAGTTTCTGGGCGGTTTCATCTTCGCGGTCAACTTCCAGATGCAGCGCCATGACACCCGCGGACTTCATGGTTTTGCGCAGGCTGTGCAAGGTTTCCAAGGCGATGCCTCTGCCACGCACCGCAGGGCGCAGATAGATTTCATCGATGAAGCCATCCATGCCACCGAGTTCCAGCGACCAACTGAAGGTCAGAACGACATAGCCCATCGGTGCTCGTGCAGGCCCCATGAGATAAACTGCTCCATAGGGTGAGCCATCTAACAGCGGGATTAATGCCCGCTCCAGAGTGGTTTCTTCGGTCCCCAGCCCCATTTCATTGTGAAAAGCCATCACAAGAGGCATTAGTTTTTCAAGGTCTTGGGGTTTGGCGAGGTGGAGGGCAGCACTCATAAGCGGGCAACTCTTTCGGTCAGAAGGGCGAAAAAGCCGTCCGCATCCACATCCTGCATGAACATCGCATTGGGCGCGTGATCGGTCACACCCCAATAGTCGGCAACGGTCATGCCGAGCGTCAGCTCTGATGTGGTTTCGATTTGCACGTTCACGTGGCGGCCTTTGAAGAGGTCAGGTTTGAGCAGGTAAGCGATCACGCAGGGATCATGCAATGGGCCGCCTTCCGAACCGTATTTTTCGACGTCAAACCGCTCAAAGAAATCAAGCATCTCAGCGAGGGCGATCCCGGCCTCGGTGTTGAGGTCACGGAAGGCTTGAACACGTGCTGTTGTTGTGAGTGCTTTATGGGTGACATCCAGTGGCATAACTGTGATTGGTCGGCCAGATTTAAATACGATATCAGCGGCTTCCGGATCAACATAGATGTTGAATTCAGCGGCTGGTGTGATGTTGCCGACTTCAAAATAAGCGCCACCCATCATGACGATTTCTTGCACGCGATCGATGATATCGGGGGCTTTAGAAAACGCTGTCCCGATATTGGTGAGTGGGCCAAGAGTGCAGAGAGTGACCTCGCCAGCAGGCTCCTTACGAAGTGTGTCGATGATGAAATCCACGGCGTGCTGCTCTTGCAGAGGCATCGAAGGTGTCGGCAGCGGATCCGGGCCGTCGAGACCTGTTTTGCCATGCACGTGTTCTGCTGTGACCAGTTTGCGCGCCATGGGCGCGTCACAGCCCTGAAAGACCTTTGTTTCTGGCTTACCCGACCATTCACAGACAATGCGCGCATTCTTCTGTGTCAGTGCAAGCGGCACATTGCCCGCAACGCAGGTAATGCCGAGAACTTCGAGCTCTTCGGGACTGCCAAGCGCTAGCATAATGGCAGCAGCGTCGTCCTGCCCGGGGTCGGTGTCGATGATAATTTTGCGTGGAGCTGTCATAAGTGCCTCAATGATTTTGAGCATACATTGAGGTGTGCTTTGAGGCTTGTCCAGTGGGAGGAGGGGCGTTGCCCCTCGGCCTTTGGCCTCACCCCAAGGTATTTTAGCCAAAAAGAAAAGCAAAGGGCGCTCTGGATGACCGGAGCGCCCTTTTTTGGTTAGTTGTAAAGGGGCTTAGCCGTCGAAGTCGACCGTCTCGATCAGTTTTAGGGCGGCGTCACGGTTGCCTGCGAGCGTCATCAGGTTGACGTCGTCGGCATCAAAGGAGCCCCAGCCTTGCACCAGCGCATCAGCCTGTGTGCCTTCGGCAATTGGGTATTCGTAATTGGCTTTGGCATAGATTTCCTGTGCTTGAGGAGAGGTTAGGAATTCCATCATCTTCAGTGCTGCGTCTTTGTTTGGCGCAGATTTTGTCATTGCCACACCAGAAACGTTCACGTGTGTGCCGCCGTTCTCAAAGGTTGGGAAGACGATGTTCACGCTTTCCGCCCAGGCTTTTTGCTCGTCATCAGAAAGCATCTTGCCCATATAGTAGGTGTTGCCAACAGAGATATCACATTCGCCTGCCCAGATCGCTTTGACCTGTGCGCGGTCGTTACCTTGTGGTTTGCGTGCGAGATTGGATTTCAGGCCTTCGAGCCAAGCCTGTGTGCCTTCTTCACCGTGGTGATGCAGAACCGCAGAAGTCAGAGCGACGTTATAAGCGTTGGTGCCGGAACGTGTGCAGATACGGCCTTCCCATTTTGGGTCTGCCAGATCTTCGTAGGTGGTGACTTCGCCTTCCGCGACGCGATCCTTGGAGGCGTATACAATGCGGGCGCGGGTGGTCAGGCCAAACCAGTGATTGTCTGGGTCGCGATAGTCTGCAGGCACGTTCGCGTTCAGTGTTTCGCTTTCAACAGGCTGAGTGAGGCCTGCGTTCACAACACCTGCAAGGCGCGAAATGTCGACGGTCAGGATCACATCTGCCGGGGAGCGGTCACCCTCGGCTTGAAGGCGTTCGATCATGCCTTTTGCTAAGTATGCGACGTTTACTTTGATACCGGTTTCGGCAGTAAACGCATCGGTCAGAGGTTTGATCAGTTCAGGCTGGCGGTAAGAATATACGTTCACTTCCTCAGCAACAGCAGGCAGGGCAATCGTCGTGGCGGCAGCTGCGAAGATAGTCGATTTGATATTCACGGACATTTTTAGACCATTCGTTGTTGGTTACGATGGCTGTGCTTTAATCCGAGTTTTTTGGTCGGGTCAATACCTGAATATTGTTGTCGGGAATTTTATTCGCGGTTTTTTGCCGCCTTTTCTTCTGCCTTCACTTCATCCCAAAGTGCGTCCATCTCTGCGAGGTCTGATTGCTCTGGCGATTTGCCACGTTCGGCAAGTTTGGCTTCGACCTTTTCAAACCGCCGCGTGAACTTGGTATTGGTGGCCCGCAATGCGGATTCCGGTTCGATATTCATGTGGCGGGCGAGATTGGCCATGACAAACAGGAGATCCCCAAATTCTTCTTCGATGTCTTCCTGCGTCAGGGTTTCGCGGGCTTCAACAAGCTCGTGGCTTTCTTCTACGATCTTGGCAAGGACATGGCTGACATCCGGCCAGTCAAATCCAACACGGGCGGCACGCTTCTGAAGCTTCACGGCGCGCAGCAGAGCAGGGAGGCCGACCGCCACCCCATCCAATGTGCCCTTCTGAGCTTTGCCGGCGCGTTCGGCGGCTTTGATGGTCTCCCAGTCCTTGGTCTGTTGCTCTGCTGATTTGTCTCGGTTTTCATCGCCAAAGACATGCGGATGCCGAGCGACCATTTTGTCTGACATGGTGTCGGCCACATCATTGAAAGTGAAGAGGCCTTTTTCATCAGCCATCTGGGCATGAAAGACTGATTGAAACAACAAATCACCCAGCTCGCCTTTCAGCTCATCCCATTCTTCGCGCTCAATGGCGTCGGCAACTTCGTAAGCCTCTTCAATGGTATAGGGAGCAATGGTGCTGAAATCCTGTTCGATATCCCATGGGCAGCCCGTTTCAGGATCACGCAAACGGCGCATGATCTCCAGGAGGCGCGGCATACCACCTTTTGGATTGTGGATAATATCGGATTGATCGGAATTTGACACTGCTTTGGCCCCAGAGGTGACTCGTTAAGGCACCTTACCAAAGCCAAGCAGGATTGAAACGGGCGGGCGCCTGTTTGCACCCAAGGTTTCACTATTAAAAGCGAAAGCCGATGCGCAGTTGCGCGATTGTGTGGCTGGCGTCCACGGCATTCGCAGATCGCGTTCCGGACAGTTCGAAGTGATCAACGGCAAAGCCGACAAAACTGTTTTTACCAAGCTTACGTTCGATGCCAATGCCGGCTACATAGCCATTGAGTTTCATCATATTGCCGCCGTCATCAAAATCGCTACGCGCTGCACCGAGGGATCCGTAAAACAGCGTTGTATCGGTCGCGTAGCCAATGCGGCCACGAACAGAATTCATGTTTCCATGCACGCGTGTCGGGTTCCCTTGAACCGGATTTTGTCGAGGCAATGTTTGAAGCTCTACGCCGAAAACAATGTTTCCGCGCTGAAAGTCATACCCCAGGAACCCACCAAGGTCATCTGAACCGACGTTGCTGCCATTAATGAAGGGCACATCTTCAGAGGTCTCATAGGTATTGCTGGCGATCTCGGTATTGTAAGTCAAACCAAGACGCACGCCCTGCCAAGTTTCTTCGGCAACTGTCGAAATCGGCGCTTCAACCACCGGATCGCCGAGTGATCCTGCAGAAACAGCATGGGCGATGGTCATCGCGCAAACGGTCGAAAGGGCCAGTGCACCGAATTTGTGGGTCATGTGTTACCTAAGCAGAGGAAGTAATTGCATTTATCGCGCTGCTTTAAAGTTTTAGACAAAAAAGAAACAGCCAAATCTACTAATTTTCTTAATATCTCGGCCAGGTGTTCCTGCTCTGTCACATAATGATTGAGCCTCAGCCTAGCCACATGTTTAAGCGCCAGGAAATCGCCACTAATTGAGGCTATTGTGAAATCAATTCTGCTTTCCTTTCCTGTTCTAATTGTTCTGTCTGCGATGCTTTATGTCCGGCTTACACCGCAAGACATCGCAGAACTTCATATGAGATTGGAATTTTCAATGGATGAAACCCAAACGGGAGGGGTGAAGCGCCGAATAGAAGGCGATATTCTAGGTCTACACAAACTTACCTCGCAAGAGTAGCGGAGCGAATTGCCGCGGGTGACCCAAAAGAAGGCCATGTCACTTATGTCACGAGATCGCTTTTTTGGGGATTTCCTGATTACACAACTGTTCAACGCGAAGGCGGTGATCTACTTATCCATGCCCGCTCGGTGTTCGGACGTTCATATTTGGGAGTGAATGCTGCCCGCGTGGATCGTTGGATTAACGCTTTGACCTCCAATGTGGTCACCGGCATCTGAACTGAGGCATCCAGGTGAAATCTCGCGCCACATGGGAACATTCAGCGACATCTGACATTGAGCCATAAAGGATCGCCCATCAACCCTTAGGCAGGTGTACTCGCCGAGCTCAACCCGACCGCCGGTTTTGTCTGTGCAATAGCAATCAATCACCTTTCCTTTCGGTGAGATCACATCGGCAACAGCAGGGCTGGCCATCAAAATCACGAGTATCAAAGCGCAGAAACGTTGCATGGCATAAGTTTATCATAGGATCGCCCCTTGACCAAACTGCGCTGATCAGGAAGGTAGCGCCATGGTTCCATTTGAACGACTAGAACAGATTGCCCAACGCTTTGAGTATCTTGAAGCGCAGATGGCGGATGGTGCAGCGGGTGCAGATATTGCAGCGTTGGCAAAAGAATATTCCGAGCTAAAGCCCGTGGTTGAACAGATCGCGGCTTATAAGCAGCTGCTGGCTGATCTTGAGGAAGCTGAGTCCATGATGGATGATCCCGATATGCGGGAGCTGGCAGAGGAAGAGCTGCCTGAGCTGAAATCGCGTCTGCCAGAGGCTGAAAAAGACCTGCAGATTGCACTGCTACCAAAAGATGCGGCGGACGCGCGTCCTGCAATGATCGAAATCCGCCCTGGCACAGGTGGCGATGAGGCAGCTCTGTTTGCTGGCGATTTGCTACGGATGTACCAGCGCTATTCCGAAGCGCGGGGCTGGAGCTTTGAGATCATCGAAGAAAGCGCCACGGAACTTGGCGGCATCAAAGAAGTTGTAGCCCATATCAAAGGCGAAAACGTCTTTGCACGTCTGAAATACGAAAGTGGCGTTCACCGGGTGCAACGAGTTCCATCAACTGAAAGCGGTGGGCGTATTCACACGTCTGCGGCCACCGTTGCCGTATTACCTGAAGCGGATGACGTAGACATCGAAATTAACCCCGGTGACATTCGTATCGATACCATGCGCAGTTCTGGGGCCGGGGGGCAGCACGTGAACACAACGGATTCTGCGGTGCGCATCACCCACCTTCCGTCGGGTATCGTTGTAACGTCTTCTGAGAAATCCCAGCACCGCAACCGCGAGATTGCGATGCAGGTTTTAAAAACGCGGCTTTACGATATGGAACGCCAACGGATCGATAGTGAACGTTCAGCTGATCGAAAATCGCAGGTTGGCTCCGGGGATCGGTCTGAACGCATCCGGACCTATAATTTCCCACAAGGGCGCATGACCGATCACCGTATCAACCTGACGCTCTATAAGCTTGATCAGGTCATGCAGGGCGACATCGATGAGATTGTTGATGCGCTGACAGCTGATGATCAGGCCGCGATGCTTGCAGAGATGCAGTGATGATCCTGCGTGAGGTTCTCATGGAGGGGACGCGTGCTTTGCGTGATGCAGGAGTTCCAGGACCAGAACGGGATGCGCGTCTACTGCTTGCCGAAGCCATCGATCTACCTGTTGCGCGTCTGACGCTGGAACCTGACTGGCCTGTAACGACTGAACAGGTGTCGGTTTTTCATGGATATTTAGCGCGGCGATCCGCACGCGAACCAGTGTCGCGTATCTTGGGGCGCCGAGTGTTTTGGGGGCGGGACTTTGAAGTGACGCCCGATGTGCTGGACCCAAGGCCTGAAACGGAAACTCTGATTGCCGAGGCGCTGAATGGGACACCTGCAAAACGTCTGATCGATTTGGGTTGTGGCAGCGGCATTATTGGGGTGACTTTGCTGGCAGAGTGGTCTGCCGCCAAAGGGATTTGCAGCGACGTCAGCCAGCCTTGCTTGGAAGTCACAGGACGGAATGCGAAGACACACGCGGTTCAAGAACGGCTGGAATTGGTTCAGTCTGATTGGTTTGAAAAAATCGAGGGCCGCTTTGATCTGATCCTCTCAAATCCGCCTTACATCACCGAAGAAGAAATGGCGCATCTGGATCCAGATGTGGCACTGCATGATCCGCATTTGGCCCTGACACCGGGTGGCGATGGGCTGGCACCTTATCGCATTTTGGCCAATGGCGCAGTGCAATATCTGAACAATGGCGGGCGTATTCTGGTTGAGATTGGTTGGAAGCAAGGCCCTGATGTTGCTCAAATTTTCAGCGATGCAGGTTTGACCCACGTTATGGTGATCAGCGACCTAGATGGTCGAGATCGTGTCGTTTCAGCCATAAATACAGGGTAATGCGCGAAAAACGGCTGCTAACACGCATTTTTTTCACAAATATTGGGTACCCCCCCTTGTAAGCGCATTCTGGGAAGGGTACTCAGGATAAGTTCATGCGGTGGATGCCATAAGGCGGTCCCGCTGAACGCCAAGCCGAAAATAGTGTGACCAAGGCTTTCAGGCAGATTTGCTAGTCGGGTCATCGTTTAAGTAATGAATCCAGGGCTGGACTTCCAAACCATGAGATCTCAGAAATCCCGTTCGCGGAATAAGAATAACCGCAACAACCGTCCCTCCGGTAATATCGTCAACCGCGTGTTTGACAGTAACGGACCGGAAGGCAAAGTGCGCGGTACTCCGCAGCAGATTATTGATAAATACAATCAGTTGGCGCGCGATGCTCAACTGGGCAACGACCGTGTCGCGGCCGAGAACTTTCAACAGCACGCAGAGCATTATCTGCGCATGTTGTCAGAAGCTCAGCGTGAAATGGAAGCGCGTCGTGAAGAGCAAGAGCGCCAGAACCGCGAGCGTCAAGCAGAGCGGGATCGTGAGCGTGCCGCACGTGCAGAGCGTCAAGAACGCGAAAGCAATCAACCTGCGCCACAGGCTGAAGCTGCCCCCGCAGATGATCAACCATCAGATGCTGGCCTTGATGTGATTGGGGATGATGCTGGCAGCGGATTGGTGGAAACACCTGAAGCCGCAGAAAAGCCAAAGCGCGCGAGACGCCCTCGTAAGCCTGCAGCCGATGTTGAAGGCTCTGCGGAAGAAGCGCCCGCAAAGCCAAAGCGCACTCGCAAGCCAAAGGCAGAACAGCCTGACGCGGAAGAAACCAAAGCCGCAGAATAAAAGAAACCCGGGCCTGACCCGGGTTTTTCTTTGTGCGAACGATGGGCTTAGTTTTTCGCCATTTCACGAGCCAGGGCGCAGAAGGCTTCCAAAGAAACCACCTCTGCGCGATCTGTTGGTTTAATCCCTGCAGCGACCAACCTGTCTTCGATGTCAGGGGTCAGCGATTTCAAAGAAGATCGAAGCATTTTGCGACGTTGATTAAACGCTGTTGCGACGACGCGAGAGAGAGTTGCCGCATCCGCCTCAAAACGCGGTGTTTCGAGTGCCTTCAAATGAACGACAGCACTGTGAACCTTTGGTGGCGGTGAAAACGCTTCTGGTGGCAGGTGGAGCACAATCCGCGCGTCAGCTCGCCACTGGGACAATATAGCCAAACGACCATAAGCCTTGCTGCCGGGCTTCGCGATGATGCGCTCTGCGACTTCGCGTTGGAACATCAGTGTCAGGCTCTCCCAGAACGGCGGCCATTCCTTCGGCGTAAGCCAACGCACCAAGAGTTCGGTACCCACATTGTATGGCAAGTTTGCTGCAACGCGGATGGGCTGGGTCAGATGGCCAAGCGGGTCTATCTCAAGCGCGTCGCCGTTTATGACCTCAAGCCGATTTGGATAGGCCTCTGAAATTTCAGAAAGCGCAGGCATGCAGCGGTCGTCTTTTTCAATCGCAAGAACGCGGCGCGCACCTTCAGCAAGGAGACCTCTTGTGAGACCACCTGGACCGGGGCCGATCTCCAGCACATCACAAGCTGTCAAATCCCCCGCCTGCCGCGCGATTTTGGCGGTCAAGTTCAGATCAAGCAGGAAGTTCTGACCAAGGGATTTACGAGCGGAAAGACCGTGTTTCTCGATCACATCGCGAAGCGGAGGAAGATTGTCGATAGCTGCCATAGGGTCTTTTGATCCGAAAGCCTTTAGGTCACAACCGCTTTTTCGCGAGCCCTGGCCATTTTCGCTGCCATTCTGAGCGCTTCAATGGTGCTTGTTGGATTGGCAAGTCCTTTGCCTGCTATATCAAACGCGGTGCCGTGATCGGGTGAGGTACGGATGAAGGGCAGGCCAAGTGTGACGTTCACACCGCGATCAAAGTCGAGTGTCTTGATCGGAATGAGAGCCTGATCGTGATACATGCAGATGGCGGCATCATAAGATTGGCGCGCTCTGGCGTGAAACATCGTGTCTGCCGACATCGGACCTTTCAGATCAAAGCCATCTGCACGCAGGCGATCGAGAACTGGTGCAATGACATCTCGATCTTCAACGCCCATGGTACCACCCTCACCAGCATGCGGGTTTAACCCAGCAACAGCCAGTCGTGGTAAAGATAGACCAAAGTAGCGCTGCATATCGGTGTTGGTGATTTCAATGGTTCTTTTGATCAGTTCAGGCGTCAGTGCCTCCGGCACATCCTTCAAGGCTATGTGAATGGTGGTGGGCACGACCCGCAACTCATCAGAGGCCAGCATCATCACAACCTGATCTACATCTGCCAAATGCGCGAGGTATTCCGTGTGACCTGGAAACGGGAACTCAGCGCCATCCTTTAGCGCCTTCTTGTGAATGGGCGAAGTGCAGACGGCACTCGCGGCCCCGGATATAGCCAAGTCCACTGCACTTGCGATCACATCGATCACACCTTGCGCATTTTTGGCGTCAGGCACACCCGGTACGGATTTACCGTCAAACGAATGCGCCAGAACGGGTAGGGCGTTTGCCATGACGCTGGGCGCATCTTCTGGCGAATTGATAACTTGAGTCGGGATAGAGCCGGGCAGATGTGCAGGGTCGGCAATCAAAAAGAAGGCCAGCTCATCTTTCAGAGCTGACCATGCTTTTTCTGCCAATTCCAATCCCACCCCAGCGGGTTCGCCGCAAGTCAGGGCTATTGGAGCTTCATTCATTTGATATCAATCGTGGCATCTGCACGAAGCTGCTCAAGATAGCCATCTGCATAAGAGTTCAAACGACGGTTGCGCAGGGCATTCAGTACGTCATCGCGGCTGGCTTCCTCATTGATGGCGGAAGTGCGGCCACACATCATAATGAAGAGCAGCTGAGAACCATCTTCGCTGGTCAGGGCGGTTGAAACTTCGTGACGATCTAGCTTTGCAAGTTCCAAAGCTACGGAGCGTGGAATGTCTGAAGGCTGGCGCGCTTCTACGGTTAGGGCTTCCTCTGGGCCACCGAAGTTTACACCATAGAGGTCGTCACAGGTGTCGATGCTCTGACGAATGTTTTCGGCTTGAGCCAGTGTTTCAGGGCTACGTCCGCCCGCGAGTCTTAGAACGCCGTACTCAATGGCAGCAATCTGAGGCCTACTGACTGGCAGCTCTTCGATGCCGCGCATCTGGAAGATCGCCAATGCACCTTCCAGTTCCAGCGGCGCAGAGACTTCACCAGGCTTTAGCTCCAGAATAACAGGTTGAAGCGGGCCGGGCAGGCGGCTGAGTGGCAACCATTCCAAACGCCCATCGTTGTTACGAGAATTCGCGGCAGAGAACCGGCGCGCGGCTTCAGCGAAGTCTTTATAGCTGGTGAGCTCGCTGATCTGGTTTGCCAAATCAAGCACCTGATCTTCAGTCTGCGGCGTCACAGGAATGATGATCTCAGACAATAGAACACGCAGTCCTGATTGGCCCGCGCTGCCGAGGGCAGCATCGATTTCTGCTTCGGAAATTTGTACACGCCCTTGGAAACGCGCCTGCACTACACCGCGCCACAAAAGGCCGTTGCGCACAAATTCACGGAATGTGCGCGGCTCCACGCCTTCTTGTGCGATGGCCTGTAGAAATTGATCCGTTTTGAGATTTGCACGACCTGCAAACTCATTCATACCGGTTTCAAGCTGTTCAGGATCAATCTCGATCCCCAGCTCACGCGCGGCCTGCGCCTTCAAGCGATCCTCGACGAGATCTTCCAGCGCAATCTTCTCCAGGTTTCCAAGACGACGGATCACCTTATAAAACGCAGCGCGCTGCTGCACTTCGTAGTTGGTGACCACGGCTTCATTCACGGTGGCCGCGGGGCTAAAGAGGCTCTGCGCTGAAACGCTTAAAGTGGTCAAACAGAATGCGCCTGCAGCTGCGGCTCCAATCAGATAGGACTTTAGTTTCATCTTCATCTCACCCTGCCGAATGCTCACATGTTCTTGCGTAGCTTTTGTCGCTTGTTCTTGTCGTAAAGCCCAGAATTTCAACTGTAAAGCTGTAGTCCGTGGCCGGTTGTACCGTAGTCGACGATGTAAATCGACGCGAAACTTCAAATTTGGATCGAATGCACTCGTTGCGGTATTCAATTCCAAGTCCGGCCTGGGCCGTGGCGTCACTGGCAATATCATATTGCCAGTTCGCTAAACCGGTCCAATGACGCCCGATGCGATAAGAGCCGTCAAAGTTAAGCTCAGACAGGTCTGAAAGCCGGTCTTCATCGTCGTCGGCATCAAGCCAAATGTAGGAGGCATTAAGGCCTAGACGATCATTGTACCAGCCACCCCGGGCTTCAGCCTTGCTCAGACCTTTGATGCCGTCGACCAGTGCGCGTGCAGTAATTTCGATCCCGGAAGCGTTTTCGAACTTGGTCGCAACCAGGAAATCGGAGACTTTGCCGTCTAGTCCCGAACTGGAGCTAAAGTCAGAATGGGTTTCGGTACGCACCACCTGACCCAAAGTCAGATGCATGTTCCAGTCATCGGCAAATCGCGACCAATTGAATCCCCAGGCGCCAACCAGACCACGCTCCCTGCGGTCATCGGATGGAAAGCGTGACAGCGACAGCAGGTTCCCTTCGTCAAACTCTACCCGTGTGCTTTCGTCATTCGCGATTTGATCTGTGGTTCCGGCGCGCAGTGTGCCACCGCTCCAACCAAGTTGAGCAATGGGTTCAAAGATGTAAGTGGCATCCGCAGCGGCGCGGCTGATCATTGGATAGCGAAGATTGACGGAAGCCGCAGGTGTGAACTCAACATAGTTTGTGTCGGATATGGTGGCATCCTGACGTGTGGAGACCGCGTCCAAGTTGCCACGTAGCTCTGTGCCAATCACCAGACCCTGCTGCGTCAGCCAATCCTTGCGCCAAGCAATTTCTGCATTGACGCGGGAGACATCGCGACCATCGACGACTTTATCTGCATTTACATCCGTGTTCACATCAGACGCGCGATAATGGCTATGGGCTTCCAGCTCCCAAAAGGCTTCGCCACCTAGGCGCTGCGGGCTAAATCGTTTCTGTTTACGTGCTGAGATCACCCATGACGGAATGACATTGATGTCTTCGCCGGTTCGCACTGTGTCGAAATTGGTGATCGACAATCGTGTATTTTCCTGACGGTTGACGCGTGAGATTGTGACGTCGCTAATCAGTCGGTCAAGGCTCGAATAGTTATAGTCAGCCAGATAAGCGGAGTCAGAAACCTGCTGCAGATTAAAACTCAGCTGATAGTCGTTTCTTAAATCAAACTCACCTTCGCCAAAAACAAATGCACGAGTGCCAAACCCGCTGAAGGAGTCCTTTGATACAGCACCATTGAATGACAGCTTGCCGTGCTTGAACGCTTGCCGATAACGCCATTCTAATGTTGTAGAATTCTGAGCGATGAACGGAGTCAAGGTCAGATCTCTGTGATCGCTAAGGGCTATGAAATAGGGGATTTTCACACCAAGGCCGATGCGAGAACGAGACCGAATGCCTGGGATCAAAAAACCTGACATGCGTTCAACCGTTGGGTCTGGCAGGCGCAGCCGAGGTAGATACATCACTGGGATATCCATCAAACGGAACTGCGCATCGTCAAATAAAAGTTGCTGCGCCTCCTGGTCATGGGTGACGCGCCGCGCTCGGATTTGCCAAAGTGGTGGCTGGCCATCCTCACAAGTTTTGCAGGATGTTGCTGTTGCATTCAGCAGCCGAGATTCCTTGCCCTCGATCCGCTGAAGCTGGTCGGCCTCAATCCGAAGTTGCTCATCCAAGACAAGACGCGCACTTTGGATCAGACCGTTTTGCAGGTCGGCATCGAGCTCGGCAAACTCAGCAAAAATCTGGGTGCCGGAAGCATCCGTGATTTCGATTGGCCCTTCTATAGTGACCTTGTCGGTCTGACCATCGTAGATGATCTTGCTGGCCGTCAGTGTGGTTTCGCCATAGATCGCTTCGATATTGCCTACTGCCGTTAACAGATTGTCACCACGCAGGAATACAGAATCCGCGACAAGGATCACCTGATCTTCTTGCGCAGCTTGAGAGTGGAGCTCAATCGGAGCTGCCGCGACAAAAATCGCAATCGCCAAAGCTGATATCGATGTCTTTGGCAGCGTCATCCGTCTTCCATATGTAATAAGAGGCCCATCGCAAGAAATACGCTGGCGATCGGCGGAGTCCAAGCGGCAAGTTCAATTGGGATTTGGCCATTTTCACCGAGAATTTGGGCGAAATTCCGAATGTAGTATAGGCCGAAGCCGGACATTGTCGCTAAAAGAGAGGCGACACCAGTGCGACCCATACGTGTATGGCGCATGGTAAAGGCGGCAGAAACCATCACCATAGCAATCAGGAAAATCGGCTGCGCCATCTCCATATGGAGCCACATTTTATGACGCCGAGCGGAAAAACCTGCTTCTTCTAGCTGTGAAATTAGGCGAGGCAACTCCCAAACTGACACTGTGCGTGGTTTGCCAAATCCGTCTCGAATTTGTTCCGCTGTCAAGCTGGTGGGAAGCGTAAAGTCCGCTTTGACCTCGGCAAGAGATTCCGCGTTGCTTCCGCGTTCAAGGGGCCAGATTTTCGCATCCTTCAACTGCCAGGATCCGAGTTGAAGTTGCGCCTGATCCGCTTCAATTCGACGAACTGGGCCTGAACCATCATAGGTTACAAAAGTTGCTTGTCGCAATGTCGTTGCGTCATGGTTCGCACCGACTGCGAAAATCACGGTTTGACCGGTCTCGCCACCTTGGCGCAACCAAATACCTTCACGGGAGAACGTCAGCGCATTGCTACCACCCCGTTTGATGCTGGCGGAAAGATCATCATAACGCTTCGCCGTTGCAGCGACGATCGGGTTAAAGGTGGTCACCCCAATCATCCCGATCAACAAGGCCACAACAATCGGAGACATCAAAGAGGTTAGGGCAGACCTGCCACTTGCTCTCGCGACGACCAATTCACTGCTTCGAGAAAGGTTTAGAAAAAGCGCAAGGGAGCTGAGGATCATGATCAGCGGTAGGATCTGATAAAACTCTTGCGGCATGTTCAGCAGCATCAGTTGGAAGATACCAATGAAACCGACTTCTGAGGCATCAAATCCTCGCAGATGTTCCACGAGATCAAACAGCAACAAAAGTGCTGCAAATACACCTGATAGCGCAATGAAAAAGAAAAGAAATTTTCGTGCAAAGTAGAAATACAATGTCACGTGGTCACCGCCCTTCTAGCACGTCCTGATCGGGTTCGGCTGTAAAGCATAGCGACAATCAAAAGACCACCGACTAGTGAGGGTGCATACATGAGCGGCCACATATCGGCGTCCCGTCTAACCGGATCTGTTACGCCGTTTTTCAGGGCTTCGAGTGTGATCAAAATCGCAAAGGCGTAGACGATATTCTGCCAAACACCAAAACGGCTAAAACCTCCGACGATCAACGTAGAAAAACCGATCAGGGAAACCACAACACAGGTGATGATCTGCACGATCCGGCTATGGAGTTCAGCAACAATCCAACCCTCTGGCAGGCTGAGGAGCGTCGAGACTTCCGCAGGTCTTATGATCAAATCAAAGGTCGCAGTGCGCTCCAAGGATTTACGTGTGTTGCTCGTGCTGCCAAGTAAATCACTGATGTCATAGGTGAAATCGGCGAAATTGGTGGTGAAAAGGCGCTGATCGCTCTTTGTGACGATCTGGGCGAGGCCATTCACCATGATGAGCTTAGGACCTGTGTCTGCCTTCACAAGATAGGCTTCGTTCGCCGTATAGGTCACATTCTGTTCCGGATCGCTTTGATCAGACAAGAACACATCATGTAAAACCCCGTCAGAGGAGATATCGCGAATATAGAAAACCACACCTGCGGTCGGTTGAAGGAACGTCCCCTCCGTCAATAGCCGAGCGGTTGCATTCTCAGCGACTTCGCGTTCGCGTTGATCCAATTGGGTGAGGCTCAGGGGCGTCAGGAAGAGCGAAAGCGCCGCCATCATAAATCCGACCAACACACCAAAGGTCATCACAGGGCGCGCTAATCGCCATGGGCTGAAACCCGTGGACTGCATCACGACCAGCTCGCTCTCGCTGCTCAGTCTGTTGGTCACGTAGGTTGCAGCAGCGAAACTCGCGATAGGGAGAACCAATTTAATCACTGCAGGCAGGCTGAGCACGGTGAATTCGATGAAGGTTGAAATCGGTTGGCCATCGGCAATCAACCGGTCGAACAGGATCACCGCCCGGTTCACCCAGTAGACGGAGACCAGCACCAGCGCAAAGAAGCCAAACAGCATCATTAGTTGCGACAGCATATAGCGGTCGAATCTGCTCAATGGATGCCCCCCAAGGCAAAACAATGTTTCGCCCGACATTAGAGCAAATGGCCAAGAGGGAAAACTGCTATCTGGTCATCAATTCAGGGATTGGTTAGGACTATTGGCAACAGAATAGGAGCAGCGTTTTGGTTAAACCGGTTACTTTCACTTTCGAAGACGTCAATATCGATGAAATCTCAACATTTGCTGGCCGAGTGGCCATTCTGGTTACACCAGATGGGCGCATGGATAACGCAGCGCGACGCGTCAATAGGTTGACTAAGGGCGCTGTTGCTCGCCTATCGGAAGATGAGCTTAAAGCCGGAGATGCGCGCGTTCTTGCCTATCCCGTCGGTATGGCGGCGAATGCAGTCGATGTAATCTGCCTGGATAAACGCGCCACTCAGGAAGAGGCCCGTGCTGCAGGCGTTGCTCTTGCGAAAAAACGCGGCAAAGACAATGTCTTGGTTTGTCTTGGCAACCACAACAAAGCCGAACAAATCGTCCTTGGTCTGGCGCTCAGGGACTATGGTTTTGACGCTCATAAAACCGCAGAAGCTGCGGACGACGCGCGCGCTGTGACGGTCATGGTGACCAAACCTGACGAAGTGAAAGAGAAAGCAGCACCGCTTTTGGCGATCGCTGAGGGCGCATTCTTTACACGTGATCTGGTGAATGAACCTGCAAACGTTTTGACAACAGAGGATTTTGCGAACCGCCTTGTTGCGATGAGCGATCTGGGTCTGGAAGTTGAAGTGCTTGAAGAGGACAAGCTTGCAGAACTCGGTATGGGTGCGCTGCTCTCAGTGGGGCAAGGCAGCGTCAGCCCGTCCAAAGTTGTCGTGATGAAATGGATGGGTGGTGAAGATGGAACTGCGCCACTGGCACTGGTCGGCAAAGGCGTGGTCTTTGATACCGGTGGTATTTCCCTGAAGCCAGCTGGTGGCATGGAAGACATGACCATGGATATGGGCGGCGCAGGCGTTGTTGCCGGCACTATGCGGTCGTTGGCGTTACGCAAGGCGAAAGCCAATGTCGTTGGCCTCGTTGGTTTGGTGGAGAACATGCCTTCTGGCAATGCGACCCGTCCGGGCGATGTTGTGACATCCATGAAGGGTGACACCATCGAAGTGATCAACACTGATGCAGAAGGCCGCTTGGTGCTTTGTGACGTGATGCACTATGCACAAGAAACTTTCAAACCTTCGGCCATGATCGACCTCGCGACACTCACGGGTGCCATCATTATCGGATTGGGTCATGAGAATGCGGGTGTTTTCTCGAATGACGATGGCTTTGCAAAAGCCTTCCTGAAAGCGGCTGGCAATGAAGGCGAGGGCGCTTGGCAGATGCCTCTGGGCAAAGCCTATGCTGATCTGCTGAAGTCTCGCATTGCAGACGTGAAGAACGTGGGTGGTCGCGCAGCGGGATCCATCACTGCAGCAGAGTTCCTGCACCGCTTTGTTCAGGATGAAACCCCTTGGATTCACTTGGATATCGCCGGTGTCGCTAGCACCAAGACAGACACCACCTATGCGCCTAAAGGGGCATCTGGATGGGGTGTTCTGGCTCTGAACCGTCTGGTTTCAGACCGCTTTGAAATCAAAGACTGATCCATGGGTGCCGCGTATTTTTACCACCTGACACAAAGCCCGCTTGAGGTTGCCCTTCCGATGTTACTTGCAAAAGCACGCGGTGCGGGTTGGCGGGTGATTGTGCGTGGCAAAGACGCATCACGAATGGATTGGCTTGATCAGAAACTCTGGTTGGGGCGGGAAGAGGACTTTCTGCCCCATGGCCAGGCCAGCGGCTCACATGATGCGCTTCAGCCGATCTTGCTGTCGACGGATGCCACAAATGCCAATAACGCCGCCTGCGTCATGACAGTCGATGGGGCTGAAGTCAGCGCCGAGGACGTGCAATCCTACGAACGCACCTGTGTGCTTTTTGATGGTCTGGATGAAGAAGCCGTCGCCCGTGCACGAAGCCAGTGGAAAGCACTGACAGATGCGGGTTGTTCAGCTCAATACTGGTCAGAAGAAAGCGGCCGGTGGGAGAAGAAAGCTGAAAAGACAGCTGGTTAACAGCCATTTCTCATCTATCTCGATAGGATCATCTTGCCGCCCGAGATGACGATTTCCCCATATTTCGACAAGTAGGTCATCCCTAAAAGTGAAACGTCGAGCTCCCCTTGGTTGACCTGTGCGACAACATTCTTATCGCGAAACGGGCCAACAGCAAAGTCATCGATCACAACGGTCGCTGTCGCGACTGTACCATTTGCAGTCCGCGCACGACCATTGAACCGAAGATCGGCTGGGTCGATCCCAGCACGTTTCGCATCTGACTGATTTAGAACTATCGAAGTCGCCCCGGTGTCGACAACGAAATCAATCAATGATCCGTTCAACTCAGCAGTCAGGTAGTAATGACCATCGGACCGAAGGGGGATCTCGATTGCGGGCGTATCGGCATAGACGATGCGCTGAGGCTCACCGACAAGAGCTGCCTTGATTCCATCCCACATCGACACCGCAGCAATCACACCTAGGAAAATTAACCCCCATGCCACTGCGTGCTGCAGGGATTTTCCGAGCGATTGTCGGGCATCAGAGAAGAACCAAAACAGCACCATGGCAGTCAAAACCACCAGGTAAATTAAATGTCCGACTGAGAAGTGATCCATAAAGCCTCCAATCAGTCATATAGGAAGTGTACTTGGCTGTTACGAGGCGAAACCAAAGGCTTTCAGCCCGTCGAGAATGAACTGGATGGAAAGCGCAGCCAACAACATACCGAGCAAGCGCGTGACAACGGTGATGCCCACTTTTCCGAGCGCTCGTTCCAAAATGCCACCAGCAAGGAACAGCAAAATCGCTGAAATAATCACTGCAAGTGCGACACCCAAAACCAGAAAAGTACCTTGAATGCCAGGGGTTTGCCCCGCAAGTAGAATGACGGTCGCGATCGAACCCGGGCCGGCAATTAACGGGATTGCCAGAGGAAAGACAGATGGATCGCTGGAACTGTCGTATTCCTCATTTTCATGCGCCTGATCTTCGCGCCGCTTGGTGCGGCGTTCAAATAGCATGTCTAACGCGGTCAAAAACAAAAGCGCGCCCCCCGCTATGCGGAAAGCGGGCATTGAAATGCCGATAAATCCAAGCACGGCCTCGCCAAAAAACGCAAAGAGCGCAAGGATCATGAAGGCAACAATGCTTGCCCGAAAGGCAATCGCACGCCGTTGCGCCGCTGACATGCCTGGTGTCAAAGCGATGAAGATTGGTAGCAATCCAATCGGGTCAATAATCACAAAGAGCGTCGCGAAGGACGTGATCAAAAACGCGGTATCCATGACGGTGACCCTAAGTCTTAACTCTCAGCTTTTTCAAGCTTTTCCAGCGCAGTCATCCAAAGCTCTTCGGCACGATCCTGTGCTTCCATGACTTCGCCATACTTCTTTTGCCAGACTTCCATCTCGTCCAATCGACCATCCTCATAGAGCGACTGGTCCGCGAGTTTCTTAGAGAGTTTATCACTCATCTCAGTCAGCTTTTCAATGCGCGCTTCGCATTTTCGAACCTCGGCACGCAGAGCCAAAATCACGTCACGAGTGGCTTTTTTAGCCGGCGGTTTCGCGGGCTTATTCTTGGAATTGGCAGGCTTGTCAGCGGCCAAAAGCAACTTGCGATAGGCTGCAAGGTCTTCCTCATAGGGTTTGACCGTCCCGTCGTTCACCAGCCACAGACGATCTGCGACCAAAGACAAAAGGTGCATATCGTGACTGACCAGAATGACAGCACCCTTGTAGGCAGTTAGCGCTTCCACCAAAGCTTCCCGGCTTTCGATGTCCAAATGGTTTGTCGGTTCGTCGAGGATCAGCAGTTGCGGTGCATCCAATGTGGCCAGCAACAGCGACAGACGTGCCTTTTGCCCACCAGAGAGACGCCCAACTTCCGTGTCCGCTTGGGCGGCTCCAAGACCAAAACCAGCGAGACGCGCCCGAATGCGCGCCTGTCCTTCATGACCGCGCTCGCGCATCAGGTGTTGGATGGGTGTTTCATCAACATAAAGCTCATCTACCTGATGCTGCGCAAAGAATCCGATCTTAAGCTTGTTGGACTTGGCGTATTTGCCACCCATTTTTTCCAAGCGGCCGGACAGCAATTTCGCCAGTGTGGATTTACCCTGACCGTTTTTACCCAGCAAAGCGATGCGATCATCCTGATCGATACGCAGATCAAGGTTCTTCAGAACGACAGTGTCGCCATAGCCGACGGAGGCGCCTTCAGTAGAGATAATTGGCGGCGACAGCTCGTCTGGTTGGGGAAAGGTGAAAACCACACGTGCCGCATCTTCCGGCGCTGTAATGGGCTTCATTTTTTCCAGCATTTTCACACGGCTCTGCGCCTGTTTTGCCTTGCTGGCTTTGGCTTTAAAACGATCAACAAAGGCCTGCAAATGCGCACGCTGCGCGTCTTGCTTTTTAGCCGCCGCGGCCTGAACGGCCCGCTGTGCGTTCCTTTGATCCACGAATTGATCGTAAACGCCAGTGTAGTAGGTCAGACGACGCTCATCCAGATGCAGGATACCGTTCACCGAGCGGTTCAGAAGTTCCCGGTCGTGGGAAATGATCAGAACCGTGTGCGGGTATTTGACCAGATAGTTTTCCAGCCAAAGCGCCCCTTCAAGGTCCAGATAGTTGGTCGGCTCGTCGAGCAGTAGGTAATCTGGCTCTGAAAACAGAACAGCAGCCAATGCAACGCGCATGCGCCAACCGCCAGAATAGGCAGAGCATGGCTTAAGCTGATCTGCGTCATCAAACCCAAGACCTTTAAGGATCGAACTGGCGCGCGCTTCGGCACTCCAGGCGTCGATGTCTGTCAGGCGCGTCTGAATCTCAGCGATACGCTCCGGATCGGTGGCTGTTTCGGACTCTGCCAACAAAGAAGCGCGTTCCGTGTCAGCCGCCAAAACCGTATTTATCAAAGATACTTCGTTGCTTGGAACCTCTTGCGACACACCGCCGATCTTCGCTCGTGCTGGCAGGGAGATCGTACCGCCTTCTAGCGCTAATTCACCGCGGATCAGACGAAACAGCGTGGTTTTGCCTGCACCATTGCGGCCAATCAGACCGACCTTATGGCCCGTCGGAATCGTCGCTGACGCGTCTTCAAACAAAGAACGGCCTTCGACTTTGTAGGAGATATCCTGAATACGTAACATGGCTGCGAGCAGTCTATGACGCGGCGTGGCTTGTCAATCGCATTTGCTTACTTCAGCAGCGCATCAAGCCCTTCTGCAGAGTAAGTTTTGAAGCCAACCAATGGGCTTTCATTATCATAAGAGAATGCGAATACGTGGAACTCTTCATGATGTAGAGTTGCGCGGCAAAATGCGTTGGTCACATCCATTCCGCTCGGGCAGTTTTCCAAATCCATATGCGGAACGGAAACTTCAAAAGTTTCATAAGTCAGGGGCAGGGCTTCTGTACCTGCTTGGGCCATGGAGCCGAGGCTGATAAATCCAGCCAATAACAATGTTCTCATCAGTATATCCTTTCAATAGGTGCCACGAATCGTGACACCGAAATACCTGACAAATTTAATTGGGAAATAAAAGCGAATTAGAAATTCATTGCCAATTGATAGCGGTCTTTGTCGTTATCATCCGCCGCAAGATCCCATTCCCCCCAAGTTTTCATCGCATCTACGATCGGAAGAAGCGAACGACCACGCTTGGTCATGGTGTATTCAACGCGTGGTGGGATCTCTGCGAATATCTTACGATCCAGAAGCCCATCAGCCTCAAGTTCCCGCAGTTGCTGTGTCAGCATCTGTTTTGTGATGCCAGGGATCTCTCTTTGCATCGCGCCAAAGCGATTGCTGCCGGATTTGATGACGTAGAGGATCAGGAGTTTCCATTTGCCACCAACTAGGGACTGGCAATGTACAACTGGATCAGGTCGTTTTTCAGATATTTCCATTAGTATGATATTCAGACTAGGTGTGAATTGCGGGTTTATGGTTATAATCATACTAAGTATGATGAATAGTTCTAGAATGATTATTGAGCCTAGTCCCACACAGCGAACTAAGTTTTGAAGGGTGCTTTCGGTTAGATGTTGGAATTGATGTTGTGACGGCCGCCTTTGGGCTTCCCAAACGATGTGCCCCATGCTACTGCGCGCCCAAATTCAACTTTTAGTCCGAGGTTTCTCCAATGGCTCTGGAACGTACATTCTCCATCATCAAACCTGATGCAACTCGTCGTAACCTGACTGGCGCAATCAACGCCAAATTCGAAGAAGCAGGCCTGCGTGTTGTTGCTCAGAAGCGCATCCACCTGACCAAAGCCCAAGCAGGTGAGTTCTACAAAGTACATGCAGAGCGTCCTTTCTACGACGAACTGTGCGAATTCATGGCGTCCGCGCCAATCGTTGCACAGGTTCTGGAAGGTGAAGGCGCAATTGCGAAAAACCGCGAAGTTATGGGCGCAACCAACCCAGCAGACGCAGCACCTGGCACCATCCGTGCAGAGTTCGCTGAGTCCGTAGGTGAGAACTCCGTACACGGTTCCGACGCGCCAGAAACAGCGGCTGTTGAAATCGCATACTTCTTCTCCGGTCTGGAGCTGGTTGGCTAAGCCACGCTGTGATCTGAGAATTCAGATAGGCCGTCTCGTTTCCCGCGAGGCGGCTTTTCTTTTGCCCCAATGGGATACCACCGAATTGGAAACAACTATGACCACTGCAAAACGCATCGTATTGTCGAGCGATCACGCTGATATCGAACTGCGCAAAACCATTGCCAAACATGTGGCTGATCTTGGCTATGAAGCCATCGACATTGGCCCGATGACCTCTGAGAGCACGCACTACCCGCTGCATGGCCAAGCTGCGGCTCAGAAGATTGCCGATGGCGAAGCTGATCTGGGTATCATTCTATGTGGCACCGGGCAGGGCATCATGATGGCTGCCAATAAAGTGCCGGGTATCCGTTGCGGCGTCTGCAGCGATACCTTCTCTGCAAAGATGATCCGCGCGCATAACAACGCGCAGATGCTGTCTCTTGGTGCACGGGTTATCGGCGAAAGCCTGGCTCTTGAGATCGTGGATGCATTCCTAAGCACTGAATTCGAAGGCGGCCGCCACGCAACGCGCGTCGATATGATCGAACAGTAAGACTTAGCCTGAGGGGCGTTCAATCACACCGATCTGGTTCAATATGGTTTCCAGATCAGAGCGCCCCTTATCAAAGGTCATAGCTTTCAACGCATCAAAGCGTTTGCGAAGCTCGGCCTTTTCCTTGCCTTTGCAATCGTTCCAGGGGCGACCTTGCAGGGCCATGACCAGAACGTAATATCCAATAAAGTGAGGGCGTTGGCCGGTTTTCAGGATGCGCCCATAGGCATCATCTGCACCGATCTCTCGCAATTCTTCGGCCGAATGTATTCCAGCGCGGGCGCAGGCCTCTTCATAGGCCGGGCCAAGGTTTTTGATGGTTGAAATCGGCGTTCCCATGAAGACCGCATTACCACGGTTCAGGAACCTGTCCCATCAGGAATTCGAAGCTACTGACAAGTGATGTCAGCTTAGATAGACGCCCAATCGGTGAAGATCGGCTTTTTGCCTTCTGGCTTCTGCTCGGTCGCTTTTACCGGCGGTTTCGGACGTGTTGAACCGGATGACTGCTTCGGGTCGTTTTGCATTGTAATCGGCATTTGACTGCTCCTCATACTCTTCCAAGAACCTGATTTTAGTCTGCTTTTCTTCGGTCCTCGTTACAAAGGGGCGGGCGGATTGGCCCATGTCCCTTCGGGTAGGATGAATGACGATTCGGGCAACAATATGCCGGTGAAAGTCAAAACTGTTGCCGATCTGCATCCAATCGATCTGATCACAATCTTAAATGGCACCTTTACCCAGTGCTCCGATGCTCCAATATCATCTGGGAACGGTGGGAGGAGCATATATGCGCGTTTTGTTGATTGGTTTGTTTTTTATGGCTTCAACGATTGGGGCTACGGCGCAGACTTTGCAGAGCTCTCTTGGGGATCTGACCCTGACCCGCATTGCATCAGGATTCAAAACACCCTGGGCGATCGGATTTTTGCCAGAGAACCAATTTCTGGTCACGGAACGTCGTGGGCGCCTCTATCTCGTTGATCCAAACGGCAGCAAATACCGTATTTCAGGTCTGCCGAATGTTGAGGCCGAGGGGCAGGGAGGATTGTTGGATGTTCTGGTGCCAGGAGACTTTGCCATCACTCAAAACATATTCATGACATTTGCTAAGAAACAGCCAAGAGGCAGTGGCACAGCAGTCGCGCGTGCGCGTCTGGATGTGAACAAGCGCGCGCTCACTGAAGTGGAAACGATTTTTGAAATCGCAGAGGGGTCGAGCGGCGGGCGTCACTTCGGCAGCCGAATAGCCGAAGGGCCGGACGGATCTCTGTATGTCACCATCGGAGACAGAGGGGATCGCCCCTCCGCGCAGAACCTGGCAACCCACAATGGCAGTGTCCTGAGAATTGCCAAATCTGGCGAAGCCGTGGATGGTAACCCTTTCACGGGCGGCACCTCTGCTCAGGCAGAAATTTGGAGCTACGGCCACCGCAATCCACAGGGAATGGCTTTTGATCAATCAGGTCGGCTTTGGGCTGTGGAACACGGGGCGCGTGGCGGGGATGAGGTGAACCTTGTCCGCAGGGGTAAGAACTACGGTTGGCCCGTCATCGCTTATGGACGCCACTATTCTGGTGGCAAGATCGGCGAAGGCACCAGAAAAGCGGGCATGGAACAACCGGAACACTTCTGGGATCCTTCGATCGCGCCTTCGGGCCTGATGGTCTATGAAGATGATCTCTTTGATGAGTGGCAAGGTGACATCTTCATTGGAAGTTTGAAATTTGATTATATTTCAAGACTATCCGGGGCAAACCTCACGGAAGTTGAGGCCTTGAAGTCAGCTGAAACCAAACGTGTGCGCGACGTTCGGCAAGCGCCTGACGGGACGATTTGGTTTATCTCGGAAGATCGCGGGGCAATCTTTCAAATCTCCCGCTAACTGCCTGAAGACCCCATGCTGCCTCTCTCTCGATAAGGGGTGATCCCATAGTGCGTGCGATAGCATTTTGAGAAATGGCTCGGCGAAGAAAACCCGCAAGCGATGGCCACATTTATGATGCTCATATCCGTTTGCATCAAAAGGTTACGCGCGCGTCCCAACCGAAGTTCCATATAGTATCGCTTAGGGGAACGATCGAGATAACGCCTGAATAACCGCTCAAGCTGGCGCGTGGACATGCCGACGCTTTCAGCGAGTTCAGAGGGGCTGACAGGCTCCTCAATATTGGCTTCCATCAGATCGATCACCTGACCAAGGCGTGGGTGGCGCACGCCCATACGGGTAGGCGTTGATAGACGCTGGAAATCCTGATCGGTTCTGATCGATGAATAAATGAATTGATCCGCCACGGCATTTGACAGACCAGTTCCATGATCATCGGCAATCATACGCAACATCAGATCAATGGAAGCTGTGCCGCCTGCCGCAGTGAATCGATTGCGATCAATCGCAAAGACCGAGCGTGTCAGCTGAATCTCTGGGAAATCCTCGATAAATCCATCCTGATTTTCCCAGTGAATGGTCGCGCGGTGTCCATCCAGCAACCCGGCCTTGGCCAAGGCGTGCGCGCCAGCACATAAAGAGCCGATCTTAACGCCCTGACGGGAAATCTTCCTAAGCCAGCCCATGGTTTTCGCTGTGGAGTTAGACTGAATATTCAATCCACCGCAGACTATGAGTGTATCGTCTCGGGTGACTTCATCGAAAGGGATATCTACCGGAAAGGCAATTCCCGCTGAACTTACAACGGGTTCCAGAGATTCGGCAGTACTGGCCCAGCTATAGAGTTGTTTGCCTGACATGCGATTGGCCACGCGTAGACATTCAGTGGCTGTGGCAACAGCAAAGAGTGTAAACTCATTTAATAAAACGAAGACAAATCTGCGCGGTTCCTGTGCTGACGGTTCAACTGGCACTGGAGAAATGTAGTCTTGTGTCACGCTCGCTGAGTCTCACTTTTCAAAAATTGCGCAGATATGGCAGTTGAAGCATTTGCGGGGTTTTCGTCAAGATCGATATTTGGCATACGTTGCCAGTCCGCGATTGTTAGCGGGCAAACTAGCTTATTCAATTCGGAGTAAAGACAATGGCAGAATGGCAAAAATCTGACTGGCGCGCGAAGCCCCGGGTTCAGATGCCGGACTATACGGATCAGGACGCGCTCAACGCTGTAGAAGCGAAGCTCGCAAGCTATCCGCCCTTGGTCTTTGCTGGCGAAGCGCGGAGCCTTAAGGCAAAACTGGCAGCCGCGTCTCGCGGCGAGGCCTTTTTGCTGCAAGGTGGCGATTGTGCGGAAGCGTTCAATCAGTTCAGCGCAGATCATATCCGTGACACCTTCAAAGTGATGTTGCAGATGGCAATGGTGCTGACCTTTGGCGCCAAAGTGCCTGTTGTGAAAGTCGGCCGTATGGCGGGTCAGTTCGCAAAACCACGTTCAGCACCAACTGAAACGGTGGATGGGGTAGAGCTGCCAAGCTACCGTGGTGACATCATCAACGAGCTGGACTTCACCCCTGAAAGCCGCATCCCGGATCCATCCAAGATGCTGCAAGCTTACACTCAGGCAGCAGCGACGCTGAACCTTCTACGTGCGTTCAGCACAGGTGGTTACGCGGATATGCGTGACATTCACGGTTGGACTCTTGGGTTTACCGAAAGTGAAAAGGCCGCGAAGTTCCGTGCCATGGCGAGCCGCATTTCTGATGCGCTTGATTTCATGGAAGCCGCAGGCATCAACAGCGCGCATGAGCATGAGTTGCACACCGTTGATTTCTACACCAGCCACGAAGGGCTGTTGCTGGAGTATGAAGAAGCGCTGACACGTCTGGATTCGACTTCTGGCAAATGGCTGGCCGGTTCAGGCCACATGTTGTGGATCGGAGACCGCACACGTCAGCCAGACGGTGCGCATGTTGAGTTCCTGCAGGGCGTTCAAAACCCAATCGGTCTGAAATGTGGTCCAACAACCACTGCTGACGACTTGAAAGTTCTGATGCAGAAGCTGAACCCAGAAAACGAAGCAGGCCGTCTGACCCTGATCGCACGTTTCGGTGCAGGCACTGTAGGTGATCACCTGCCACGCCTCATCAAAGCGGTTCAGGAAGAAGGCGCGAATGTTGTCTGGTCCTGTGATCCGATGCATGGCAACACCATCAAATCTGCGACGGGTTACAAAACCCGCCCATTTGATAGCGTTCTGCGTGAAGTTCAGGAATTCTTCGCGGTCCACAAAGCGGAAAGCACGATCCCTGGTGGTGTGCATTTCGAGATGACCGGGCAAGACGTCACAGAGTGCACCGGTGGTGTACGTGACGTAACCGAAGAAGACCTGTCCGATCGGTACCACACAGCTTGCGACCCACGTCTGAACGCCAGCCAGTCTTTGGAATTGGCATTCCTGGTGGCAGAAGAGCTATCCAGCCTGCGCGCTGATACATTGGCGGCAAAAGCCAGCTAATCCGCTGTGAAGAAGAAAAATATAAGGCGCGCCCTCGGGTGCGCCTTTTTCTTATGACGTAACCAAAGTCAGGTATGGCACAGAACGAGGTCGACGAGCTTTGGAACGAACAGTTGTAGATGACGTGACGAGCTTCAGGCCACGGTGATGCATGCGTCGAACGATCGCTTGTCGTTCTGTTCCAAGCGGACGAATGATGGAACCCGTCATTTTTAAGTCCAGTCGACGGCGCTTTGAAAGCAACTGTGTTTCAAAATCCAAACAACCAAGAATGCGTGTGCATCGGCCTTGATCATCATTCATAGGCATAAGAACCATGCGGAGATCGTAGGTCTCACCCTCAGCAGTTTTTGACATGAAATCCAACTGAGCATGCGCCGGCAGCCGCACCACGTCCATTATCATTTCTTCCATCATTGGGCGTTTGTGCAGCGGGATGAGAGTGGTCACTGGCAAGCCACGAAGGTCTGTTTTTTGCAAGTCGCAAAGATCTGACCCCACGATGCGAAACCGAGGCTGATCACCCTCATTGCACTCAAGAACGAAGGCCTTGGACAGCGATCCCCGGATTCCGCGAGGGTCGAGGTCGCGGCGGTGGGGAACATGGTTTTGATCCCGTAAAGCCTGCCAATAGGTTTCCACTTCAACTGCAGCAGCGAAACCTGACTCGCCATCCTGCTTAGAAAGCGATCCACCCGTTGAACCGAAGAAACCCTTCATCATATCTGCGCACTCCCAATTCAAGCCTCGATGCTTGTCTAAGCGGCCAGCACAACCTCATGCTTACCGTTTTCTTAATATGGCAGATTTGAATGAAAATTAGCGCAACTTCTTACGAATTGGTTAATTACGCATCAGAAATCCAGCTTTGATTTGCCATGGTCAAGCCGGGTTTCGAAGTGATAGGTAAAGAAAAAACAGGAGAGCGAGCATGTTGCAGTCCATGACCGGGTTTGCCGGGGGCAAAGGGGAAGCCGAGGGCTACACTTGGGCCTGGGAGCTTCGGAGTGTGAACTCCAAGGGGCTCGATCTTCGCTTTCGCGTACCAGATTGGATCGAAGGGCTAGAGCCGCAACTGCGGGCTGCAACATCTAAAGCTGTGACACGTGGCTCTATGACCCTCAGCCTCCGGGTACAGCGCGCTGAAGAAGCGGCCAATCTAGCGCTCAATCATGCAACGTTAGATGCAGTACTGGCTGCACTTGCGGAAGTGGAGCAGAAAGCACTTGATCAGGGTCACACGCTATCCCCAAGCAATGCAACTGATGTGCTCGCAGTCAGGGGGGTTTTGGAAAGCACCAATGCAGATGGCAATTCAGAAGCCCTATCAAAGGCGCTTGTCAAAGCCTATCCAGAACTGCTGAAAAGCTTCATTGAAATGCGCGAAAACGAGGGAGCCACTTTGGAAACGCTCTTACTTGGACAGGTTAAGGAAATCGCAGAGATCACTGAAAAGGCATTAGAAATTGCTGATCAGCGCAAAGTTGAAGTCGCGGAAACCCTTCGGACAAATCTAAAAAAGATTATGGATAATACTGATGGTGTTGATGAGGCGCGGATTGCTCAGGAATTAGCAATGCTTGCGGTCAAATCGGATGTCACAGAAGAAATAGACCGGCTGAAAGCCCATGTCGCAGCAGCGCAGGATTTGATCAAACAAGGCAGCCCCATTGGTCGGAAACTCGATTTCTTGATGCAGGAATTCAACCGTGAGGCAAATACGCTTTGCTCGAAAGCACAGAATGTCGATCTAACCCGTGTTGGTCTTGATCTCAAAGCGGTGATCGATCAGATGCGAGAACAAGTTCAAAACGTGGAATAACGATGCAAAACCGTGTTGATACCCGCCGGGGCCTTTTGATTATCCTCTCCTCTCCGTCAGGAGCCGGGAAGTCGACGCTTTCTAAGCGCCTGCGTGAATGGGATCCAACCATTGAGTTCTCTGTCTCAGCCACCACGCGCGCGCCGCGCTCTGGTGAAGAAGATGGGGTGGATTATCACTTCCTCACTGAAGATGCCTTTAAAGAGACCGTTGCCAAAGACGGCATGCTGGAACACGCCCACGTTTTCGGGAACTTCTATGGCTCTCCAAAGGCTCCAGTGCAGAAAGCCATCGAAAACGGGGCAGATGTGTTGTTTGACGTGGATTGGCAGGGTGCTCAGCAAATCAGCCGATCCTCCCTGCAGGATCACGTGTTGTCGATTTTTGTGCTGCCGCCTTCCATTAAAGAGTTGCGTCGTCGGCTTGAGAGCCGCGGTCAAGACGCGGCCGAGGTGATCCAGAAGCGCATGTCAAAAAGCTGGGATGAGATCAGCCACTGGGATGGCTACAATTACGTGCTGATAAATGATGATTTAGACACAACTTTTGAAAGGCTCAAAGCGATTATCTCGGCCGAGCGGCTAAAGCTTTCCCAACAACCTGGCATGATGGATTTTATCCGCGGCCTACATCAGGAATTCACCGAGGTAGAAGAATGACCCTTTATGCTTTGGATGGTGTCTCCCCAGAGGTTGCAGATGACACGTGGATTGCGCCGGATGCAAATGTAATCGGCAAAATCATTGTCGAAGAAGAGGCCTCCATTTGGTTTGGGGCCACTCTGCGAGGTGACAACGAAGCTATTGTGGTCGGCGCTGGCAGCAATATTCAGGAAAACTCCATACTTCACACCGACATGGGGTATCCGCTGATAATTGGGACAGGGTGCACCATAGGACACAAAGCAATGCTTCATGGCTGTACCATTGGCGATAACAGCTTGATTGGTATGGGCGCGACAGTGCTGAATGGTGCGAAGATTGGAAAGAATTGCTTGATTGGTGCCAATGCGCTGATCACAGAAGGCAAAGAAATTCCAGATGGCTCTTTGGTGATGGGCGCACCCGGCAAAATCATTCGGCAGTTGGATGAGGCGGGTATCGAAGGCCTGCGCAAAAGCGCATTAGGATATCAGGCCAATATGCGACGCTTCCGTAAAGGGTTAGCACCACTGAGCTAGAGGCATAAACAGGGTTTACAATTGAGACCCGTTCCCCAAGTCTGCGCACAAATGCCCAAGACGAAGGTCCGACCATGATTGCCCCGCTGCTCGAAGCGATCCCGCTGCCTGCTTTATTTGTCAGCACGGATTCACGTGTGCGTGGCGCCAATGCCCGCGCCGTTGCTCTGCAACCGAATGCGTCTGAGGATAGGGCGCTGGTGATGGTGTTCCGCCAGCCTGGATTGATTTCCGCAATAGAGAAATGCTTGCAGTCAAAGGAACCTCAGAAGGCGATCTATCTACACAATGAAGAAGGTCAGGAAACACGCTTTGAAGTGAACTGCTCGTTTGTATCATTGGGTGATGACATCGGCGTGCTCGCCTGTTTTCAGGATGTCACACATGTTGAGCAAGCCGGTGAAATCCGTCGAGAGTTTGTCGCCAATGTGAGCCATGAGCTGAAGACACCTTTGACGGCCTTGCTTGGCTTCATTGAAACTCTGCGTGGTCCTGCGAAAGATGACCCGAAAGCGCGCGAACGTTTTCTGGGCATCATGGCGGGGGAAGCCAGTCGTATGAATAGGCTAGTGGGCGACCTACTATCGCTCAGCCGTGTCGAAGAAGACGCGCGTATGCGTCCTCGGACTGCAGAAGACGTCGGGGACATCCTATCGACCGTGGTTCGAAATCTGAACGAGGTTGCCCAATCTCTTGATCATCAAATCATCTTTGAAAAACCCGATGGTGCGCTGAAAGTGCCTTCTGACCGGGATCAACTGATCCAGGTCTTCACGAACCTCATTGAAAACGGCGTGAAATACGGAGGCAGTGAAGGGACAGTGACAGTTCGGGTCGAGCAGGTCGAAAAAGACGCGACATTGCGTAAAGCCGCGGTTCGTATTTCGGTCACCGACACGGGCCCCGGTATTGATCCCGTACACCTGCCACGGCTGACAGAGCGATTCTACCGCATCGATTCTCACCGCTCTCGCGAGATGGGGGGCACCGGACTGGGCCTTGCGATTGTAAAACACATAGTCGCCCGTCACAGAGGGCGTATGAAAATCGAAAGTACGCTTGGAGAAGGAAGTACTTTCACGGTTATTTTGCCAAAAAATTAACGTTTTTTCGCACGTCACGAGGCTTGTCATAAAAGCGTTACATTGGTGTCACAAAAGCTTTGCCAGAAACACCTACTTCCAGCCCCGAAGCCGCGAAACAAAGCGGCTCGGACACTCAGGAGTTAATTACATGTCTGTCAAGCTGACTGCTTCCGCACTGGCGATCGCTGCCGTTGCTGCCACCTCTGCTGCTGCACGCGACCAAGTGCAAGTTGCCGGTTCTTCCACTGTTCTGCCATACGCTTCCATCGTTGCTGAAGCTTTCGGTGAGAACTTCGACTTCCCAACCCCAGTTGTTGAATCTGGTGGTTCTTCCGCAGGTCTGAAGCGCTTCTGCGAAGGTGTTGGCGAAAACACCATCGACGTTGCCAACGCTTCCCGCAAAATCAAAGACAAAGAGATCAAAGCTTGCGCAGAAAACGGCGTAACTGACATCATTGAAGTTCGTATCGGTTATGACGGCATCGTTTTCGCATCCGACATCAACGGCAACGGCTTTGAATTCACACCTGTTGACTGGTTCAACGCTCTGTCTGACAAAGTTCTGGTAGACGGCAAGCTGGTCGACAACCCAAACAAAACTTGGGCAGACGTGAACCCAGCGTTCCCAGCGCAGCCTCTGGCAGCTTACATCCCAGGCACAAAGCACGGCACACGTGAAGTCTTTGAGGACAAAGTGATCCTGGCGGGCTGTGAAGAAACTGGCGCATTCGACCTGATCAAAGCGGATCTGGGCGGCGACAAGAAAGCAGCTGAAAAAGCGTGTATCGCACTGCGTACAGACGGCGTTTCTGTAGACATCGACGGTGACTACACAGAAACTCTGGCATCCATCGAATCCAACAAAGACGGCATCGGCGTCTTCGGTCTGGCATTCTTCGAGAACAACACCGACAAGCTGCAAGTTGCAACTATGTCCGGCATCGTTCCTTCCACCGAGTCCATCGCGACTGGTGAGTACCCAGTATCCCGCCCACTGTTCTTCTACGTGAAGAAAGCACACATCGGCGCGATCCCAGGTCTGAAAGAATACGCTGAATTCTTCGTTGCAGACGAAATCGCTGGCCCAGATGGCCCTCTGGCAGAATACGGCCTGGTGTCTGACCCAGAGCTGGAAATGACACAAGAAGCGGTTTCCGAAGAAGCTGTTCTTGGCGCAAACATGTAAGCTAAGGCTTATTTGGGGATGGCGTGATTGCGCGCCATCCCTTATTCGTTTGGCCAGTCCAAACTAACCAGAATCCGGAGTTCTCATGCCTGTGTTGTGGCTTGTGCTGATCGTGATTGCTTTTGCAACGGTCGGCTTTTTTCTTGGAAGACAGCGGGCGCTGTCCTCGGGGGATGGCGATAGCCGGAACCTGCATTCTCTGCCCATCTATTATGGGATGAATGTTGCGCTTTCCGTCTTAGTACCGTCAGCGCTTGTTTTGGCGATCTGGTCCTTGGCGCAGCCGATGATCATCGAAAACTCCGTCTCGTCCATGATTTCCGTCGAGAGCCTTGAAGAAGGTACACCGTTGGATCTGGTGATGTCCGACGTGCGCCGCATCGCGGATGGTCTTGATCTGGCTGTTGCGCAGGGCGCTTTGACGGGCGACCAAGCCGACAATATGCGCGCTGATTTGACTGATGTGCGAAGCCGTCTTGGTGAAATTGGCGTTGCACTTGGCTCTGAGGTGAAACCAGAGGTCATGGAAGCCGCACAGGCCTATCGGGCTCAGAATGCCGATGGCACGCTGATGATGACGCTGCTTGTGCTGTCTCTGGCTGCTGCTGGTTTTGGCTATTCCTATTTGCGCAGCCACAAAGATTTCCGGGCACGCAATGTTGTAGAGAATGGCGTGCTGATCCTGCTGATCGCGGCCGCTTCGATCGCAATCCTGACCACCGTTGGCATCGTCCTGTCGATGGTTTTTGAAACTAAAAACTTCTTTGGCTTGCACAGCTGGACGGATTTCTTCTTCGGTTCCACATGGGCACCAAACTTCCGTGGCGACTCCGAACTGTCGATCCTGCCGCTGCTTTGGGGCACGATTTATATTTCCATCGTCGCGCTGATTGTGGCTGTGCCAATCGGTCTCTTCGCAGCGGTCTACCTTTCTGAGTATGCCTCCAAGCCGGTGCGCAGTTTTGCAAAACCGCTGCTAGAGATCCTCGCGGGTATTCCAACCATCGTTTACGGCCTCTTCGCTCTGGTCACATTCGGTCCGTTCCTGCTGAAAATCTTTGGTGACGGCGGTGTGCTGGGTGTTGATTGGATGACTGATGCGCGTTCCGTTGCGACAGCGGGCATCGTTATGGGCGTCATGCTGATCCCATTCGTGTCTTCGCTGTCTGACGACATCATCAATGCGGTGCCACAGGCAATGCGGGATGGCTCTCATGGCCTTGGCGCAACTAAGTCTGAAACCATCAAACAGGTGGTTTTGCCAGCGGCTCTACCGGGCATCGTTGGTGCCATCCTTCTGGCGGCCTCGCGCGCGATCGGTGAGACCATGATCGTGGTCATGGGGGCAGGGGCCATTGCCCGCTTTGCCGGCAACCCACTCGAGGCCCTGACAACCATCACCACACGTATCGTCAGCCAGCTGACAGGTGACGGCGACTTTGCCTCCCCTGAAACACTGGTGGCCTTTGCCCTTGGTCTGACACTCTTTGTGCTGACCTTGGGTCTGAACATCCTCGCCCTCTACATCGTGCGCAAATATCGGGAGCAGTACGAATGAGCGACGCATCCATGCCTGACACTGGGCCGAATGCAGCCCCTAAAGCTGTTAAGACGTCGATCCACACGCTGGACGACCGCACCAAAAAGCGCAACGCAGCCGAAAGCCGTTTCAAAATGTACGGTATCGCGGCCATCGCAACCGGCCTGTTGATGCTGATCGTGCTGCTGACGACTATTATCGGCAACGGTTATAGCGCCTTCCAGCAGACCTTTGTGACGCTTGAAGTCGAACTTCTGGAAAGCAAGCTCGACAAAAAAGGCGAGCGCGACATTGAGAAGATTAAGAAGGTATCCACCTTCGGCTATGCGCCGCTTTTGAAAGGTGCTTTCGAGGCCAAGGTCGAAGAGCTTGGCATTGAAACCGAGCTCAAGTCCAAAGCCATGGCCGGTCTGCTATCCAAATCGGCTGCGAAAGACCTGCGGAACCTGGTTCTGGAAGACATCAATCAGATCGGTTCCACCGTTGAAATGACCTTCCTGGCCAACAGCCGCGTGGATGGCTACCTTAAAGGTCGCGTGAGCCGCGAAAGCATCGCTAATGACAAGAATATTTCACCTGAACAGCTTGATTTCGTGGATCAGCTGGTCGAGGCGGGCGTGATCAAAAAGAAGTTCAATCTGAATTTTATCATCGGCGCAGACGCCTCTGACCAACGTCCAGAAGCTGCGGGTATCGGCGTCTCAATGGCTGGCTCTTTCTTCATGATGCTGGTTGTTCTGGGTCTGGCTCTGCCAATCGGTGTTGCCGCGTCGATCTATCTGGAAGAGTTCGCACCGAAGAACTGGCTGACCGACATCATCGAGGTGAATATCTCAAACCTTGCGGCGGTTCCGTCCATCGTATTTGGTATTCTGGGTCTGGCGGTTTTCATCAACTACATGCACTTGCCACAGTCAGCGCCGCTGGTCGGTGGTCTGGTACTAACGCTGATGACTCTGCCAACGATCATCATCTCAACCCGCGCGTCCCTAAAGGCTGTGCCTCCGTCCATCCGTGACGCGGCTCTGGGTCTAGGCGCGTCTAAGATGCAATCGGTCTTCCACCACGTGCTGCCTCTCGCGGCTCCGGGCATCCTGACCGGCACCATCATTGGTCTGGCGCAGGCGCTTGGTGAAACCGCTCCGTTGCTTCTTATCGGTATGATCGGCTTCATCGCGTCGAACGCACCAACGGGCATTGCCGAAGGCCTTCTGTCGCCGAACTCTGCCATGCCTGCACAAATTTACGAATGGGCCAAACGTGCCGACCCAGCGTTCTATGAACGCGCCTGGGGTGGCATCATCATCCTGCTCGTTTTCCTTGTCACCATGAATACAATCGCAGTGATCCTGCGCCGCCGCTTCGAACGCCGCTGGTAATCTGTTAGAAGGTTTCAAACCCATGTACGACGCACCAAATCTGGAGACCGCCGTGGAGCAACAAGACATCAAGATCGCCGCGGACAAGGTCCAAGTCTACTACGGCGACAACCACGCCATCAAAGACGTCTCTGTTGAGATCGAAGACAAAACCGTGACCGCCTTTATCGGCCCGTCAGGCTGCGGTAAATCCACCTTCCTGCGCACCCTGAACCGCATGAACGACACCATCGATATCTGCCGTGTCGAAGGTAAAATCGCGCTGGATGGTGAAGATATCTACGACCCAAAGGTTGACCCGGTTCAGCTGCGCGCAAAGGTGGGCATGGTGTTCCAAAAGCCTAACCCATTCCCAAAGTCGATTTACGACAATATCGCGTACGGCCCGCGCATCCACGGATTGGCGAACTCTAAAGCCGACCTTGATGTGATCGTTGAAAAATCCCTGCGTCGCGGCGCGATCTGGGATGAGGTTAAAGACCGTCTGCACGCACCGGGCACTGGCCTTTCTGGTGGTCAGCAACAGCGCCTGTGTATCGCTCGTGCTGTCGCGACAGAACCAGAGGTTCTGCTGATGGATGAGCCGTGTTCAGCGCTTGACCCGATTGCAACCGCACAGGTCGAAGAGCTGATCGACGATCTGCGATCCCGTTATTCCGTGGTCATCGTAACCCACTCCATGCAACAGGCGGCGCGTGTCTCACAAAAGACTGCGTTCTTCCACCTCGGCAATCTGGTCGAGTACGACGACACCTCCAAAATTTTCACCAACCCAACCGATGAGCGCACCGAAAGCTACATCACCGGTCGGATCGGCTAAGGACTTTTTCAATGAACGATACGCATATTGTTTCAGGCTTTGACCGCGATCTGGAAAGCGTTCAGGCCCATATCATGAAAATGGGTGGTCTGGTCGAACAGAACATCCTGGATGCCGCTAAAGCGCTGCGTGACCGGGACGAAGAACTTTCTGATCGCGTTCGCAAAAGCGACAAGGCAATTGATGCCCTTGAAGAGATGATCAACGAAGAGGCCTCCCGTATCATCGCTCTGCGCGCGCCGGCCGCAGTTGACCTGCGCGTTATCCTATCAGTGATGAAAATCGGGGGGAACCTCGAACGTATTGGTGACTACGCCAAGAACATGGCGAAACGGAACGCTGTACTTGTCCAGATGGTGCCAGTCGAAGGTTCCCGCACCGCGCTTGGCCGCATGGCCCGCGAAGTGCAACTGATGCTAAAAGATGCACTGGATGCCTATATCCAACGCGACGTTGAACTGGCTTATGACATTCTGGAACGCGATCGTGAGATCGATCAGATGTACAACGCGCTCTTCCGTGAGTTCCTGACTTTCATGATGGAAGACCCGCGCTACATCACTCCATGTATGCACCTGCATTTCATCGCCAAGAACACCGAACGCATGGGGGACCATGTCACCGCAATCGCCGAGCAGGTGATCTATCTGGTGACTGGCAGCATGCCGGATGAAAGCCGCATCAAAGAAGACATCACCTCCCGCGACCCTGAGGCCTCGGTACCAAATTCCTAAGACGAAAAGACCATGTCTGATCATCCAAAAGTTCTGCTTGTCGAAGACGAGCCTGCGCAGCGCGAAGTTCTGTCTTATAACCTTCAGTCCGAAGGCTTTGACGTCGTGACAGCCTCTGATGGCGATGAAGCGATGCTTCTTGTCTCAGAGGAAGCGCCTGACATCATTGTCCTTGATTGGATGTTGCCGGGAATTTCAGGCATCGAGATCTGTCGTCGCCTGAAGCTGCGATCAGAAACACGCTCTATTCCAATCCTTATGCTCTCTGCGCGGTCTGAAGAAGTTGATCGTGTGCGTGGTCTAGAAACTGGGGCCGACGACTATGTCGTAAAACCCTATTCCGTACTGGAGCTGATGGCACGTGTGCGCAATCAACTGCGCCGCGTTCGCCCCTCGACCGTCGGTCAGCGTCTGGAGTTTGAAGATATCATCCTAGACAGCGAAACCCATCGCGTCACACGTGCCGACAATCAGTTGAAACTCGGCCCGACAGAGTTTCGCCTGCTGTCCACATTTATGGAGAAGCCAGGCCGCGTCTGGAGCCGCGAACAGCTGCTGGATCGGGTATGGGGCCGTGATATCTACGTTGATAGCCGCACCGTTGACGTCCACGTGGGGCGTTTGCGCAAAGCGCTCTGTTTGCATGGCGGTGAAGACCCAGTGCGCACTGTGCGCGGGGCAGGGTATGCTTTAGGGTAACTAACACCAAGCAGATGGAATGAATGTAGGTCGGGCTTGAGCCCGGCCTTTTTAATTAAGCGGCGTTAGGAAGTTGGAGCGGGTAACGGGAATCGAACCCGTAACTAAAGCTTGGGAAGCTGCCGTGATACCTTTTCACCATACCCGCGCCCGCATTGGACTAACTGACAGAAGAGGCAACCGCAAGGCAGATCAGCTATCCGCGCCGCCGGCGTCGACGCCGACCCCCGTCAGATTCCTCGCCTCCGCCCGCATTGAAGGAAACATCAGGTAGAGCCACGAGCGCGTTTAAGATCGGGAACGGATCTGCGGAGTTTGGCATCGCAGAGGCATTTACGAAATGTTCCTGGAAGCGCGGCTCCACAGCTGTTTCGATCTTTTCAATCTCGCCCACGGTTTTTTCGATGTCTTGACGGGCATCAATGTTCAACAGCGCAATTCGTGCGCCCGTACCCGCAGCGTTGCCAGCGCTTGTGACTTTTTCAAGTGGGCAATCGGGGATCATACCCAGAACCATGGCGTGTTTGGCCGAGATATGTGCCCCAAAGGCGCCGGCCAGTACGATACGATCAACAGTGTCGACCTCAAACTTATCCATAAGAAGGCGTGCACCAGAGTAGAGCGCGGCCTTAGCCATCTGAATGGCACGAATGTCAGGATTGGTCACAGTTATGACGGGTCCGCCATCTGCTGAACCATCCCAGAGCAGATAAGAATGCGTGCGCCCGTCAGCGATGCAGCGTGCGCTGCCGGTTTGCTCTGCACTGCCGATGAGGCCTGAGGCATCAAGAAGCCCGGCAAGGCGCATTTCTGCAATGACCTCGATAATCCCTGAACCGCAGATGCCAGTAATCCCGGTTGTGGCGATTTCGCGGTCAAAACCTTCTTCGTCAGACCAAAGTTCAGAACCGATGACACGGAACCTTGGTTCTTTCGTCACCGGATCAATCTCAACGCGCTCAATCGCACCAGGGGCTGCGCGCTGGCCAGAGCTGATCTGGGCACCTTCAAAGGCCGGACCAGTGGGTGAGGAGCAAGCCAGTACGCGGTCTGTGTTCCCAAGAATGATCTCAGCGTTTGTGCCAACATCTACCAGCAACACCAGGTCTTCGGAGGTGTTTGGGGACTCCGACAAAGCAACTGCCGCGGCATCCGCACCCACATGTCCTGCGATACATGGCAGGAGATAGACACGCGCACCTTGATGAAGACCAAGCTCTAAATCACTGGCTTTCAACGACAAAGATGTATTGAGCGCCAAGGCGAAAGGTGCCTGACCCAACTCAAAAGGATCGATGCCAAGGAAGAGGTGATGCATCACTGGGTTGCAGACGAAGGTCGCGTCCAAAATGAGATCTTTTTCAATCTCTGCTTCTCCAGCGATCTGATCAAACAAAGCGCGCATACCTTCACGCACAGCCTTTGTCATTTCCTGATCGCCGCCCTTGTTCATCATGGCGTAGCTTACGCGACTCATCAGATCTTCGCCGAAGCGAATTTGCGGGTTCATGATACCTGACGATGCAACAACCTCACCTGATTTGAGATCGCAGAGGTGTGCAGCAATGGTCGTCGAGCCGAGATCAACAGCGAGCCCATAGACGGACCCTTCATAGTAACCCGGCCAGACACGCGTGATCTCAGCTGTGTCGCTGTTATGCCCTTGATGAACCGCGACAGTGACTGACCATTCACCCTTCCGCAACAGAGGCTGCAACTGAGGCAGCAGGGTTGGGTCAATGGTCAGGTTTTCGATCGACCATTGATTTTTCAGCGCTGTCTTCAGACGTTCCAAATCACCAGACGGTTTGTGCATGTCAGGCTGTTCGACCTCGACATAGTAAAGTCGCACAGCCGTATTTAGGGTGATGTCGCGTGCTTCAGCGCGTTTACGCACCACTTGACGGTGGACCTGACTTTCTGGTGGCACATCGATCACAACATCTGACTGCACCTTCGCCTGACACCCCAGGCGACGCCCATCAATTAAACCACGTTTGTCTTTGTAGCGCTGCTCTACCGCGTTCCATTCAGAAAGCGCATCTTCGGAAACCGTAACGCCATGTTTGGGAAACTCTCCAACGGATGGCGTGATCTGACACTTCGAACAAATCCCGCGACCACCGCAAACCGAATCCAAGTCCACACCCAGTTGACGGGCCGCCGTCAGAAGGGGCGTTCCTACCGGGAAACGACCTCGTTTTCCGGACGGGGTAAAGATCACTAAGGGATCCTGGCTCATGTCTGCACCTGTCAATTTCGCGCTCGTTTCGGCGACAATAGGCGAATATTTGGAAAGCGAAAGCCGCGAAGCGATCAAATCATGCTCATTGCCGACCTTCACATGCAGAAAAGGCCTTTCGCATCTGCCTCGAACATGCAATAGGGAAGCGCCAAACGACCCCACCCAAGGAGATGTGTGATGGAGATTCGTGAGGCCCTTACCTTCGACGACGTATTGCTGGTTCCCGGCGCTTCTGAGGTGCTGCCAAGCACGGCAGATACACGCACGCGCGTGACTAATTCGATCTCTTTGAACATCCCGCTCTTGAGCTCTGCGATGGATACAGTCACCGAGGCCCGTATGGCAATTGCCATGGCGCAAGCGGGTGGCATGGGTGTCATTCACAAGAACCTCGATCCAGAAGAACAATCCAAGCAAATCCGCCGGGTGAAACGCTTTGAAAGTGGGATCGTTTACAACCCGATCACATTGAAAGCAAACCAGACTTTGGCAGATGCCAAGGTGCTGATGGAGCGCTACCGAGTCACTGGATTCCCGGTTGTCGATGAAACTGGCCGCGTTGTGGGCATCGTTACCAATCGTGACATGCGTTTTGCAGAAAGCGACGAGACGCCAGTGTCGGTCATGATGACATCTGACAATCTCGCGATGCTTCAGGAGCCTGCGGATCTGGAAGAAGCCAAGAGCCTCATGAAAGCCCGCCGTATCGAAAAGCTGCTGGTTGTCGATGGTGAAGGCAAGCTGACAGGTCTCTTGACGCTGAAAGACACAGAGCAGGCCGTTTTGAACCCGACCGCCTGTAAGGATGACCTCGGTCGTCTGCGCGTTGCTGCGGCGAGCTCTGTTGGCGACAGCGGATTTGCGCGCTCTGAGTTGCTGATTGATGCAGGCGCGGACATCATCGTTGTCGACACAGCGCACGGCCACTCACAAGGCGTTCTGGACGCTGTAACCCGCGTGAAGAAACTTTCAAATCAAGTTCAGGTGATCGCAGGCAATGTGGCAACCGGAGAAGCGACTAAAGCGCTGATCGACGCAGGTGCGGATGCGATCAAAGTGGGTATTGGTCCTGGCTCTATCTGTACAACCCGCATGGTTGCAGGCGTGGGTGTGCCTCAGCTGACAGCGATCATGGATTGCGCGGCAGCAGCAGGCAAAACACCGGTTATTGCAGACGGTGGCATCAAGTTTTCTGGCGACTTTGCGAAAGCAATCGCAGCTGGAGCCTCCTGCGCTATGGTTGGCTCCATGATCGCGGGTACAGACGAAAGCCCGGGCGAAGTGATCCTGTACAATGGCCGTTCGTATAAATCCTACCGCGGCATGGGATCTCTGGGTGCAATGGCGCGTGGATCAGCAGATCGCTATTTCCAGAAAGATGCGGCTTCTGACAAGCTCGTGCCGGAAGGCATTGAAGGTCAGGTGCCTTACAAAGGCTCAGCAGGCACTGTGATCCACCAGCTGGTGGGCGGTCTGCGTGCAGCTATGGGGTACACCGGCAGCGCAACGGTTGAAGATATGCACAAGAAAGCCAACTTCGTGAAGATCACCGGGGCAGGGCTGAAAGAAAGCCACGTGCATGACGTTCAGATCACGCGCGAGGCGCCAAACTACCGGGTTGGCTAATGACACCTGCGGCGCGCGTTCAAACAGCGATTGAGCTCCTGGAGCCCATTCTGGACGGCGCGCCAGCAGAGCGGGTTCTAACACAATGGGCCCGCAAATCCCGGTTTGCGGGATCTAAAGACCGTGCCGCAATTCGAGACCATGTATATGATGTACTGCGGCGTAAGAAATCAGCGGCGTATTCAGGCGGCGGGGCTTCCCCGCGAGCGTTGATGATCGGTCTCCTCAGGCTCCAAGGTATTGATCCCGAAGAGATTTTCACCGGAATTTCTTATGCGCCTGATCAGCTGTCCGAATCTGAGAAATCGCATTCAGAAATCGGGGAAACAATTGACCTGCCGAACTGGATCACAGCCGACCTGAAGGCCTCTCTTGGTGATGAATTTGATGAGATTGAACAACATCTCAAAAACCGCGCGCCGGTTGTTGTTCGTGCAAATCTTCGCAAGGCTACGCGTGAGGCCGCTAAAGCCAAATTAATCGCTGAGGGTATCAAAACAACTGAACATCCTGCCTCCAAGACAGCGCTCGAAGTTCAGGAGGGTGCTCGGAAAATCAAAAATTCTGCCGCTTTTCGGTTCGGTGAAATCGAACTTCAAGACGCGGCCAGCCAAGCCGCGATTGAAATGCTGTCTAAGGCTGCCACAGATGCAGGCCTGGGGCGTGTTCTAGACTATTGTGCCGGAGGCGGTGGCAAGCTCTTGGCCATGGCGGGGAAATTCGAAGGGCGGTATTTCGCCCATGACGCGAACCCATCCCGGCTAAGAGACCTACCAGAACGCAGCAAACGGGCTGGTGTGAAAGCCAAAATCCTTGCCACAGCTGACCTGAGTGCGAATGCCGCCTTCGATTTGATCTTCTGCGATGTTCCATGTTCCGGTAGTGGAACATGGCGTCGTGATCCTGATGCCAAATGGAAGCTTGATCGAACTTCGCTTAATAAAACACTGCTAATACAAAGAAATATCCTTTCGGATGCTTCAAGTCTTGTTCGCAGCAAAGGCTATTTGGCCTATGCAACCTGCTCTCTCTTGGATGCTGAAAACAAAGATCAGATATCTGTTTTCTTAGCCGACAATCCAGACTGGCAATGTCTCTACCAAAGAAGCTGGACACCACTGGATGGCTGCGATGGATTTTTTACCGCTCTGCTTCAGAAGCCTTAAAAAGAATTACCTATTGTAATTCAACCTATGCGGGTTTTAACCTGTTTAGGAATTATTGACCAATTTCTATCAATGATGGCGTGACGGGTGATGAGGGAGTAGTCGTTTGTCCACTGCCGATTATGAAGCGCGAAAACAACGCGGCACAAATCCTTTGGAAACAGCATCTTTGATTGTGCTGTTTCTTTCGATCGGTGCCATTTGGCTATTTGCAACCGATGATCAACAAAACGAGACCGCTTTATACTTAGCCATCGGCCTTTTCGCGCTCTTGGCCCTACGCATTTTGATCACGTATTTGGCGAACCGCTCTCGTCAGCGTCACTTGCAAGAGCTGAAGAGTCTGATTGAAGACAGCGCAAATCCTAAGTTCATTCTCAATGACAAAGGGCGTGTTTTGCTGCGCAACGAACAAGCACGGCAGCAAGGATTAAACGCTGACTTCCTGGAGGCTGATTTGAGGATGAGAACCGTTGAAGGCGCTCAGACACTTTTGACTCTTATTAAAAACGCACGCCCAGATCAAAAGGCCAAAGATACTATTATCACCCGTGAAGGGGCGATTGAGCTGGAAGTGAGCAAAATCCGTAACGGAAGGGTTTCCTGTTCACTCAATATTCAAGGAAGAGATCGCCAGAAACGGGCTGAGGTGCCAAACTTGCCAATGCTAACAGTGGCATCAAACGGTACGATCCTTTTCCTCAATCATGCAGCGCGTGAATTTCTTGGGGCGCGTCCTACTCGAATTGATGAGCTGTTTACAGGCGAACCAACCATATCCGACCTTAATCTTGTAATTAGCAAACAAGGGTTGAGGCCCTGTTTCTTATTTGAAAACACCCTGAGTGGTGAGCGGCGGGAAATCTTTTTGGTCCCCGCCAATAGCAGTAGTAAAAGCGCCTCTGACCTATCTTTTGAAGACCTTCCAGTCGCAGTGCTGAAGATTGACAAGACGGGCACGATTTTAGCGAAAAATCGAACTGCACTTGAGCTTATTGGCCCCCAGGCTGACAGTAGTTCCCATCTGAGTGATGTGATGGAGGGGCTCGGTCGCCCGCTTTCAGACTGGCTGCGTGAAGCCGCAGAAGGTCGCGCACAACATTTGAATGAATTCTTGCGTCTAAAGCGCGAGGATCGCGAAAGCTATGTCCAGGTCACCTTGGGGTGTGCCTTTGACCAAGGAGAGGCCGTCCTTTACGCCGTGTTTCACGACGCCACTGAACTTAAGACACTCGAAGCACAATTCGTACAAAGTCAAAAAATGCAGGCTATTGGCCAGTTGGCCGGAGGCATTGCCCATGATTTCAACAACCTGCTCACAGCCATCGCCGGCCATTGTGATCTGTTGCTGTTACGTCACGATCATGACGATCCAGAATTTGCAGACCTTATGCAAATTCACCAAAATGCAAACCGCGCGGCCGCGCTTGTTGGGCAACTGCTGGCCTTTTCACGCAAACAGACCTTGCAACCTGCGACGACCGATCTTCGAGAATGCCTGTCTGACCTCAGCCATCTGCTAAACCGCCTCGTAAGCGACGACATCAATTTGATTGTGAACAAAGGGAATGATCTGCATTCTGTTTATCTCGATGCGCAGCAATTTGAGCAGGTCGTAATAAATCTTGTTGTCAACGCGCGCGATGCGATGCCTGCCGGAGGCGATGTAATTGTCAGTGCAGAAAACATCCGGCTCAAGAAGCCTCTGGTCAAAGAACGCGCCACCGTACCGCCGGGCGATTATGTTCGCGTACAAGTGCGCGATCAGGGAACCGGAATCGCGGATGACAAAAAGCAAAAGGTTTTCGAACCCTTTTACACCACGAAACGCACCGGGGAGGGCACCGGACTGGGGCTCTCAACCGCCTATGGTATTGTGAAGCAATCGGGAGGCTTTATTTTCCTAGATAGTGAATGCGGTGTAGGCACAACCTTCACTTTGCTCTTCCCCAAATCAGCAAACAACGCGCCAATTTTCGTGCGAAACACGCCCAAGAAGGTTAAGGATAAGCGGTATGAGGGCACGGTATTGCTTGTGGAAGACGAAGCGCCTGTTCGTGCATTTGCTTCCCGTGCTCTACGTCTTAAGGGATTTTCAGTTCTTGAGGCTGCTTGCGGTGAAGATGCGCTTGAGATCTTGGAAGACAAATCCTTGCATGTGGATCTGTTCCTTACAGATGTCGCGATGCCGGGGTTGGATGGCCCCACATGGGTACGCAAAGCTCTTAAGGACCGAGAGGATACTCAAGTTGTCTTCATTTCGGGCTATGCAGAAGAGAAATTTGCAGAGGAATCAAATCACATTCCCAACGCAATATTCCTGCCAAAGCCATTCTCATTAGAAGAACTGACGAGCACCGTGCATCGCCATATGTCTGAACCTTTAGCGAATGCTGTTGTATAGATCGAACTCTTCTGATCGGGATTCCTTTAGGTGCTCAAGGACATCTGGTGACAGCTCCAGATCCATTTTTGGTGATACGTTTCGCTGTGGGAGTTCAAGTTCCACATTTAATCGATCAGCCAAAAATGCCAGAGAGGCAGGCTGATCTTCGTAGCGAAATAGATGGGTTACTTTGGTGCCATTGGGGCGAGGCTCTAAAAACTTTGCCTGACTGCCCACATTGGCAAAACTCCGACGATCTTCCTTGCAATATTCAAGAACAAACTCATCGAAACTCACATCATGTGTGGAATTTGGCTTTCCCTTCATGAAGTCGCGCTGACGGTATCGGAACCAACTTCCCAGCCAGCCCACCGGTTCACGCATGATAGCCATCAAATCCATGTGTTCCACACCACAGGCCTTTTCAAACATCGGGCGAAAAAATCGGTTATAGCGGAACACCGGCGCGTGTTTCAGCTCTGGAGGATCATTGATGACAATGTCCGCTTGTGGCGCCAATGCCTCAGCGAGCGCCGTCGTCCCGGTCTTTGGAACGGCCAGGATAACCAGTTTTTCCTTCCAGAAAACAAGCATTTAAGGGCCTCAATGATTGGATTGCTCGAGATTTGTTTCTAGTAAACTAACGCTTAATGGTTTTGGTCAAAAGTGATTTTAGGAAAATTTTTTATTGAAATGTTCTTGTTTTGATCTCATAAAAATGAGAACAAGATAAGAACAAAGCCAATCATTGCCGCCTCAGCGCGGGTGTGGAATAAGGAAGGCAACCAATGGCAACGGCAGATCTTTTGAATATGAGCAGCAAGGCATCCTCCGACAAACAAAAGGCGCTTGATAGCGCACTGGCACAGATTGAACGCCAGTTCGGCAAAGGCTCAATCATGAAACTGGGTGATGGCAATGCCATCCAAGAAATCGAGGCGACATCCACAGGCTCTCTGGGCCTTGATATCGCTTTAGGCATTGGCGGTCTGCCAAAAGGCCGGATCGTTGAGATTTACGGCCCAGAAAGCTCCGGTAAAACCACACTGACACTGCACTGCATTGCAGAAGAGCAGAAGAAGGGCGGCGTCTGCGCCTTTGTGGATGCGGAACACGCACTGGACCCGCAATACGCCAAAAAACTGGGTGTTGATCTGGACGAGCTTCTGATTTCGCAGCCAGACACGGGCGAGCAATCGCTTGAGATCGTTGATACGCTGGTGCGTTCGGGCGCTGTGAATATGGTCGTGGTCGACTCAGTGGCCGCCTTGACGCCAAAGTCCGAACTTGAAGGTGACATGGGTGACAGCAACGTGGGTGTTCAGGCTCGCCTGATGAGCCAAGCGATGCGTAAGTTGACCGGGTCCATCAGCCGCTCAAATTGCATGGTGATCTTCATCAACCAAATCCGGATGAAAATCGGCGTTATGTTTGGCTCCCCTGAAACCACAACCGGTGGTAACGCGCTGAAGTTCTACAGCTCTGTGCGTCTGGACATCCGCCGCATCGGTGCATTGAAAGATCGCGACGAAGTTGTTGGTAACGCAACACGCGTGAAAGTGGTTAAGAACAAGGTGGCACCACCATTCAAGCAGGTTGAATTCGACATCATGTATGGCGAAGGCATCTCGAAGATGGGTGAATTGCTGGATCTGGGCGTAAAAGCCGGGATTGTTGCGAAGTCCGGCAGCTGGTTCAGCTATGGGGATGAACGCATTGGTCAGGGTCGTGAGAACGCCAAGACATTCCTGAAGGAGAACACCCGCGTCGCACTGGAGATTGAAGATAAAATCCGTGCAGCCCATGGTCTGGATTTCGATATGCCGCCTGGCATTGATGACAATGACGCCTTGGTTGAAGACAACTAAGACCGGATAAAATCTTTCAAAAGGCCGCGCATGATCGCGGCCTTTATGCTTTCTGCACACAGGGCAGTGGACACCCCCGTCGGCTGGGGATAAACCCTTCTAGAACCATAAAATCCGCCAGAGAGCCTGACGCATGCCAAGTCTGAATGACATTCGGTCAACCTTCCTGAACTACTTCGAAAAGCAGGGCCATGAAATAGTGCCTTCCAGCCCGCTTGTACCGCGCAACGACCCAACCCTGATGTTCGTAAACTCAGGCATGGTGCAGTTCAAAAACCTCTTCACCGGGGTTGAGACGCGTGACTATCAGCGCGCGACATCTTCTCAGAAATGTGTACGGGCAGGCGGCAAGCACAACGACCTCGACAATGTCGGCTATACCGCGCGTCACCACACTTTCTTTGAGATGCTCGGCAACTTCAGCTTTGGCGACTACTTCAAAGACGACGCGATCCCATTTGCGTGGGAGCTGATCACCAAGGAATTCGAGATTCCGAAGGAAAAGCTTTATACTACGGTCTATCACACCGACGACGAAGCCTTTGAAATCTGGAAAAAAGTTGGTGTTCCAGAAGATCGGATCATCCGCATCGCCACCAACGATAACTTCTGGCAGATGGGCCCAACTGGCCCTTGTGGACCTTGTACTGAAATTTTCTATGATCACGGCGATCACATCTGGGGTGGCCCTCCGGGTTCGCCTGAAGAAGATGGCGACCGGTTCATCGAAATCTGGAACGTCGTTTTCATGCAGAACGAGCAATTCGAAGACGGTTCCATGAAGGCATTGGACATGCAGTCCATCGACACCGGCATGGGTCTGGAGCGGATTGGCGCGCTTCTGCAAGGCAGCCACGACAACTACGACACCGACCTGATGAAGGCGCTGATCGAAGCCTCTGCGCACGCAACGTCCGTTGACCCATACGGCGACAAAAACGTGCACCACCGTGTGATTGCCGACCACCTGCGTTCCACATCATTCCTGATCGCGGATGGTGTGATGCCATCCAACGATGGTCGCGGATATGTACTGCGCCGCATCATGCGACGCGCAATGCGTCACGCACACCTTTTAGGTGCGAAAGATCCCGTAATGCACCAGCTCGTGCCATCACTGGTGCAACAGATGGGGGCGGCCTATCCTGAGCTGGGTCAAGCGCAATCTCTGATCGAAGAAACACTGAAGCTAGAAGAAACCCGTTTCAAACAGACACTGGATCGCGGTTTGAAACTTCTGGATGACGAACTCTCCGGTCTGGAAGACGGCGCTCAGCTGCCAGGTACGGCGGCCTTCAAACTCTACGATACCTACGGCTTCCCGTTGGACCTCACGCAGGACGCTCTGCGCGAGAAGGGTCGCGAAGTTGATACGGATGGCTTTGATGCGGCTATGGCGGAGCAGAAGGCCAAAGCACGCGCAGCTTGGGCAGGTTCTGGCGAAGCTGCGGACAGCACAATCTGGTTTGACATCGCCGAAGACAAAGGCACCACCGACTTCCTTGGATATGACACAGAAGTCGCCGAGGGGCAGATCATGGCCTTGGTCTCAGAAGGGGCCCAGATCGATAAAGCCGATAGCAAAGTACAGATCATCCTGAACCAGACCCCATTCTATGCAGAATCTGGTGGCCAGGTTGGCGACACCGGCCTGATCAAGACCGAGACAGGTTCAGCGAAGGTCACAGATACCAAGAAAGCGGCCGGCGTCTTCATTCACATCGCAGAGGTGGTCGAAGGCAGCATTGAATCCGGGCAGGGGGCTCAGCTTGAGGTGGACAACGCGCGCCGTACAGCGATCCGAGCGAACCACTCTGCGACGCACCTACTTCACGAAGCTTTGCGCAATGCGCTTGGCGATCATGTAGCTCAGCGTGGATCACTTAATGCTGAGGATCGTCTGCGGTTTGACTTCAGCCACACCAAAGCTTTGACAGCTGCGGAGCTCGCGCAGGTCAGCCAAGAGGTGAACGCCTATATCCGTCAAAACACCGCGGTGGAAACGCGGATCATGACACCGGATGATGCGCGTGAAATCGGCGCGCAGGCGCTCTTTGGCGAAAAATATGGGGATGAGGTCCGCGTCGTCTCCATGGGTCAGGCAGACACTGGCAAAGGCCTGGATGGCAATACCTACTCACTGGAGCTTTGCGGTGGCACCCATGTCAAACAGACCGGAGATATCGGATCTTTTGTTCTGCTGGGTGACAGCGCGTCCTCAGCGGGCGTACGCCGGATCGAAGCTTTGACCGGCCCAGCGGCGGATGCGCATTCCGCTACGGAGGCCGCGCGATTGAACGATGTTCTGGCGGTTCTGAAAGCTCAGCCGACAGATGTGGTTGATCGTGTCAAAGGCCTCTTAGACGAACGTAAGGCACTTCAAAACGAAGTGGCGCAATTGCGTCGTGAACTCGCGATGGCAGGTGGATCTGGCCAAGGCGGCGGAACAGAGGCTAAGGAAATCAACGGCATAAAGTTCGTTGCTCAAGTTCTCTCCGGTGTTTCCGGGCGCGATTTGCCGGCGCTGATCGACGAACATAAGGCCCGCATTGAAAGTGGTGCAGTCTTGTTGATCGCAGACGCAGATGGCAAGGCTGCCGTCGCGGCGGGTGTGACCAAAGACCTGACAGACACTGTAAAAGCGCCGGACCTGGTGCGCGCAGCTGTGGTTGAGCTCGGCGGCAAAGGCGGCGGTGGACGTCCTGACATGGCTCAGGGAGGCGCGAAGTCGACTGAAAACGCTGAGGCGGCCATCAAAGCTGCCGAAGCGGTCCTGGGCGCGTAATGCCAGCACTCTGGATCAGCCATGTCACTGTCTCTGATCCAGAGGCATACGCCGAATACGCCAAGCGCGCGGTCCCAGTCATCGAAGCCATGGGCGGTGAATTCATCGCCCGCGGCGCGGCCTTCAAACAGCTCGAAGGCATCGGGGCTGAACGACATACCATCGTGCGCTTTCCTGATTTGACTACAGCTGAAGCCTGCTACCACAGTCCAGCTTACCAAGCGGCCGTTGCATTTGCCGACGGTGCCTCTGAGCGGTCTTTGACCATCATCGAAGTCAGCGCATAAATCTCTCGGTCATACCCCAAACTCGTGTCATCTTATCCTCAATTCATTTTTAGGAGGATCGTATGTCGCTTGGTGCCTTTTCAATCAGTCTTTCCGTCAAAGACCTCAAGACCTCGATAGAGTTTTATCAAACCCTTGGGTTTGAGCAGTTCCACGACATGAGCGAACATGGCTTTGCGATCCTCAAAAACGGAACAACCGTGATCGGCCTTTTTCAGGGAATGTTTGAAGGCAATATTCTGACGATAAACCCTGGCTGGAGCCAAAGTGCGGAGCCGCTAGATGATTTCGAAGATGTCAGAGACCTTCAAACCCGCCTGCAAGCCGCAGGCCTCAGGCTCGACACCACAGCCGATCCAAACAGCTCCGGCCCCGCGAGCATCACGCTTCGCGACCCCGACGGCAACGCAATCCTTTTTGATCAACATGTTGATCGCCCATAAATAAAAGGGCCCGAAAGCCCTTTCTTTTTGGTTCAAATACCTGGGGGTTTGGGGGTGAAACCCCCATAAGTTACCCAACGGCTTTGGACATCCGCTTGCGCTCGTGCGGGTCCAGATAACGCTTACGCAGACGCACGGTGTTCGGTGTGACTTCTACCAGTTCGTCGTCATTGATATAGGCAATCGCCTCTTCCAGTGAGAGCACCATCGGAGTGGTCAGACGCACGGCGTCGTCGGAACCGGATGCACGCACGTTGGTCAGCTTTTTGCCTTTCAGCGGGTTCACTTCCAGATCGTTGTCGCGGGAATGCTCACCAATGATCATTCCCTGGTAAACATCTGCCTGCGCACCGATCATCATCTTACCGCGCTCTTCGAGGTTCCAGAGGGCGTAAGCCACAGATGTGCCGTTTTCCATGGAAATCAGAACACCTGCGCGACGACCGGGGATTGCGCCTTTGTAAGGCGCCCAACCGTGGAAGACGCGGTTCAGAACGCCCGTACCGCGGGTGTCAGTCAGGAATTCACCGTGATAGCCGATCAGGCCACGGGATGGGACATGAGCGATGATGCGGGTCTTGCCAGCACCAGCAGGGCGCATCTCAACCAGCTCACCTTTACGGGAACCGGTTAGCTTTTCGATGACCGCTCCGGAGTATTCATCATCCACGTCGATGGTGGCCTCTTCGATTGGCTCGATCTTCTGTCCATCTTCCTCGCGCATGATCACCTGCGGTCGAGAGATCGACAGTTCAAAGCCTTCACGGCGCATGTTCTCAATCAGAACACCCATCTGAAGTTCACCGCGACCGGAAACCTCAAAGGCTTCGCCACCCGGCGTATCGGAGATTTTGATCGCAACGTTGGATTCCGCTTCTTTGTAGAGGCGGTCACGGATCACACGGGATTGGACTTTTTTGCCGTCACGACCCGCCAGAGGGGAGTCGTTGATGCCGAAGGTCACAGTGATTGTTGGAGGATCGATTGGTTGTGCATCGAGAGGTTCATCAACAGCCAGTGCACAGATTGTATCGGCCACGGTGGCTTTCGCCATACCTGCGATAGACACGATGTCGCCGGCTTGCGCTTCATCGATGTCCTGCTGCGCCAGACCGCGGAAAGCCTGGATCTTGGTCACGCGGAACTGTTCGATCTTTTGACCAACACGAGACAGTGCCTGAACGGTGGCGCCGACTTTCAATGTGCCGGATTCAACGCGACCGGTCAGGATACGACCCACAAATGGGTCAGAGCCCAGAGTGGTTGCCAGCATGCGGAAATCTTCGCCTTGGCGTTTGATCTGCTTTGGCTCTGGCACGTGGTTCACGATCAGGTTGAAAAGGGCAGAGAGGTCTTTGCGCGGACCATCCAGATCATGGTCTGCCCAGCCGGACCGGCCAGAGGCGTACATGTGTGGGAAGTCCAGCTGATCTTCGGATGCGTCCAGAGACGCGAAAAGGTCAAAACATTCATCCAGCGCACGATCAGGTTCGGCATCTGGTTTGTCGACTTTGTTCAGAACCACGATCGGGCGCAGACCCAGCGCCAGCGCTTTGGAGGTCACAAATTTGGTCTGTGGCATCGGGCCTTCCGCCGCATCCACCAACAGCACAACGCCGTCAACCATGCTCAGGATACGCTCAACTTCGCCGCCGAAGTCGGCGTGGCCCGGGGTGTCCACGATATTGATACGGGTGTTGTTCCACTCAACGCTGGTTGGTTTCGCGAAGATGGTGATGCCACGCTCGCGTTCCAGATCGTTGCTGTCCATGGCGCGTTCGGCCACTTCCTGGTTGGCCCGGAAGGCACCAGATTGCTTAAGTAGCTCGTCCACCAGTGTGGTTTTACCGTGGTCAACGTGTGCGATGATCGCGATATTGCGAAGGTCCATGAGCGCGCCTCTAATAAGTTCTCGCGCGCCCTAACGCGAAGAGCGCCGAATTGCTAGCCCAAAAGCGGCGATTGTAGTTGAACCTGTGCAAAACCTCCAACGAAGATGTGCATTTCGCGCAATAGACAGACACGCCCGGCAGAAAGTATGACTTCAGCAAAGCATACAGGAGCGAATAAATGTGCCGCTGGGCCGCCTATATCGGAGAACCTATCTTCCTCGAAGATATCATCACATTGCCAGAGCATTCTCTGGTCGCTCAAAGCATGGAAGCCACCGAGTGTAAGACAGCGACCAATGGTGACGGTTTTGGAATTTCATGGTACGGCGCGAGACCTGAACCGGGCCTGTATCGCGATGTATATCCTGCATGGTCAGATCAAAACCTGAAAGCAATAGCTCACCACGTTCAATCGCCGTTATTCCTGTCTCACGTTCGCGCATCCACCGGTTCCTGTATCACACGAAACAACTGCCATCCCTTCGCAGCTAAGGAATGGACATTCATGCATAACGGCCAAGTCGGTGGGTTTGAGAAATTCCGTAAGGCCGCTGATATGGCCATCGCGGATGAGCATTACGCCTTCCGAAAGGGCAGCACAGATTCAGAAGTTCTTTTCCTATTGGCACTGGGATTAGGGCTGGATCGCGATCCCATTGGTGCAATGGAAAAAGCGGTTGGAAAGCTAGAAACGTTGAGCCGCGAAACCGGCGTTACACCCCATATGCGATTATCAGCTGCCTTCAGCGATGGTCAGTCACTTTACGCCGCGCGCTACAGCAGCGATCACATCGCACCCTCAGTCTATTATCGCTACAGCGAAACGCGGAAGGGCTGGGCTGTTGTTTCTGAGCCATTGGAAACGGAAGAAAGCGGTTGGACCGCACTTGAACCGGGTAAGCTTTTAAAAATAGACAACTCTGGTGCGACTGAATTTAATTTCCATCCAGCTTAGAGCAGTTGGTTTTCCAGAAACCACTCGCGAATACGAGCCTGAAGGTGCTCCCATAGGGAAGGGGCGCCTTTTGCGACTTTCCAACCGACGCGATCTTCCAGCTGCTGGCGAGACACATTGTACTCAATCCAACTTCCACCACCAGTTTCAAGATTAGCGATGACTGGCTGAACGCGATCGACGGATTTCGCAAAAACCGCATCATCGCTTTCAGCCGCTTCGAACTCATCCCACAAGGCACGCAATTTCTGACCCTGATCCACCGGCAAAAGTCCAAAGATCCGATCTGCGGCCGCCTGTTCGATGGCTTCGATTTCCGCAACATCGTGATCGCCGTGAATGGGTTTGTCTCCCGCGTCGATTTCGACCAGATCATGGATCAAAAGCATCTGGATCACACGGTCGATATTGATCGGACGATCCGCGTGCTCAGCCAAAATGATTGCGTACATAGCAATATGCCATGAATGCTCACCAGAATTCTCTCTCCGAGATCCATCACAAAGCGTCGTGGCGCGCAGGACGGATTTCAACCGGTCCACTTCATTCACAAAAGCCAGGCGTTGAAGGAATATCTCAGAACCGCCATCTTCCTGCCAACCCAATTGCTTGCTTGCCTCGGCATAGGCATCTGGGAAACCATCCTTCAAATGGGTCGCGCGACCCGTGGAGAGATTGGCTTTCACCACATCCAGGTGGTCGACAGGCGGTAATTGTTCCAACTTCTCATTAAAGATGGTTTGAAAAATCGGCTGACAGCGATCGAGCATATTCGCAAAGTAAGCCGCAGGGGAAATACCCGCCTCAAACTCTAGCCTGTCATTTCTAAGCGCCTGCGCTTGATCCGCAGGAAGAAACCCAAAAATACGCTCTGCAGCCTGTGCTTCTTTTTCGGCAACAACGCTCCAGTCGGAAACAAGGTGAATGGGGTGATCGCCGGCATCGATTTCAACGATGTCATGAAGCAACAGCATTCGAATGGCGGCCGATAAATCAGCGTCTTCATGGGCAAAATCCCAGAAGACCAGTGCATAAAGTGCCAGATGCCAACTATGTTCAGCCGAATTTTCAGGCCGAGACCCATCCAGCAGTGGATTCATGCGATCCACGGCTTTCAATTTGTCAATTTCAGTGAGGAATGCGACCTGCTGCGCGATCCGGTCAGTCATTCGGGTTAAGCCCTGCAGCCTTTGCAGCAGCTGCGATCTTTACATCCAGCAATTTGCGTGCACGCGCTTCTGAATCGTAGACGCGAATGGCGGTCATGAAGGCCTCATGCATCTTGGATGACGAGGCCTCCAATACGTTTCCGATTTCCTGCACCAAATTTAGATCGTCGGTTTCCTTCTGCACCAGCAGAACGTCCCGGGCGAGTTTTTCGGCGAGGGAATCGATGTAGCTCATTGAATTACCGTGTGTTTTCAGTCAGGCGACGTTTGACGTATTCAGTTGTATTGCCAATCATCGTGTCCATATGTGGCTCTTCAAAGAAATGGCCCGCGCCTTCGATTTCCTGGTGCGTGATGGTGATGCCCTTCTGCTCGTGCAACTTGTTCACCAGCGCAGTGGTGTCAGAAGGAGGCGCAACACGGTCGTTGGTGCCGTTGATGATCAGACCAGATGACGGGCAGGGCGCCAGGAAGCTGAAGTCATACATATTGGCTGGCGGAGACACAGAGATGAAACCCGTAATCTCTGGACGACGCATCAGAAGCTGCATGCCAATCCAGGCCCCAAAGCTAAAGCCAGCGACCCAGCAATGTTTGGAGTTATTGTTCATGGATTGCAGGTAATCCAGTGCACTCGCCGCGTCAGAGAGCTCACCAACGCCTTGGTCATATTCACCCTGGGAACGGCCAACACCTCGGAAGTTAAACCGAAGGACTGTGAAACCCATGTTGTAGAAAGCATAGTGCAGGTTGTAGACAACCTTGTTGTTCATGGTCCCGCCAAACTGCGGATGTGGATGCAACACGATGGCGATCGGTGCATCGCGGTCTTTTTGTGGGTGATAACGGCCTTCAAGACGACCTTCTGGTCCTGGAAAAATGACCTCGGGCATAGGTTTTCCCTGCTCCTTATTTCGAGCCGAAGCATATCTTGACGGATTTGCTCAGCCACTTTAGAACGGTTCTAATTAATGTGTTTGGACATGTGGTCCAACAGCGCTCATAGCGGTGTACGCTTTGACGCGTTTCAGGTCAATCAATTCGCTGGGGGCGAGAGGCAGATGAAACTATCGACAAAAGGTCGTTATGCTGTTGTTGCTCTGGCGGACATTGCCCTGCAACCAGCTGAAAAGCTTGTGACATTATCTGAAATTTCGGCGCGTCAGGATATATCTCTGGCCTATTTGGAACAGCTCTTTGTGAAATTACGCCGCGCTGAATTGGTGGAATCTGTACGCGGTCCGGGCGGCGGTTACCGATTGGCAAAACCTACATCTGAGATTCGTATTGTGGATGTGCTGTCAGCGGTCGATGAAACAGTCTCTGCACTTCACACAGGGGCGGGCGCATCGGGCGCACAATCAGGCTCTCGCGCGCAGTCCATGGCGAACCGTCTGTGGGAGGGCCTGTCGGCGCATGTTTATGTCTTTCTACATCAGACACGCCTGTCTGACGTCATTGAAAACGGCCTCGCGCCATGCCCGGCCGTTCCGAACCTCTTTGCCGTGGTGGATGACTGCGAATGAGGGCGTATCTGGACCATAACGCAACTACGCCGTTGCGCCCTGAAGCGCGGGAGGCAATGATCGCTGCGATGGATGTCTCAGGCAATCCGTCTTCGGTACATGCGGAAGGGCGTAAGGCGAAATCTTTGCTTGAAAAAGCGCGCGCAGATGTCGCGACAGCTTTTGGCGCAGATGGGGCGGATGTGATCTTCACCTCCAGCGCAACGGAAGCCGCAGCATTGGCGATGGAAGGGCAAGGGTTTGCCGGATCGTTAGTTGAACATGACGCTGTAAGGGCTTGGATTGAAAGCGAATTACCGACACACACCGATGGTGTTGTGACTGTGGGTGATCCTGCCAACGCAACCTTGCAGCTGGCGAATTCAGAGACCGGGATTATCCAGAAACTACCTCAAGGCCTTGCGCTTTGTGACGCCACACAGGCCTTCGGCAAGCTGCCAATTGCCTTCAACTGGCTTGGTTGCGAGATGGCGATAGTCTCTGCGCACAAACTGGGCGGCCCCAAAGGTATCGGCGCCCTGATTGTGAAACGCGGCACGGATATTCAAGCACGCCTCAAGGGCGGCGGGCAGGAAATGGGCCGCCGCGCAGGTACAGAAAATGTAATCGGTGCAGCTGGCTTTGCAGCGGCAGCCAAAGCCGCTGTGCGTGACTTAGAAAGCGGTATTTGGAACGAGGTGAAACGCCTGCGCGATTTGCTTGAAACAACCCTTGCCGAAGCCGCGCCGGACACCATCTTTGTAGGGCAGTCTTCTGACCGCCTGCCAAACACCTCTTGCCTTGCAGTTCCCGGCTGGAAAGGCGAAACGCAGGTGATGCAAATGGATCTGGCAGGCTATGCCATTTCCGCAGGATCGGCCTGCTCGTCAGGCAAGGTTAAAGCAAGCGCCGTTTTAACGGCCATGGGATATGACGCCGCCGTGGCGTCCAGCGCAATCAGGGTCAGCCTTGGACCTGACACGCGCGAAGAACAGGTATTGGGTTTTGCCGCTAAGTGGCTGTCCCAATTGGAAAAACATCGCGCCAAAGCGGCGTGAGACTAGGAGACGCGAGATGGCCACAATGGAACATACAGACGTCAAAGAGGGCGTAGATCAGGAAACTGTCGACGCCGTCCGCGAAGTCGGTGGCAAGTATAAATACGGTTGGGAAACCGAGATCGAGATGGAGTACGCTCCAAAAGGTCTGAACGAGGACATCGTGCGTCTGATTTCTGAGAAGAATGACGAACCAGAGTGGATGACCGAATGGCGTCTGGAAGCCTTCAAACGCTGGCAGACCAAAGAAGAGCCGAAATGGGCCATGGTCAATTACCCGGAAATTGATTTTCAGGACCAGTATTACTATGCGCGTCCAAAGAGCATGGAGACCAAACCGAAGTCCCTGGACGAGGTCGATCCAAAGCTGCTGGAAACCTACAACAAGCTGGGTATCCCTTTGAAAGAACAGGCGCTTCTGGCTGGTGTTGAAGCCCCAGAAGAAGAGCGTAAAGTGGCCGTGGATGCGGTTTTTGACTCTGTTTCTGTTGGCACGACCTTCCAAGAAGAGCTGAAAAAAGCTGGCGTGATTTTCTGTTCCATCAGCGAAGCGATCAAAGAGCATCCTGAGCTGGTGAAGAAGTACCTCGGCTCCGTGGTACCTGTATCCGACAACTTCTATGCCACGCTGAACTCAGCGGTCTTCTCTGACGGGTCTTTTGTCTACATCCCGCCAAACACACGCTGCCCAATGGAGCTGTCCACCTATTTCCGCATCAACGCGGAAAACACGGGTCAGTTTGAACGCACGCTGATCATCGCCGATAAGGGCTCCTATGTGTCCTATCTGGAGGGCTGTACAGCACCACAACGCGACACAGCTCAGCTGCACGCAGCCGTGGTTGAGATCATCATCGAAGAAGATGCGGAGGTGAAATACTCCACTGTTCAGAACTGGTTCCCCGGTGATGAAGAAGGCAAAGGCGGCATCTATAACTTCGTGACCAAACGCGCGGATTGCCGTGGCGACCGGGCTAAAGTGATGTGGACACAGGTTGAAACTGGCTCTGCAGTGACCTGGAAATACCCGTCCTGCATCCTGCGTGGCGACGACAGCCAGGGCGAGTTCTACTCGATCGCGATTGCGAACAACCACCAGCAGGCTGATACTGGCACAAAGATGATCCACTTGGGCAAGAACACCAAGTCACGCATCGTCTCTAAAGGGATTTCTGCCGGTGTGGCTCAGAACACCTATCGTGGTCTGGTCTCGATGCACCCGAAAGCCAAGAACTCTCGCAACTACACGCAATGTGACAGCTTGCTGATTGGCGACAAATGCGGGGCACACACCGTTCCGTATATTGAAGTCAAAAACAACAGCTCACGCGTGGAACACGAAGCGACGACATCCAAAGTGGATGACGAGCAAATGTTCTACTGCCGCCAACGTGGCATGGACGAAGAAGAAGCCGTCGCATTGATCGTGAACGGGTTCGCCAAAGAAGTGCTGCAGGCGCTGCCGATGGAATTCGCCATGGAAGCGCAGCAGCTGGTTGCGATTAGCTTGGAAGGATCGGTCGGTTAATGGCCGGCCCTTGGGCATCAACGTCGGAGAAGTCTCAAATGATCATTACGACAACGAATTCCGTCGAAGGACGTAGCATCAAAGAGTACCGCGGCATTGTCGTGGGCGAGGCGATCATGGGCGCGAACGTTGTACGCGATGTGTTTGCATCCATCACTGATATCGTTGGCGGCCGCTCTGGCGCTTACGAAAGCAAGCTGCAGGATGCGCGCGACACCGCTCTGCGCGAGCTTGAAGAACGTGCGGCTGCCAAAGGCGCAAATGCAGTTGTGGGTGTGGATCTCGACTATGAAGTGGTCGGTCAATCCATGCTGATGGTCTCCGCTTCTGGTACAGCGGTGGTTCTAGACTAATCGTGCGTAAATTTCCTGACATATTCCAAGCTTTGACAAACTTTTGGCGCGATTCAATCGCACAACCCTTGCGTGTTTTCAAAATTACGCAAAGGATTAGCGTAGATGTCATTGCAACAAACGGAATTTCAGGAACGAATGGCGCGATTAAACGCGCAGAAACAATCTCATCCAAAAAAGGCTATCAAAACCAACTACATAGAAAATTTTGGATATGTATTCAGTTTTGTTCTGGCCTTTCTATCCGGAATACTCTCAGTCATTTTGGTGCGGCTGGTAAGCCATCATATGATGGGAGCCGCAGCGATCGAGGATTTGACGATCGGTCAAATCGCGATCAATGCATTGGTGGCGCTTGGGACGATATTTGCTATTCGAACAGCGCTGAGCATAAAGAGCAAACAGCATCTTACATGCCAGATCGTTGGGCTCTGGGTCGCCTTTATGGGTTTTCACAATCTTTCCCATTGGTTTCCACATCCAATGTCCGTGATCTACACACCGGAATTCGTCGACCACGAGCAATCGCGCGCCGCTCCGAATTCGCTGCTGTTCCGAGGCGTGCCAATCTATTTTGGCGAAGCACCGGAGGAGAATGCGTTTGATGGTCAACCAGATAACAAACCCGATGGTCCCCGAATTATTCGCGGAGGAAATGCCCTTAGCTCTTCGCGCTAAAAGTAACCTCAAGGACGGGGCCATCTTTCTTGAATCAGACCCTCTGAATGTTTCATTCAGGGGGCGAAATTGTATTCAGCCAGTTTGCAGCTGCTAGCAAAGGAAATGAATGTGTTGGAACCCAAGGGCCAAAAGGTCCAGCTTAAAACTGAATATGCGCAGGTTTTGACAAGCGCAGAAATGAATGTTGGTTATTGCGGCCAATCCTTGCTGATGGTCTCGGCCTCTAGCACCGCTGTGGTGCTTAGCTGATGCTGCGGGCGATGATCATGGCGGCCTGCACAACCGGTCTGTTTTGTGCCGGTTTTGCCTTTGTGATCAGCCAGCTCGCCCCAATGCTATCAAATACACAAGTGCTGGCGACAAGTTTTGTCAGCGGGTTTTTAGGGTCGGTTGTGGCCCAGATACTAATCAAGAGATGACCGCCGTAGCGCGGCGGATGAGGAAAAGAACATGTTGGAAATCAAAGGCCTGAAGGTCAAACTTGAAGACGAAGACAAGCAAATCCTGAAAGGCGTCGACCTGAAAGTCGAAGCTGGCAAGGTACACGCGATAATGGGGCCGAACGGCTCTGGTAAATCCACATTGTCTTACGTTCTGTCCGGTCGTGACGGTTACGAAGTGACCGAAGGCGAGGCCTCTCTGGGTGGTGAAGACCTGCTAGAGTTGGAAGCAGAAGAGCGCGCAGCACTGGGTCTGTTCCTTGCATTCCAATACCCGGTTGAGATTCCAGGCGTTGGCAATATGACTTTCCTGCGCACGGCAGTAAACGCACAGCGTAAAGCGCGCGGCGAAGAAGAGTTATCTGCGGCTGACTTCCTCAAGGAAATTCGCGCAAAAGCCAAAACGCTGAAGATCGATGCCGACATGCTGAAACGCCCTGTAAACGTTGGCTTCTCTGGTGGTGAGAAGAAGCGGAACGAAATCCTGCAGATGGCGATGCTGGAGCCAAAGATGTGCATCCTGGACGAGACAGACTCCGGTCTGGATGTTGATGCGATGAAACTGGTGTCTGAGGGCGTGAATGCGCTACGTGACGAAGGCCGTGGTTTCCTCGTGATCACCCACTACCAGCGTCTGCTGGATCACATCAAACCAGACGTTGTGCACATCATGGCGGACGGTCGCATTGTGAAAACCGGTGGCCCAGAGCTGGCGCTGGAAGTCGAAAACAACGGTTACGCCGACATTCTGGCGGAGATCGCGTAATGGGTTTTCTGGAGCAAAAACAGGAAGCGACGGCTGCCCTGCTGGACGGTGTTTCCGTGCCAGCCGGGGCAGGGTGGATCACCGCGATCCGCGACGCCGCCATGGCGCGTGTCGTCGACAACGGCTTGCCACATCGCCGTGACGAATATTGGAAATACACCCGCCCGGATACGCTGACCGCGCAGGAGGTCACACCAGCCGCGCCGTTTGATCACGGCGAAGCACCAATGTTTGACGAGATCGACCGTCTGAAGGTTGTTTTCGTGGATGGCATCTTTGATGCGGGCCTGTCTGACGATCTGGAAGGCGAAGGGTTCACCATCGAATGCCTGTCTGACATCGTGTCCAAAGACATTCACTGGGCCAAAGACCTTTATGGTCAACTGGAGGCCAATGGTCAGACACCAGTCCAGCGTCCTCTTGCGGCGTTGAACACAGCCTTGGCAGAAGACGGCATCGTGATCCGCGTGACGGGTCAAGTTAACCGCCCGGTCAGCTTTATCTACAAGCACGAAGATGAAAATTCTGACGCGATCTTGCACCATGTGATCAAACTGGAAGAGGGCGCGTCCGTCACTGTGCTAGAAAACGGCCCAGCGGCGGCGCGTTTCAACAAAGTCATGGAAGTGGACGTGGCCGATAAGGCCGAGTTCCACCACGTGCGGGCACAAGGCCGCGATCATGAGCGTCGCGCAGCAACCCACATCTTTGGTCGCATTGGCGCAGAGTCCGTGTTCAAGTCTTTCACTCTGACGGTGAACGGCGTTCTGACCCGCAATGAATGCGTGCTGGAGCTTCTTGGCGACGATGCCGTCGTGCATGTAGCTGGTGCCTGTGTTGGCGATGGTGATTTCCACCATGATGACACGGTCTTTATCACCCATGATGCAGTGAACTGCGAAAGCCGTCAGGTCTTCAAGAAGGTTCTGCGCAACGGGGCCACCGGCGTCTTCCAGGGCAAGATCCTGGTGAAACCAGATGCGCAGAAAACCGATGGCTATCAGATGAGCCAGTCACTGCTGCTTGATGATGACAGTCAGTTCCTCGCTAAGCCAGAGCTGGAAATCTATGCTGATGACGTGGCCTGTTCCCACGGCTCCACCTCAGGTGCCACAGACGAAGAGGGCATGTTCTACTTACGTGCCCGTGGCGTTCCAAAAGACATCGCAACGGACTTGATGACGCTGGCCTTCCTTGCAGAAGCGGTGGAAGAAGTCGAAAACGAGGCGCTGGCTGAGTGCATCCTGACCCGCCTTGAAGGCTGGTTGGAGCGTCGTCGCGGCTGATGTCTGTCACACGCGACATCCTAGCGACCTATCGCAGACCGAAGTCTGTCGCCCTAAGGCGGCAGGCAGATGGTCCGCGCGAAGATCGTGCGCTGGCGGTGCTAATGTCAGCCTGCATCGTGATTTTCGTGGCCCAATGGCCGCGTCTTTCTCGCGAAGCCCACCTCGAGCAAACCGACATTATGCCTTTGATCGGCGGCGCACTGATGGGCTGGGTATTTATGATGCCTCTGGTGTTTTATGCTTTAGCCTTTGTAACCCAGATCATCCTGAAAGCTTTTGGCGGAACCACGGGCTACAAAGCCCGTATGGCATTGTTCTGGGCGTTGCTGGCCTGCAGCCCCATCATCCTATTTCAAGGATTGATAGCAGGTTTCATCGGACCGGGACTTCTGAACAATATATTCGGATTCCTATGGGTCGCCGCGTTGTTGAGTTTCTGGTTCGCAGGCCTGTCTGCCGCGCGAGAGGAGACAGCCTGAGCCATGTGGAAAGAGCTTTTCATCGACACGATCAAAGCCCCCAAAGAGGCTGCGCGTCAGGTACTTGCGCTAAAACTTGATGGGCCCACCATCTGGCAGGGGCTGGCGCTCGCGACGATCCTGAATGCGGTGGCCTTTGTGCTAACCATATTGGCCTTTCCACCTGCAGCACCGCCCATGGCACAAGCGATCTCTCCGATCACTCTCGCAGTGCTCTTCTTTGTGAGTATGTCGGTTGGTACGCTGAGCCTCTATTGGGGTGGCAAATTCATTGGAGGCGTTGCCAGCTTCAACGACCTGCTAGCTCTTGTCACTTGGCTACAGTATATGCGTCTGGCCGTTCAGTTGGGTGGATTTATTCTGATGATCGCAGCACCAGGCGTTGCTTTGCTCGCGACATCATTGGCCTTGCTCTATGGTGTTTGGATACTTTTGAGCTTTGTTAACGAAGCGCAAGGCTTTGATTCCTTTGGAAAAGCCATGGCTAACTTGCTGATTGGCTTTATCGGACTTGTGTTCATCCTCTCACTTACTCTGACTTTCCTTGGCTTTGGACCGACTGGAACCCCCTAATGTATGATGTGCAAAAAATCCGCGCGGATTTCCCAATCCTGTCGCGCGAGGTGAATGGCAAACCGCTGGTTTATCTGGACAACGGCGCCTCCGCGCAAAAACCCAAGGTGGTGATTGATGCGATCACCAATGCCTACGCGCATGAATATGCAAATGTGCATCGTGGGCTGCACTACCTGAGCAATATCGCGACTGAAAAATATGAATCCGTTCGCGGCACAATCGCGCGTTTTCTGGGGGCGGCTGATGAAGACGAGATTGTTCTGAACTCCGGCACCACCGAAGGCATCAATATGGTCGCCTATGGCTGGGCCATGCCACAGCTTGAAGCGGGCGATGAAATCCTGCTGAGCGTCATGGAACACCATGCCAATATCGTGCCATGGCACTTCCTGCGGGAACGTCAGGGCGTGGTTCTGAAATGGGTCGATGTGGCAGCCGATGGCAGCCTTGATCCGCAGGCTGTGATCGATGCGATGGGACCAAAGACTAAACTTGTCGCGATCACCCAGTGTTCCAATGTGCTGGGCACCATGGTTGATGTTAAAACCATCACGACAGAAGCGCATGAACGTGGCATTCCAGTACTGGTAGACGGCTCCCAAGGCTCTGTGCATGCGCCTGTGAATGTGCAGGACATCGGGTGCGATTTCTACGCGATCACTGGGCATAAGCTCTACGGCCCCTCAGGCTCTGGCGCGATCTTTGTAAAGAAAGAACGCATGGCCGAAATGCGCCCCTTCATTGGTGGCGGCGACATGATCAAAGAGGTCAGCAAAGAAGCGGTGATCTACAATGATCCACCGATGAAGTTTGAAGCGGGCACTCCAGGCATCGTGCAGACAATCGGTTTTGGTGTTGCCTTGGAATATCTGATGGACATCGGCATGGACAACATCGCGACCCATGAGAGCGCTCTGCGTGACTATGCGGCTGAGAAGTTCAAAGGTCTCAACTGGCTCAATATCCAAGGCCATGCTCCGGGTAAGGCCGCCATTTTCAGCATGACCCTGCAGGGCGCTGCCCATGCGCATGACATATCGACCATTCTCGATAAGCGCGGCGTGGCCGTCAGGGCAGGGCATCACTGTGCAGGTCCATTGATGGATCACCTCGGCGTCAGCGCCACCTGCCGTGCGTCCCTTGGCATGTATAACACCACCGAAGAGGTTGACGCCTTGGTGGACGCGCTGGAACTCGCACACGAGTTGCTGGCCTAGCTCATATTCCGCCGCGGGCCCTTTTCCGGCTTGCGGCGAAAATTCCTCAGGCTATAACGAGCCTTAGGCACCCATAGCTCAGCTGGATAGAGCGCTGCCCTCCGAAGGCAGAGGTCTGAGGTTCGAATCCTCATGGGTGCGCCATTCCATTTTCAAGCATATTTACTCCTGCTAACGCCTTGAAAGGTAAGGCTAAAAATGGGGTTCGAATACCTTCTTCACGATCATAAGAAATTGGGCTTTGAAAGGCTAATCTCAGCACTAATCGACGCGCAGCCAAATCGCCTCTTTCCCAAATATTCCAAGGGTTTGCGAGGAACCTGAACGCGAGTTCGAACAACTCCGCCAAGGGGGTCTCCGTTTCAACGATATTATTACTCTGACTCTTAAGAATGAGCCGATCTTTTTCCAATTGAGCGATACGTGCCTCATAGGCCGCAATAACCGTTGGTTGCTCACTGTCCATGATCCGCGAAACCAGTTTCTCGATTTGTCCGTCAATTGACTTAACTTTGTTACCAGCAGAAAGTGCCTTCGCTTCTGCTTGTTCATGTCGCATTCCCCAAGCGTCGTTGAACATCTTTAAACAGATGCCAAAGAAGCCCAGCGAAGGCTGCAATTTTTTAACGACAGTTTCAAAAGCGCCCTCTACATCGGCCCGACGTAGCGACTTGCGATGACATGAGCATCCCTTCGTCTTACACCAGTAATAAGGATGTTTCTTACCAGTCTTGCTGGTTGACCAACTCGCCGTTAGAGGCTTTTGACACTCAGCGCACAGCACAAAACCACGCAGAGGGAAATCCTCGCTCACATCTACTCTTTGAGGGGCTTTAGCACGCCCAAACAGCCGCTCTTGGACCTTTTGGAAGGTGTTGAAGCTCACCAGTGGTTCGTGGTGTCCTTGACGTAGCGAGACATCCCAACTCGCCGCTTCAACCATTCCAGCATAAACAGGTCGTGTCAGAAAATCTTGGATTCGCTGTGGATGAACCTTGGTGTCAGGATAATCAGGGTGATCTTCAAGAAACCGCCGCACCTCAGATTTTGATTGGAACCGTCCGCTGGCATAACCCTCTAACACTTCCTGCAAGATGGAGGCCACTGGTTCGGCCCTTACAAGAAGCTTTCCATGTTCTCTGGTGCGCTGATACCTATATCCAGTAGGGGCTTGAAATACGTGATAGCCCTTTTCAACCCGCGCCTTCATCTTTTGAATGGTTTGGCGACGGTTTTGCTCACGCTCTAATTCACCTTGAGCAGCAAAGATCGTTTCAGCAAATCGACCTTCTGGTGTGTCTTCAAATTTGAAGTTAAGGCATTCGACCTTTGCGCCTCGCGCCTGTAGCGCTTGCCGCAATCCAATATGAAACTGCGTATCCCGCGCCAGACGCTTCAAATCATCAAAGATCACGACATAGTTTTTGTCTGGCTGTGCATCGAGAAACGACAACAATGCAACCATGCCAGGACGCCTCATAAAGTCTCCGCCTCCAGATGCATCATCTGGGAAAACTGCGGAAACATCGTAACCTTGCGCCAGTGCATATTGACGGCAGCGATGCTCTTGGCTTTCCAAGCCTCCACCTGACATCTTTTGCTTTGTTGAAGAAACCCGACAGTAAATGACTGCGTGTGAATAGGTGTTTGTGGTCATCGGGACTCCTTTCTCGCAACCGCATCAAATTGAGCGGACAATGTGTTTTCTTCGGCTGGCTGGCTGATGTTTAAGTCTAACACAGCCTCGCGCTGCATCGTGGCTAAACTTACGCCTTTTCCACAATCGTGCTGTACAGGGCTAATCCCAAATCCGAGATCGACAAAGCTGACCATGATTGCCCAAAGAGCTTCTATTAGTTCACGCTTATCTTTCTCCGAAATATCTTCGTTCTCAAAGAATGGGAGGTAAGCATCCCAATCAATCGTTAGGGCAGGAGGTGCGGTCTCTGGGTTAAATTCTGGTGGTTTCTTGGTCATAGCCTCATCTTTCTGCCCAATGGCGTTATTCAAACTCTGGTTCTCGTCCTCCTCTCCACATCGCAATTAGCGAGAACATAAAGGGAACAAAATATCAGTGAACGCTTGATCCCGATAGTGAAAAATTCAATAGTCGGGTGCGTATGTAGGCAGAATAGTGTGAGCAATTTGGCTGAGCACGAGGACTACAGCGGGTTCAATCGGGTATTATTGTTTAGGAATTTTTTGTGGATATTGATTGGCTGAAAGCCAGCGAGAATGAGCGCAAGCAGTTATATATAGCAACTCGTGCTGTGGCCGATGCCGCTGACATCAGCGTCGAAGCAATCATGGACGCCGCTTTAGGGCGAAGAGTACTTATGGGCACGGACTACATGTCCACCTTTAGGCGAGGCAAAATCAGGCGTTCTTATGCAAAGTTGATCTATCAATGGATTTCTGAGAACCATTTTGGAAAGGCGCACAGCCTAGCGCCTGCAATATTCTCAGAGACGCCAGAGCAACTTTGGCAAGCCATCGTTGATGAAAAGGCGCATTCCGATAATTTGCAAATTATGTCTGTACCAACGGAGTTTGGTATCGCAAGGCGTAACAGCCAGCGTGGGAAAGTTGCGACCACCATTCGATTTGGTACTCTCTATTGCCTGGAATTTGAAAGTCATGAGGAAAGATCAGCTATCCTATTTCAAAAAGTTCATGGGCATTGGTACAACATTGAAATTGGGCCAAGGGCCATGACTTCAGCAGTGTTGAAAACGGGACTAAATTTTCTACCGCAAGGTATTAGAGGCCCTGATCCCCTCTATGAAGAAGAGCATGAGGGCGTTCATGAATTCGTGCTGGTAACATCTACTGAGATTAATTTTCCGTCCCAAATAGATTTGATGGTAGAGTGGGTGAGGAACAACCAGTGTGAGCTGCATAAAACCAGCGCAAGTTTCATACGCTAGCGGTAGGCATTCAAATTTGAGTCATATTTACTTCGGGCGTAGATCAAGACTCGAATGTTCTTGCACAATTTGTTCCTGAACCGCACTTTCTTCCCAATTCATTAGTGCTTTTGGAACGGTTGCATAAAACGCCGTGACTAGCATCCAACCTATAAGACCAGACGCAATGGTGTGATCAATGCGAGATTTTGAATTAAATAAAGACAGTAACTTTGACACGAATAACTCCTCAAATAACAAAAATTCATTAAGAAAAAGAATTCAGCATATAGCAGACCACCCATATTGGTCAACAATTATTACCATAATTGGAACCTTGCTAACTTGGATCGCGATTTTTCTTTCCACAGAAAATGCTCCAGGCGACTCACAACGCGAGGCAATGCGACTGCTTATTTCAACCGCTGGATCAATCGCCGTACTGCTTGGTTTGAACTGGATGTGGTTTCGCGGTCTCGTAGATGGACAAAAAGACGAAATCGAAAAACTATCGGAGTCATTCGAGCGACAACGTGAACTGTTTTTTCAAGACTACCAGCGCCAAAGCAAAAAATTAGAACTTCTAGCAAACAGATCAAAAACCTTTCAGGTTTTCCCTAACAAGATAAAGGCGTCAGAAGCCTTATTGGAGAGGCTCTCCGAAGCGACAAATGTCAAAAACATGTTTCTGGACATCCCGGATCCAATATCTTCAGACAACTCGAAAAACAGCCGCGTCATAGCTAGCTACGAAAAATGGCTCAACAACAATAATCGAGGGCTTTGGCAGGATGTCGTTGGTATAAAAGAATATTTTTCGGATCGATACAAAGCAATATCACCCAATTCTCGCCATAAAGGAGAGCATCGGGTTTTTGTACTGAAACACACAATGCCAACAATTAACTTCATTATTTTGGACTATGCATCGTCACGACCAACTGAAGTGTTTTGGGGATGGGTTTCAGGGGATGAAAGCGAACAATCGCCAATATATGCCACGATTGACCGAGACGTTCTCAAAACTTTCGAAGACTATTTTGAAGCGTTGATAAAACGGACTTGGAACCGATCAGTATTTGATGAGTCCGACAAGGGTTTCTTAATCGACTACACCGACAACGCTGAAACACGTCTTCAAAATGCTAGCTCAAGGTTGGTTGATAAGGTAGGTCTCTGGATTACCGTAAGTTACCGAAAGGATGATCAGTCTGATAACCAAATTGCAAATCGATTGGGATTGGTAGAAATCGGATACAATGAGCGTGGTATCAGTGTTCAGGCCAAAGTTTACAACCAAAATGGACAGATTGAGGAAACTGAAACTGAGCATAGAGAAATTGCACACTACTTAGACAGTGTATTTATCGGCTACAGACTTCGCGACAGCGATTTCAGCGGCATATGCCAGTACAAGTTCAGACGATACCAAAGTGAAGAACTGTTAACAGGCGTCTACGTAGATAGACGGGAGAGCTTAAGAAACACGCTGATCGGTTCTCGGTACACCAAACATTCTGGAATTAGCGAGATTAATTTGACCGCTGATGAAGTGAAGGAACTGCTGGAAAGCCAGGACGCAACATATAGAAAGCTGGAAAACTTTGAAACTTTGGTCACTGGTCCGACCGTGGTATCGAGTTGATGTGAGCTTGAAGTCAAACTCTCGTCGAAAGACCTACGTGAAGGCTTGCATAGTTGTTTTCAGCATCTCATTGCATTTCCAAAGCGTCACCCACTCTTTCGCACCCTCGGTCCGGAGATAAGAATATCGGTGAGGCTGACCCAGTTTGACCAACTCCATGTCTGCGAAAAAGTCTTGAGGGGCTCCGAGGTCAGCTTGAATGCTCATAGCTCCTCCTACTTCTGCCAGCCGTAATGCGTCGAAGTAGCAAGGCAAAGTAACCTCTTTCCCGAAGCGTTCAATCTTGTTCGCGGTGGGAAGCACACTGGGGTCGTTTTCCAAATGTGCTTTTATCAAAGGCATTTCAGCAACGTGGCACAGAAGTTGAAAAATTCGTGTTGCAGCCTTGGGGTGTGTTTTTTCGGCAGATTTAATCACGGCGTCTTCTCGCTCAATCAAAACCATCATTGCAGAAATTGCGGCGATTTTTTTGCGCATTTCAGACCAGCTATTTTCTAAATAGCTGCCAAGCGAGTAACTTATCGCTTCATGGTCCGCCTGCATTTCAATGCACTGACTTACGCGATAAGCTTTCTCAG